>JAEYUQ010000019.1 GCA_023432405.1 Actinomycetes bacterium | reverse complement strand
ATCCCCGAAGGAACACCCTCCCAGTGATAGCTCTCCTGTAACATCAATCCCATGACGTCCCTCACTGAGGTCACCAGGTTCAGCGTCACCCTGGGATCCAATATCTTCGGAAACCACTACACCATTGCCGATGAGGCCGGTCATAGGATCGGGAGAATCGTTACCACCAGCAAATTCTTCGCACGTATCCTGACTGGCTCCACCTTAGCTATCCGTGATTCCAAGCGAACTGTTGCTGAGCTGACCTCACGGAAAGTAGGCCTTGCTGGTTTTGAACTCTCTCGGGACAACACTCCGATTGCGGAACTGTACCGGATAGGGATCATTCCTCGTGGTGTGACTCTGGAACTCGCAAATGGGAAGTCCCATGATTTACTGCGGGAAGGTCTGACCTCAAACTATAGCCTCACCTTCGATGACGGCATTCGGGTACGCCTTACCAGCAAGCACGTGCCTCTCCGAAAAGCCATCACAGGGGCTCATGCTTTTGACGTGACGATTTCCAAGCAGCTTGATGAGGATAGACTGCTTGCTGTGCTGGCAGCAGCTGCCATTGTGCTTCTTTTCAAAATTGAGGCCGATGCCTCAGCAGTGACCATTGTTGGATAGCTGACGGGCTTAGCCCCCTGCCAGGCTTCCCCCTCCTGCCATTCTTAGCCCTCCCCCCCGTGCACTGAAGGTTTTACGTGTGGGATTGTGACCTAACCTGAATCACTATCATCCCTCTTCAGCACTGGGATTCGCGTTGATAGCGAAGCCTCTAGCTTCCCAGCGAATCCACTGACGCCGAGAGATAAATCATGAGAGCACCCAGGATTCCCGTGTAGAGAGAATCAAAACGACGAGATCGCACAGACAGCACTCCCATCACCCTGCCGTCTGCTACCCATCGCAGCCCCGCAAGCCACAGCAAGCACATCCCAAAAGCAAAAGTTCCTCGGCGCCAGTGCTCCGTGAGCAAGAACACAGCAACCACAACAAGCCCGAGCAGAAAGACACCTACTCCCAGACGCTGCTGCCTCACAGAGAGGCGTGACGGGGGAAGGTGAACGTCGTGCGGGTTAGCTAAGCTTGGTTCGCTAACCATTCTGCCCGTTCCACGATGTTGCTGAGCAGGAACGATCGCGTCATTGGCCCCACTCCCCCTGGGTTCGGCGCCACATATCCGGCTTTCTCCCACACATCAGGAGCCACATCCCCAAGAAGTTTTCCATCCTTGCGCGATACTCCCACATCCACAATGGCAGCGCCTTCTTTAATCATGTCTGCCGTAATCATGTGGGGCTGTCCTGCAGCAGCAATGATGATGTCTGCCACTCGGGTTTCGGCTGGCAGATCTTTTGTTCCGGTATGACACAAGGTGACGGTGGAGTTCTCGCTTCGCCTGGTCAGTAACAATCCAATGGGCCGCCCCACGGTAATTCCGCGACCTATCACCACAACCTTGGCTCCATTCAGCTCTACCCCGAAGCGACGCAGCAGATGAATACACCCGTTAGGAGTACAGGGAAGCGGTGCTGGCTCGTTGAGAACCAATTTCCCTAGATTGACAGGGTGTAAGCCATCAGCGTCTTTGGCAGGGTCAATAAGCTCTAAAACTCGGTTTTCGTCAAGATGACGTGGCAACGGTAGCTGAACAATGTATCCAGTACACGCGGGGTCGTCGTTAAGTTCTTGGATTACCTGTTCAAGCTCTTCCTGGCTAATATCGGCTGGCAGATCCCGGCGAATAGACTCAATTCCCACCTCCGCGCAATCCTTGTGCTTCATCTTGACATAGGACTGACTGGCAGGATCTTCACCCACTAAAACAGTTCCTAGCCCAGGAGTTATGCCCCGTTCCTTGAGCGCCTCCACCCGCTTTTTCAGGTCTTCAAGAATTTCTGAACGGTACAGCTTCCCGTCCAACGTCACCGCGCGATGTTGAGTCATGTGGCTCATTATTCCACCCCTTAGTGCTTTTATTAAAGTATGTCTTCCTCACTCCATATCGTTTTTGAAAACCCCGTAATCCCCTCCAACACCGGAAACGCTATCCGCCTGGCAGCCTGCACTGGGGCTCACCTTCACCTGGTGGAACCCCTGGGTTTCTCCCTGGAAGACAGATATCTCAGGCGTGCCGGCCTGGATTACCATGACCTTGCGGATCTCAGTATCCACCCTGATCTGGACTCTTGTTTTGAGGCCATCGGCCCGGGGGATATCTATGCTTTTACCGGCCACGTGCGCACTTGGTTTAGCGATGTCAGCTATAAGCCTGGGGATATTCTGCTGTTCGGCACAGAACCCACTGGCCTTACCGACGCCGCTCTTAACCACCCCCGTGTCACTGAGCGGGTGCGTATTCCCATGCTCCCTTCTCGACGCTCCCTCAACCTGGCCAACTCAGCTGCCATTGCGGTTTATGAGGCATGGCGTCAAATCGGGTTTCCTCACGGAGTCTAAAGAGCTTCCATTACTGTTGACACGGTTCAGGGGCTGCAAATACAACGCCTGAAGAGAAGAGTATGAAAGGCGCAGAACCTCTCACGCTTTTGTGTAGACATCCCCCAACAGTGCCAAGCCCCGGCTCAGTGATTGATACCCCCAGTGGCGACCCTGACGGGACTTGAACCCGCGACCTCCGCCGTGACAGGGCGGCGCGCTAACCAACTGCGCCACAGGGCCGTACTCTCAACGGGATTCGAACCCGTGTTGCCGCCGTGAAAGGGCGGAGTCCTAGGCCCCTAGACGATGAGAGCAGAACGATACACTCACGCGTACCGAACTCGTCTAAATATACGGTACTCCCACTAATGGAACAAAACACCTGGTAGAGGAATTAAACTAGGTCCGTACAACTCTCATGAAAGGCCCTCTTGTCACTTTTTCACACCTTAAACCGTCTGGACGGCGCATCCTACGGCGCCTACAAAAGCTTGCGCGGACGCTACCGTATCGGACAGTACGAAATCCGCTTCGACCATATCCAAGCTGACCCCTACGCGCCACCCTCTCGGGTGACGGTTTACCTCCCCCAAGGTCGAGTCCAAAACGCCCTCACCACAGTTGCTGCTCGAGATCTTCTCGCCCGCCGCATACAGTTGCCACGCGGAATCTTCATCGACACCCCAGGACAAACAGTTCTACCTCGAGCTGCGGTTACTGAGGATGGGCGTATCCGTCTAGAAATCCAGCTTCCCGCACGTGGACGTCGAATACTGGGACGGCAGGCAGCCCACCTCATCTGCGATGATCTTCCAGAGGCTCTCGATAGCCTGGACTTTCCTCAAGCCGATATTGACGCTGCTATTGCCTTGTGGGAGGACCAGGAATACATCCGTCACTGGTTATTGGATCAAGGGCTGGTGGCCTTCGTTGCCAACGGCGCCATCTTACCCAGGACATCGGGAAACACGGATACCCCGCTCAGCGGCGCCATTCCCTTCGACTCCCCCGACACCCTCCTTCACTCTCTCACTCTCCCCTCGGGGAAAAAACTTCAGGGCATGGGCGTTCCTCAGGGAGTCACCCTCATCATCGGTGGTGGGTATCACGGGAAGTCCACGCTGCTGACTGCACTCCAAGAGGGCGTTTATAACCATGTGGCCGGTGACGGCCGGGAATTCGTGATTACCCGTGGCGACGCCGTTGCACTGCGGGCCGAAGATGGACGTGCAGTGGCAGGTGTGGACATTTCGCCGTTCATCACTGGTCTGGCAGTGGACACCACGGCTTTTAGTACTGCGAATGCCTCAGGCTCAACCTCTCAGGCTGCGGCTCTCATGGAGGCTCTAGAAGCTCAGGCATCAGTCTTAATTATTGATGAAGATACCTCAGCAACAAATTTCATGGTATCGGAGCCTCGGCTGCGTAGTTTGGTTCCTCACGAGACGATTTCCCCACTCATCACTCGGGTACGTCGCCTCTGGGAGGATTGCGGAATTTCCACTGTGGTGGTGTCTGGATCTTTCCTGGACGTTGCTGACACGGTTATTCTCATGGACGAATACCGGGCTGCGGATGTCACAGAGGCTGCCCGTGAGGTTGTTCGCAGGACACCACATGAGGGCTGGGCACAATCCGAATCATCTGGGGACTGCGCCGGACAAGGGCGTTTCAAACTCCCCACACCGAGAATCATCATGCCGCTGCCCCATGCTCCTAAACCCCCTCGTTCACGAGGGCTCCACAGCATCCAGTATGGAAAGGAGACCATTGACCTGTCTGCGCTCAACCAGATAGTTGATTCCTCCCAAACGGAGGCGATTGCTCGTTACATCAACCGCATACATCCTGATGGACGTACTTCACTCGTGAATCTGGTGCAGCAGGCTCTGGAAGCGGGTCTTGACAGCGATAAGCACCCTGGGCATCTGGCTCAACCCAGGCTTCAGGAGATCATGGCAGCCCTCAACAGGTTCCGCGCTCTCAAGGTGGTACCTAACCCCGATTAAGGAATACAACCACGAGACGGAGGAATAGGCCCGATAAAAGCTGAATTTATCCCCCATACCTGACCTATTTCTTCGCCCCGAGCATATAGACAGGTAATCATTGTTTCTGGTGGAGCTAACGGGATTCGAACCCGTGACCCCCACACTGCCAGTGTGATGCGCTACCAGCTGCGCCATAGCCCCAGAGTCACTTTCTTGCGACTCACTCAAAGGTACACGGGAGCTTTCTTAACTCCAAATCAGCTGGTAGGAGGGTTTTATATGGCGGCGTTGTCTTTGAGGAAGGTCAGATACTTCTCACCACCAACGGCGAAGAGTTCCGCCCCTCCGAGGGAATAGGCCGTCTTCAAGGAGCCCATAGCGTCCTGGTGGCCTCCAAGCTCATACTGGGCGACGCCGCGGCAATACCATGCCAGTGCGCTACTTTCTGCACCGGCCTTCATAGCCTCGGTGGTAGCCTCCCATGCTTCTTTGTATTCCTTGAGTTGAATATGCCCGTCCGCCAGAGATGTATAGAACCACCATGCACGAGAGTCATCTTTCGGCATCAAATTGAGAGCCTGCTGCCACATGGCGACGGCTCCAATAACATTTCCCTCTCCATAGAGAGCAGAGCCTTTTTCACCCAAAGCATCAACAGGATCAACCGGCTGGCTCTTGAGCTTCTCAGGCCTTTTCACCACACTGGTTTCTCCTCCAGTAAACCGCTTCTCCCCCTCACCTTCAGATACTGGCGCTTCCGATACATTTCCCTTGTCAGAAACAGAGCCTGCTGGCATCTGGGGTTGGGGAGCCTGAGCCCCCTGATCTGGATACGCCAGTCTGCTGTTCTCGGCCCCAAAGGCCCCAAGGGGTGCCTCTTGGTTCATCGGCTGGTGCCCATTGTGCTGAGTCCTCAGCCCCGCCTGCTGCACTGACTGCCATT
Organism: Actinomycetes bacterium; assembly: GCA_023432405.1. GTDB lineage: Bacteria > Actinomycetota > Actinomycetes > Mycobacteriales > Mycobacteriaceae > Corynebacterium. The sequence goes on along the minus strand of JAEYUQ010000019.1, from coordinate 8,522 downwards.
GCTGACCTTGCTGCCACTGCTGATTCTGTGGCACCTGAGAACTATAGGCGGACAGTGAACCCTGCTGCTGATTTTGTGATGCCTGATCCCCTCCCTGCTGACCCTGCTGCGGATAGGGGCTGCCAGCCATCGGTGCAAACTGAGGCATCTGTGGAATCTGCTGGATGGGATGTTGCTGCACGTGCATGAACTGTGGATTTTGTATCGGATCCTGCGGCTGCAATCCCTGAGCTTCGCGCCCTAGGCCCGCTCCCTGAGAAAGCTGAGAGTTATTGATAGCGGAGCCACCCTGGGCTCCAAAACTTGGCTGCACCTGGGCGAACTGACCATTATTCACGGGGGGAACAGTCTGCTGATTTCTTCCTTCCATCTGGCCCACCTGTGGACCTCCTTGGACAGGCTGACCCTGCTGATTCATCTGGACCACGGGGAAGTGCTGAGGTCCGGCAGTATCTCCAGCACCACCAGCCATCTGCTGAGCTTGCTGGAGGAACTGAGCTTGTTGCGCACGGACAGCCTCTTGCTGAGCCTGCTGCTGCTTTTCACCAGAGTTACCAATTAATGCTTCTAAGAGATCGTCTGTGAAAAGTTCCTCTCGCCGAGAGAAAAACGTCCAATACCAGCGCGGGAAACCCTTGAAAGCATCTTCTCCCTCAAAACTGTAGGACGCCTTGAAGTAGTTATATGCCTCATCGAAACGCCCTTCCTCAAAGGCAATCGTGCCGTAAAGGAACCCCTGGTCACTGCGTTCATGATCCGTAGCTTGGGGGCCATCCAACGCTACAATGCGATCCAGCCACAACCGGGCCACATCAGGACGACGCAAAATGTTAGCTGCTATTGCAACAAGTTTGGGCGTGCGGAGAACCTCTGGCATAGCTTGCTGAATTTCAGCCTTACTGTGTTGTTGTAAGGCATCCCAAAAGCGGTCTCCTACAGCAATAGCGCCATCAACCTGCTTCTTCTTCCACTGAATCAGGACACTGCCGCTCAACAACTGCAAAGCAGACAAAGACTGGTTATCTGCACCCTGGTAATTGAATGAATTCACAGCAGCCCTCTCTCAGGGAGTTTCGATGATGTACTTACGTCAAAAGTTGGTTACCGTCTAAAAATACCTGCCGACACGGAAATTATGGCTGAGACAAGCGGAGCCGGGCAAAGTTCCACCAACGGCATCGACAACAATGCCCGAGCTACACAAGCTCGGGCACACTAACTGCCAGCTAGACGGCGAATAGATACGGTCCGGAGTAAGCCAAATGTCAGCGGGACAATCTCACCACCGTGCAGCCGGCCACACAGATTCTCAGTTCTTATCCTGAGAATCCTTAGCCTTAGAGTTTTCCTTATCAGCCTGAGAAGAGCCCTTCTCCTTGACGGTCTTGAGCGCAGTGTCAACCCACTCCGGATTGGCAAGGTCTATACGTTCTTTACCGATAAAGGCGGCAGGAGTTCCAACTTTATCCCCATCTTGTGAAAGATCCGTTAAGGTTTGAAAACCTATTTCAGCGGCTGCGATAAAGGCATCTTGCTCAACACCATCCTTGATGGTGTTGACGGTGTCTGCGTCAACACCGAAAACCTTGGCTGCAGTGGCAAATTGATCGAGCGTCCAATCAAACAGATTCTGCTGTTCTTGCATGAACATTGAACGAAGATTCCAATATGCCTTGGCATTGCCGGACTTTGCTACGGCAAAAACTGTCTGGCCTGCGTTGGTGGATTGAACACCTTGATTCTGGCGATCCATAAAGTGCATGGTGTGAATCCGAAGTTTAAGGTCACCCGCCTCGATAGCCTTCTTAATGGAAGCATCTGAGGTAATAGCAAGCTGAGCGCAATGAGGGCAGGAAAAATCCTCCCAGAAATCAATGGTTGGCGCATCCTTGGAGGTCTCCGGGCTCGAAAGGAGGACCGCTTTGGAAGAGTCTTCGTAGGCTACAGTCATGGAGGTGTCCTCTTGGGGGAACTGAGCTAGTTTCTCTTCGGCGGCACGCTTGCCATCCCACCAGATGTAGCCCACCACAACAACTGCGATAACCAGTACCGCCAGTATTGCCCACCAAAAACCACGGCTGACGCCGTCAGAAGAGGAGTTTTCGAGAGCTTTAACGCTGCTCGACTTCTTTGTTGAGTCTTTACTACCCACAGTTACTCTCTTTCGGATTCCACACGTGCGGCTCAAGCATAGATGGCAAATTTTCTAAAAGGCCACTTCACTGTCCACAACGACATCACAATATACCCAAGATCTCTCAAGATATCCCCCAGGTAATTCCACCCTGTCACGGTCGGATCAAAGCCACCTGCACTAAAACAGCCGCAATCAATAGTAAGACCCCGGTCCCATGCCGAGACGATGGCAACAATGTAGATACCCAGGATAATGGCGCTGAGCAGCGCTGAAAATCTCAGAAACACACCAAAGAGGATGAACAAACCCAGAATAATCTCCAGGGGTCCAATCCACATACCGACAAAGCGAGTCAAGCTGGGACTCAGGATCTCATAACTGGCCACAGACTGAATAGTTAAAAGACGATCCTGAGTTTTGACCACCCCCGCGACAAGCCACACAGCCGCCACACCCAGCCGACACAGCAGACTTATAACATCCCACAGAATACCTCTGCGGCTTCCCGAGGATTGGCCCTCAGGAAACCTCCGATGATCATTCTCTCTTACTACGTCTGCTGTTGAACTCACGTAGCCAAGCCTAACAGCTAACCTTTCAGCACCGCAGTCACCAACTCCTGGGCTTCCTCCTGCACCCGTGCTAAATGCTCCTTACCCTTGAAAGACTCTGCGTAAATCTTGTACTTATCCTCTGTTCCTGAGGGACGAGCAGCAAACCAGGCATGGTCCGTAACAACCTTGAGCCCACCTATCGCGGCCCCATTCCCAGGCGCCGTTGTGAGCTTATCGACGATCGCTTCTCCCGCCAGCGTGCTGGCTGTAACCTGCTGAGGACTCAACGCCTTCAGCAACGCCTTCTGCTCACGGTTAGCGGGGGCATCAGTGCGCGCATAGGTGGGGGACCCAAACTTCTCTGCCAGTTCTGCATATCGCTGGGAAGGAGTTTTCCCTGTTACAGCAGTAATCTCTGCGGCCAACAGATTAAGAATCAAGCCATCCTTATCCGTAGACCACACCGAGCCATCCTTCCTGAGGAAAGATGCACCCGCAGATTCCTCACCACCGAAACCAACAGAGCCGTCGATAAGGCCAGGGACAAACCATTTGAAGCCCACGGGAACCTCCACCAAACGACGTCCAAGGTCAGCAACAACTCGATCAATCATGGAGGAGGAGACAAGCGTCTTACCTACAGCAGTGCTGCTGCCCCAGGTGCTGCGGTGTGTAAACAGATACTCGATGGCAACAGCCAGATAGTGATTCGGATTCATCAACCCTGCATCAGGAGTAACTATTCCGTGACGGTCAGAATCTGCATCATTGCCAGTGGCAATGTCGTACTTATCCCTGTTGTGAACGAGCGACGCCATAGAATACGGGGAGGAGCAATCCATCCGTATTTGTCCGTCAGAATCTAAAGTCATAAAGCGCCACGTAGCATCTACCAACGGATTCACAACTTCCAGCGCTAACCCATAAGTTTCTGCAATAGCACCCCAATAATCCACTGACGCGCCACCCATAGGATCTGCGCCAATCCGCAGCCCAGACGCCTTAATAGCATCCAGATCCACCACACTGCCAAGGTCATCCACATAGTTACGCAGATAATCAAACTTTTCTGCCCGCTCATCCAGAACGCCTGACACGGGAACACGTTTGACCCCTTCTAGCCCTTGAGCTAAAAGTTCATTGGCACGCCGAGCAATCCAATCGGTAGCAGTGGTATCTGCGGGCCCGCCGTGTGGCGGGTTGTATTTAAAGCCGCCGTCACGAGGAGGATTGTGAGAAGGAGTGATGACAATACCGTCGGCACGCTGAGGATCAGTTCCAGTCACACCTCCCGGCAACGCTGCATTATGGCGCAGTATGGCATGAGACACAGCCGGGGTGGGGGTGTAACGCCCTGCAGCATCCACGAGTACCACGACGTCGTTAGCTAGTAGCACCTCAAGGGCAGAAATCATTGCTGGCTCAGACAGAGCATGGGTATCACGCCCTATATAAAGAGGCCCGCTGATATTCTGCCCACGGCGGTACTCCACAATAGCCTGCGTGATGGAGAGGATATGCGCCTCATTAAACGCTGTATCCATAGCGCTACCACGGTGTCCCGATGTGCCAAAAGCTACTGCCTGATCTGGATGTGTCACATCTGGAGTGCGGGTGTAGTACGCGGTTACCAGTTCCGCGATGTCAATGAGATCTTCCGGACGTGCGGGCTGACCTGCACGGGAATGAAGTGCCATCAGAAATGCTCCTTGGGTTACTTACAATCAATCCAACTTCACTCTGCTCGGCTTCTATTGTTCTCCGCTTCAGACGAATCTGCACACACTTAGGGAAGATAGTGTCTACGGAAAGGGACGTCATGAGGAACTGTCCCCAGACGGGGCTGACGTCCCGCGGACATACAGAAAAGGCACTACTGCGCGGCACTACTCCCCGGCTATTGCTTCCAAGGGTGCAGTTGCTGCGGCACGGTGGGCAGGCCAGAGGGCGGCCACTACCCCTACTCCTAGAGAACCTACAAGCATAAGTCCAAGTTGACTCCAGGGAACGGTCAGTTGCTCCAAGCCCTCCGTGGACAAGACTGTCAGGAAACACCACCCCAAAAACAGTCCGATGAGGATTCCGCTGAATACCCCAAATACTGACACCTGAACAGCCTCTAAGGTGATCATGGTACGAATCTGACGTCTGTAGGCTCCTACTGCACGCAACATTCCTATTTCCTGGCGACGCTCAATGACGTTGAGTGTCAGGGTGTTCACAATCCCTAAAATAGCGATGAACACTGCCAATGCCAGGAGTGCATAGAGTATATACAGCATCTGGTCAATCAATTGCGCCGTTTGATTTGCAACCTCATCCGAGCTTTTCACCTGAACCACCAGATAAGGCTTCACTGCTTGTTCAAGATTGCTGCGAAGCTGGGTGAGGTCAACTCCCTCCGAAGCACGAACAGCTACTGCGAGAGCATCCTGGCTGCGTGGCGGTAGCAGGCCGTTGAGGGCAGAAGAACTCATCACGGCTTCTCCGAAAACGGGGTCATCCTCAAAAATGCCGATGAGATGAACTTCTTTGGAAGCATCCCCTACGGTACTGAAAATGGTTGCCGTACTTCCTAAGGTCCAGCCGTGCTGAGTGGCAAGAGTTCGAGATGCCATGAAGGAGTCCGGCTGGCTAAGATCAGCCGAGCCTTCCGCAACACTGATCGAGTACATAGTGGAAACATCGGCGTCGTAAGCGCGTAAAGCCACTGTAATGGGCGCAAGAGGATCAAATGTGACAGGCGCCAGGGAAACCTGCATGGTGCTCTCAATCCCCTCAACCTCCTTCACAGCTGCGATAGCATCTGTAGGAACCGGAAATTCCCCATTTCCAGGGCCTTCCAGAACAAAATCTGCAGTGACATTGTTCTCTATGAGATCAGCGATGGATGCTTTCATAGTGGCACCCAACATCCCGATGAGTGTTACTAAAGCCACCCCCAGCGTCAGCGCAAATGCCGTTGCCGAAGTTCTTCGCGGATTTCGGCGGGAATTTGTTGCTGCTAACTTACCGACGGCGCGGAAAGGCGCACCAATGATGCGTCCCACTGAGGGAACCAAGGGGATTGATAGTGCAGGCCCTGCCAGAAAGAATCCAGCAATGATCTCCACTGCCCCCAAACCAATAAGTTCAGCTCGAGCAGATGTACGCCAATCCCCTGCACAGACTGCCCAGATACTGACGGCACAGCCCATCACGAGGAAAACTATTCCGGCTGCCGTTCGGCTCAGTAGAGGTGTTTGCGTGGCAGTTTCAGTAGATCGCAACGCTTCGACGGGGCGGGTGGAGCCTGCCTTGCGTGCAGGCATCCACGCCGACACAACAGTGACAAAAACTCCCAGCACAATAGGTATCACGATGGCCTGAGCGGTCAACCCCAGTGATGCCGAGGGGATAGGCATTCCCATAAGATTCATCCCCCAGCGAATGAGAACTACCAAACCAATACCGGCAAGAACTCCCAGTCCTGAACCAAGCAACCCTACGACAATTGCTTCAAAAACTACAGAGGCCGTCAATTGGAGAGAACTTGTGCCAACAGCGCGCAATAGTGCAAATTCACGGGTACGAAGAGCCACAATCATGGCGAAAGTGTTGGCAATCATAAAAGTGCCTACTAAGAGACCAACCAGGCCGAAAGCCACCAAAAAATAGTTGATGAAACTCAACACCGACTTCATGGATTCCGTTGTGCGCTGTGTGAGGTCACTGGCAAGCTCCACCTTCAACTGAGGATCTATTGCTCGAACAGCCTCCACAACCTCCTGATCTGTCCCGTGGCCTGTTACCAAGAGCTTTTGAATGGGCGCAGCGGTGAGATAATCCCGAAGGTAGGTTTCTTCTGGAACACGAATCCTCACTACTCCCATCGACGCTTGTTCGTTATCCGAGGTTGAAATCCCAGAGATAACAACGTGATGCTTGGCATGAGGATCAATAACGGTGAGTTTGTGTCCAACCGCTAATCCAAATTTCTGTGCAGCCTGAGCTTCAACGGCTACCTCATCAGGACGAGATGGTGCTTCTCCGTCGATAATGCGCTCCTGAGAACCAATCTGATTGTTCCCGCCAGGCCAAGCCAGAGCAAAGGTAGGCATACCTCGAGTTTGAAGAGGAGTGTCAGCCTGGTCAGCTATAACAATTGGGGTGGTGTCTCTGATATGGGTAGCAGTAACTCCGGGGGCTTGGGAAATACGAAGGCGTTGTTCGGGAGTCACGTTGAGAACAACCGCTTGAGCCCCCTGATAGTTTGAGGCCACTGCAACATCAAATGTGGAAGAGAGCATTGCTGTAAACATGAATGCTCCCGAGATAAAGGCTGTGCCTAAAACTACTGCCAACACCGTTAAAGCGAGACGAACTTTATGGCTCACTACAGTGCGCACACTGATTCTGCGGAGGGTAGATAGAGAAGATCTACGGGAAGAAGGTGACGGCTCAAAAGCCATGACGGTGGTTGAGTTTGTGCTAGATGAAGAGTCCATAGTCAGGCGGTGTCATTCTTCCTCGATGGTAACCATGACAGAAATTATGTCTTCGATAGCAGGATTGAACACCTCATTGACGATGCGCCCGTCGGCCAGAAAAACCACTCGGTCAGCATAAACAGCAGCTGCAGGATCATGAGTGACAATAACCACTGTTTGACCATCATCATCCACAGATTGCCGCAGTATGGACAAAACCTGAGATGAAGAGTTGGAGTCCAGATTTCCAGTTGGCTCATCTGCAAAGACAATATCTGGCTTAGCAAGAAGAGCACGGGCACAGGCAACCCGCTGCTGTTGACCGCCTGAAAGCTCAGCAGGACGATGCCGAAGCCTGGCAGTCAAGCCAAGACGCTCGGTGATTTCATCAAACCAGCTCCTATCAACCGGCCTGCCTGCGATGTCCAAGGGAAGTGTGATGTTTTCGGCTGCGGTGAGTGTGGGGACCAAATTAAAAGATTGAAAAATGAAACCAAGGCGATCTCGCCGCAGGGATGTAGTTTGTTTCTCGCTGAGAGCTGAGACCTCGGTATCCCCGATGAATACGGAGCCGTCGGTGACTGAATCCAGACCGGCCATGCAGTGCATGAGAGTGGACTTGCCTGACCCTGACGGCCCCATGATGGCCGTGAACTGAGCTCGTTCGAATTCAATATCGACACCATCGAGAGCCACTACAAGGGTCTCACCCTCGCCATAGAGTTTGACGACACCTCGCGCATACGCCGCGGCGTCGTTAAGGGGTATATGAGACAAGCTGAACTGACGCCGAGAAATGTTTGAATCATGCGAAGCAGGGCGGGCTGCAGTGATCGGATATTCCTGTTCAGAAGAGTCAACGAAGAAAGAATCTCCTGACTCCGGAAACTCCTCTGTTCCCTCGGGGTATCCCATTCGTGAGAACAAATCACGAACTGATACCTGAGAAGAAGCCCCTTCGGGAGCATTCTCGCCACGCCTCAGATGGCGCCCGCCAATTTCACCAGAAGTACCGACACTATGAGAATCACCCAACAAGATTCAAACCACCCAGCACATCACACAATTTTTATCAAAATACGAATACCAGAATACCGGGGAGGCTAGAGATATGTTACTGACAACAAATCCCCTTAGAAGAAGAGTGACGTAGTCGGCTTGTTGGGGTGTGTGGTGTGGGTGTTTTATGGGTGTGGCCCTAGGCTGCGCCCCTTGACCCCTCCCTTTTTGTTGTGGGGGGGGTGCCGGTGGATAACCGGGGGGCGTAGCCTAGGGCCACACACGTGAAGTAATGAAGTTGTAATGTTGGCGGCAACCTACTCTCCCACCCCCTCCCAGGGGCAGTACCATCAGCGTGCACAA
>JAEYUQ010000001.1 GCA_023432405.1 Actinomycetes bacterium | reverse complement strand
ACCGGGCGCAGGTGGATCAAGCGGTAGGTATTAACGCCATAGAGCGGTTCCTGGGAGACACTGCCATTGAAAAGGGTTGGCGTGTAGAACCGCTCTTGCCACCAACTGGAAAGAAAGTGCTGGTTATTGGAGCTGGCCCCTCTGGGTTATCAGCCGCCTATCACTTGGCGCGCATGGGACATCAGGTTGTTATTAGAGACCAGGGTGAAGAACCCGGCGGCATGATGCGCTATGGCATCCCTACCTATCGCCTTCCTCGGAAGATTTTGGATGCCGAAATTCAGAGAATTAAGGATCTCGGTGTCGTCTTTGAGATGAAGACCAAGGTAGAAACCTTAAAGGGCCTCACCGATGAATTCGATGCCATCTTCACCGCTGTCGGTGCAGATATTGGGCGAAACATTAACATCCCGTCAGGGACAGCCTCGGAAATTGTCAACGCCGTCGATTTGTTGCACGATGCTCCTGAGGACGCCGAGGAGAAACCCTTGCTGGGGCGTCGCGTGGTGGTCTACGGTGGCGGAAATACTGCCGTGGATGCCGCACGAACCGCAAAGCGCCTGGGCGCTACAGAATCAGTGATCTTGTACCGCCGCACCCGGGAAAAGATGCCTGCCCATGATTCAGAAGTTATGGAAGCCACTGAAGAGGGCATCACAATGAGGTGGCTATCTACTGTGAACCGTGTTGATCAAGGCACGGTCAAGATTGAAAAGATGGCCATGGATGCCGATGGTAATCTCACTCCAACAGGCGAGTATGAAGACTTGGACGCTGATTCACTAGTGATGGCCGTGGGCCAGAAGTCAGACTTGTCACTCTTTGAAGATGACCCAGCCATCGAGATTGAACGCGGTGTGGCCATTGTGGATGACAACATGATGACAGGCCATGAGGGTGTCTTTGCTGGAGGCGACATGACCCCCGGTGAAAAGAACGTCACTGTTGCTATTGGCCACGGCAAAAAGGCTGCGCGCAATATAGACGGCTACCTACGCGGAGAGCCTTTTGTTCACGACCCGATTCCCGCAGATGCCACCCTCGATCGCATGACTACCTGGTACTACACGGAAGCTCCTCATCAGGTTCGTCCAAAGCTTGACGCTATTAGGCGCTCTGACAACTTTGATGAGGTTGTTTTGGGGCTAGATGCTCAGTCAGCTCTCCTAGAGGCGCGTCGCTGTATGAGTTGCGGTAACTGCTTTGGATGCGATAACTGCTTCGGCGTATGTCCCGACAATGCAATCACCAAGCTGGGGGTAGCAGAGTTTGAGTTTAAGTATGACTACTGCAAGGGCTGTGGCATATGCGCCGAGGAATGTCCCTGCGGTGCTATCTCGATGATTCCCGAGGAGAACTAACCATCACTGGCTGGTGTCACCGGCTCCCTTCTAGTGGCCACCTCACTGAAGCACCAAGCTCAGTGGGTGGCCATTGGCTATAGACCGCTACACTTGCTCCTATGCATCTTTCCTCTGCGTCCACTGCGGTCGCCTCTCTGGTAATGAGCGTTGCGCTCTGTGTGACCGGCTGCGTCACCCATGAGGAGCAGGGTCATCCGGAAGGATGGCAGGACATCCGCCCCGAGAAAGTGGATTCTCTTGCTGCTTTGGTTCCTGAATCTCTCGCCCAGAAGGGCTATCTCACGATGGGGACGAATCCTCCGTTTGCTCCCTTTCAGTTCAAGGACGCCCAGGGCAACATCATCGGGGTTGAGGTGGATTTGGGCCGGGCCTTAGCCAGTGTTTTAGGGCTTGAATTACGTCCAGTGGAACAAGATTTCGCCATGATTCTTCCGGCAGTTCAGGCAGGAACCATTGATTTTGGAGGTTCCGGATTTACGGACACCGAGGAACGGCAGAAAACCTTTGACTTCGTTGATTCTCTCTACGCGGGAATTCAATGGGCTCAACACACCGGGCGTTCCCCCGCCATCAATCCGGAGGACGCCTGTGGTTTAACAGTTGCCGTTCAGCGCAATACTGTCTCTCACACTGACGACGTCCTTCCTAAATCTGAAGAATGCGTTTCTTCTGGTAAACCTCCTATTTCTCTGCTGGCCTATGACTCTGCAGATGCTGCGGCTACCGCTCTGGTTCTAGGTCGAGCCGATGCATATTCTGCAGATTCCCCTGTTGTTTCCTGGGCGGTGGAACGTGCTGAAGGCAACATTGAACTCATAGGTTCAATGTTTATGGCAGCCCCCTACGGATTTACCACTCAAAAGAATTCTCCTCTTCGAGACGCCCTTGCGGGAGCGTTAGATCACCTCATTAAGACCGGGGATTATCAACGCATTTTGGAGCAGTGGAATATCCGAGAGGGACTTCTCGATGAGGTCTATATCAACCAAAAACCCGCAGCTGAGACGATTGAGAACTTCGATACTCTCACCCCTGATTCATAACACTATTCGCACTTTGAAAAACCATTTGGATAACACCTTATGCACACTGATGGATCTGCCAAGGAGGCACATACGATGAGCGAAAATTCTCCTGATTCTATTGACGCTATCCCGCTGCGCCACCCTGGTCGTTGGATCGCAGCCATCATCCTCGTGCTTTTGAGTGCTTGGTTTATCATCTCTGCCCTGCACAACGAGAATTACGGTTGGAGCACCTTTAGGGCATACCTTTTTGACACTCGAATAATGAGTGCGGCTGCACACACCATTGCTATCACGGTGCTCTCGATGGCTCTCGGCCTCCTTTTGGGCGTGACACTAGCAGTTATGCGTATGTCTCCCAACCCAGTGCTCAAGGGTGTCTCGTGGATTTATCTGTGGATTTTCCGGGGAACCCCGGTGTACGTCCAGCTGGTGTTTTGGGGTTTAGCCGGAGCAATTTACCAATCCATCAATGTGGGCTTCACCACGATCTCTTTAGAAGAAGCCTTGTCTAACACTTTCCTGCTAGCCGTCGTTGGATTAGGGCTCAATGAAGGTGCCTATATGGCTGAGATTGTGCGTTCCGGAATTCAAGCCGTTCCCGAAGGGCAGACTGAAGCGTCGAAGGCTCTGGGAATGAGCTGGTGGCAAACCACCACCAGAGTTGTTCTCCCCCAAGCTATGCGAATTATCATTCCACCCACCGGCAATGAGTTCATCTCCCTGCTTAAAACAACCTCTCTTGTTATTGCAGTTCCCTACTCCTTAGAGCTCTATGGACGTTCCCAAGACATCGCTAACGCCCTGTTTGATCCGGTACCGCTACTCCTTGTGGCTGCAGCGTGGTATTTGGCAATTACGTCGGTGTTGATGGTGGGCCAGCACTATTTAGAGCGCTATTACTCCCGAGGGGCTACTCGGGAACTGACGGGTCGCCAATTGGCAGCCATGGCCGATGCTGAGGGGGAAATACCGCGCAATGTCACCGTTGTGGATAGGAGGAACTAAGCCATGACCCCAATGATTGAAGCCCGCAATGTACGCAAGAATTTCGGCAAGCTTAACGTTCTTAAGGGCATTAACCTCACGGTGGAAAAGGGAGAGGTGGCGTGCCTTATTGGCCCTTCTGGCTCCGGCAAGTCCACATTCTTGCGCTGCGTCAACCACCTGGAAAAGATCTCTGGAGGGCGGTTATATGTGGATGGAAGCCTGGTGGGATACGAGGAAAAGAACGGAAAGCTCTACGAGATTTCAGAATCCCAAGCAGCCCGCCAACGTGCCGATATTGGCATGGTGTTCCAGCAGTTCAATCTGTTCCCTCACCGCACTGTCCTCGAGAACATCATGGAGGCACCTATCCACGTCAAGAAGATTCCCACAGACCAAGCCCGCAGTGAAGCTGAGGCGCTGCTGGACATGGTAGGGCTTGCCTCTAAAGCAGATGCTTACCCGGCGCAACTGTCTGGCGGTCAACAACAGCGTGTAGCAATTGCCCGTGCGGTTGCCATGAAACCTAAACTTATGCTGTTCGATGAGCCCACGTCCGCACTGGATCCGGAACTTGTGGGCGATGTGCTTGCAGTTATGAAAAAACTTGCCGATGAAGGTATGACCATGCTCGTGGTCACTCATGAAATGGGTTTTGCCCACGAGGTTGCCGATCATGTGGCATTTATGGACGGGGGCGTAGTAGTGGAGGAAGGAACACCTCACGATGTCCTGGATAACCCTCAGCAGGAGCGAACCCAAGATTTCTTGTCTAGCATTTTGAAATGAACCACTGCCCTGGGGTGCTACCACTGCGCTCACTCACGCAGTTGCAGTGGGCAGTCAACAGAGTTATCTGCTTACCTCAGGCTTCTTCATGAATTCATGCTTTTCGAGGCCTTTCCCGGCAGGCACAGAGTCAATTATTAGAGATAAATACTCTTCTAATGCATTGTGATTACTGCATCTGGCAATGCCGATGCCGCCTATCATGAATCCTCACACGCAGTGCTCATCTACATACTGGGCCATAGCAGCAGCCACGTTCGGAGGCACCAAGCTATCCACTGGGGCCCTGAGACTTGCAACCTCCTTGGCCATGCTGGAAGAAACAAACTGATATTCCGGATTAGTGATGAAATACACGGTATCTATCCCGGATAATTGACGGTTGACTACTCCCTGAGGCATTTCATGCTCGAAGTCATGGCTGGACCGAAGGCCTTTTACCAAAGCAGTAGCACCGCGCTGCTTCGCCCAGGTAGCCAGAAGACCAGTACAGATTTCCACAGTGAGATGAGGGACGTCGCAAAGGTTTTCCTCAATGAGCTGCACTCGCTGCTCCAGGGAAAACCACCCAGAGGGTTTCTGAGGGTTGCCCGTCACCGCCACAACTACCTCGTCAAACTGACGTGCCGCACGACGGAAAATATCCACATGGCCCCAGGTGACGGGGTCAAAACTGCCGGGACACACAACCATCATGATGCTGGATCCTCTCTGTGAAACACGGCCATATCCATACGCGCAATACCGTATGTTCGCTTCTTGAGTTTTTGCTGAGTAGGAACAAAATTTTCAGGCCACAGTGTGCCAGGAGAGTCTACGTGCCGTTCAATGACCACCACTGCGCCGTCCTTGAGACAGGGTGTCAATGCGGTAATCAGATCGGGAATCGCGTCATAGGCATAAGGGGGATCTGCTACCACGATGTCAAAAAAGTCACGGGGTGCAGATGCTAGATACAACTCCACCGTTGATTCAACAACCGTACAAGAAGCAAGGTTAAGGGTTTCAACATTGCGGCGAATAACAGAGGTGGCGGCACTGGCAGACTCCACCAGAACCACCTGCGAGGCTCCCCGAGACGCCGCCTCTAAACCCATAGCGCCGGAGCCAGAAAACAGATCGAGGAAACTGGCACCTGCAAGGCCGAATCGTGCTTCCAGAGAGGAAAATAAGCCCTCCCTGGCACGATCAGAGGTAGGGCGGGTCCCCGAATCTGGCACTCGGAGTTTTCTTCCCTTAGCCTCACCAGCAATAATTCGTGTAAAACCCACCCTGTTCTCCTAGGACTTCACCAAATACTCGCCATTAATATCTGAAGCCAGCCGTGCAGCTAGCTGCGGATTGCGGTTTGTGATTTCACAGGCATCACCATGAGCTCTTTCAATAATCTCCCGATCGGAAAGCACAGACAGCAACTTGACTGTCTTTGTTGTACCAGACTGCGCAGAGCCGAGCACATCCCCTTCCTGACGGTACTGCAGATCGAGCTGGGCGAGAGTAAATCCGTCCGAAATATCAGCCACTGTCACAAGGCGTTGATAAGCGGGCGTATCCTGGGGCAAGCGGGTGTGAAGTAAACACCATGAGGCGAATCCACCACGCCCCACACGTCCTCTCAGCTGGTGGAGTTGGGACACTCCCAAAATATCTGCCTCCAAAATGAGCATGAGCGTTGCATTAGGCACATCAACGCCAACTTCAACGACCGTGGTGGATACCAAAATATCTATTTGCCCACAAGCAAAAGCCGTCATGGCGGCGTCTTTGTCCTCGCCTGACATTTTCCCATGCAAAAGCCCGAGGGAAAGATCAGAGAAAACATCGGTGCTAAGGCGCTTGAATACCTCGAGTACTCCCCCTTCTCCTTCAATCCGAGGACACACAACATACGCTTGGTGACCTGCTTCCACCTCTTCACGAATACGATCCCACGCCCGGGCCATCCATGCTGGTTTAGACTCAGGCACCACCGCCGTCTGGATAGGCTTACGCCCTCCTGGTAACTCTCGCAGAGTAGAGACTTCCAAATCACCGAATACTGTCATAGCAATTGTTCGCGGAATCGGCGTTGCCGTCATCACAAGAAGATGGGGAGTTACTCCTTCTCTCCCCTTCGAGCGCAATCGATCTCTTTGTTCCACCCCGAAACGGTGTTGCTCATCAACGATAATAAGCCCCAAGTCAAAGAACTCCACGGTGTCTTGAATAAGAGCGTGGGTCCCCACCACAATATCTGCCTGACCAGACACAACGTTCAAGAGTGCCCGTTTCTTCTGAGCTTGGGTCATAGATCCGGTGAGAAGCACAATGGAGGTTGTAAGCCCTGCCTTCCCCACTAGAGACATGAGGGAGCGTGCATGTTGAGCTGCCAGCACTTCAGTAGGAGCCAATAGTGCGCATTGGCGGCCTGCATCCAGAGCCTGAAGCATGGCAATGAGTGCCACTATAGTCTTTCCTGAACCAACTTCACCTTCAAGGAGACGAGCCATCGGCGTGTTTCTGGCTAAATCCTCACTAATCTGCTTGACGACGTCCCTCTGGCTCTTTGTAAGCGTGAAAGGCAAGGATTCCAGCAACCTGGCCCTTTGACCGTCTTCTGTAGGCTGACACTGAGGCGCTACATACCCTGCTGCATTATGACGGCGAACCGCCATGACCAAGGCCAGTTCCAAAGCTTCGTTGTATTTTAGGCGTTCCATGAAGGGTTCAGGGCCGCGTTCATCTGGTTCATGAATTCCCCGCAATGCCGCATCAAAAGAAACGAGGCCATCAGGACAGGCGTCAAGTGGTTCTGGAATCGGAGGTAGCGTTTCTAAAACGTGGTGTATGGCTCCCATAATGCGCCAACTGACCATTGTCTTTGTTGCCGGATACACAGGAATGTACTCACGCGCGCTTAACAGTTCATCAATATCCAGCGCATTTCCATAGGCTTGGAGCGCCCTTAGATTCTTGGTGGATACATTCTTGCCTCCGGAAATCACGATGAAATCCGGGTGACTGAGCTGTGCCCTTTCTCTGAAGAAGCTGAGCTTTCCAGACAGCATCACCACAACTCCTTCGTGAAGAATATTCTTCACCCAGCGTGCGTTGAAAAACACGATGTCTAGTTGGTGGCTGCCGTCTGAGACTTTAGCTGTGAACATGGTCTTACCTGAGGAGGTATATCGCTCATGAGTAGAGATAATTCTCCCCACGCACGTCACTATCTCTCCTGCCTCGGAACTATTGAGATCAACAAGTGATCCGCGTTTAGACCAGGTTCTGGGATAGTGTTCCAACAACTCCTGACAGGTGGTGTACCCAAAAGCTGACTTTATGGCACGTGCCTCCTTAGCAGGAAGGACGTCGCTCAGTAAACGGCTATCGGTAAATCCAAGCATCTTTTATTCCACCCCGATCTGGACACAGTGCCCCCCATTTTCTGATGTGTACGCGATAATGTCGGCGTCCGCAAAAACACTGTGTGTCTCGGGAGTGTACGTAACCTCCTGGGATTCCGAAACCTCTGGAGATACCACTACAGTAAGCAATTCTGGGGGAACCGGACGCATGACAGCCATTCGGCGGTAAGCATTAGTGACGGCGTCGTGAAGCTGAGCGAAGGTTTCATCTACAGCTCCTGCACTGTGAAGAACATAACCTTCCGGCGAGGAATCAATAGTGCTGGTGACCATGCTAGCCGCCGCATCTGTCATGGAGAGGGCAACCAGGTTGAGGGGTTGGTGAGGGTCGAACACAGCTTGCGCGGCAATTCCTGCTACAAGGTTGGGGGTAGGTAAAACTCGAAGACGTGGGTGAGCTGCACAAATCCGGTAAAGCTGGATCCTGGTGAGCAGACCGTTACTCTGTAAAAGGACATCTGCATCTACGCCCCGAAGTATCTCCGTAATCTTTTGAGGAGCCTCGTCCCCTGGCGGGACCAGGATAGCACCTGAGTCTTCAAACACCTGGGAGAGATCCCCCGGAGGGACGATGGCAATGAGGATATGCTGGGAGGGCGGCAGAGCCTCAATATGTACGTCACTGACGTGTGTTGTGCGATAAGCAGCCTCCAAAACTTCCCCTGGGGAATCCGTATGAATGTGAATACGTACCGTGTCCTCTTTCTCAAAAGGAGCAATCACTAAACTTGTGCCTAAGGTTTCCACAAGATTTTTGAGCTTATCCACATTCCCGCAGGCAGTAAACATGACCTCTAACAGTGAAGTAGATTCAGTAGTATGCCCGCCCAGAGTGTGCTCTGCCACATGAACCAACTGGTCCGTATCTCTCGCGTTACGTAGCTCTGCGTGAAGTGCCTCCAGAATGACTACAAGACCATATCCGCCTGCATCGACCACTCCGGCGCGTTTCAGGACATCCAAGCACTGTGTGGTGCGGGAGAGAGCCAGGCGAGCGGCAGCCAACGCTTCCTCCACCACCTGAGCAAGAGCGTCCCCAGCTGCCACTACCGCCGCAGTACCTTCTGTCTCAGTCACTGCAGGGGTGCTATCAGCCCCAGCTGCCTCCACCGCGGCCGCCGCTGCCTCCGCAGCAGCTTCGAGAACGCTGAGTATAGTGCCAGGAACGGGCTCAGCCATAGCATCTCGGACAAAACCCACAGCCATGTCTAGACACTGAGCCACAGCCTGAACATCCCAGCTTCGTGTTGCAGAGGTAAGTGCTACAGCACGGAGAACCTGACTCAACGCCATTCCAGAATTCCCTCGAGCACCGCGCACCGCGCCGGAAGCTAACGCTGCAGAGGTCTCGGCCATGCCGGAAGCTTTCACATACTCTGCGTGCCTCAGGGCTGCACTCAAGGTGGTGACCATATTTGTGCCTGTGTCAGCATCAGGAATAGGAAAAACATTGAGCTGGTTGATGTTTTCTTCTGCTTCTCGAAGCTGCGATACAGCTCGTCTAACCCACCGCAGGAGAAATTCCCTCTCCCGCCCATCATTCTGGATTGCTTGTTGTGGACTATTGACACTATCGACGTCGCTCATGGCAGCCGCCAATCTATTGGTGTGGCTCCTTGTTGCGCTAGAAGTGCATTGGCTCGGGAGAAAGGTCGTGAACCGAAGAACCCGCTGCGCGCGGATAAAGGCGAGGGGTGTGGGGAGGCAATCACCGGCGTATCCCCCAGAAAAGCTTGGGTCTGTTGAGCATCTCTGCCCCACAAGATAGCCACCAGAGGCTTATCTCGCTTCGCCAGAGCTCGAATCGCGCACTCGGTGACCTCTTCCCAGCCTCTCCCCCGGTGGGAAGCAGGCTTCCCCGGGCGAACTGTCAGTACCCTATTAAAGAGTCCTACGCCTTGTTGCGCCCACGGAGTGAGGTCACCGTCAGTGGGAGCGGGAACAGAGAGGTCCTGAGACAACTCCGCAAAAATGTTCATCAAACTTCGGGGTAAGGGACGCACTCCAGGAGCGGTAGCAAAGCTCAGGCCTATGGCGTGGCCGGGAGTTGGATACGGATCCTGTCCCACGATGAGTACTTTGACGCTCTCGAAGGGGTAGCTGAAGGCACGTAGCACAAGGTGCCCTGCGGGAAGATAACCATGCCCTGCAGCAATCTCCTGGCGCAAGAACTGACCTAGCTGGTGAACTGTATCCGCTACCGGAGCAAGAACCGGCTGCCATGAGGGATGAACCGGCAGCGGTTGATTCTGTGGGACAGTCATAGTGCCATCCTAGAAGCTTGTCCATCCGTCGCTGAATTGTGGCTTCTGTCCATTCAGTGTCACTCCTGCTCCCTCCACAACTGTTCCGATCTTTCTAAAACCGGAGGTCTTTTCAGTTCTGGTGGTTGCTATAAGCGTGTGGTCCTCTCCCCCTGTAAGTATCCACGTCCAGGGATCTTCCCCGAGAAACTCGCCTGCTTCTTGCAGAAGAGAATCTGGCGCTAAGGCCTCTTCCTGGAGGTCAATACCAACCTCCGAGCTTCGTGCCACTGTACTGAGATCCACGTACAAGCCATCCGAGTTATCGGTCATAGCGGTAGCCCCGGTGGCACGAGCGATAACCCCGCGTTCTGGTTGAAGACGTGGAGTCAGATGAGCCTCTACCAGTGGGGTAAACCGCTCAGGATAGTCGTGTCCGCAACGGCGAAGAATCTGATATCCAGCCATTGAATAGCCAATACACCCGTGGGCTATGACATACTGCCCAACCTGAGCGCCCCTCAAGGTCAGCGGAGGAAGATTACCCACCAAGGCACCAATGGCGGTTACAGAAATCACAATGGCGTCACCTGCAGTGACATCACCGCCCACCAGTTCTGCCGAGTAGGGCTCCAGTTCTTCTGCCATTCCGTGAGCTAGTCCTGTAATAAAACTCAGACGTGTCCTCTCTGGAGGCAAAGACAGCGCAACCACCGCCGCCAGTGGCCTGGCCCCCATAGCCTGAATATCAGCAAAATTCTGAACAATAGCTTTACGCCCAATCTGTTGGGGTGAGGACCAATCCAAACGAAAATGACGAGACTCCACCAACATATCGGTGGTCACAACGGTCCTGGAATTCGGAGCGGCGTCGTGAAGGACGGCAGCGTCATCCCCATTGAGTGCAGAAGGAATGATGCGTTGAATAGCAGCAATTGTTCCCCGTTCTCCTACCTCAGCCAGGAATGGATCAGTGGTGGACGTCATCTTTCCCGTTGCCTCCATTACACTTTTGCACATGAGCTCATCTGACTCTTACCCATTTAACCGCAAGCTTGTCTATATATGCCTTGGCCTTGCCATCGCGTTGGCGGCGGGAACCATAGCTGCCAGCAAATTTATTGCACTCAGAGTTGCTCAAGAACCCATTTCCCTCAACACCCTCAACTCACCATTGGCCGATTCTCCAGAATGTGCTTCCCTTATCGACGCCCTTCCTGACAAGGCTGGAGATTTAACACGCCGTCAGTTGGTGGATCCGGCTCCTCCTGGGGCAGCAGCGTTTAGTAATGATCCTTCTAACCGTGTGACGGTACGCTGCGGTGTGGAACTGCCACTGCAGTACAACACGGTGGCATTAACCTCGGAGATTGAGAATGTGACCTGGCTGCCGGTGTTCGACGACACCACCGGCTCCTCAATGCAAACGTGGTATTCCGTGAAAACCACACCTGCAGTAGCGGTGACCCTTGATGATGCCTCACACGCCGATAGTGAGGAGATTCTCGAGGATCTTTCTGAACCTGTGCGGGCTCTACCAGCAGCCCAGCCCTCTCCGAATAAGGCTCCTTTGAGTACTCTCACCACTCAGTCTGCCCCACAGTGCGAGGAGATCCTCACTCATCTCCCGAAGGAGATTAAGGACTATCAGAAGCTCACCCTGACAAAGGATTCCGGCCTCAATCCTCAGAACTCAGTGGTGTGGACAAGTACAGGCAAAGAGCCCATTGTTCTGCGATGTGGAGTGTCTGACCCAGCCGGATACCATCCTGGAGCGCAGCTCATCCAAGTCAACGACGTCCCCTGGTTTGAGGACACTACCTTGCGCAGTGGAACAACTGCCGGTGTGTGGTATCCCCTCGGCCGCAGTGTCAACCTTGCTGTCAGCGTTCCTACCTCCGCAGGGGACTCCACCTTGGTCACCATCAGCGATGTTCTCAAAGAGTACAGCTAGCAGATATACCGAAAATCTAAAACCCTCAGCGGAAAACAAGCGCTGAGGGTTTATGACAGCTTCTTTCACATCTTTTTCTCAGCCGTTGTCAATGCCTGCTTTACGGCAATATCGAAAAGCTCCGCCGTGGAGATTCCCTCGTAGGCGAAGACCTGAGGGAACATAGAGATGGGAGTAAGCCCTGGCATAGTGTTGATCTCGTTGAGAACCGGGCCCTCGGAAGTGACAAAAAAGTCTACTCGCGCTAAGCCTTTGCAATCGAGCGCATGGAAGGTGTCCACCGCCAAGCGCTGAATCTCCGCGGTCAGTGCGGCATTGAGGGGAGCCGGGATCTGGGCCGTCACGACGTCGTCAAGGTATTTGGTTTTAAAACCGTAGAAACCTTCATCGGATTCACCCGTGCCCTGGAGCAGTGCCGGTACAGAAGCCACAACCCGTCCATCTGGATACTGAAGAACACCCACCTCTACCTCGGCGCCAACAACTTCCGCCTCCACAATGACCTTGGTATCTTCCTGGCAGGCCTCCTCATAGGCTGCTGGGAAATCTGCCCAGTCCGTGACCTTGGAAATTCCGATGGAAGAACCGCCACGAGCAGGCTTGACAAACACAGGTAGCCCAAGCTGGTGAAGTTCCTCAGTTTTTTCCTCGGTGAGGGGTTCACCGTTTCTGAGAATCACCTCTGCTGTGACAGGAAGTCCGGCCGCCACCATGAGTTTCTTGGTGTACTCCTTATCCATGCCACAAGCTGAGGATAAAACTCCTGTTCCCACATAGGGGACACCGGAAAGCTCAAAGAGGCCTTGGATTGTGCCGTCTTCTCCGTAGCATCCGTGCAACACTGGGAAAAGAACATCCGCTGTGGCGTAGAGAGAGCCATCGAGGCGCCGGAACTCCCCGCGGCGCATAGGGTTGACGCTTAAGACTATTTCTTCACTGAGTTCCACGCTAGGAAGTTGCGAGCCATGAGCGGTGAGCTTTTCTGGATCACTCTCCCCCACGGTCCACTGACCGGACTGGGTAATTCCCACCGGAATGACGTCATAGGTGTCGGGATCTAAATGGGCGATAACAGTTCCTGCCGAAATACAGGAGACACTGTGTTCAGAGCTACGGCCTCCATAGATCACTGCCACACGAATGCGCTGAGAAGCTGAGTTAGTCACCCTGGAGACTTTACTATTCTGCCTTCTTTGTCCTGCCCATTAACGCCACAATCATCTCAGTGACATCCATGTTCTTGTGGGACACCAAATACACTGCCTGAGTAATCGGCATCTCAACGCCGTGCTGTTGAGCCAGCTGGTAGATGGACTTAGACGAAATAACACCCTCCGCTACTTGACCGTGCGTGGCATCTAGAGCGTCCTGGATAGTGCCTCCCTGCCCCAGGCGATGCCCAAAACTGCGATTGCGAGACAGCGGTGAGGAACAGGTGGCCACCAGATCTCCGAGCCCTGCCAATCCCGCAAAAGTACGAGAATCTGCGCCCATAGCCACTCCCAGGCGAGTGATCTCTGCAAGCCCTCTGGTAATTAACGTGGCAGCGGTGTTCTCCCCGAGCCCAATCCCCGAAGCGATACCACAAGCCAGGGCAATCACATTCTTACAGGCACCTCCTAATTCCACACCAATGACATCTGTATTGGTGTACGGGCGGAAATAGGGCGCACCGATGGCTGTTTGAACAGCTTTTAGACGCTCAGGATCACTGCCTGCTATCACGGTGGCTGCTGGTTGGGAGGCAGCGATTTCCTTGGCCAAGTTAGGCCCAGAAAGCACCACAATATGATCAGCGCTGAGTCCAGAGACTTCCTGAAGTACCTGACTCATGCGATAGAGAGTGTTTTGCTCGATTCCCTTGGCAATGCTCACCAGCGTGGCGTGTGGCGGAAAGTACTTCTTCCACTCCACAACATTCTCACGAACAGTCTGGGAGGGAACAGCCACCACCACAATCTCGGCATCCTGTAGAGCCAGAGGGGCGTCGTGAGTCAAAGAAATAGACGAGGGAAGGTCTATCTCTGGGAGATAGTCTGGATTGCGATGAGTGCTCTTCATGGTGTTCACCAGCTCACTCCGGCGAGCCCACAGCGTTACTGAATTCCCGTTATCTGCGAAAACCTTTGCCAGGGTGGTACCCCAGGAGCCGGCTCCCATAACTGCAACCTTGACCATAGATGGAGAGTCTACTCAGCGGTACGTGTGCCGAAGGTGCCATTGCTCATGGAAAAGAGAACAATAGAGATATGTCCCATCGCCCACAGCACGAAAACGATAAAGATTCCAGCCATGACATTGAAGTCACCGGCCGCTACCAGGAGATACCTACCAAGCCGCGGGACCTATTCAAGCGCCCTACTTTCGCTGCAGGCGCTGTGCTATGGCGTGGCAACCTCCACGATCTCAGCAGCATTGAAGTGGCTGTCATCCACCGCCCGGCCTACGATGATTGGTCTCTGGCCAAGGGGAAGGTGGACGAGGGAGAAAACCTTCCCACCACTGCTGCCAGGGAAATCCTAGAGGAAACCGGCTACCAGGTGGTGTTAGGCAAGCTTCTAGGGTTCGTGACTTACCCCGTTATGAAACGCACCAAGGTGGTGTATTACTGGACGGGCAAGGTCATTGGTGGTGAGTTCATTCCCAATGATGAGGTGGATGAGATCCGTTGGCTCTCCCTTGACGACGCCCGTCATATCCTCTCCTATGACGTTGACCGTCAGGTACTCAACAAGGCCGAAAAGCGCTTTAAGCTGCCAGCAACATCTCGGATACTGCTGGTTCGTCATGCCCACGCCCACGCACGTCATACCTGGGAGGGCAATGATGATCTGCGGCCGCTGGATAAGAAGGGCCGCGCACAAGCTATCTGTCTGGCACCCATGCTTCAGACTTTTCATCCCACAGCCATCTATTCGGCAGAACCAACTCGGTGTATAGATACGGCAACTCCCCTCGCTGACTCACTAGGGCTGATGGTTCGGCAGGAAAGACTCTTAGGTGACAGAGGTTGGTTGGAATCAATGGTGCTGAGCCAAAAGAGGTTTATGGAGATTGTCAATGCGGGCGGAGTGTCCGTGGTGGTGGCTCAAGGGCAGATCATCCCTGAACTCATTGGCTGGCTTGCCGCGCGTGGCCGGCTCCCACTCGACGATATTAGGGCCAAAAAGGCTAGTTGCTGGGTGCTTAGTTTCAACGAGGGACTACTCACGGGAGCAGATTATTTGGAAAGTCCGCTCCCCCTACGGTGAACGTGCCCGAAGCGCTACCTAGTTTCCCTACCTGTTCGTGTCTGGACTCTCGGTGAGCTTTGCCCACGAAGGACTAGGCTGGGCTGCATGATGACAGCAACATATACCGTGACCGGAATGACCTGTAACCACTGTGAGGCTTCCGTGAGAGAAGAAGTCAGTGAAGTACCCGGCATCACTGTAGACAGCGTAAGCAAAGATACCGGCGTCCTCCAGGTATCCACTGACGCGGACAGTATTGACGATGCCGCTATCATCGCCGCTGTGGAGGAAGCCGGATTTACTGCAGCGCCCGCCTAAGAAGTGCAGCGCCTAAGGACTGCAGCGCAGGCTAAAAAGTCGGTTTGTACGCTGGCCGCTGAGATTCATAGGCGTCGATAGCAGGGGCGTCGCGAAGGGTGAGACCAATATCGTCCAATCCCTCCATGAGTCTCCAGCGCACGTCGTCATCAATCTCGAAGGACACGGTAAGTTCGCCAGCAGTCACCGTCTTATGCTCTAGGTCCACGGTGACTTCCGTACCCGGCTGCGAGTCCAGCACGCTCCAGAGAGCCTCAATGTCGGGTTCTGCTACCAATCCGGCTACCAATCCGGATTTGGCGGAGTTACCACGGAAAATATCACCAAACCGCGGGGAGAGTACTACTTTAAATCCGTAGTCCTTCAGCGCCCACACGGCGTGCTCCCTGGAGGAACCTGTCCCGAAATCGGGTCCTGCCACCAAAATGGAAGCATTCTTAAAAGGCTCCTGGTTGAGCACAAAATCCGGGTCCTTCCTCCAGGAATAGAAGAGAGCATCCTCAAATCCAGTGCGGGTGACTCTCTTGAGAAACACTGCAGGAATGATCTGATCCGTATCAACATTGGAACGCTTGAGCGGAGCAGCTACTCCGGTGTGAGTAACAAACTTATCCATGATGTTTAACACTCCTTTACAGATCTGCCGGACTTGCCAGGTGGCCGAGAACTGCGGTTGCTGCCGCAACCGCCGGGGATACTAGGTGAGTGCGCCCACCAGGACCTTGACGGCCTTCAAAGTTTCGGTTGGATGTCGATGCTGATCGCTCCCCCGGCGCCAACTGATCTGGATTCATTCCCAGGCACATCGAACATCCAGCTGTACGCCATTCGGCGCCAGCCTCCGTGAATATCTTGTCCAGTCCTTCATGCTCGGCTTCCACACGAATCCGAGCTGACGCTGGTACCACAAGCATACGGGTGTTATCAGCTACCTTTCTCCCCTTGAGAATGGATGCTGCCACCCGCAGATCATCCAAGCGCCCATTAGTGCAAGAACCAAGGAAAACAGTATCAATAGCAATATCTCGCAGAGGTGTACCCGGTGTAAGATCCATATACTTCAAAGCCTTCTCCACCGCCGACCGCAAGGTGGGATCGGTATAGCTTTCCGGACTGGGAACCTCTGATGCTAAGGGAGCACCCTGCCCAGGATTTGTCCCCCAGGTAACAAAGGGTGTGAGTGCTGCACCATCAATCTCTACCACGACGTCGAACTGGGCGTCGTCATCGGTGTGGAGGGTTTTCCAGTACTCCAGAGCTGCGTCCCAGTTGTCGCCTGTTGGCGCGAAGGGGCGTCCTTGTATGTAGTCGAAGGTGGTTTGATCTGGTGCAATCATTCCAGCCCGAGCACCTGCCTCGATGGACATATTGCAGATAGTCATGCGTTCATCCATGCTCATGGCCCGAATCGCCTCACCGCGATACTCCAGAACGTAGCCTTGCCCCCCGCCAGTACCAATTTTGGCAATGATTGCCAAAATAAGATCCTTCGCAGACACCCCGGGCTGAAGCTGACCTGTCACTTCAATGGCCATCGTCTTAAAGGGTTTCAGAGGCAAGGTCTGCGTGGCCATCACGTGCTCCACCTGGGAGGTACCAATACCAAAGGCCATAGCACCAAAAGCCCCGTGAGTAGAGGTGTGGGAATCTCCGCACACAATGGTCATGCCAGGCTGAGTGGCGCCCATCTGGGGTCCTACTGCATGAACAATTCCCTGGTCCACACTGCCCATCGAATAGAGCTGAACCCCAAACTCCTCACAGTTCTTACGCAAGGTTTCCACCTGCAACCGTGAGGTCTGATCCGTAATCTCTAAAAGGTTCCCGGAGGTAATCCCCTCCGTGGGAACATTGTGGTCCTCTGTTGCCAGGTGCAGTTCCGGGTGGCGCATCTTCCTCCCGGCCATCCGCAATCCATCAAAGGCCTGAGGACTGGTTACCTCATGCAGAAGCTGGAGGTCTATGTAGAGCAGATCCGGCTGACCGTCCTCCCCTTTCTTCACCACATGGTCATTCCATACTTTTTCGGCAAGTGTCAAACCATGACCCTGAGACTCCCGATCCACCGGAATCACTCTCCTCTACGTCGTTCTCCAACTACTTTTTCCCAAAAAATGAGACTACAATACCGCCTCATGGGACAGTATAATCCAAAGCTGGACTCAGGAATTAAAGTTCTTGACCGCGCGGTGGCAATCCTTTCAGCAGTGGCGGCAGCACCTCGTTCCCTTGCGGAACTTTGCGAAGCCACCTCACTTCCTCGCGCCACAGCCCATCGTCTCGCCAATGCTTTAGAGGGGCATCGGCTCCTTATCCGCACCAGCCACGGTAAGTGGGCTATCGGCCCTCAACTCACAGCACTGGCCTCGGGAGCCAAGGACGGCCTTATCGACGCCGCTCTTCCTCTCATGGATGAACTGGTCACTGCCACAAGCGAGTCTGTTCAACTCTATCAACTCAGCGGCACTTCTCGGATTTGTGTTGCAGCTAAAGAGCCTGCCTATGGGCTACAAAACCTCGTTCCCGTAGGAACCACGCTGTCACTGACTGCAGGCTCTGCCGCCCAGGTTTTCCTCACCTTCGGCCCCCAGGAGCTTCAAGAGGAACTCCTCCCGCTTGCCGCCTTTGATGCAGATTCCCTCACCGAGGTACGCCACCGGGGGTGGGCGTACTCCTATGGGGAACGAGAAGCAGGACTCGCCAGTATTTCTGCCCCCGTTTTCGACGGCGCCGGAAAACTCACCGCAGCGTTGTCCATGTCTGGTCTGGCCGAACGCTTTGCCCGCCCAGAGGCGAAGGCCTGGGGACCTCAGGTTGCTGCTGCCGCTGAAGAGTTGACTCAAACTTTGCAATAGCCCCGTAACAGTATCTGGCTACTGTCACAGGTACCCTCTATGACATTGCCGTTCACTCTCGTGAATATCACCCTTTCGTGAATATCACCCCGTAGCTTCGTGAGAAAGGCGTCACAATGACCACCAGTTCTACCCAGCCGAACATATCAGCGCTGGACGATGGAGAACTCAAACGCGGTCTGAAAGCCCGACACCTCAATATGATTGCCATCGGAGGTGCGATTGGTACAGGCCTGTTCGTCGCCTCTGGTGCCACCATCTCTCAAGCAGGACCAGGTGGTGCTCTGGTGGCGTACGCCCTTATCGGCTGCATGGTGTACCTCGTCATGCAGTCTTTGGGTGAAATGGCAGCGTATCTTCCTACAGCTGGCTCCTTCCAGGAGTATGGATCGCGCTTTGTATCTCCGTCCTTTGGTTTTGCTATCGGATGGAACTACTGGTTCAACTGGGCTATCACCGTTGCCGCAGAACTTGTGGCTGCAGCATTGGTTATGAAGTATTGGTTTCCCACTGTCCCCTCAATCGTGTGGTCTGTGACATTCCTGGCCATTATCTTTGTCATCAACGCCTTAAGCTCACAAGCCTATGGAGAGGGCGAATTCTGGTTTGCGGCCATCAAAGTCATCACCGTCATCGTCTTTATTGTTTTAGGTGTGGCCATGATCTTCGGTATCTTCACCGGCACCTCTGTGGGATTCTCCAATTGGACCACTGGCGACGCCCCCTTTGTCAATGGCACAACCGGCATCATGCTGGTATTCCTGGCGGCAGGCTATTCTTTCCAAGGAACTGAGCTCATCGGTATTGCAGCAGGTGAAGCTGAGGACCCCGAAACCACCCTGCCGCGTGCTATCCGCACAGTCTTCTGGCGCATCATGATCTTCTACATCGGCGCCATCGCGGTGATTGGTTTCCTCATTACCTATACAGACCCCAACCTTCTTAACGCCGCTGAAGATAACATCGCGGTGTCTCCTTTTACTTTGGTCTTTGATCGTGCGGGAGTTGCTTTTGCCGCAGCACTAATGAACGCCGTGATACTTACCTCAGTTCTCTCAGCGGGAAATTCGGGGCTTTTTGCTTCCACTCGAATGCTCTACGCTATGGCCACCCACCACCAAGCTCCCTCATTCTTCGCCAAGGTCACAAAGCATGGTGTTCCTCTGAGGGCACTCATCGCAACCACGGTCATTGGCATGGCTGGTTTTATCACCTCACTGGTAGGAGACGGCGCGGCCTACACCTTCCTTCTCACGCTTTCTGCCCTCGCTGGCTTTATCACCTGGTTAGGGATATCGTGGTGCCATCTCAAATTCCGTCAGGCTCTCAAGGTTCAACATATTCCGCTTGAATCCTTGCCTTACCACACCAAGCTCTTCCCCTGGGGAGGCATTGTGGCACTGGCGCTGTGCTTCATTGTGGTAGCAGGACAAGCGGTAAGCCCTATTCTGGCAGGTGAACAGCTGGGAGCTATTCTCATGCCGTACCTGGGCATCCCCGTCTTCTTCGCCTTGTGGGCAGGCTATAAAATCGTGACAAAAAGCCCCGCTGTTGATCCTGCTACTGCGAATCTCTCCCGAGATCTTTCTTCCAGCCAGCACTCGTAGCTCTACGTCTCACACCATCTCGCTTGGTCTTTAAAGCCACGTCCTGAGGTGCTGGCTCCAGCACTCAGATACTGCCATTACACAGGAATGCCCTGCACCTAGCTCGTGGTGCAGGGCTTATCTTGCTGTTATATGTTTCGCGCGATCCATGCTCGTCGAACTTGCCGACGCGGTAGCAGAAGTATCGTTACCGGAGTTCATGCTCACTCCTGGCAACGTCTGCGGTTTAACAGTGGAGGCCGGGCCGAAGATAAACATGAACCGCGCTGGTCTGGAAGTCTTACTGTCCGGCTATCCCCGGGAAGCTCCTTTGCCCCGCACTCTGTTTGTGTCTAGGGGAGATCTCGGATGATGGCTAGGCCCGCTTCACAGTGAGAAGCCAGACAGCATATCTTCCAAGTGGTTCTGCCATCCGTTCTCCTCTCTGCTCGGTTTCTTGCTGACATCTCCTACCATAGCCGTGAAAACCAGCAAAAACCCCAGTTCCACCGTGTTTTCACTGGTTTACCCCCCCATGAACACTGAAAACAGCTGGTTATAACATTATTTCCCAGTTCAACTAAGGGGTAAGGATGCCCGCATGGTCTGCACAGTCTGACGGATGTACTGCGCAGATTCGCTCAACTTCTCCAGTTCCCATTCATTAAGGCGGGGCGGAAGACGCCGCACAATTCCCGTCCGCGCGATTTCTGCTGGCATGGAGAGAGAGACGTCGTCAAGGCCATACTCGCCGTGCAACAAGGTACACACCGGATGCACCGAGTGCTGCTCGAGAAGAACCGCTCGGGACAAAGCGATGGCCGAGCGAGCAACTCCGGCGTTCGTCCACCCCTTTGCGTTGAGAACATCGTAAGCAGATTGCACCACTGCCTGTTGGATGTCCTCAGGAGACGGTAGTGGCTTGCCGTGCCAGGTTTCTAACTCCTCCCAGGAGACGCCTTGCACATTAAGACGAGACAGAACCGGAACCGCCGTAAAACCGTGCTCTCCCATCATGTACCCGGTCACCGACTTGGGATCAATACCCAGTTCCTGAGCGACAATCCAGCGCAGCCGAGAAGAGTCCAGCATGGTGCCAGTTCCAAACAACTTCTCCTCGGGGTAGTCAGACAACTCGTGCGCTAGATGCACCACGGCGTCCAGAGGGTTCGTAATGAAAATGATGATGGCGTCACGCGTGTACTGCACAATGCTACTCATGACGTCCTGAACCACACCAGCACTCAACGCGGCTAGGGACGCGCGATCTGGGAGCTGATCCGGATGCTCGGGGTCAGGCAGAATAGAAGCACCCGCAGCAACAATGATGATGTCCGCATCAACACAATCCTCATAGGTGCCCTCATGAACATCCACATAATCAGTACCTGGAACCCCTGTGGATTGGCTTTGATCCAGAGCCTCACCATAAGCCACACCGGGTGCGGTATCTATGGTGGCAATCTCAGCAAAAAGTCCCGATTCCATAGCGTAACTTAAAACATAGGAACCCACGTGGCCTAGTCCCACGCATACAAGTTTGTTTGTTCTCATGGTCTCAACTGTAACCACTATCTTCTTTCGCCCCCTGCTAGCCTATGTGCGTGCTTAAGATACTTGGGGCTCGGCGTTCCTCTGGAGATACTCCACGCTCAGATTCCGTAGCAGGAGTATTGCCCCACACCACAACCGATGCTCTGGGGTTTCAGCGGCGTCGTAGGCGCACGTGGGCATGGAGTATTCTTTCCCTCCTTGCTCTCCTCGGCGCCCTGACCCTGGGATTCCTTGTAGGCCCTACACCGATTTCCCCCTCAGAGGTACTAACGGTATTTCATCATCGGCTTTTCGCTGGCAGCTTACCTGCAGACATGACAACCCAAGACACAATCATCTGGAATATCCGGACTCCACGCCTCATCCTGGCCGTTGCAGTTGGTGCTGGCCTTGCCGTTGCAGGTGCGGTTCTTCAGGCTGTGGTGCGCAATATGTTGGCAGACCCGTACACCTTGGGCATCAACTCAGGAGCTTCCACCGGGGCGGCTGCCACCATTCTCTTTGGGGTAGGAGTTGGGGCCAGTGAGATTGCCCTTCAGCTGTCAGCTTTTATCGGTGCTCTGCTTGCCGCTCTGCTCATGTTTACCGTGGCCAGAACAGCAGGAAAACTCACAGCAGTCAGACTCCTTATGGCAGGAATCGCCGTAGGATACGCGCTTTCTGCAGCCACCAGTTTCTTAGTCTTTGCCTCTGACACCGCAGAAGGGGCTCGCTCGGTCATGTTCTGGCTGCTGGGCTCTCTTGCCCTGGGACAATGGAGCATTATTCTCGGCGCCACAGTGGGGATTGTCGTGATTGTCACCTGTGGAATCTGGTTTCTGGGGTCCCGTATCGACGCCCTGACAATCGGCGATGATGCCGCTCTCACCCTGGGAATTAACCCCAACCGTCTGCGAGGACTCCTTGTCGTGTTGTCCTGCCTTCTCGTTGCAGCCGTGGTGGCTTTGTCAGGTTCTATTGGTTTCGTGGGCCTTATCGTTCCCCATTTTGCTCGGCGCTTAGTAGGGGGACGCCACCGTGATCTCATCCCAGTATCGGCGCTCATTGGAGCCACTCTGTTAGTGCTGGCGGATATCATTTCTCGCACTATTGTGGCTCCTCAGGAAATTCCTATTGGTATCCTCACAGCTTTAGTGGGAGCCCCATTCCTGTTGGTTCTCGTGAGAAGAATGAGAGCCGACCTATGATTACGGTGACTAATCTCAGTTTTAAAAACATTCTCCATTCGGTGTCTGTCACTATTCCCGACAAGGGGGTTGTAGGTCTCGTCGGCCCTAATGGTTCAGGCAAAACAACCCTTCTGCGCTGCATTTATGGTGGTCTTACACCAACCTCCGGCGAGATTTCCATCGACGGGTACACCCATCTTCGGGGGCAGGCTTTGGCCCGAAAAGTGGCAGTTGTTGTCCAACACACCGGAGAAATTCCCGCAATGACGGTTGCTGAATGTGCTGCTTTGGGTCGCCTCCCCTACGGTGACTCTCGTGAGGAGCTCATCACTCAGGTCCTGGATAA
Organism: Actinomycetes bacterium; assembly: GCA_023432405.1. GTDB lineage: Bacteria > Actinomycetota > Actinomycetes > Mycobacteriales > Mycobacteriaceae > Corynebacterium. Next base: position 65,568 of record JAEYUQ010000001.1, on the reverse strand, counting down.
TGTAGGGCTCCTCGTCAAAGCACGTTCCCCTCTTTCACAGCTTTCTGGTGGGGAGCTTCAGAGAGTCATGATTGCCCGAGCACTCATCCAGGAAACCCCCTACTTGCTTCTCGATGAACCTACCAACAACCTGGACATTAGATACCAATTAGAGCTCTTTGGCCTCATCGCCCAACGAAGGGGCTCAACTACCCTTGTTCTCCATGACCTCAACCAGGCTTTAGAGTTCTGCGACACCGTCTTTCTGCTTGCCGACGGTCGCGTTCTGGCCTCTGGGTGCCCCCAGGACGTTCTGGTTCCCGAGATCTTGGAGCCTATTTACCATGTAGGTATTCACCGAACCCCACATCACCTTCACTTTGAAAGGCTTCGTCGATGAAACACATCATTGCAACTCTTGTCACTGTTGCCTGTGCCACCACGCTAGCTGCCTGCACAGGACCTACAGAAACCTCCACTGCATCTGGCTATACAGTGGAGAACTGCGGCAAGACTTTTACTTTGAGCGAGGCTCCACACAGGGTTGTCCTTCAAAGCTCCTCTCCCGTGCCAGCTCTGTCAGCTCTTGGTGTCTTAGACAAGGTTGTTGCAAAGGCAGGCTTCTTTCCCGAGGAGTACTTTTCTGCGGAGGTGAATAAACAACTCGGCCAGATTCCCACACTCTCGGAGCGCCTCAACAGTTCTGGACATCTCCAGATCAGCAAAGAAGCCGTTATGGCTGAGCGCCCGGATGCTGTTATTGGGGAAACCGACACCGTTAATCCGCAGACAATGGGCGATATTCCTGTGTTTATGGAGCCGGTGTTTTGTGGTGCGGTCAAAGATGCCTCATGGAATACCGTCTATGAGGAAGTGGATCTCTTTGCCACAATTTTTGATGTGCAAGATCGTGCAGATGCTGTGAAGAAAGATTTGTCCGAGCAGGTAGAAAGACTAGATCAACAGGCTGGTCAGGGGAAAACAGTAGCAGTGCTGTACCCAGGCACTGCGGGCAGCACTCTGTACGCCTACGGACGAGATTCCATGTCTAACCCGGTGGTGGAGTCCGTGGGGCTCACGAATGTATTTGGTGATGAAAACCAACGAGTCTTTGAGATTAGTGCAGAACAACTGGTTGCCAAAAACCCCGATGTCATCCTCATCCTCCACTCCAATGAGCCAGACGTTGAGGGAACCGTCAGGGCACTTCCGGGAGCCGACACTATTACCGCGATCAAAAACAACACGATAATCTCCATGCCGCTTCTCTTTGGGGAACCAGCTACTCCTCTGGCGGTGAAGGGAGCACAGAAATTGGAGGCGTTTCTGAAAGACAGCTAGGGCTCACTGTTTTCCACAGCACAATAAAAAATGGCTGGTGCATTTCTGCACCAGCCATTACCTTGTACCCCGTACGGGATTTGAACCCGTGTTACCGGCGTGAGAGGCCGGCGTCCTAGGCCGCTAGACGAACGGGGCATAGAACTAGCGATTACATCGCTGCTGGCCTACCAGGACTCGAACCTAGAATGACGGTACCAGAAACCGTTGTGTTGCCAATTACACCATAGGCCATCGCTCACACAGTCCCTGGGGGTGGCAATACAGTCACTACCAGGCCGTGAACAACGAGGAATACTATAACCATAAGCCACTGAAGCAACCAAATCGCCAGTTCAGGGGAATAAGTGGGGCTCTCCAGTCAGTTGAGCCACGATTTACAGTATTTCTCCACAGCTACTCTCTACGAAGCTGTCTCGGGACTCCAGGGAGTAAATTTCTGGGCTGCTTTCATCCTGGCGAGCGTGGATTCCTTCCCGAGAAGCTCCATAGACTCAAACAGCGGTGGAGACACCGCAGCCCCCGTCACCGCTACTCGTAGCGCGCCGAAAGCCTTTCGAGGTTTGAACTCCAGCTCATCCAAGAGCCGAGTGTGCAGTGCCGCCTCGATATGCTCTGCGTCCCAAGTGGATACCTGCTCTAAGACCTCCACGCCTTCCTTGAGATACTCCACGGCATCGTCTTTGAGGTTCTTCTTTGCAGACTTCTCGTCAATAGTGAGATCACCATCTGCCACGGCCAAGAACTTCAGCAAATCGTAGGCATCTCCCAGCATCTTGATGCGGGTTTGCACAAGGGTGGCAGCGAAGGCGAATTTGTCCGCAGGATAGTCAGCCGGAAAATCTGTGTACTCAGTCAAATACTGGCGCAGGCGCTGCTCGAAGTCATCAGACTCCAGAAGGCGTATATGATCCGCGTTAATGGCCTCCAGCTTCTTCTGGTCAAAGCGTGCAGGGTTACCTAGGACATCCGCAACATCAAAGTTCTCCACTAGTTCATCCCGGGTAAAAATGTCACGGTCTCCCTTGAGGGACCACCCCAGAAGAGCTAGGTAGTTAATCATGCCCTCCGGGATAATCCCAGCGTCGCGATGGTTAAACAGATTGGACTGAGGGTCACGCTTAGACAGCTTCTTGTTACCCTCGCCCATCACAAAGGGAAGGTGGCCAAACTGCGGGATTTCCTTGGCCACCCCAATGCGCTGAAGAGCCTCGTACAGCGCCAACTGTCGCGGCGTCGAGGGCAGCAAATCCTCGCCGCGCAACACATAATTGATACCCATGAGGGCGTCGTCCACAGGATTAACCAATGTGTAGAGCGGATCCCCCGTGGAACGAGCAACCACATAATCTGGTTGAGTGGCAGCTTTAAACTCCATGTCACCGCGCACCAGGTCATACCAGCGCCAATCCTTCTGAGGCATCTTCAAGCGCCATACCGGCTTGCGTCCTTCTGCCTCAAAAGCTGCGCGTTGTTCCTCGGTGAGGTCACGGTCAAAGTTGTCATAACCCAGTTTAGGATCCTCACCTTTCGCCTTATGCCGTTCCTCCACCTCCTGCGCAGTGGAATAGGCAGGATAGACTTCACCGGCGTCGATAAGTTTTTGAAGGACATCTTTGTAAATGTCCATCCGCTGAGACTGCCGGTAAGGTTCATGTGGACCTCCCTTGACGACGCCCTCGTCCCAATCCAAGCCCAGCCACGTGAGGGAATCAACAATAGCTTGGTAAGACTCCTCGGAGTCCCGAGCAGCATCGGTATCTTCGATACGGAAAATCAGTTTTCCCCCGGTATGCCGTGCATACGCCCAGTTGAAGAGAGCAGTGCGCACCATTCCTACGTGTGGAGTGCCAGTAGGCGAGGGACAAAAGCGAACGCGAACGTCTGAAGTCATGTCCCTTATGGTAGCCGGTACACTGGTGTGCCGTGTCTGACTCCCCATGTGCTCATCGTCCATCTACTGCCCCGGACTTCTTGTTATCTCGTCGAACGGGCTCCGTTCGCACACAGGGTAGCCGCCAGGGTATCAGTGATCCCGAGGAGGCCATTGACCTTTTACGCAAGGGCAGCGTGCAGATGGTGGTAGGAGCACTCCCCTTTGACCTCAACTCCCCTGCTGCGTTGACAGTTCCGGAAAGTATCATCCGTGAAGACGCCACGTTGGAACCTCACGCCTATTATCGGCACGGGCCTGGATCCGTGTTACGGGCTCGCGTAGCTGGTTTTGAGCCTAGCCCTGAGGAACACAGACAGCGAGTTGCAGCAGCGGTGCGCACTATAGAGCGCACCGCCCTTGACAAGGTGGTGCTGGCCAGAGCAGTGGACATCACCTTTGACACGCCGGTGGATCCACGATTGGTGGCAGCTCGTCTCATTGATACCTCCTATCACCGGGACGGCTTCATTGCGGATCTCACCCCGGGTGGTGTTCCCGGTGCCATGTTGGTGGGCTGTTCTCCAGAAGTGTTAGTGAAGAAACAGGGCCCAAACGTCTCGGCCTACCCTCTGGCTGGATCAGCGCCGAGAAGTTCAGACCCGGAGGTTGATACCCAGACTGCACAACAGCTTCTCAGCTCAGCAAAAGACCTAGCAGAACATCGTTATGTAGTGGAGCATTTACACCGTCTTCTGGCTCCATTGTGTACCCACCTCAACGTTCCGGACAGGCCCGAACTCACCCGCACTAATGAGGTGTGGCATCTTGCTACTCCTATTGTGGGAACCTTGAAAGATCCAGGTCTTACTGCTTTGGAACTTGCATTGAGGGTCCACCCCACCCCTGCCATTTGTGGTACCCCCACTGAACTGGCAGAGGGCATTATTCAGGAGATAGAAGCCCCTCGGCGCTTCTATTCTGGAGCCGTCGGTTGGTCTGACAGGACCGGCGACGGCGAGTATATGGTGGCTATCCGCTGTGCCGAAGTATCTGGAGACGGCACAACGGCCCGGGCTTGGGCAGGTGGAGGAATTGTGGCGAACTCCAACCCAGACTCTGAGCTGGAGGAGACAAACGCAAAGCTGAAAACAATCCTGCGCGCCCTAGGCCTCTAGAACCTAGGCCTCTAGAACCACCATTCTCTTTAGGCACGAGTCACTGGATTAGTCAGTTCTCCAAGCCCAGGAACCTCAATGGTGATGGTGTCCCCCGGTACCATCTCAGCATTTCCAGCGGGCGATCCAGTAGCAATAACATCTCCAGGCAGAAGAGTCATGGAGGCAGAAATCATCTCAATGATCTCCCCTGGACTCATAATCATGTGACGTGTACTGGAATCTTGCTTAGTGTCCGTGTGCCCATCATGGGTGAGATGAGCCTTGATAGGGTGATTCTCCAGATCAAACTTGTCCACGTCCGTCTCAATCCAGGGGCCGATGGGCAAGAAAGTATCTATACTTTTCGCACGCGCCCACTGCCCGTCGCTGAACTGCAAACTGCGGGAAGAGACGTCATTGACAATAGTGAACCCCAACACAGCAGAACGCCACTCTTCTTTCTTGACGTTCTTCACAGGTTTTCCAATCACAAGTCCCAGTTCTGCTTCAAACTCCACCTGCTTGGCAAAATCCGGAATTTTAATCGCAGCGCCCGGCCCAATAACAGCCGTGGGCGGTATCAAAAACAGGCTAGGGGGTGTGACGGGAGCAGTGCGCTGAGCCATATCAGCAACGTGATCTCGGTAGTTATACCCCATAGCCACAATTTTGCTCGGCAGGATTGGGGCTAAAAGCCTCACATCCTGAGCCGTATAGGTTTTCCCTGTGTACTGAGGTTCCTGAAAGGGGTGACCAGCAATAGCTCTGAAAGTGCCGTCAGATTCCACTGTGGCAAAGGTCAAGGCCTCAGGAGTTGCAATACGAGCAATGCGCATGGCTCTTTTTTACACTACTTCCTATCACTCATGTGTCAGTGCGGCGACTATGCGGTCTCCAACTTCCACTGTGCGCACTGCATCCCGGTTGGTCTCAACATCATGGGCAACTGCTTCTTCAATACGCACAGCATTCTCGTCATCACCCACGTGACGAAGCAGCAACGCCACTGACAAAATAGCGGCACGAGGATCAGCAATTCCCTTTCCAGCAATATCAGGAGCAGAGCCGTGAACAGGCTCAAACATCGAGGGATTTTTACCGCTGACATCAATGCTTCCCGAGGCCGCCAGTCCAATCCCGCCAGTAATGGCACCAGCTAAGTCAGTGAGGATGTCCCCGAAAAGGTTGTCTGTGACAATAACGTCATAGCGCTGGGGATCTGTCACCATATAGATGGTAGCGGCGTCGATATGGTTGTAATCTACTGTCACATCGGGAAACTCTGGAGCCACTTCGTCCACGGTGCGCTGCCACAAATCCCCTGCATTCACCAGCACATTCTTCTTGTGTACCAAGGTGAGGTGCTTGCGGCGCTGTTGAGCTCTCGTGAAAGCATCCCGTACCACGCGCTCAATACCAAAGCGAGTGTTCTGAGACACTTCACTGGCAATCTCCTGCTCAGTTCCCTTGCGCAGAACTCCCCCATTGCCTGCATAGAGCCCTTCAGTACCTTCACGCACCACCACAAAGTCAATGCCCTCCGGGTGGGACAAGGGAGAGGTGGAGGAGGCGTAGTACTTGACCGGACGCAGATTCACACAATGATCCAAATCAAAGCGCAGTTTCAGCAGGAGGCCCCGCTCCAAAATACCTGGCGCAACCTTCCCCGGCATTCCGACAGCACCCAGCACAATGGCATCATGCTCACGCAGACGAGCTATGTCTTCATCAGTGAGAATCTCCCCTGTTGCCAAGTAATGATCAGCACCTAGCTCGAACGGCGTGACCTCCACATCATCACGCACCGCCTGCAGAACTTTGAGTGCTTCTGTCGTCACCTCTGGCCCGATGCCATCGCCACCAATAACTGCAAGTTTCATAGTATGGACTCACTTTCTCATGAGATGAACCTGTGACAGGGAGTGTATCACCCTAGAGCTTATGCATAATGGTTCGGAGCTGACCAGCAGCCCGACTTACCCCCAACCTCAACGCGGAATCCAATTGCTCCTCGCTAAGACCTTGAGCCACCGGCATAACCACCTTGGAGGTCACCCACCAGCCGTCACCGTGGTGGATAACACATGCTACAGGCAGGGTGGAGCGAGCATTCTCCTTGTTGCAGAGGTGCATGATCGTGCCTGCATCCAGGCTGGTTTCCGGAGGTACAGGGGCACTGATCTGAACGTTAAACACCAAAGGATCGCTGAGCACAATGTCTACTCCAGTGCCATCGAAGGAGAAATTGAGCATAGCGTTGTCCTCATCGTAGGGAATCTCAGTGACTCCCTTTGCAGCAAACCACGACTCCACTCGCTGCCGAGTAACCGGCTGATACAGCTCAGATGGCTGCTGTACTGAGGTGGGTATGAGAGTAGGCAGCTCACTAGATCCATCCCTGATCTGCGCTGCCGCAGTGGGAAACGCAGCTCCAAAGAGGGCATTGAGTTCCACTCCAGCGGCAAAGCCTGAACGCCAGCAGTCTGTGAGCTGCTCCATCGTCGCGTCAGCTGGATGGTGAACATGGGCGTAGGCCAGAAGAGGATGATTCTCCTGAATAACACTAGCGACGTCGTTCAGGGAATCGGAGACTTCACATCCGGGCCATAGACGAGCAGAGTTTGCGTTATTAGCCTGAAGAGCTGCCTCCACATAGTCTTCGGCAGTCAATTCCGCTGACCACTGCGCCCTGAGATGAACTGTCTCGGCCACAGTGGCGCGAAGCAGAAACAGTCCGCAGTCACAGAGCACACAATCTTTCTGAAGCTGTGGTTCCAAGCCAACAGCCTGTGCGGCCTGTTGCATCTGAGTTAGTTTGTTCACACCGAATCCTTAGAGCAAAAACCCCGCACACTGTGTGCGGGGTTGCACACTCCTTTCCGGCGAAGCTGGCAAACACAGCGTTCGCAGTCGGTAGGAGTATGGCACTACACCAAGGGTAGTGGGAAGCGATGAGTTACTCGAAGTTAACCTGGAAAACTTTAGCCTCCAGCTCGGAGGAGAGAGAATCCAGCACATCTTGAGGTGCTTCCTCACCGATACGAAGAACCAGGATGGCCTGGTTCGATTCGCTCATCGGGGACAGTGCGGCGGCATCAATGTTGATACCAGCATTGCCCAGAATTCCACCAGCCTTCCCCAAGGCTCCAGGAACATCTTTGTAGATAGCAAAAACATTCCAGCTTTCTGCACGCAAATCAATGCCGTGGCGGTTGAGGCGAACCAGTTTCTCCACAGGCTCCAAACCAACCAGAGCACCTACAGCTGACGCCTTGGAACCATCTGCGGCCACCACAGACACCACCAAGGTACTGCGGTGAGCCAAGGCCTCCGTCTCGGTCAGAACGTTGAGCTTCGTGCCGCGCTCTTCGGCAATTTGCGGAGCGTTCACAAAGGTGACATCACCCTCCACAATCTCTGAGAACACTCCACGCAAGGCGGACAGACCCAGCACTGAGATTTCCTCGGTGGAAAGCTCCCCACGAGCGGTAACGTTGACCTCCACGGGAGCCTTATCCAGCAGACGCACGGCCACAATGCCCAGCTTGCGAGCCAGATTGAGCCACAGAGCCACTTCCTCGTCCACCTGGCCACCGTCCACATTGACAGCATCGGGAACAAACTCCCCAGCCAAGGCTTTCAGCACGGAGTGGGCCACATCAATACCGGCACGGTTCTGCGCCTCGGTGGTAGAAGCCCCGAGGTGTGGAGTGCCTACAAAGTTGGGAAGCTCAAAGAGTTTGTGTCCACGAACAGGCTCATCAGCAAAAACATCCAGACCGGCTCCCCAAATCTGGCCGGTGCTCAGGGCGTCATACAAGGCATCTTCATCCACCAGCCCACCACGGGAGGCATTGACGAAAATCTGTCCTTTCTTGGCCTTGGCAAAACGCTCTGCCCCGAACATACCGATTGTTTCCTTGGTCTTAGGAAGATGAACGGTAACAAAGTCCGAACGGCCCATGAGGTCATCTATCTCCACGAGCTCCACGCCCAGCTGTGCGGCACGAGCAGGATTAGCGTAGGGGTCATAGGCCACAACATCCATGCCAAAGGCTTTCAGGCGCTGTGCCACCAGCTGTCCGATATGACCAAAACCAACCACTCCCAGGGTCTTGCCCAAAAGCTCAACACCCTTGAAGCTTGAGCGCTTCCACTCTCCACCTTGCAGAGTCTCGTAGGCCGCAGGCACCTGACGAGCAACAGCCAGCATCAAAGCAATGGCGTGTTCAGCAGCCGAGTGGATATTGGAGGTAGGAGCATTGACCACCATCACACCACGCTCGGTGGCGGTGGGAATATCCACATTGTCCAGACCCACACCCGCACGGCCCACAATGGACAAGTGCTCTGCAGCTTCCAGCACTTCCTTATCGACGGTCGTTGCAGAGCGCACCAGCAAAGCATCTGCGTCTTTTACGGCTTCAAGCAACTCTGGACGATTGGGGCCGTCTACCCAGCGAACCTCAACATCATCTCCAAGGACGTCCACAGTGGCCTGACTCAACTTATCCGCAATGAGCACCACAGGCTTGTTCTTCTCAGTCACCGAAAGATCTCCTACTTTCCGCGTTAAGTAAAATTCTGACTGTGTTAAGCACAGTACTACTGAACCGTGAGTAAGGCAGGGCTTTTCGTTAAGGGAAAGTGCAAAAGAGGCAGGAACTTCCCCCACACGGGCTGCCTTGAACCCTATTGATAAGAGACAAACCAGGGGCGAGGTTGCACCTTGTATGTCTGTTCAGGAGTGAACATGGGCTGGTCTTCATCGTAAAAGTTCTTCCAGGCCATAAAGTAGTTCGGAGAAAGGCCTTGCCGAAGCACATTCCAGGTGTCCATTTTTTGCTCTTCAAAACCGTGACCATCGGCGTGAAGAACATAAGCCAGCTCGGGACGGTCAGTGTCAATATTTTCCCTATCCCGCAACATCTGAACCTGGAACTGGTGAAGAACAAATGCCTTTTGGGGCAAGTTATTCTCCTTGACCAGGGCGGCTAACCAGTCAATTGTCTCATTAATCTCAGAGGCTTCCGCGTGCCCTACCTGCTCAGCAGGAAGATCCTCTGGGCCTAGTTTCCACTCAGCATCCAATGCCAAACCCACATTCGGACGCTTCAGCAGGTTTGTATAGAGCTTGGCTTGTTCCAAGAACGTACCGCGACCTGGCTGAAGATCAATGACCGCATAGCCACCCGCTTTTGTGATGGCATCCACGTACCCCACCAAATCTTCTTCCAAGAACTCATTGCTGTAGTTGCCGTCTACTCCGGGATCTGCAGATGCCACGGTGCCGATGATTTCAAAAGCTGGGATAACAGGTTCCGAGGTGAGCTTCTGATACTGGTCCACCAACTTTTCCACGCGAGCCACAGATTCCTTGGGATTTTGCTCACCCATGACTCCCAGGTCAGGACCTGACGGGTGACCGTACAACGCTATCATCCGTCGCCCGGGAAACACCAATTTCCCTCCACCGGGAAGCTCGGGCGAGTCCGACTCTGCGTAGCGAATCTTCTGAGTCAAACTGGCATCTGAGCCAAACTGACTGCCTAAAGCAATAAGTGGTTTGTCTGCCAAACCTGCCACACTTCGCGTAGCGACGTCGTTAATGCGAGGATCAGGATAATCCAACATCCTTACCTGAGCACCACAAGCCCGGGCGTTGGCCACGGCTAACAGCCCAGACTGAGGACTGGCAATCACAATCGGAGCTTTATCCCCTTCACCTTCCTCCTGGACAGCAACTGTCACCGAGCCTGAATCAGGACTCTGCGTTGCAGAGCTTCTAGAGCTCTTCGAAGACTCCGCCTCAGCCTGTGCTACCGAATCGGAAGACACGGAAGCGTGGGAAGCCTTCGCCTGTGCTTGAGGATTGTTCTCAGGGGTGAGCTGATCAGTGACGGAGGCTTGGGAAGCACTGGTTTTCTGGGCCTGCCCTACGCCATTTCCAGAGGCGTCCCACCCAGGTGTGAGCACAAGAGAGGTATCCCCCTCCAAAGCCGCAACAGCTCCTGGCGCCTCATTGCGCTTCTGAACCGGCTGAGGAGTTAACGTCTTTCCCACTGCATCGCTAAGCTGCGAGATATCCTGAGGAAGAGCTGCCACTGAGACGCCCTCAATATCCCGCTTGAGCTGCACATTCCCCACAGTCACAATGGAGGAAACGCCCAAATCTCGGACAAGCGATACCACAGAATCGTGCAGGCGAAGACTGTAAGCCATCACAGGAGTACGGGTCATGACAGCCACAGAGGCAGCGGTGAGCTGGTCTTGAGGGGCTGTCCCTGAAAGAATGAGCTGATCGGAGTCTGTGAAGAAGCGACGCAGGGAATCATAGCCACTCTTATTATCATCTGGGATTACCTGCGGAGTTTCCTGATAGCCATCGGCCACTTTGTGTTTTTGGTTAGCTGCCGCAGCTTTCTCCAGAGTATCGGGAATCTCAGTGCTCGGGGAATCCGTACACGCCACTAGCCCTGATGAGAGAAATACTGAGGCGAGTAACGCCATTAAAGATCGGGAACCGAAATGCACGCGTGCTTGTCCTTTCCGGCTATCACAAAGTACAACGCCACAATCCTAACAAGGCCACAAATCCGCGGCGCGTTGGTGTTTACTTTCCAAAGGCTCCAGGACCTTCGTATCCAGCAGAAAGGTCAGCATCATTGACATCGTGATCCGCGGCTTTACCAATGGCGTGTTCAATCATTCGAAGGAATCGAGCACGGCGGTCATTGAAGAACTCCACAGCATTGCCCTCATGCAACAGCTGAGGGTTAAGACAGTGGCTGGCGAGAACCTGGTCAAACTCCTCATTGTCCAGAAGTGATTTTGCTTGAACGCGCGCCAAGTAACGCTGAGGAGAGTAATCCCCAATGATGTCGTGAGTACGCGCTCCCATCGGAGTCCGATTGAGTATGCTTCTCCACAACACGGGATCAATACCGTGAGACAGGCACCATTCTTTCGGGAAAATGCGGTTGAAATCTGGTTTCAAGGAACGCACGGTTTCTGCAGTAAATGGTTCCGAGCTTCTCCAATCCAAAGCCCCTCGCCCCATCAGAAGAGCCAGAATTCCCTTGTAGACCCCGCTGGAAGCATCAACGCTCAACAGACGAGACTCATGGAATACCGCATCCCTAACGGTCTTAGGCTCCACTGCCCTCCCTGAAGCAACGGGGGCGTCGTCACGGGACGAGGTTGACACTGAATCTCTGGCCTCAACGTCACCATGCGCAGTATCGCTGCCTTCTTGCCCCTCAGCACCGTGGGCTTCACTAGCTTCAGCGCTAGCAGACTGTTCGCTCTCGGATACTGACGTTCCTTCGGCGGCAAGCCAGGCAGTAACTTGCTCCACGTCATAGGCCATGCGTGTGGTGACAGCCGGAGAACCGTAGAGCTCACCAAAAACGCCTGACCACCACCACCTGTTCAACAGATCCACCTTGGACTGCTCAGCCAAGGGATTCCCATGTTCGGAGGCCCGGGCAATAATCACCGCCAAAGGGATAATCTGCTTGGTGTAAGGAACCTGATCTGCCTGGAACATACACCGCTGCGTCAAGAATGTGGCCGCTTTCTCAAAGGCATCCACTGTTTCCTGAACAGCATTGCGGTAGTCATCTAAGGTTAGGCGCAAAATATCGGAACGATGACCGCTCGCCATCTTGCGGCGCGAATTGACAAGCAACGACAAAGCGGTCAGGAACTGCGTGCTGTGGATACCGCGCAAAACGGGGTGACGGTGAAGCTCCGTGCGCACGCGCTCCCAGTCTTGATGAAGCTGGAAGGAGGGATCTTCGGCAGCAAATACGCTAGAGAGCAGGTCAATAACAGCCATGTGCTGACCAGGTGTGTTGACCTTACTGAAGATGGAGCCTATAGCTCGCATCTCGGTTTCGCGCCCCAGACGAATAATAGGAACCCGATAACCCGCCAGGGGATTTATGATGAGATCATAAAAACGCTTTATCTTTTCCCGCCAGACGTCATCAGCGTCCACAAGAGAGTCAAAAAGGAAATCAGTGGCTTCGTGGCTGAGCAGAGCCGACACCGGAATTACATGGGCCTTCACAGCATCTTCACGAGTCCGAAGCCCGTTGGGAATGCTAGGAGCAAAGTGAGATTTGACAACACCAGCGTGATCCACAGCAAACACAGCTTCCCCAGGCATGATGGGTGACTCCACAGCCTTTGCGATGTCAACGTAGAACTTGCGAACCACACGCTTCTGACGAAAATCAACAGTTTTCACCACACCGTCTCCCTGGAAAGACAGGTACAGAGTACTGAGGCGCTGCTGACCGTCCAACAGAAGCATCCCTGGTTGTTCCACCGTGGTGGGGATATTAGTGAGAGGACGTGGTTTTAAGCGAATCTCCTCATTACGGGCATCCAAGGCCGTGAGAGCACCAATGGGGTACCCTCGCAGAACCGAGACAATAACGGACCGGATTTGGTCAACATTCCACAGGAAGGTGCGCTGAAAATCAGGAAGTTGAATGTCACCCCGATCAATTCGGCTGAAGAGATCTTCAAGGTCATAGGTTGGCGTGGTAAATCCCATAGGAGCAAGTGTAGACACTGAGCAAAAACAATGCCCCACAACCATGAGCACACAGGCCACAGGCGTGGGGCGTCGTCAGGGAAAATTCCCAGACGTTGACAATTTACTCAGCAGGAGTGCTAATCCAGCTCATCAGAGAACGCAGTTCCTTGCCAACCTTCTCGATGGGGTGAGCAGCCACCTGAGCACGCAGATCTTCAAGATCCTTGTTGTTGTTCTCAATGTTCTTAAGCAGACGATCCTTCACGAAGCTACCATTTTGGATGTCCGTAAGAACCTCACGCATCTTTTCCTTAGCGGTGTTGTCCACAATGCGAGGACCGGACACATAGCCACCCAGCTCAGCTGTATCCGAGATGGAGTAGTTCATGTTTGCCAAGCCACCTTCAAAGATGAGATCAACAATGAGCTTCATCTCGTGGCATACCTCGAAGTAGGCCATCTCGGGGGCGTAGCCAGCCTCAGTGAGAACTTCAAAACCGTTCATGATGAGGCTTTCCAAACCACCGCAGAGAACAGCCTGCTCACCAAAGAGGTCAGTTTCCGTCTCATCTTTGAAGGTGGTGGTGATAACACCAGCACGCCCGCCACCGATAGCGGAAGCATAAGACAGCGCAAGATCAAGAGCGTTGCCCTTGGGATCTTGAGCAGCCGCAATCAGGCACGGAACACCCTTGCCATCAACAAACTGCCGACGCACCAGGTGCCCCGGCCCCTTCGGAGCCACCATAGCTACGGTGATATTCTCAGCGGGCTTAATCAGCCCATAGTGGATGTTCAAACCATGTCCAAAGAAGATCGCATCCCCATCGTTGAGATTTGGCTCGATGTCCTCAGAGAAAATCTTGGCCTGGGAGGTATCGGGAGCCAAAATCACAATGAGGTCAGCCCACTGTGCTGCTTCGGCATTGGAGAGAACTTTGAATCCTGCTTCCTCGGCGCGCTCACGGGATGCAGACCCTTCCCGCAGACCGATCACAACATCAACTCCGGAATCCCGTAGATTCTGGGCATGTGCGTGCCCCTGAGAACCGTATCCAATCACCGCAACCTTGCGGCTTTGAATCAAGGAGAGATCGGCGTCATCGTCATACTGCATTGTGATTGCCATGAAAATACCTTTCTTAGGAACATGGGGTAAAAACACCGCGTCCTACTCTAGTCCGCAGTGTCCATATTTTGGGAATTAGAATTCCGCTCTACGGGATTAGGCTAGCTTTCCGTTGAGAACTTTGGAAGGAGCCATTGTCTTGGTGCCTCGAGTCATGGCCACGGGGCCAGACCGCAAAAGCTCCCGAATACCAAAGGGCTCCAACACTTCCAGGAGAGCCTTGAGCTTGGAGGAAGACCCCGTAGCCTCAATAATCATGGATTCAGGAGACATATCCACCACGCGCGCCCGGAAGGTATTAACGGCATCCAAAATCTGATTCCGGTTCTCCTTGGCCGCATTGACCTTCACGATCATCAGCGAACGCTCAATGGAAGTCTGTTCATCCAGCTCCACAACCTTAAGTACTGGAATGAGCTTGTTGAGCTGCTTCATAATCTGCTCAACCTGCACGGCGTCCCCAAACACTGTCAGCGTTAGCCTGGCAACACCAGGCTCTGAGGTCTTGGCAGACACAATCGAATTCAAAGAGAAAGCGCGACGGGTAAACAATGCCGCCACTCGAGAAATGACACCGTCCTCATCGCGCACCAACACGCTGAGGATATGGCGCTTCGTCAAATCTTCCGTCTCTGTCATGGTCTTAAACCTCCTCGGGATCCGTGAAATCCGGACGCACACCCAATGCGTACTGAATATCAGAGTTGGACTCACCGGCTGCAATCATCGGCCACACCTGAGCGTCTTCGCTGACAATGCATTCAATAACAACCGGACGGTCAGTGATTTCTCTGGCCTTCTCAATGGCCGGAACAACCTCCTCACGGCGTGTCACACGAATAGCCTCCGCGCCCATCGCCTCAGCCAACTTGACAAAGTCGGGGATGTACTCCCCCTTCGGGTGCAAATTGGTGTTGGAGTACCGCTTTTCATAAAACAGTGTCTGCCACTGTCGCACCATGCCCAGATTTCCGTTGTTCAACAGGAGAACCTTGATGGGGAACCCTTCTAGCGTGCAGGTAGTAATCTCCTGATTGGTCATCTGGAAACTACCATCACCATCAATGGCCCAGACTTCCTTGTCCGGACAACCAGCTTGTGCCCCGAGGGCCGTCGGCACGGCAAAACCCATAGTGCCCAAACCGCCAGAATTAATGAAGCTGCGCGGATTATCCAGCTTAAGGAACTGAGCAGCCCACATCTGATGCTGACCCACACCGCTGGTGTAGATAACGTCTGGGCCTAGGGTATCCGTGAGAGTCTCCAACACATATTGGGGAGACATGAGACCGTCTGAAGGCTCCTCATAGCTCAGCGGATAGCGCTCCTTCAACCCAGTGAGATAGGAATTCCAGGATGAAAAGTCCGGCTTCGGTTCCCGAGACGCGAGCTTCTCCCACCCCTTGAGAAAACCCTCCAGAACACGCTTAGCATCCCCCACGATGGGAATATCGACACTGCGAATTTTTCCAATCTCAGCAGGATCCACATCCGCATGGATGGTTTTCGCATCCGGCGCGAAGCTATCCACCCTGCCAGTCACACGGTCATCGAAACGAGCCCCCAGAGCAATGACAAGATCACTGCGTTGGAGAGCCGCAACGGCAGAGACGCAACCGTGCATACCAGGCATTCCGAGGTACAAGTCGTCATCGTGAGGCATAGTTCCCAGTGCCATCAAGGTGGTGGTAACAGGAATTCCGGTGATATGCGCAAATTCCCGAAGCTCCTTGCTGGCATTGGCCTTAATAATTCCTCCGCCAGCTAAGATCACGGGACGCTTAGCCTCGGCAATAGCCTGCACTGCGGCCTTAATTTGGCGATTATGCGGTTTGGTCACAGGCTTATACCCGGGCAAGTCATAGGCGGGAGGCCAGGAGAAATCACATTCAGCGTTCTGCATATCCTTGGGGAAGTCCACCAACACAGGGCCTGGACGGCCGGTGGTAGCCACGTGATATGCCTCAGCAAGAGCTCGCGGAATGTCATTGACATCCGTAATCAGAACATTGTGCTTGGTGACAGGCAATGTAACACCGCGAATATCGGCCTCCTGGAAGGCGTCAGTACCGATGACGCTGCGCCCCACCTGACCAGTAATGGCAATGAGAGGAACGGAATCCAGCATGGCGTCGGCGATAGGCGTCACAAGGTTGGTGGCCCCCGGGCCGGACGTTGCTATGCACACACCCACTTTTCCGGTGGCTAAGGCGTAACCCTCAGCGGCGTGCCCCGCAGCCTGCTCATGGCGCACCAACACATGACGTATCTTCTTGGACTGATAGAGCGGGTCATACAGGGGAAGAATGGCTCCCCCCGGAAGACCAAACACAAGATCTATACCCAGCTCTTCGAGCGAACGTACAATCGCGGCCGCGCCGGTCATCTTCTCCGTTTTATGGTTTGGCGATGCTGTGGCTGCCACAATATCTCCTTATCGATAGTGATGTACTCGAGATTGTCATCTCAACTTTGGTGCCAAAATGAAAAAGCCCCGGTCTCTTCATCCTGTGATGATACCCGGGGCGAATTCGGCAGTACATAGAGACCGTTATGGCTGATGCCGCCCGGTTACTCGAAGTACAAGTCGAAATTCGATCATGGCTAAGAACCTAACACGCTGCCCTAAGATTGCTCAATTCGCACCGCTGGACTGTCCCCCATCTACCCCCTGGCTACCATAGGGAACTATGCTCCTGCGTTATCTTCTCCAGCAAGCCTGGACGTGGTTTGCGGAATCCGGGCTCAAGATTCTTCTGATCCTGGTCATAGCCCTCCTGGTTCCCCGAATTGGGCGCTATATCCACTACCTGATTACGCGAAACCTTGAGCGCAACAGTGAGGACCCTGACCACACCAAAGCCCAATTAGCTATCGCGGGTGCTGTTATCTACGTGGTACAGATTGTGGCGTATTTCGTGCTCCTGGTTCTCCTCCTCGAAGCCATTGGTTTTTCTCTAGCCGGAGCCGCCATACCAGCAACCGTGGTTTCTGCCGCCGTCGGTTTTGGAGCGCAGTCAATCATCGCGGATTTCCTCGCTGGTTTCTTCATCCTCAGTGAGCGCCAGTTTGGCGTAGGTGATTGGGTTCGCTTTGAAGGCGGCGGAGTAACAGTGGAAGGAACCGTTATCAAAGTCACCATGCGTGCCACACGTATCCGCACGATGGCTGAGGAAACGGTTATCATCCCTAACTCCACGGCAAAGGTGTGTATCAACTCCTCTAATGCTTGGTCTGCCGCTGTGGTGGAAATGCCAATTCCCCTGCTGAGCTCCAAAAATGTGCAGGAGGCCATCGACCGCACTCATGCCGCTGCGCAACGTGCTCTTCGCCGAGACGACGTCGCCCCCGCCTTGTTGGATGATCTCGTTGTTCAACCAGCCACTGATGTCACTCCTCCCACCACCGTGGGTATGCCGTGGATGATGGAAATGCGCATCATGGTTCAGGTGAATCCAGGCTCCCAATGGCTTGTGGAACGTGCCATTAGGGTAGCGATTCTCGATGAATTCTGGAGCGAATACGGTTCAGCCACCACTACCTCCGGGGAGATGAACAGCAGCACTCAGATTAAAACGGAGACTCCAGCACCATCTGATAAATCAGATACCATTGAGCAACCTCAACGTGTGGACCCAGCCGCGGAGGAAAAGAGTGTAGAGCTTCCTCACACGCAGTACAACGACAAACTCCGCAATATCCTCTCTCTCCACGGACGCATACGGGTATCGACAAGTCTACTCTTTCTGGCAATTGTCCTTATCTTGGTTTTGCAAGTTCTCACAGTACAAACCGGCCCCGACAGCGACGTACCCGACGGGTGGCTGTCACCAGCCCGGTATTCTTCAACCTCGCGTACAGCTAAGCCTTCTCCTACCCCTCGCCAAACGGAAAGCTCTAACACCGCCCTGAGCACGTCAGCGTCTACTTCCTCCACCCCAACGGAAAATCAAGCAGACGACGCCTCGGATTCCACCCTCAGCAATAAGGCTTCTGAAGAGCCAAAACCCACAGGAGCTATTCCAGATCCCCGCAGCATTTTAGAAAACTGGAATCAGTCCACTGCCACTTCCTCGGTGACGGAAACCTCAGATAGCCCCACAGCCACTTCTTCGGCCAGCTCTACGAGAGATAATTCCACGTCCCGCCAGACAGCCTCCTCAAACCAAGTAAAGTAGCCAACCATGACGGTTTTTGCGCCCCCTAAGACCAATCTCCTCAGTGCGGTAGTTATTGCCCTGGTTATCCTTCTTGCAGTGGGATCAGGGCCCGTGTACCTCTACCTTGCATTCCTCATTCCACTGGCACTCGTTGCCTGGACTCTGCGTTCACGCACAGAGGTGAGCGAATCAGGGATCACGCTTCACTACACCCTTCGTCCAGCTATTACTGTGCCCTGGGATACTGTGCAAGGCATCTCCTTTAAGGGAGCACGGACTCTCCTGAAAACCTCTGATGCACAGCTGCACCCAATGCCTGGTGTGAGTTTTAACTCCCTTCCACAGCTATCCCAAGCATCGCACGGGCGTATTCCTGACGCGCTGACTGCCGGGCAGGAGGCCGCAAATGAGAAGGTTGTTCTCATAGAGCGAGACGGTAGACGTATCATGCTTTCGGAAGAAGAATATCGTGCCTACCAAACCCACAAACAGGCAGTCAAGGAAGATGAGGGAGAAAACTCATGATCCCATTACGATCCGCCGTTACCACCGAGGGACGCACCGCCGCCGGTGCCAGAGCTCTCTGGAGAGCCACAGGGACTGACAGCTCGGATTTTGGGAAACCGATTGTGGCTATTGCCAACTCCTACACCCAGTTTGTACCCGGTCATGTTGGTTTGAAGGACGTCGGTGACATAGTTGCCGACGCAGTACGCGCCGCTGGTGGTGTGCCTAAGGAATTCAACACCATCGCAGTGGATGACGGCATTGCTATGGGGCACGGAGGAATGCTCTATTCTCTCCCCTCTCGGGAGATTATTGCGGACTCCGTGGAGTACATGGTCAATGCTCACACTGCCGACGCCCTGGTGTGTATCTCGAACTGCGACAAAATCACTCCTGGGATGCTTAACGCGGCGCTGAGGTTGAACATCCCCACGATCTTCGTCTCCGGCGGCCCTATGGAAGCAGGAAAGGCTGTGGTGGTGGATGGTGTGGCTCACGCTCCCACTGATCTCATCACAGCTATGACAGCTTCCGCTAATCCAGAAGTACCGGAAGCCGGTCTCAGCGAAGTAGAGCGTCTAGCCTGCCCCACCTGTGGTTCGTGCTCGGGTATGTTCACCGCAAACTCCATGAACTGCCTCACCGAGGCTCTTGGGCTTTCCCTGCCTGGCAACGGCACAACACTAGCCACCCAGGTTGCTCGCAAACAGCTATTTGAGACTGCTGGACGCACCATTGTTGCCCTGGCACAGCGCTACTACCAGGAGGAGGACACCTCAGTTCTCCCGCGGAGCATCGCCACAAAACACGCCTTTGATAATGCGATGGCTCTCGACATGGCGATGGGTGGTTCCACTAACACGGTTCTGCATATTCTGGCAGCTGCCCAGGAGGCTGAGGTGGACTTCACCTTGCAGGATATTGAGGAACTATCCCATCGTGTGCCGTGCATCTGCAAGGTGTCTCCGAACTCCACGTACCACATCGAGGATGTTCACCGGGCCGGAGGTGTTCCTGCCATCTTGGGTGAACTCTGGCGCGCTGGAAAGCTTCATGAGGATGTTCACTCTGTTCATTCCGCTGATCTCGCATCCTGGCTGGAGCACTGGGATGTCCGGGGAGACAAAGCAACTCCTGAGGCTATTGCGCTGTTCCATGCTGCTCCTGGTGGGGTGCGCACAACCGAGATGTTCTCCGCCTCTAACACCTGGGATGAGCTGGATAGTGATGCTGAACAGGGATGCATCCGGGATATTGACCATGCGTACACTGCCGATGGTGGCTTAGTGATACTGCGCGGAAACCTGGCCGAGGACGGTGCCGTCATCAAGTCTGCCGGTATTGATGAATCCCTCTGGCATTTCTCAGGCCCTGCCCGTGTGGTAGATAGTCAAGAAGACGCTGTGTCCATGATCCTCAACAAGGAAGTGCAGCCCGGAGAGGTTGTAGTCATCCGCTATGAGGGCCCTTCAGGTGGACCGGGTATGCAGGAGATGCTTCACCCCACCTCCTTCCTTAAAGGTGCAGGTCTGGGCAAGAAGTGTGCTCTTATCACCGATGGGCGTTTCTCCGGAGGTACCTCCGGCCTTTCGGTAGGTCATATCTCCCCGGAGGCTGCTCATGAAGGTCTCATCGGGTTGGTGGAAAACGGTGACATCATCACGATCGACGTCCATAAGCGCCAGCTGAGCTTAGACGTTGCGGAGGACGAGTTGGCACGGCGTCGAGAGGCCATGAATGCCAGCGAACACCCCTGGACTCCGAAGCGTGATCGAGTGGTGTCTAAGGCTCTACGCGCTTACGCCAAACTGGCTACCTCAGCAGATAAGGGCGCTGTTCGTCAGGTGGACTAGGAATCTACTCCTGGGGCCTGCACACCCGTGTCCCCCGGAGCCCGTGATGGGGTCTCACCGCACTGAGAGAGGACGGATTCCATCGCCTCCTTTTCCCGTGCGGTGACAATCAGCCCGTACTTATCTTTCACAGCAATCTGCCTGCGAACATACTCACAGTGAAATGCTGGATTTGGGGGAAGCCACCGAGCGGCATTGGCTGCCCCCTTCTGTCTATTGGCTTCAGCCTCAACAGCCAACAAGTTGTCTGGATCATTGGCAAAATCACGTCGCCTCTGAGCGTCCCACGCCTGCGCCCCAGTTTCCCAGGCATCCCCCAAAGCCACCACATGATCTATCTGAATGGCAGACCTGCTTAAGGGTATCTGTTGTCCGGTATAAGGATCATCCAGAGTACCGGCCACCACCTTGCACCCAAAAGTGCCGTCTTTAATAACGACGTCGTGAAGGTCACGGCGCAAGATGTCATTACGCGTATCACAGCCGTTGTGCCCATAGCCAACGGTGACATCATCACTCCAGGCCTGGCCGAAGGCAGCTCTGTCGTATCCCTCCATAGAGGCAGGAGTTCCCACCTCTAAAGAAGTCACCACAGGCGCGCTGTGCGTGCAGCCTGACACCCAGACCACCGCGCAGCTAAGGAGAATCAACGCCCAGCAGACTGGGAATACGCGCCGGTAAATCAACCCAGTTTCTTAGCGATGAGTTGATTGACTGCCTGAGGATCTGCCTTCCCGCGAGTGGCCTTCATCACCGCTCC
The DNA here is from genome assembly GCA_023432405.1 of Actinomycetes bacterium. Classification (GTDB taxonomy): domain Bacteria; phylum Actinomycetota; class Actinomycetes; order Mycobacteriales; family Mycobacteriaceae; genus Corynebacterium. Next base: position 44,258 of record JAEYUQ010000001.1, on the reverse strand, counting down.
CACAATGGCACCCACAACCTTCTTATTACCGGCGCGATATTTCTCCACAATATCTGGATTGGCTGCCAAAGCGTCATCCACGGCTTTTTCAATGGCACCGTCATCACGAACCACTTCCAAGCCTCTAGCCTTGACGACGTCCTCCACATCACCCTCGCCAGCTAAAACGCCGTCGATGGCCTTCCGCCCCAACTTAGTGGTGAGTTTGCCCTCACGCACCAGCTCGATCACTCGAGCCACCTGGGCAGGAGTAATAGGAAGATCCCCGAGCTCACTTCCCGCTTCATTGGCTTTCTGAGATAGATAAGCCACCCACCAGGATCGAGCTTCGTCAGGAGAAGCTCCTGCCTCCGTGGTCTCGATGATGAGGTCGAGAGCACCAATGTTCACCAAATCACGCATCTCTGCGTCTTTGAGACCCCACTCTTTCTGAATTCGAGCCCGCCGCACCCAGGGCAACTCCGGAAGCGTGGCACGAATCTCCTCCACCCACTCACGCGGCACGATCACCGGAGGCAGGTCTGGATCATTAAAGTAGCGGTAATCCGAGGAGGTCTCCTTCGGACGCCCCTTGGAGGTAGAACCATCCAGTTCCTGATAGTGGCGGGTTTCTTGGAAAATCTCCCCACCATCGTCCAACACCGCGGCCTGACGCTGCATCTCATAGCGGATAGCCTGCTCCACGGAGCTAGTGGAGTTGATGTTCTTCGTCTCGGTACGGGTTCCAAATTCCTTCTGGCCGATGGGGCGCAGGGATACATTGGCGTCACAGCGCATGGATCCTTGATCCATGCGAGCATCCGACACCCCCAGAGCACGAACCAAATCCCGCAAGGCTGCCACATAAGCACGGGCGACCTCAGGGGCACGCCGGCCAGCACCTTCAATGGGCTTGGTGACAATTTCGATAAGCGGAATACCAGCCCGGTTGACATCCACCAAAGAGGCCTTGGCTCCTTCAATGCGTCCACCAATGCCACCTAGGTGAGTCAGTTTGGCGGTGTCCTCCTCCATGTGGGCCCGCTCGATATTGACTCTGAACTCAGAACCATCGTCGAGCACCACATTCAGGTACCCGTCATAGGCAATCGGCTCATCGTACTGAGAAATCTGGTAGTTCTTGGGCTGATCCGGATAAAAATAGTTCTTCCGCGCAAACCTCGAGGATTCCGCAATTGTGCAGTTGAGCGCCAAGCCAATCTTGATAGCCCACTCCACACCCCGCTTGTTCACCACAGGTAGGGCACCGGGCAACCCCAGAGAGGTCGGATCGGTATGGGAATTCGGCTCCGCGCCGAAATCCGTGGAACTGGCCGAAAACATTTTGGACTTCGTTGCCAACTCCACATGAACTTCCAGCCCTAGGACTGGGTCATACTTTTCTAAAACTTCCTCAAAATCCATCACACTATCAGCCATAAGAATCACCCAAACATCGCCTGAGCAGTGCGATAGCGTTCAATTGGAACCTGCTTCAACGTTCCCACTGCATCTTCCAAATCAATCAATTCAATACTGTCGCCGTGAAGCGCCACTGTCTTTCCGAACTGCCCCTCATGGGCAGCTCGTGCAGCTTGCACACCGTATCGGGTGGCAAGTACGCGGTCATAGGCGGTGGGAGTGCCACCGCGCTGAATATGTCCTAACACCGTGGTACGCACGTCATATCCCAGTCGATTCTTAATCTCGCTGGCAACGGCCTGACCAATGTTATTGAAGGTTTGGTGACCAAACTGATCCACTTCACCTTCTGCATAAGTCATAGTGCCCTCAATAGGCAACGCTCCTTCGGCCACACAAATAATGCCGTACTTCTCCCCCATCTGGAAACGGCGTTCCATAGCCTTGGCCACGTCCGCAATATCAAAAGGCACTTCGGGAATCAGCGTGTAGTGGGCGCCACCGGCTATTCCAGCGTGCAAGGCAATCCAGCCCACGTGCCTACCCATCACTTCCACAATGAGAATGCGGTTATGGGACTCCGCAGTGGTGTGTAAGCGGTCAATAGCATCAGTGGCCACGGACACTGCTGTATCAAAACCGAAAGTAACGTCTGTTCCATTCACATCGTTGTCAATGGTCTTGGGCACTCCCACCACGGGGATACCGTTCTGGGCTAACCACAAGGCACCCTTGAGCGTGCCTTCCCCACCAATAGGAATTAAGGCGTCCACACCGGCGTCGTCAAGGTTCTCCTTAATCTGGTCCAGACCAGCACGGAACTTGTCCGGGTGCAGGCGGCCGGTGCCCAAAATAGTGCCGCCCCGCAAGAGAATACGATCAATGTCTTCATCGTCGTAGAGCTGAGTGCGCTTATCCTCCATTAAGCCCACCCAGCCATCTTCATAGCCAATGACGGTAGAACCGAACTCTGCACTGGCAGTGCGCACCACAGCTCGGATAACAGCGTTGAGTCCAGGGCAATCGCCGCCGGAGGTAAGGGTTGCTAGTCGCATCAGTCACGCACCACCTCAAAGGCAGCGCCTACGCGATAGAGGCGATCATCGCAGAAAGCAGGAGCCATAATCTGTAGTCCAACCGGAAGATGGGTGTCGGAAGCTAGGCCTGCGGGCACAGACATTCCTGCCATGCCTGCCAGGTTCAATGGCAAAGTACACAGGTCAAAGTTATACATTGCCAAGGGGTCATTAACTTTCTCCCCCAAGGCAAAGGCCGTAGTGGGAGTGGTCGGAGACACCAAAACATCCACCTTCTCGTAAGCCTTCACAAAGTCTTGAGCTATCAGGGTGCGCACACGCTGTGCCTGAAGGTAATAGGCGTCGTAGTAGCCCACGGACAGCGCATAGGTGCCCACGATGATACGACGCTTCACCTCGGCTCCGAATCCCTCAGCACGAGAAATGGACATAACCTCTGCGGCTGAATGATGCCCATCATCCCCGGCTCGGTGCCCGTAACGCATCCCATCGAAACGAGCCAGGTTTGAGGAGACCTCACAGGGCAAAATCAAGTAGTAGGCAGGAAGGGCGTCGTCAAAGTGGGGGCAATCTACCTCGATAATCTGTGCCCCAGCGTCCTTGAGCTTATCGACGCCCTTGTGGAACTGTTCCAGGACGCCTGGCTGGTAGCCTTCTCTGTCAAACTGTTTCACAACCCCTATGCGCATTCCGGAGAGATCTCCGTGAGCGCCTTCCTTGGCCGCAGCCACCACGGGTGCAACTGGTCGGTTTACTGAGGTGGCATCCATCGGGTCATATCCGGCAATGACTTCATGAAGCAATGCGGTATCCATGACTGTTCGGCCCGTGGGGCCACCCTGATCCAACGAGGACGCGCAGGCAATAAGGCCGTAACGCGATACTGTCCCATAGGTTGGTTTCACCCCAACAGTGGACGTCAAGGCTGCGGGCTGGCGAATAGATCCACCAGTGTCTGTACCGATGGCCAGCGGAGCTTCACCTGAGGCTAACGCCGCTGCGGAGCCTCCCCCTGAACCACCCGCAGTCAGATCCACATTGTAGGGATTGCGTGTGGGGCCAAAGGCGGAGTTCTCGGTGGAGGAGCCCATAGCAAACTCATCGAGGTTGGTTTTCCCCAGAATAGGAATGCCAGCAGCTCGAATTTTCTTGGTGACAGTAGCGTCGTAAGGGCTCATATAGCCCTCCAGCATCTTGGATGCCGCGGTGGTGGGGGCATCTGTTGTGGTAAACAGATCCTTCAAAGCCAGCGGTACACCCGCCAGGGGTGATGCTGGGGCCTCCCCAGCGTCCAGGCTTTTATCCACCTGATCTGCAGCTGCCAAAGCAGCCTCAGCTCCCACATGCAAGAATGCGTGAATCGTGTCGTCAACCTCGGAAATACGATCCAGATGCGCTTGAGTAACCTCTCGTGAGGAGACCTCACGGCTATGAATTTTTTCGGCAAGCTCGGCAGCACTCAGCGATGTCAAACCTGATTCAGGAACGGTGTACTGGGTAGTCATCTAGTTGCTTTCCCCCAAAATCTGTGGAACTACAAAGCGCTGGTCTTCCGCTGCAGGAGCCTGATTCAAAGCAGCCTCCACGGGGAGGGACTCATGAACCTCATCGTCACGCATGGGAGTCTCAATGGAATGCGGATGGCTCATGGGAACAATCCCCTCAGCAGCCACTTCTTGGACCCGTGACACATTGGCAACAATTCCGTCAATCTGAACGGCCAGCTGATCCAACTCTTCTGGTTTCAGCGCTAACCGCGCAAGCTTGGCGATGTGTTCAACCTCATCGCGAGAAATTTCTGACACAGTCAATCCTCGTTCGCTATCGGTATTACTATCCCCGGACATCCTACCGCTAACAGAGGGGCTGTCTGAAAGTAGTCCGAGATCCTCCCAGTGTGTTTCCCCTCGCCAAGCATTGTGTCCACTATCCTGGTGTCCTTACAGTGTCCCAAGACTTTCCTCAGAGAGAAGCTACAACCATGTCTTTCCTCATGCGCGTACAACTGCCGGATCGCCCAGGCTCCCTGGCGCTGTTGGCCGAAGCTCTCGGTGTTATGAATGCGGATATTCAATCCGTAGACGTCATTGAGTCCGACATCACTGGAACTGTCACTGATGACATCGTGGTTGCTTTGCCACCGGGAACCTTAGCCGAAACTCTCATTACTGCTGCCGAATCCGTAGAGGGTGTCCTGGTAGATTCCATCCGCCCCTATGCTGGCACGGTGGATAGACGAGGACAAGTGGCCATGCTGGCAGCTGTGGCAGAGCACAAGAAGAATCCAACAGCCGCCCTCAACGCCTTGGTCACGGTGATTCCCAAGTCTTTATCTGCTAATTGGGCAATTGTGATCAGCGTGGAGGGAACAGTCCATCGGGTTGCGGCCTCCGATTCCGCTCCCGAGGATGACGGTTCTAGCCCACAGGGAATCCCTGTTGTTTCCGCCAGAGCAATCGACCCTGAAGAAGAATCCTGGGTGCCGGAGTCCTGGGCACTCTTGGACACCGCTTTGGCAGCCGCACCTTTGGCCGGCACATCCATGATTCTCGTCTTGGGGCGTGTGGGAGGCCCTTCCTTCCTTGGCGCAGAAATCAAGCACCTAGGAAATCTCGGCACCATTATTGGGGCTGTCCTGGCCTCGTGATAGGAGCGGGAAAAGCTCATCACAAGCCACACAGATGTGGGTGAGGGCTTTATCCCTGTGGAGTTGAGGGCTAATCCAGTTTTCCGGCCAGGAGCTGCTCAAATTCCGCCTCGGAGAGAATCCGAATGCCTAAATCTCGAGCTTTCTTCTCCTTAGAGCCTGCGTTTTCCCCTACCACCACGTAATCCGTCTTCTTAGATACAGAACCCGCTGCTTTCCCACCTCGGCTGACAATAGCCTCCTTCGCAGCATCACGAGAATACTTTTCCAGGGTGCCAGTTACCACCACCGTTGTTCCGGCAAGGGTTTGTGGGGATGAATCGTTCACGTCTACGGCCATAGTTACGCCTGCATTCGCCCACTTATCGACGATCGCGCGGTGCCAGTCCACCTCAAACCATTCGGTGAGAGAATCAGCGATGGTGTCTCCCACTCCTTCTGTGCGAGCAATGTCCTCAGGGTGAGCAGCACGAAGAGCATCCATTGAACCAAAAGTGCTGGCCAGTGCCCGGGCCGCTGTGGGGCCCACGTGACGGATAGACAACGCCACAAGCACTCGCCAAAACTCTGCCTTCTTGGCAACCTCAAGATTGGCAAGGAGTTTTTTCCCAGTGGCATTCAGTCTGTGAGATTTCGTGGTGTAGGTGCGAGTTTTTTCGAGATCTTCTGCCGTAATATCAAAAAGCTCGCTCTCATCGCGAAGTACACCGCAGCGTATGAGATCTTCAGCCCCACGCTCTCCCAGGGCTTCAATGTCAAAGGCTCCTCGACCAGCCAGATAGGTTAAACGAGCAGAGAGCTGACCTGAACACGACCTCGTATTGGGGCAGCGCCAGTCTGCATCCTCGGCTTTGGCTGGCGCTAGACGAGTACCGCACAAAGGGCAATAGGTGGGAAAAATAAAGGGAAATTCGGTGCCGTCCCTCTCCTCAACAATAGGCCCGAGGACTTCAGGAATCACCTCACCGGCTTTGCGAAGAACCACGGTATCCCCGATGAGCACACCTTTCCTGCGAACCTCTGTTTGATTATGGAGGGTAGCCAGGGACACTGTGGACCCGGCCACAGTCACCGGCTTCATCACAGCAAAGGGCGTAACCCGTCCGGTGCGTCCCACTCCCACACGAATATCCAGGAGGGTGGTCATCACTTCCTCAGGCGGATATTTATAAGCAATTGCCCACCTAGGGGCGCGACTTGTGGCACCAAGCTGCTGTTGCTGGGAGAGGTCATTGACCTTGATAACGAAACCATCCATCTCATAAGCGGCATCGTGACGGTGAGCTCCCCAATACTTCATCTGAGCCACCACCTCATCAGGAGTTGTCACTACTTTATTGAAAGGTGACAGAGGTAAACCCCAGCGAGAGAAGGCCTCATAGACCTCGGATTGGGTTGAAAAGTCACGCCCCTCTACAGCCCCTATTCCGTGGCAGATCATACGCAGACGACGCCTCTTAACCTCCTGTGGATTCTTGTGGCGCAGTGACCCGGCAGCCGCGTTGCGGGGATTAGCGAAGGGTTTTCCTCCTGCTTCTTGCCGTGCCTGGTTCACCGCAGAAAAATCTGCCACAGCAATATAAACCTCTCCGCGCACTTCCAGCATCGACGGAATATCACTGCCATGCAAGGTCTCTGGAATATCCTGGATGACCCGCGCATTAGCCGTGATGTCCTCCCCTTCACTGCCATCTCCGCGGGTAGCGGCACGAACAAGTATTCCATTGCGATAAATCAGATCAATGGAAAGCCCATCAATCTTCAATTCAGTGATGTACTGCTTGGCTGGAGTTCGAGCAAGCCAGGCTCTCAGTTCTTCCTCATTAAAAACGTTATCCAGGGATAACATCCGCTCCGGGTGCCTCACCGAATCAAAGCTGACAGGAGCTCCTACCTGCTGAGTAGGACTATCTGTCCTGACAAGCTCTGGGTGGGCATTCTCTAGACGCTCTAAACGCTGAAAGAGGGTATCAAACTCAGCATCCGAGATAGCTGGGGTGCCATTGAAATACAGCTGCCTATGCCTGCGAACCTCAGCAGCAAGGCTCTCCCATTCCTGTTCCCATTGAGGGGTCACATGTGCCTTCACGTTTAACAAGGGTAGTGCGAAGCCTCCGGCTAGAGTCAGCACTATGACAACTTTCAACCCCACTCACGTGATGTCTTTCGATCTGGAAACCACAGGCGTCAATCCTCACACAGCCAGAATTGTCACTGCTGCCCTGCTCACCATTGATGGCAGTGATGTGCAACATAACGAACTATTAGCCGATCCTGGAGTGGACATTCCCCAGCAAGCTCAAGCCGTACACGGCATTAGCACACAGTACGCCCGTGAGCATGGGGCACCGATGGAAGAGGTTCTGGCACACACTATTGACGCAATCCGAAAAGCCTGGGCCGAGGATTATGCACTCATTGTTTTCAACGCACCCTATGACCTAACAGTCCTGAGAAGTCTGGAACCGTCTTTCACAGTAGACGGCCTCGTAATAGACCCACTTCTTCTAGACCGACACTTTGTTCATAAGCGAAAGCAGCGCCGCACTCTCCAGAGCCTCTCGGAACTTTATGGCATTGCTTTGGATAACGCCCACAATGCTTCTTCAGATGCTCTTGCAGCAGCCCGTATTGCCTGGAAACAGGCCCATGAATGGCCCTATCTCACTGCTACTGATGCCGATCAACTCATGGTAGATCAGGCAGTCTGGTACAACGAGCTGGAAAACAGCCGAGAGGAGTATTTTAAGAAAACTAATAGGCTGAAAGCGCCGCTCAACAAGGAGTGGCCACTGCAGAGCGTTCCAGAAAACTCTTAGCTGAGATTCTAGCGGCGCGTGCTACAGATAGTCCCTGAGCCGAGAACAGTCTCACCGTCATACAGAACTGCGGCCTGACCTGGAGCTACTCCCTGCAAAGGCTTCGTCAATCTGAGAGTCATGTGGTCATTCTCCCGATCTACAACAGCATGGCAGCGAGCCAATCCTCCGTGAGCGCGAACCTGTACTTCGCAGTCCAGCTCACCGGACATCGCTGGGTGGAGGTGCTTTAAGCGATCCGCATGGATTTCGGAGACACTCAAATCCTCCCGAGAACCCACCACCACGGTGTTATGGGCGGCGTCGATAGAGGTAACGTAGCGCGGCTGGCCATCAGCAGCAGGAACCCTAATATCCAACCCTTTACGCTGCCCAATAGTGAAGCCATAGGTGGCGTCGTGTTCTCTCAACACTGTACCGTCCTGATCTTTGACCAGACCTGGGCGCAACCCAATGTTAGCGCCCAAGAACTTCTTGGTATTCCCATCGGGAATGAAGCAAATGTCGTAGGAGTCTGGTTTGTTGGCGGTGGAAAAACCGTAGGAGGCTGCTTCTTTGCGCACCTCTGGCTTGGGAGTATCCCCTACGGGAAAGAGACAGTGATCAATCTCGCGCTTGGTAAGCACCCCCAAAACATAGGACTGATCTTTCTTCGGATCACGCCCACGCAGGAGGTAGCCTTCGGGAGAAATGCGGGCGTAGTGGCCGGTGGCCACAGCATCAAACCCCAGGGCTAAACCGCGGTCCAGCAGGGCAGCAAACTTGATTTTCTCATTACACCGCAGACAAGGGTTGGGGGTTTCACCTCTCTCGTAGGAGTGGATGAAATCATCGATGACTTCTTCCTTGAAGCGATCGGAAAAATCCCAGACATAAAACGGGATACCTAGCTTGTCACAGACTCTGCGGGCATCAGCAGAATCCTCCAGGGAACAGCAACCACGTGAGCCGCTTCGCACCTGAGCGGCGTCTTGAGCGAGGGCAAGATGAACACCCACTACCTCATGACCTGCCGCAACAGCGCGAGCTGCCGCCACAGAGGAATCAACACCACCACTCATCGCCGCTAGAACACGCATAGACGCTAAAATACACGCAGACGGCTCCTCCCGTCCGTCACAGCGGGTTTACAGAGCCATTCCTGCCTGGCGCGCCTGTGCAACTATGCCAGGAAGAACTCTCAAGAGATCTTCCACGTCTTTCTGCGTAGTTGTGCGCCCCAAGGTCAAGCGCAGTGCACAGCGGGCATCTCTCTCAGATACTCCCATCGATAACAAGACGTGACTAGCACGGTTCACGCCATTGGAACACGCAGAACCCGTGGCGGCGGCAATCCCAGCAGCATCGAGGAGCATGATGAGAGAATCTCCCTCGGCGCCAGGAAAGGAAAAGTGAGCGTGCCCTGGTAAAGCGGGTTCCCAAGTGTGGACCAGTACGTCAGGGATCTGAGCGGTCACCGCAGAAATCACCTCATCGCGGAGACCTCGGAGACGGCGTGTTTCCTCTTCTATCTCGGATACAGCCTCACGGAGAGCAGCTGCGGTGGCAGCCGCACTGGCCACATCCACCGTTCCAGAGCGGATTCCACGTTCCTGTCCCCCACCACGAAGGATAGGAGCAGGTGCCGGGCTGCGGCGCGCTAATAAAATACCGCTTCCCCGAGGCCCTCCGAACTTATGGGCACTTGCAGCTAGGGTGGTTGCTCCAAGAGCATGAAAATCCACTGGCCGATGCCCCACAACCTGCACTGCGTCAATGTGAACCGGGTTCTCCCCAGCAGCCGCAATAATGTCCTCTACCGGCTGAATGGCACCCGTTTCATTATTTGCCCACATACACGTGACCACGGCAGCAGGGGCGCTCGCCACAGAAACATCACCAACCACCCCATGATGAGTGACCGGGAAATACTCCACCTCAGCATCCAAGGCACGCACTGTCTCCAGCACTGCTGGATGTTCAATGGGAGAGGTCACCACTCGTCGATGTGGAGAAGCTGCATACAAACCAGCAACAGCGAGGTTGTCGGCCTCGGTGCCTGAGGAAGTGAAGATCACTTCGATGGGGTCTGCGCCCAGACACTCCGCGATGGATTCACGGGCGTCGTCAAGGACACTGCGTGCCTGACGCCCTGCCCGATATTGTCCCCCAGGATTGAGCTGTGATGCGTAGCGCGTCCACGTCTCAATAGCCACCTCCCGCATGGGTGTGGTGGCGGCGTGGTCGAAGTACAGCGACATCTCCGAGGGCATCCCAACATCAGAAGGCATTTAGGAGCGACGCGCCTTCAGCTCTTCGATGAGTGCAGGAACAATGTCCTCTACATCACCGACAACTCCCAGATCGGAAATCTCAAAAATCGGAGCTTCCTCATCTGAGTTGATGGAAATGATGGTGTCGGAGCCAAGGATTCCTCCGGTGTGATACACGTTTCCCGAAATACCCAGACCAATATAGAGCTGTGGGGCAATCACCTGACCAGAAAGACCAATCTGGGCACCACCGTTAATCCACCCTAACTCGACGACGTCGCGCGTAGCACCTATACCGGCACCGAGGGCGTCGGCAAGGGGTTCTACATACTCGCTGAAACCGTCATCTCCAACGCCACGTCCACCGGCAATGACGGTGTGAGCCTGACTGATTGGGGGACGCTGAGCCTTCCGGGGCGGGTTGTGTTTGACCACCCTGGCATCCAGATGGGTTGCTGGTGGAAGTTCCAACTCACTGACGGTTCCCGCCCCTGGTGCTGGGGTGCCGAAATCTTCATTGCGCAAGGCGTACACAGGGCTAGAGCCTGAGGTGCGCACAGTGGAGAGAACAGAATCGGCGAAAATTTTGACACCTACTGTCTTGTCCTCATTGAGCTGAGACACATTGTTCACAAAACCGGAGTTAAGGCGAGCTCCTAAGCGCCCTCCAATCTCGGAGCCCTGAGGCCCTTTATAAACAAACACAGCTCCAGGCTCCTCGGTGGCAAGGTGTTGGAGAGCATCCAGTTCGGGAGTAATCAGACGCGCAGCATAGTCCGGGGCCCAGGCTCCCACTATGCGATCAGCTCCGTGAGCTGCGAGGTCTTCGACGAGAGGCTCGTGATCTCCGCGCTGCCCGACAACCACAGCCGCAGCCTCACCCCATTGCTTCGCCGCGGCGAGCAGTGGGTAGGTTTTGGGGCTGACTACCCCGTCAGCGTGTTCAACTAAGACATACGACTGGGTCATGGCTACACCAGCTTTCTATCAAGGAGGAAATCAACAATGGTGCGGGCTGTGTCTGCGGGATCATCGGCAACAATAACCTCACCGCCTTCTCGGGGTGGAAGCTCCACAGCCTCGATGACATTCGCCAAAGCACCCGTGTGACCCACCTCCTGAGGTGATATTCCAAGATCAGCCAAGCCCCAGACGGGAACGTCCGCTTTCTTGGCTGCCATCATGGACTTGAAATTAGGGAACCGAGGCTCCACGCCACGGTCAGTCACAGTCACCACTGCCGGAAGCTGAGCTTCTAGAACGTGCATTCCCTCAGGTGATCCGCGCATTCCAGTGAGAACGTCCCCATTGATGTCCACCTTGAAGAGGAAACTCAAAACCGGGAGATTCAAGTATTCGGCAACTATAGCGGGCGTCGTTAAGGTTTCACCATCCGAGGAACCAGCTCCGGCTACTACTAGTGCAACATCCTCGATACGCCGAATTGCTGCTGCCAGGCTGCGAGCTGTTCCATAGACGTCTGAGCCAGCCAGGGCATCATCGTGGATATGGATAGCCTGATCTGCTCCCATTGCAAGGGCTTTGCGCAACCCTTCATCAATGGTGGCAGGCCCCATAGCCAGAGCAATCACACGGTAATCAGCATCTGGATAGGCCTCTTTGAGACGCAGTGCCCGTTCCAGAGAGGCCTGACTAATTTCATCGAGTACCTGGGCTCCCGAGGTTCTATCCACGGTGTTGTTCTCCGTGAGTTTCTTCTCCGCGAGAAAATCCGGGACTATTTTCACAAGCGCCACAATGGCGGGCATAGAAACACCTTCCTGCTTCATTGCTTCCTGTTCTGCCGGGGTGCAGGACAGTCCAGTTTCAACACAGTATAGACAACACAGTCTAATTAGATAGACAACTTAGTTCACGACTCTCGCAAATGAAAGCCACGCCTGCCGATCCTATCCTGGTCACCACCACAGCAACCGCTCTATCCCCTTTTAACTTCAACTTTTTCCTCAACTGATCCGGGTCTACATCCACACCTCTCACCAGGATTTCCGCCGAACCACAGTGATACGCGCGAAGCGCCTGGCCCAGTTTCTTCAGGCCAACCCGTTCCAGAATTTTAAAACCACTCATTCCTGCCGGAATATGATTCCCGGTAACATACGCAATGCGCTCATCTAGCATCCATAACCCCTCCCTACAGGCATACTGCCTCACTAACCCCGCACGCACCACCGCCCCATCGGGATCAATGATGTAATCTCCTGGCTCTCCCTGGCCGACGTCCCCCGGCTCAGCATCAGTAAGTACATCACGGGTGCCACGACGCACCACTACCGCTTCTCTGCGAAGCCCCTCCGAGAGTTCGGGGGTATAGAGGCAGGTCTCCTTCACCGCACCATCCACGCTCACAACACTGGCAAGCCCTCCCCACTGGGAGTAATCAATTCCAGGGGCACATTTCACCGCCAGAGGGTATCCATTCCAGGCCTGAAGAAGTTCCGGCAGAGGGGGCAGAAGCTGGTCCGGGCGTATGAGACGTCGGCCTTGGGTTCTGCGTGCTGGGTCAGCCACCACCACATCCGGGGTGGATACACGACGCAGGGCATCAGCGCGAAGGATGGTTGTCGAGGAAAGCTCGCGGGTATTCATCTGTGCCATGAGCACACGGACAGGATCTACGTCACTTCCCAGATAACTCAACCCCGCCTCCACCAGGGATAGTGACTCGGTTCCAATGGAACAGGTGACGTCATGGACACAAGCGCCCGGAAGACACCGGGCAAGGCGCTCAGCCCGCACCTGTGCCACTGCGCGCTGAGTGGCTTGCTGAGCGGATTCGTGATCTACAAGCCACCAGTCGGGCACTTTTCCTGCGCTCTGGCGACGCGCCGCTGCCCACTCCACAACAGCACGCCCCCACTGCCCGAAGGCATCACGGGCTTTCTGAGCATCTGCCAGGGCAGCACGAGAACTAAGCTCAAACTCAATGTCCTGGGCAGCGTCTCTATAGGAATCCAGGAACTGAACTTCAGCGAGTGTAAAACTCACAGGAGTTTCCCTTTGGTTTTCCCAAAGAACTCTGCGTAGATAGCGTTGGAGTAGTCATCCCCGTTAAAGGTAGGAACCTGGCGCTGAGCTGCACATTCCAAGGCCTCTGACACGGAGGCGAATTGGCTTAATTCTTTAATCTGATACCACGTATTAAGGGCTAATTTGATATAGCGATTCCGCCATCCCCTGAGAATTACCTCGGGTGTAAACCAACCCCAATCCTTAGTTTCAGAGTTATTCCCATCTGGTTCCTGACGTGTAGGGCGCCGAGCCACAAAGTTCATGACATCAAAGCGAGTGTTTTTATCTGAGGTTCCTACCCAGCGGTCAATAGGCATAAGAAGGTCGGAGCGGATTTTGAGATTATGGCGGTGAAAAACTTCGGATAGAGAACTTCGTTTGCTCACAAGCTCTAAACGTTCCGCATGGTATGAGGAAGCATCCAATACCTTCTCGCCGTTCTCATCCACAGCGAGAAGAGTTCCGGTTTCCTCAAACAGCTCTCGAACTGCTGCAAAGTAGATAGCGTGCGCCCGGGTCACTGTGGTTTTCATCTGCCGTGCTACCTCGATGCGAGAGCGTCCAGACCACAGCGACGAAAGGTCATCACTGTAGTTGGGCAAATCGCGCTTATCTACTCCCCCACCAGGGAAAACCACCACATTCGGATAGTTCGGCATAGTATCAGCCCGCTCTTGGATAAAGACTTCGATACCGCCGGTATCAGGGACGTCCCGAAGAAGCATGACCGTGGCCGCAAGGCGCGCGTCCAACCGATCTGTGGGGGTGCGCCTTATCATGGTGTCTCCTTGTCGGGATGGATGAGGGATTAGTTTGTGCGGTGGAGGCCAGGGCTAGAGTGAGCTCGACGGGCGAAGAAGCGATCTCCCACCCTATCCAACTGAATATCCTGGTGGAATGCCTTGGAAAGATTCTCAGAGTTTAAAACGGCGTCGATAGGTCCGGCGTCGATAATGGCACCACCATCCAACAGAAGAGCGTGAGTAAAACCCTCGGGAATTTCCTCAACATGGTGAGTAATCATGATAATCGTCGGCGCCTCGGGATCAGCCGCAAGCTCCGTCAAATAGGTGACCAAGTCTTCGCGGCCCCCGAGATCCATACCTGCTGTAGGCTCGTCTAACACCAAGAGCTCAGGATCAATCATGAGAGCTCGCGCCAAGAGTACCCTCTTGCGCTCTCCTTCAGAGAGTGTGCCCCAGGTACGATCCACCAGATGATAGGCCCCCACCTGCTCTAGGATGTCCCGAGCTTGGTCTTCGTCGGTGTCGTCGTACTCTTCGCGCCAGCGCCCGAGGATTGCGTACCCCGCCGAAATAACTAAGTCCCCTACCTTTTCATCTGGTGGAATTCGATTCCCCACAGCAGAGGAGGATAAACCTATGGATGCTCGCAAATCCCGAATTTCAGTCCGCCCAAGGCGCTCACCCAAAATACGGACCACCCCTCGAGAGGGGTACTCCTCAGCAGTAGCTACCCGCACCAAGGTGGTTTTGCCAGCCCCATTCGGCCCAATGACAGCCCACCGCTGCCCCGCAGTTACCTGCCAGCTCAGCGGTCCCACAAGCGTCTTTCCGCCGCGGATCACCGAGACGTCCTGCATATCTATCAACACGTCAAAAGAACTAGTCACCCCCTCATCATGCCTGAGACTTCTGCACTCCGGAAAGTTCGGCACTCAGATGAAAAGCACTGTGGCGTATTAGGCTTTCACTCAAAACCATTATCTGCCCTCATCGAAAGGCCGGAAAGAAGCTTATGTCCGCTCAGATTGATGATGTCCGTCCGGTAGTTTCAGAACGCCGGATTCCCTCAAAAGCAGTGGTTGGAGAGGTAGTTCCCGTCACAGCACTCGTCTGGAGAGAAGGCCATGACGCAGTCTCCGCCACACTAGTAGTCTCCGGGCCGGATGATACCCCCATAGCGGCAATCCCCATGCATAAAGATGTTTTTATTGAAGATCGTGTCCACGCGGTTTTTACCCCCAATCGGGAGGGAATGTGGCAATTCCGAATCGACGCATGGCTTGATCCGGTGGAGACCTGGCGCCATGCCGTGCGAGCAAAAATCGCCGCAGGGCAAAACTCTATTCAGATGTGGAATGACCTAGAGGTTGGCGCGGAACTGTTCACTCGGGCCAAAGATACCGTCCCCGCAGAGCACCATGAGCTCCTGGATAACATTATTGAGAACTTGCGCAGTGGTAAATCTCCTGCTGAGTGCGTCGCTCAGGCCCTTGATGAGCACACCACACAGCTTCTTACCCGCTACCCCCTTCGGGAAGGAGTACGCCGCAGTAACGTCTATAACGTCAGGGTGGAGCGCCGTAGCGCCCTGGTGAACTCCTGGTATGAGCTCTTCCCGCGCTCCACGGGAGGCTGGGATGAGAATGGTCAGCCAATTCACGGAACTTTCGCCACGACCGAACATGAGCTGCAACGAATTGCAGATATGGGTTTCGATACTGTGTACTTCCCGCCGATTCACCCCGTGGGGAAAATTAACCGGAAGGGACGCAATAACACCCTTAACCCAGACCCTGAGGACGTCGGTTCCCCGTGGGCCATCGGCTCTGCTGAAGGCGGCCACGATGCACTCAATCCCCTTCTAGGAGATGAGGAGGATTTCAAGCATCTTGTGGATTATGCCAACACCTTAGGGCTAGAGGTAGCCATTGATTTAGCTCTTCAGTGCGCTCCGGATCACCCCTGGGCTACGGAACATCCAGAGTTCTTCACCACCTTGCCCGATGGAACCATCGCCTTCGCAGAAAACCCGCCCAAGAAATATCAGGATATCTATCCCCTGAATTTCACCAATGACTTCCCTGGCATCTACCAGGAAATTGATCGGGTGGTTCGCCACTGGATTGGCCTGGGTATCCATACCTTCCGGGTGGATAATCCTCACACCAAACCCGCACAGTTTTGGAGCAGGCTTATTGCCGGAATCCATGTGGATCACCCCGAGGTCATTTTCCTTGCAGAAGCCTTCACTCGTCCAGCTCGACTCTACGGCCTAGCAAAGTGCGGTTTCTCGCAGTCCTACAGCTACTTCACCTGGAAGAACACCAAAGCTGAGCTCATAGAGTTTGGTACAGAAATCACCGAACTAGCCGATTACGCGCGTCCCAATCTCTTCGTCAATACCCCAGATATTCTCCACGCTTTCCTTGTAGACGGTGGGAAACCAGCTTTCGCCATTCGGGCTACTCTAGCCACCACAATGTCGCCTCTGTGGGGAATGTATTCGGGTTTTGAACTCTATGAGAATGTACCCGTGGCGCCCGGCAGTGAGGAGTATCTCAACTCGGAGAAATACGAGCTTCGCCCTCGGGACTTCGCAGGCGCTCTTGAGCGTGGAGAATCCCTGGAACCCTACATCACCATGCTCAACACCATCCGCCGGGAGCACCCTGCTCTCCAGCAACTGCGCTGCCTGCACTTCCATGACACGGATAGCGATCAAGTCTTGGCATATTCCAAGGTAGATCCCGTAACCGGAGACTGTGTGCTCGTGGTGGTCACCCTCGATCCACATAACATCCAGGAAACGACGGTCCACCTGGATCTTGCTGCCTTGGGATTGGAAGGCGAGGAAAACTTCCTGGTTCATGACGTCATTACTGGTGCTGACTGGCAGTGGTGGGCGGATAACTATGTGAGACTTGATCCCCATTTCAACGTGGCTCATGTCCTCGAACTCCCACAGGTTCCAGAAGGTCTCAGAGAACAACTCAGCTGGCGCACAGTCACCGATTACCGAGGTTAGCTTTCTCGACATAAAAACCTCTTCCTGCGGTACCGTGGAATGGTACACAGATTCACTGAGTTCAGGCGGTTTTGGCTGAGATTCACCCCGCTTGATCTGCCGAAGGTAAGAGGTTTTCTATGTCAGACACCACCGCCATCGCCATTCCCCCATCAGATATGGAACTCCTTCGGAACTGTCAGCATTGGGCTCCCCATGAGTTCTATGGGTGGCATCCCCTGGCGGACGGTGGCTCCGTTGTCCGCACCCGCCAGATTAACGCTCAGAAGGTGGAATTCCTCAGCGGGGATACCGCTGAGGACATGATCCCCCTTGGCGACGATCTCTGGGCTCTGCGTCTTGATACTGACACCGCCGTGGATTATCGCTACCGCGTCACCTGGCCTGATCAGGACCCCGTCACCCTGGCAGATCCCTACACCTTCCTGCCCACCATTGGTGAGACTGATCTCTACCTCATTGGGGAAGGTCGCCATGAGCGTCTCTGGGAGGTTCTGGGCGCTCACGTTAAGCATTACGACGCCGTGACGGGCACGGCTTTTACCGTCTGGGCACCGAATGCCAAGGGGGTGGCCGTGGTGGGAGACTTCAACGGCTGGAACTGTTCCCAGCACCCCATGCGCTCTATGGGCTCCTCCGGTATTTGGGAGATTTTCCTTCCTGATGTTCGTGCTGGGGCACACTATAAGTTCGCCATTCAAACTCCTGAGGGAGTTCGGATTGACAAAGCCGACCCCATGGCACGACGAACCGAGGAACCCCCGGCCACCGCCTCCATTGTCACGGAGGAATCCTATGAGTGGCAGGACAGCGAGTGGATTGCCCGGCGCGACCTTGCCCATAGTGAGGCCCAACCCATGAGCATTTACGAGGTTCACCTCGGCTCCTGGAAAGAAGGCCTCAACTATGAGCAGCTTGCCACTGAGCTTGTGGACTACGTGGCAGACCACCACTTCACCCATGTGGAGTTCATGCCCGTCTCTGAGCACCCCTTCGGCGGATCCTGGGGTTACCAGGTGTCCGGCTACTACGCCCCCACTGCCCGCTGGGGCACCCCCGAGCAGCTGCGCACCCTTATCGATGCCTTCCACCAGCGCGGTATCGGCGTGATTATGGACTGGGTGCCCGGGCACTTCCCCAAGGATGATTGGGCTCTCGCCCGTTTCGACGGCCGTCCTCTCTACGAACACCCCGATTGGCGCCGCGGCGAGCAACGGGACTGGGGCACCTATGTGTTCAACTGGGGGCGCAATGAGGTGCGCAATTTCCTCTTTGCTAACGCCTTGTATTGGGTAGAGGAATTCCATATCGACGGCCTGCGTGTGGACGCCGTAGCCTCCATGCTGTATCTGGATTACTCCCGCAAAGAGGGCGAGTGGCTACCCAACCAGTACGGGGGCAGGGAAAACCTGGAGGCAGTTCAGTTCCTCCAAGAGACCAACGCCACTGTGCACAAGCACTTCCCCGGCGTGCTCACCATCGCTGAGGAATCCACCTCCTGGCCTGGGGTGACAGCCGCCACCAAGGATGGCGGTCTGGGATTCAACCTGAAGTGGAATATGGGCTGGATGAATGACACTCTGGAGTACTTCTCTGAAGATCCTGTCAATCGGAAATACCACCATAATGAGATCACATTCTCAATGGTGTACGCCTACTCTGAAAAGTTCATTCTCCCCTTTAGCCATGATGAGGTTGTCCACGGGAAAGGCTCCCTGTGGGGTCGCCTACCAGGAGACGCATGGAATAAGGCTGCGGGACTACGTACCCTCTACGGCTATATGTTCTCTCATCCTGGCAAGACTCTCATCTTCCAAGGCCAAGAATTTGGCCAGCCTACAGAATGGTCTGAAGCCCACTCTATCCAGTGGGACTGTAAAGAAGGCTGGGAGGGTGAATACCACCGAGGCGTCGATAAGCTCATCACCGATCTCAACCGCGTGGTTGCCGAACACCCTGCTCTCTACGCGCGTGACTTCAGCCCTGAGGGTTTCGTGTGGGTCAAGGGCGATGATGCAGATCACAACATCTTGGCTTACACACGCTGGGCACCCACAGGAGAAGGAATCCTGGCCATTATGAACTTGGGCGGGACCTCCTATCCGGATTACACCGTAGGTATGCCCTTCGAGGGAACCTGGGAACTCATCCTCAACACTGACGACGCCGCCTATGAGGGCGCGGGCAATCCCCTAGCGCAGACAGTGAGCACACAGCCTCGGGAGTGGGACGGGCAGCACAACAGCTTGACTGTGCATGTGCCCGCCATGAGCTGCCAGTACTACCTGTTCAAGCGGTAAATTCCCTGCGCCCGGCTGGAGTTAAACCACCTGGGATTAAAACAGGGCGCTGGCGAGTTTCTGGCGGGCAGCCAGAACTTGTGGCTCTGTGTTACCCACGGTGGTGAAAAGCTCGAGGATACGATCCTTCACCTGTTCTTTCTCCTCGCCGGAGAGGGTTTTCATCACCGCGATGAGCCGGTCAAAGGCCTCCTCCACGTGTCCGGAGGAGATGAGCTGGTCTGCAGCGGCATACTGCTTGTCCAGATCGGTGGGATCGGCGTCAGATTGCGCCACCAGATCATCACCCTTGCCCCCTGCTTGACCTAACCGCTCAAGGAGGCGAGCCTGATCCCTTGCCTGGATTACCTCGGTATTCTTCGGGTCAGTTGCCAGAATCTCGTCGTAGAGAGCTATGGCACCTGCATAATCAGCGGCGTCGATAAGCTCGACAGCTTTGATAAGACGAGGATCTTCAGACTCTCCTGCTTCTTCCTCACTGCCAGCCATAACGGTGCCTTCGGGAAGCCCTTCAAGAGAAGGGCCAATTTGGGAACTGACAGCCTCAAGCCAGCGCTGCACGGCCTCTTTAGGTTGAGGGCCAGCAAAGTCTGTGACAGGTTGCCCACC
This sequence comes from Actinomycetes bacterium, assembly GCA_023432405.1. Classification (GTDB taxonomy): domain Bacteria; phylum Actinomycetota; class Actinomycetes; order Mycobacteriales; family Mycobacteriaceae; genus Corynebacterium. The sequence continues at coordinate 24,389 of JAEYUQ010000001.1, read as the reverse complement.
AGCCAGAACAAGAACCGTAGGAATGGCCTGCACCCGAAACACCTGAGCAAACTCCGGAGTCTTCTCCACATCTGCGTAGGCCACCACGTAGCTGAGGTTGGCCTGAGTGGCAAGATCCTCTAAATCCTGCCTGAGCTGCTCCGATTCCGGAACACTGCCAGCCCCCAGCATGACGATCACGGGAATCTGCAAAGAACGCCGTACTACGTCATGCTCAAAGTTCTCAGGCGTAATGCTAAAGAAGGCTGGAATGCGCTCTACCTGACCGGCAGCACGGCTTGCCTGCTCTTTCTTTCGAGCATCAATCTCTTCCTTAAGCGCACCCAAGTCCACGGCGCCTGCGCCCAACCTTGAAGGGAGAGTCATTTAGTTGTCCTCCTCCAACACCTGAATCTGGCGTTCCAAATCCTCTAGCTTCTGAGTCATCTGATTGTGGTAACCCTTGCGAATATCAGCCTTAATCACTAACGACACCCGTGGCGAAACCTCACGGACAGCATCAGTAGCCTTTTTAATCACCGAGAAAACCTCGTCCCACTCCCCTTCCAGAAGAGTGAACATGGCATTGGTTTCATAGGGTAACCCAGACTCCCGAACTACGCGCACGGCTCTGGCGACTGCATTGGACATCTCCGCGTCAGCCGTAGGAGTAACGGCAGGCGCTACTGAAAAAGCGACAATCATGCCTTACAGGGTAACGCAGGAGATGGGGAATGTTCTCGGATCACACGATGGGCTTTGCGTGGTAAAAGGTGATCCCTGCCCGGGGCTATTCGTGACCTTTCACACGAGGTAGGAAAAACAGATGCCAAGACAACACAGGTAGTTGTTTTCGATCATCATGCTGTACTCCTTGATGTCACATCTACTCGTAACAATAAGCCCCTCCCTTTTCCATCAAACGCCTATGTACGCGCACTATGTGACCTCCTCCAGCAATGCCGATTAGATCATGAAGCCTGCGGTGGAGGCTCGAGTCAGACGAATCCTCGGCGATAATTTTTGCCTTCGCCAAGGATGCACGAAGGTTGATGCCAGAAGCATCGACTGCTCTCATGACCGGGGACACTGACAAGGACGTCACCACAGGCCTGTCGTATAACGCAACCAGTGGAAACTCATTCCCGTAACAGCACTATACGAAACTTCAGTAAATCCCAGGTAGTGTGCTGTTTCTTCAAAGTCCGTCGCCCCCTGCTGAAACATATGCGAGCACCCGATGAGATTCAGTTATATGGCGACGAGTTGCCAGTCGTTCGGATGTGCCCTTCGACACTAGTAGAGTTTGGTGCTTTCAACGACAACTTGATCTGGTCTGGGGATTACCTCTACACATTCCAAGCAGCCACATCCAAAAGTCTGAAAACTACGAAACGAAGTTGATAGTTTCGTTCCTTTTGCAACTGTCAATCGTTATCATTAAACTCTAGGCCGGGAAGTTCCAAACATTACAACAATTGCAGTACATGGCAAAGAGTAAAAGTTGTCTTGGCGTTTGAACTCGATAAAGGGTGCAAGAGTGTGGAACCCGGAACTCGGATGAACGTGGGGGTAGCGACTGGGCGTATCGATCGTATCGAAAACTGCTAAAACATTAAAACATCAAGGATTATAGCATGTACAATAAAAAATTTCGGGTAGTGAGTAGTGCTCTTACTGCTCTAGTGTCAATCTCTTTGGCCAGCCCTGTTGCAGGTTCGGTTGGAAAAAATGATCCACAATATAAGAATGAGCTTGGTATGGTTACTGTCAAGTGTCAGGTTCATGAAAATACACTGTGTAATCCGCTGGTTGGCTTTGTGTTCGGTAATGCCCAGAAAAGATCGAAAGATGCAGAAAATGAGGCAAATAATTACGTCTCCAAATTTGGCAATGCCACGAAACGTCACTGTAAAACACAGAAGCGATACACTCCGAATGGAGCCTACGATCTCGCTATGAATCCTATATAAGGAGGTAGCTAGTATGAAAACAATTGAGCGCAGTACGTGGTGTTATTTGACTTTTTTCGTGTGCCGGTGGGATCAACTCGATGAGGCAAAAGAAAGGTATCAAAACCAGGTCGACGCTTTGCAAGATACTGATCATGAGATAATTTTTGCCTCGGAACAGGCTTACAATACCGACGACTCTGGCACAATGTTCAACCTGCTTCTAGAAGAGATTGTCGGCCGGGATGTCGAGTTATCCGCCGAGGAGAGGGATAAATATTCCTTTTTCATTTTCCCTACAGTGATTCGAGTGGCGGAAATCCACGATGATATTATTCGGGAGCTGGCTGACGCGCTGGAGATCGATTATCAGGATGACTTTCCAGCGCGCTTTCCGAGTAGAACGCGTTCAGTTTTGATGAGCGAGTCTGGACGAGAGGTTGATGGTTGCATAGCACAGTGATATGTAGAGAAGGCTCGGAATTTAGTCGATGCGTTTGAGGGCAGGCTGATTGTGGGCGCTCTGGGTGTTCTTGATGAAGTGTCCTGGGTTTGTTTCCTAGGCGTTTGCCCTAGTTTTTATTTTCTGTGATACGTCGGCGATGTGCCAGTACTCGTTCTCGACCTCGACTAGCGTGCAGTAGTCAAGGGCTTGGTGGACACGGATCTGGTTCCACCAGTTCACCCACTCGAAGGTAGCGATCTCAACCTCAAGAACGTCGTTCCATCGATGGTTATTGATGAACTCGGCTATATCCCTATCGACACCCACGGGGCACGGTTGTTGTTCCAAGCTATCGCTGACGTTTACGAACAACGAAGCCTTATCATCACCACAAAGCTAGCGTTGTCCCAATGGGGTCACATCTTCGGCAGCGACGACATGGCCGCAGACATCATTAACCGTCTCGTCCACCACGGGCGCATAATCACCTTTACAGGACAATCCTAACGCATGTCCCACGCCCTGATAACCTAACAAACGCAAACCCGACCCACAAAAATAAGCATTTTGACGTCACTTGATTTAACGTTAAAAGCACCCACCTCTGTGGAGCAGAAAATTCAACATCTTCGTAGATAATTCGATCTATATTGCGTAACTTGATCAGACAAAATCTTTTTTAATAAAACAGAGGTAGAAATCCTGTCGAAATCTACTTCCGTTTATTTCAAGAGTCCAAATTGGCATTTCTCTTCTTGGCAATAAAGTACCAAATAGCGCCCATCGCAATTGCCAAGAATGTAGTGCCTATACCCATGTTCTTTGCCTTTTCAAGTGCTGAAGTAACATAGCTCTCCTCTGAGAGCAGAGGCCCAATCACCAGGCAGTAGATCCATATACCAGCAATTACACCGCCAAAACCTCTGAGAACTCTATTGGGATCCAGTAGCCTCGACATAAATCATCCTCCTAACAACTAACAAACCGACTCGAAATTAATCGAGTCTTCAAGTGTCATGGCACCCACACTACAAGCAGCACCACCGAGACCCCCGGTACCGGCACCAAAGGCTCCACATACACCCAGGGCTCCAATCCTGTATGTCCATTTTCCTACAGTAGCTTTAGTGCAGGTACCCGGTACCCCTCTCTCTGCCAACGCGAGAATATCATCAACAAGAAAGAATCTAGCGTTTATTTCCTTACCTTGGTCATCATAGAGTTGCGGATTTATAAAACTACCCACCACTTCTCCATGGACATTCATGATATCTGCCCTCTGGTCATTATTACTAATGACGACGACATCTCCAGGCTGCAGAGCCAAACGCTTTCCATGCAATCCTATGTAATCGACTGGAATAGTACTGCGAGTTAAACCATCTGCACCCTGAAGAACCGCTGAACTGTTCGATACCTCAGTATTCAAGTCATCAGCACTCGCAGGGATTGCACAACACAGTGAGAAACCCAGGGTAGCTATTAAATAGCTGATCTCTTTGAGAAACGACTTCGAGATCATTCTACCCCGTTCATTAATATTCACACGGGCTCACAAAGAACTTACCAGCCTCCTGCTAGAACAAGGTCAGATCATCGTTTTTCAAGCCTCGCAGCTGGTCATAGTCCAAAATCACGCAGCGGATTCCCCTATCTGCCGCCAGGACTCTAGCCTGAGGTTTAATCTCCTGAGCAGCGAAAATACCTCTTACCGGAGCGATAACAGGATCTTTGTTGAGCTGTTCCAAATATCTGGCCAACTGTTCAACACCATCAATCCCACCACGGCGCTTGACCTCCACAGCAACGGCAGTGCCCTCGGGATCGCGCACCATGAGGTCAACCGGCCCAATGGGTGTGGGAAACTCTCTCCGCAAGAGAGTAAAACCATCACCAAAGGTATCCACATGCTGCGCCAAAAGCTGCTGCAGGTGTTCCTCTACACCGTCCTTTTGAAGTCCGGGATCCACCCCCAGGTCGGCCGAGTAATCCAGAGTGATGTTCTTAACAGTGATCCGTAGCTGCTCTCCTTTCGGATTTTCCACCAGCCACAACTGCTCGCCCGTCTCTTCAGCGGCGTCGTCAAGGATGGGGGTTTGTGTCAACGTACAGGGAGGAGTCATCCAATTTAGTGGTTTATAGGCGCGGTCATCAGCATGAATGGACACCGAACCATCCGCTTTGATGAGGATAAGCCGAGACGCCATAGGAAGATGGGCATCAAGGCGGCCTACATAGTCAACTTCACAATCAGCAAGAACTACACGCACGTGCTACACAGTAGCTGGCTTTGGCTCACTACACACTATCGCGGCGGCGGGCACGCTTCACCAGCGCCTTGTGATCCAAACGCTCGCGGCGAAGATCGGGGGCAGTTTCCACCCACGAGGTGAAGGCCATCTCCTCGTGAAAACCCATAGAGGCTTCAAAAGGAATTGTCCCGGCACGTCCCACAATCACATCACGCATCTCTGGGAGAATTGACGCCTCATATTGCGTCGGTTTGCGATGTGACTGCACCGTAATATGGGAGCGATCAAAGATGATGTCAGGGCCAAGGCGCAGAGAACGAAGCTTATAAAAATAAGCCTTATCCTGGCGATAGATGAGGACTCCGTGGCGCCAGTGCTGGGCGTCTCCAGCCGGAAGGCGACGGAAGAGAATTTGAGATCCACGAGAGCGTAAAAGGAGGAAACGAGAAAGAGCGATGAGTAGTGGCGCTAAGAGAACCAGTAGCAGGAGCCATATAAAGATGTTCATCCCCTTGCCTCCTCAGTACTCATGGATTCTACAGGTATTTTTAAGCTAACTCTCCTTATCCTACAACCCCACCCGAATGTTCTAAGTACCTTTGCATAAGAAAACCCCAGCCACTCCAATACCGGAAGTAACTGGGGTTTTGAGTATCAGCACACGCTATACACGAGCGTTTTCTTTACGGCGAAGTGCCTTGAGACCAGCCTCAGCCCGAGTCTTGCGATAATAGTCCTCGGATGTGAGATCCGCCTCAGCTTCAGCACGATCAACCTCATCGGCCCACACCGCGTAGTCAGCGAGAACGGTCACTTTATCCTTGCTCACAGAGAGGAAACCGCCAACGACGGCGGCAACGAGCCTCTCTCCGGCATCGGTTCTAATAGTGACCACACCGTTTTCCACCAGCTGGCCGAACATAGGCTCGTGACCAGGCAACACGCCAATCTCACCCTCAGTGGTCTCAGCGCTGACAAAGGTTGCCTTGCCACTCCAGAGCTTGCGCTCCACAGCCACTAATTCAGTGGTGATGTCAGCCATGTCCTGGATCTCCCTACTTCTTCTCGGTCAGCTTCTGATATGCGGCCTCAACGTCATCCAGACCACCCAGACCATTGAAGGCCTGCTCCGGATAAGCATCAAAGTCACCATTGCAGAGCTTCTCAAAGGCCTCAATGGTCTCCGACAGCGGAACATAGGAGCCTGGAATACCAGTGAACTTCTCAGCCACAAAGAAGTTCTGACCCAAGAAACGCTCAATACGGCGTGCCCGCTGGACGGTGATCTTGTCTTCTTCAGACAACTCGTCCATACCCAGGATGGCGATAATGTCCTGCAACTCTTTGTTCTTCTGCAAGATCCCGATCACACGCTGAGCAACGTTGTAATGCCGCTCACCGACAATTCCGGGTTCCAGAATACGAGAGGTAGAGGTCAACGGGTTCACCGCAGGGTAAATACCCTTCGAAGCAATACCACGGTCAAGCTCCGTGGTGGCATCCAGGTGGGCGAAGGTGGTTGCCGGAGCAGGGTCAGTGTAGTCGTCAGCAGGGACGTACACAGCCTGCAGAGAAGTAATGGAACGGCCCTTCGTGGAGGTAATGCGCTCCTGAAGAACACCCATCTCATCAGCCAGGGTGGGCTGATAACCCACGGCTGAAGGCATACGACCCAGCAGGGTGGACACCTCAGAGCCAGCCTGCGTGAAACGGAAGATGTTGTCAATGAACAGCAGCACGTCCTGGTGCTGAACATCGCGGAAGTACTCTGCCATGGTCAAGCCGGACAAAGCCACGCGCATACGAACTCCCGGCGGCTCGTCCATCTGACCGAATACCAACGCGGTGTCCTGAAGCACGCCCATCTCTTCCATTTCCAGGAAGAGGTCAGTGCCCTCACGGGTACGCTCGCCCACACCGGCGAACACGGAGGTACCAGAGAACTCGCGGGCAATACGGGTGATCATCTCCTGAATCAGCACCGTCTTGCCCACACCGGCACCGCCGAACAGGCCAATCTTGCCACCCTTCACATAGGGGGTCAGCAGGTCAATAACTTTAATGCCGGTCTCCAGGATCTCGGTTTTACCTTCCAAGTCCTTGAACTCCGGAGGCTCACGGTGGATTCCCCACTGCTCGCCGTCTCGGCCTAAGCCCGGCTCGTCCAGGCAATCGCCCAGAGCATTAAAGACGTGTCCCTTGACGACGTCGCCCACAGGCACGCTGATGGGCTTGCCCGTATTGGTGACAGTTGCCCCACGCACCAGACCATCGGTAGGAGCCATGGAAATGGTGCGCACGAGGCCGTCGCCAAGGTGCTGAGCCGTCTCAAGAGTAATAGTTTTTGCCACGGCCTCGAGGGTCACCTCGACGGTCAAGGCATTGTAGAGGGCCGGTAGCTCGCCGCGCGGGAATTCCACGTCGACGACCGGACCAATAACACGCACAACGCGACCGGCAGTAGCCGTCTCCTGTGTGCTGTGCTCGCTAAGAGCTGTGGTCATAATCTAGTCACTTTCTCCGCTTTCGCCGAGCGCGCTAGCGCCACCGACGATCTCTGTGATTTCCTGAGTAATCTGCGCCTGACGTGCTTGGTTGGCCACTCGCGAGAGATCCTTAACCAATTCCGTTGCGTTATCAGATGCAGACTTCATTGCATTGCGTCGCGATGCCGACTCCGAAGCTGATGCTTCCAAGAAGCAGGAGAACAAGGTTCGTGATGCATACTTGGGCAGCAATTCCGCCAGGAGGGTATCCGGGTCTGGCTCAAAGTCATAATCCGCGGAGATCTCATCGGTGACATCGCTGAGAATGTCATCCCCAATCTCTAATTCCGGATCCACGTACACCGGCTCAATCGGCAGCAACTGAAAAGCGACGGGCTTCTGAGTGAGCATCGACACAAACTGTGTGTACACGATGTGGACTTGATCAAAACCTCGTACTGGCAGGTCAACACCTCCAGTACCCTCGCGGCCTTTCGCTTCACCTTCTGAGGAGGCAAGGAACCCATCAATGAGGTGGCGGCGCACATCATGCGTTGCCTGCCAAGTGGGATCCTGCGAAAAGCCAGCCCAACTACCACGAATGTCCTGGTTGCGGAACTTGTAGTAGGCAATTCCCTTTTGGCCTGTTACGTAGCGAACTACCTCATAGCCTTCTTCTTCAAGGAGAGCCTCCAGCTCAGCGGCGCGCTTAAGTACGTTGTGGTTGTAGCCACCAGCCATACCGCGGTCACTGGTTACCACGAGAACCGCGGCAACCTTACCGTTCTCCCTTGGATGGAGCATCGGATGCTCCAGAGAGCTTGCAGACGCCAAGCGCTCCAGCACTTTGTGCATTTCCACGGCGTAGGGTTCCGCCGCTTCTACACGAGCCTGTGCCTTTGTGATTCGCGATGTTGCGATCAGCTCTTGAGCCTTGGTGATCTTCTTAGTCGAATTGACGGACCGAATTCGATCTCGCAGTTCGCGAAGATTAGCCATTCTTCACGCGCCTCCCTTCTGTAGTCAAAGTGTTACTTGTACGGGTCATAGTGGGACCCCTTACTTCGACGCCTTGCGGGAGACGGCGATCTGGTTTTTCTGCACCTCTGCTTCATCCAAGGCATCCACCGGAGCCTCGTTGATGATGCGCTCACCAGCAGAAGTCTGGAAGGTAGCGGCGAACTTATCGTTCTCCTTCAGAATGATTTCCTTGGATTCATCCGACAGTGCCTGACCACCCTCAATCTGCTCGTACACCTGAGGTGCTTCAGAACGCAAGTGCTCCTGGTACTCCACCTCATAACGGCGGACGTCTTCGACGGGAACGTTGTCGAAACCGCCCTCGTTAGCAAGGTAGATAGACACAATCTGGAACTCCACCGGCTGCGGTGAAGACTCAGCCTGCTTGAGCAGCTCTACCAGACGAGCACCACGCGCCAGCTGAGCCTTGGAGGCATCATCCAGATCAGAGGCGAAAGTGGCGAAGGCCTCCAGGTCACGATAGGCAGCCAGATCCAAACGCAAGGAACCGGCAACCTTCTTCATGCCCTTGGTCTGGGCCGCACCACCCACACGGGAGACGGACACACCGACGTTAATAGCCGGTCGCACACCTTGGTTGAACAGATCAGACTCCAAGAAGACCTGACCGTCAGTAATGGAAATAACGTTGGTCGGAATGAACGCGGAAACGTCATTAGCCTTAGTCTCGATAATCGGGAGAGCTGTAATAGAGCCACCACCGAGATCGTCGTTCAGCTTGGCAGCACGCTCCAAGAGACGTGAGTGAAGGTAGAAGACGTCACCGGGATAGGCTTCGCGTCCTGGGGGACGGCGCAGCAACAAGGAAATAGCACGGTAGGCCTCAGCCTGCTTAGTGAGATCATCGTAGATAACTAAGCAGTGATAGCCCTGGTACATCCAGTGCTGAGCAAGGGCAGCCCCGGCAAAGGGAGCCAGCCACTTAAAACCGGCGGAATCGGATGCAGGAGCAGCCACGATGGTGGTGTACTCCAATGCCCCATGCTCTTCCAGGGTGCGACGGACACCGGCGATGGTGGTACCCTTCTGGCCGATAGCCACGTAAATACAACGCACCTGCTTGGACTTATCCCCAGATTCCCAGTTGGCCTTCTGGTTCAAAATGGTGTCAATACAGACAGCGGTCTTACCTGTCTTACGGTCACCAATAATCAACTGACGCTGGCCGCGGCCAATGGGGGTCATCGCGTCAATAGCCTTGATGCCGGTCTGCATTGGTTCTTCCACTGGCTTACGCATAAGCACTGAAGGTGCCTGGAGTTCCAGGGCTCGCATCTCTTCATGCTCAATGTCGCCCAAGCCGTCGATGGGCTGGCCCAGTGGGTTGATAACTCGGCCGAGGAATTTATCCCCAACCGGAATGGAGAGGACTTCGCCGGTCCTCTTGACCTCGTCGCCTTCCTTTAAGGACTCGAAGTTACCCAAAACCACAACACCAATGGAATTGGTGTCCAGGTTCTGTGCGACGCCAATCACGCCGCCAGGGAACTCGAGCAGCTCATTCGCCATCGTGGACGGTAGACCAGAAACCTGGGCAATACCGTCGGCTGCCGAAATGACCACGCCGACCTCCTCACGGGAGGCCTCCGCGGAGTAGCTCGAGGTGTAGTTCGCAATCGCGCTACGGATCTCATCGGAGGAGATCGTCAGCTCCGCCATGTTCTTCCTGCTCTCGGTTGTAAATCCAGCATTATTCATCTATCAGAAATCGTCCGTTGGGTTATGCAACACTGGCGCGCAGCCGGGCTATTTTGCCCTTCGTGCTGCCGTCAATGACTTCATCGCCAACGCGGATGACCATTCCACCGAGGAGGCTGGGTTCAACCTCAGAGTGGATGGACACCTCACGACCATAAATACGAGCCAACTTCTCAGCCAATGCACTGCGTTGACCCTCGTTAAGCTCACTCGGAGTCTGCACAAATGCCACCGAACGGCCCCGCAAAGAAGCAGCGTCGGAAGCAAGGTCAGCCAGGATATCCACAGGATTTCCCTTGCCGTAGGCAACAGCCTGCAAGGCGAGGGATTCGGTGATGGACAAAACCTTGCCGTATAGCACCTGGGCTAGCAGACCACGACGTCGTTCAGGCTCTACTACGCGGTCCCCCAACAACTGGGTGAGGTGACCTTCTTTATTGAGTAGACGGCTGAGCTGGAAGAGCTCAGCTTCCACCTGTTCCAGTTGGTTCTGGCTTTCGGCAGAACGCAACAGGGATCGACGTCCCAAGGAAATTAGTCCCGCAGTGAGCTCTCGTGGAGCTGACCACTCCTGAGAAGCGACGTCCTGAAGGAGTTCCAAGGTGGCGGCGGCAACCTTGCCACCAAACAACTCAGAGACTACAGCGACGCGCTGCTCGGAACTGGTAGCTGAGTCAGCCAAAGCGGTTCGCAGTGCACGATCACCGTCCAGAAGAGCGGCAACGTCGAAGAGCTCAGATCCGATCTGAGCTGCGAGAGATGCCGTATCCTCCGGAGCGGATAGTGCGGCATCAAGTCGCTCGGAAACCTGCGCCAAAGCAGCGCGGCTTGCTGCGTGCATGATGCCTACTTTCCTGCCGGTGCAACGCTATCGAGTTGGGCCAAGAAGTTGTCAATTGTGCTAGAGGCTCTGGCGGAATCGGAGAGTTCCGAACCGATCAGTTGCTCAGCCAAATTGATGCTGTTTTGTCCCATCTCTTTACGAAGCTCGGCTACCACTTGCTCACGCTGAGCCAACAGTTGCTTCTCACCATTAGCGATGATGCGGTCAGCCTCTTCGGTGGCTTTAGCTTTCATCTCTGCTTCAATCTTCTTGCCCTTTTCGCGGGCCTTTTCCTGGATTGAAGCGGCTTCAGCGCGTGCCTCAGCAAGCTGAGTGTTGTGCTTTTCGAGGGCGGCGCGAGCCTCAGCCTGTGCAGCCTCGGCGCGCTGGATTCCACCCTTAATCCGGTCTTCTCGTTCCGTCATGACTTCCTGGAACTTCGGAATAATGAGCTTCCAGAAGAGTAGCAGGACGACAACGAACACAACGAGGGACCAGACGATGTCGTAACCCTTCGGCGACAGGATAGAGTTGCCGCCCTCAAGGGGAAGCTTCTCTGCTTCTGACGCGAGGTAATAAATGACGCCCGTCATGAGTCTCCAGTCTTCCGTGCTTATTCGTTACTTTTCAATACTGCGTGAAAAGCCGAAAATTAGAACAGGAAGCCGGCGACCAGGCCGATCAGGGCAAGGGCCTCAACGAAGGCAATACCCAGGAACATGGTGGTACGAAGCTGGCCGGCCATCTCTGGCTGGCGTGCCATACCCTCAAGGGTCTTACCAACAAGGACGCCGATGCCGATACCAGGGCCGATAGCTGCCAAGCCGTAGCCGATGGCACCAAAACCGGTGAAGGTGGTCTCTGCAGCCTGAGCCAGAATGATGTCGTTCATGGAAAGTCGTTCCCTTTCTAGTTGCCCGGCCAAACTTGACCGGGACTTTTATGAGGTTTTCTTGGGGTTTTACAAGTGACCGCGAGGATCGCGACCCTTGTCAGTGCGAATCCGCATGCAGTGACAGCTCGATATACACCGCAACCAGCAAGGCGAAGATGTACGCCTGCAGAATAATGACGATGATTTCGAAGAGTGTGAATGCGATTGCCGCAAGGATGGTGCCAGCCGACACCAAGGTCCAGCCATTGAACTGCCAGAAGAAGAAGTTGGTGGCAGAGTACAGCAGAACCAGGATCAGGTGTCCTGCCAGGAAGTTCGCCATAAGACGAATAGCAAGAGTGACTGGCCGCATGATGAACGTAGAGAAGAACTCAATCGGAATCACCAACAGATGCAGGAAAACTGGAATGTTGGGAATCACCAGTGAGGACTTCATGTATTTACCGAAACCATATCGCTTGGCTCCGGCGTAGATCATGGCACCGTACCCCACCAGCGCCAGCACGATCGGCATACCGATGCGTGAATTAGGCGAGATGTTGAGGAACGGGATGATCGTGGGAACGTTCATGAAGAAGACAACGAAGAAGATAGTAGCCAGGAGCGGCAAGAAACGACGCCCCTCTTTCTTCCCTAAGATGTCTTCTGCGATGTTCACGCGCACGAAGTCGATTGCCATTTCAGCAGCATTTTGCAAGCCCGAGGGAACCAGCTTGGGGTTCCGGAAGGCGACAAGGAAAAAGACCACTATCACAAGGCCCATAAGCAGGCGCACCAGCATTAAGCGGTCTAGCGCGAACCATTCGCTGTTACCAAACAGCATCTGGCCATAAGTTTGCCCCGGGAAAAATTCTTGGTCCAAATTGGGTGCGTGAAACTCACCCTTCATGGACAGTAATGTAACGCTCAGCGTTCTCTCCCGTGATTCGGGCCGTAAAGGCAAAGCCTCTACGGTGCGATGGACGTCGGTTAGTGTGATACCGCGACGGATTCCGTCGCTCATCCTCAGCGCGGTACCTAGGCACTACTTCGCTCTCGGTAGTGCTCATATCAAGCTCTTGGCTTGCTGACCTACTGAGCGCGTTGTAACCCGCCCGCTACTCTATCAGCCACCCTCGCTCAGTTAGACCCCACAGTGAGTTTTTGTGGTTTTATTACCCCCGCGTTCGGGGAGAGATTGAATCACTCTTTACTCTGGTTGCACATACGTCACACGAGCTGTCAGAATTCCCCATGTTTCTGCCCCTAAAACCACAATGAGCGCGGCAACAACCGTCACGATAAACGCCGTCCGATCATAAAAAGTGAGATCTCTAATCAGGAGCATGACACCAAGGAGCACCACGATTTTCAGCAACCAACTTCCCAGCACCACTACAGCAGTGGTGCTGGGATTGGTATGAGAAGTGAGAAGCACGCTTAGGACCGTCAGCAGGACAAAACCGCCCCCAATTGCAGCTCCCATGAGAACACCGTAGATTCCAGGGAGACCACGGAGGGCACCCCACCCCATGAGCGAAAGCACCCCAACCACAAGAAGGCCCCACCACCCCAGGCGCAGGGCTCGGTGCAACGGCCGAATGGGATCATCAAAGGAGGCTTCCGCATGACGTGAGTTGCTCTGCTCAGCAGTTTCAGAAGCAGTGTTTCCGTGCGAGGATACGAGTTCGGCGTTATTTTCGCTCTTGTCATCAACCACGCCCGTAACTGTACTAGAGCGGTTCACAGTAATAATCAAGGTACCTCTGGAAGATGCCTCAGTAACGGAAGACCCATTCTTCGCTCTTGCAGGCTATACATCGCCAAGCACACTGATTCGGCCGAAGGGATCCAACAAATCCAAACCAGCGCTACAGAACTGCACCGGAAAATGGCTCCATGAGAACCGGCACAGTAAGACCGGCCGCACAAAAGCGGCCGCGCGCAACTGCACGTGATGATCGATTATTTACTCAGAAGTGCGTGAGTGTTCAGCACTCCGAAAATAAAGACACAACACAGGAACGATGACACCAATGCCAACAGGTATGAGAAATATATCGAGAATTCCTGTCTCCTGCTGACCAAAGTAAAACCACTCACTGAGCAAAAATATCAAGCCCAGTAACCCATGAACCCACCGCCATTTTGGCGAGGTTGCTTTAACCGGAAAGTACCACACTAAGGCAATGACAACGCTCAAGGACGTGAAAAGCATAATCGACACGCGCTGAGAATCATCTGGCCAAGGAAGTACGGACACAACGACGACAACGAAGATCGACAAGAGCAACTCAGGCAATGGATACCTTGAAACTTTCATGTTCAGCCTCCTTTTATATCTCTATGGATTAAGACCTAGGGATTCTTAGCCTCAACTGCTCTAAAGTAGATTTCAGTTCAGGAGGCACAGAAACCCCTCCGTTAGAGCTATACAGCGTGAATCCGTTTTCAAGCCCCTCTTCCGTAGTGTTGAGAGTCATCAGATCTTCGCCGGTTGCTTCAGCAACTGTGTTCACCTGGGTTTGAAGTGGCATGGGATTGGGTTTCCTTTTGAGGGTTCTTCCTAAGAGAATCGAGGTTTCTCGGTCTTGGCCTGAGATCCTTCTATGCACTGTGACGTCCCGCACGTCTGAGGGGACGAATTGTTAAGAAACCAGCTCCGAGAATTGTAACCAAGGACAGGAGTCCTGCAGCCACAGGAGGAAGGATAGAGAAACTCACTGCTCCCAAGCCCACTGCGCTTACCCAGCAGTAGAGAACTAAGACCACCTGGCGGTGGGAGTGTCCCATTCGGAGAAGCCGGTGGTGCAGATGAAGACGGTCAGCGGCGAAGGGAGATTGCCCCTTGGATACCCGCCTGATAACAGCCATGATGAGATCCAGCATGGGTAGAAAGACAGCCGCAACGACAACCAAAAACGGAGACATGAGGGCCACCAAGTCCGCCACGCCATACAGACTCATAGTGATTTTCCCTGAGGCTGAGGTGGCAGCCGCCGCAAGCAACAGACCAATTAACATGGAGCCGCTATCCCCCATGAAAATACGGGCCGGTTCAAAATTGTGTGGCAAGAAACCAGCACATATTCCCACCAAAGCCGCTGCAATAATGGCAGGTGGGTAAGCAGATACAGCACCGCTTTGGTCATAGAGAACTGTCAGGGAAAACAGGAGAATGGCGCTGCCAGCTATTCCACCCAGTCCTGCGGCCAACCCGTCCAGTCCGTCGATAAAGTTAATGGCGTTGATAAGAGCGACGGTGAACAGTGAGGTTACCAAGACCCCTTGAAACTGGTCCAGGATAATTGTTGTTCCTTCTCCAAAGGGCAAGTAAAGGGTGTTCCAGGACAATCCCATCACGCTCATCAGCCCAGCAGCAATAAACTGACCGATGAGCTTGATGGTGGCACTGAGCTCATAGAGATCGTCCACCGCTCCTAGCAAAACCACCGCAGCCCCACCGAGGACTACGGCCGTCATCTCGGGAGTCACGGGCATGAAACCACGATTGAGTGCGGGAAGCTGACTGGCCAGGAACACAGCCACTCCGAAGCCCGTGAACATGGCCACACCACCCATGCGAGGAGTTGGATGGGTATGAACATCTCGGGCGCGGATGTCGGCAATGCGCCCGCTTTTCACCATTGCCACACGAACCAGTCCTGTGGTCACATAAGTTACTGCCGCTGCAATAAGAAGGAGAAGACCTAGTTCTCTGAGCGGAACACCGGCGGTTGTTAGGCCCATTCTGGCAATCCTGTGACGGACAATGCTATGGAAGACAAACCCGTTCTATTCACTGCCACAATACCCATAGGCTACTGCCCCCGCAGCTTTTCATTCGGAATTCCAAGCACCTCAGAAATCTCTTCTACTGTCACGGCCCCTTCGCGCAAAATACGTGGCGAAACACCAGAAATATCAATAATCGTTGATGGCAACCCCACCGGGGCTTCCCCACCATCCAGATATACAGAAACAGAGTTTCCTAGCTGGCGCTCTGCATCTGCAAGAACTGCTGGAGGTGTCATGCCTGAGATATTTGCGCTGGACACAGCCATAGGACCAGTTCGCCTGAGAAGTTCTATGGCCACAGGATGTGCTGGCATCCGCAGCATCACTGTCCCGCGGGTGTCCCCGAGATTCCAAGGCAAGCTGGGAGCCTCAGGCACCACGATGGACAACCCACCCGGCCAAAACGCTTCGACCAGAGCCTGAGCCGTCGCAGAGTAGCTGGCAACCAGGCCTTTAATGGTGTCCCAGCTTCCCACCAACACCGGCACTGGCATATTAGGGCCTCGATGTTTAGCGGCCAACAACCGAGCTACAGCCTCGTTGTGGAAAGCATCACACCCAATGCCATAGAGAGTATCTGTAGGCAGCACCACCAACTGACCTTCCCGAACAGCATCTTCGGCAGCGTTCATTCCCTGCTCCCGCTCGCTGCTGTTCATACAGTTGTATGTTCTGCTCATCAGCACTCCACCTTTTCTCTCACAGGCAACGCACTCACTGTACCCTCCTGAGCTCAAGGAGACCTCCTTGAACTAACAACGGCTTTGATCTAACAACGGCGTGCTATCACAAATCTCTGTACTCCCGTGAGATCTTGGAGCTGAGCGACGTCGCTAAAGCAACCTTGGCGTTCAAAGCACTGCACAACTGCTTCACCTGTGGAATCATCGTGTTCAATGCCTACCCATCCACCGGATTTTAAGAGAGAAGCGCTGCGCGCAATAAGACTGGGAATCACACTCATCCCGTCTCTACCTGCAAAAACAGCAAGTACGGGATCCGCATTCACTTCCGGGGGAACTTCCGTGGTGGTGGGGACATAAGGCGGGTTGCAGGTAATGAGATCAACGCTGCCATTAAGTTCTTGCAATGTGCCTGGGGACGTCGCATCAGCCACCACCAGCTGTACCTGATCCGGAAGATTCTTCCGCGCATAGCAAGCAGCGTCCTCGGACAGTTCCACCGCAGTAATCCGGGCATACGGAACGGCCAGGGCAATAAATGCTGCCAGGGCACCAGAACCAGTACACAGATCTACTACCTGCACAATGTTCTGATGGCTGGGGACTGAGTGAGGTAAATCTGTCCTCCCCACCCTAGGAGCAGGAACATCAGGTGCCATAAGAGTATCGACAGCCCACTGCGCCAACGCCTCTGTTTCTGGGCGAGGGATAAAAACACCCGGCCCCACCTTGATGTCCAAGGGGCCAAAGGGAGCACTACCTATGATGTACTGCAAAGGCTCCCGCCTGGCGCGACGCGCTACGCGCTCGTGGAAGCCCTTTGGAGTCTCCTCACCTTCATGGAAGATAAGCGAAGTGATAGCGCAACCGAGAAGATCAGCCGCAATCAGGCGGGCGTCGTAGAGGGGAGAACCGACCCCTGCTGCAGCCAATTCCTGAGCTGCAGCGCGCAGAGAATCACGCAGAATCACGGTGCCAAACCTGTTTACTCAGCTTCCAGACGCGCTGCCCGATCTGCATCCTGGAGGGCTTTGAATAGGTCATCCATATTGCCATCTAGCACGCTATCCAGGTTGTTTGCCTTGTACCCTATGCGGTGATCCGTGATACGGTTCTCCGGCCAGTTGTAGGTGCGGATACGCTCAGAGCGATCCATTGTCCTCACTTGAGCATGACGTCCCTCAGCCGCCTTGGCCTCTGCCTCTTCTTCTGCCAGAGCCTGCAACCGAGCTGCCAGAACCTCCAAGGCGCGGGCTTTGTTCTGAATCTGGGAACGCTCCTTCTGACAAGTCACCACAATTCCCGTGGGAAGGTGCGTCAACCGCACAGCGGAGTCGGTGGTGTTCACACCCTGACCACCTTTTCCTGAGGCGCGATAAACATCCCATCTGATGTCCTTGGAATCTATATCCACATCTCCAACATCTTCGGGTTCGGGATACACCAAAACACCGGCCGCAGAGGTTTGAATCCGCCCCTGGGATTCAGTGACGGGGATGCGTTGGACACGATGAACTCCGCCTTCAAATTTGAAAACACTCCAGGCTCCCTGTGGCGACGTTCCTTTCTGACGAATAGAGAAAGTAATGTCTTTGACTCCGCCAAGGTCGGATTCGTTGAGGTCTAAAACCTCTACGGAAAAACCGTTTTTATCGCAGTACTTTTGATACATCCGCAGGAGGTCACCAGCGAAAAGAGCCGCCTCTTCCCCACCAGCACCTGCTTTGATCTCCATCACAATGTCATCACCATCATGGGGATCTCGAGGAGCAAGAAGATCCGTCATCTTTTCTTCAAGCTCATTTTTTTCGGCTTGCAAACGCTCTACAACGGCGTCAAACTCATGATCTTCATACGCCAGTTCTTGAGCGTCGGCTAAATCCTGGCTCACCTGCTCTAAGTCATTAAAGGTATCCACAATAGGCTGAAGCTCAGCGTAGCGCTTGCCCACCTGACGAACCCGCTTGGCGTCGTTGGCGTACTCAGGATCTTGCATTTGCGCTTCAAGCCCCTGATATTCAGCCAAAATATCATCGACAGCTGAAACGCCACTCGAGATATCACGTGCCATTATGAATATTCCTCTTCCTCCGGTAGACCCGCCATTGTCGCTGAACCTGCAATCTGACGTAAGAACTCACCGTTATTTCGGGTCTTCTTCAACTGTTTCAACAGAATGTCAATAGCCTGCTGACTATCCAGGGCAGACAGAAGACGGCGCAACTTGTGAACCACCTTGATCTCCTCAGGAGCCAAGAGTAGATCATCTCTCCGGGTACCTGAAGGATTGATGTCTACAGCAGGGAATACCCGACGTTCGGAAATCTTCCGATCCAGCTTCAGTTCCG
Source organism: Actinomycetes bacterium (assembly GCA_023432405.1). Taxonomy (GTDB): domain Bacteria; phylum Actinomycetota; class Actinomycetes; order Mycobacteriales; family Mycobacteriaceae; genus Corynebacterium. The sequence goes on along the minus strand of JAEYUQ010000001.1, from coordinate 6,010 downwards.
CATTGCCAGTTCCCTTGAACTCCTCGAAAATCACGGTGTCGCCAGCTGAGCCCGTTTCCACCATTGCGGTGGCAATGATGGTCAAAGAACCACCATTTTCAATGTTACGGGCCGCTCCCAAAAACCTCTTCGGCGGATAGAGAGCGTTAGAGTCCACACCACCAGACAAGATGCGCCCTGAGGCAGGTGAAGAGTTGTTGTAGGCACGCCCCAATCGGGTGATGGAATCCAGCAGTACCACTACATCTTTACCCTCTTCCACCAGGCGCTTCGCACGCTCAATAGCCAGCTCTGCCACAGCGGTGTGTTCGCTCGGAGGCCGATCAAAGGTAGAAGCAATCACCTCGCCACGCACGGAGCGCTGCATATCCGTGACCTCTTCGGGCCGCTCATCAACCAGCACCACCATGAGATAGCACTCTGGGTTGTTGGTGCTAATGGCATTAGCAATGTTCTGCAAAATAGTGGTTTTACCGGCCTTAGGCGGTGAGACAATCAGAGCGCGCTGTCCTTTACCGATAGGCATAATGAGATCAATAACCCGAGTGGTCAGAACTTTCGGATCAGTCTCTAAACGAAGACGCTGGTTTGGGTAGAGCGGAGTGAGCTTTTCAAAATTCGGACGCTGTTTAGCCTCTTCCACACTGATTCCGTTGACAGAATCCACCTGAACCAAAGCGTTGAACTTATTACGGTTTCGCCCGCCTCTATTATTACGCCCACCATGATTACTGTTCTGGTGAGCATTCATCCTCACCTTGCCAGTAATGGCGTCGCCACGGCGTAAACCCTCGCGTCGCAGCATCTGGATATTGATATAGACATCGGAATTAGATGCGCGGTACCCGGTGGTACGCAAGAAAGCAACGTTGTTGTCAATAATGTCTACAATCCCGGCAACATCCTGGAGCGGAATATCCTCGACGGGTTCGTCGTCCTCTCTGGAATTCCGATTCGCGCGATCATCCCGATTATTACGGTTATCACGGTCACGGTCTCTCCGGTTACGACGCCCGCGTCGCCCGCGTCGCCCATTATCTGCCTTGTCTGAATCCTCCCGCAGACGGTCATCCCGTCGGCGAGAGTTACGTCCGTTGCGATCGTCGCGGGTATCAGTGTCCTGCTCATCGGCGTTCTCAGGGTGACTTCCCTGGGCGATGTCACGAGCCTGCTCGGGGCGACTATCTTGGACGGCGTTACGGGTGTCTTCAGGATTATTGCCCTGGACCGTGTCACGGGCATCTTCTCTTCCCGCACGGTGAGACCTCTCCCTTCGCGGGGAGCTGGAGGCTTTGATAAGTGAGGGCTGGTCTGCCTCCTGGATAGCTGCAATGAGCTCGCCTTTGCGTAAAGCCGAAAAACCACGTAAGCCCTTGTCGGCAGCCAATTTCCGAAGCTCAGGAATACGCATTGCTGCCAGGTTCTTCTGAGCACTTGAGGCGTCCGCCCGATCCGTTGTCTCAGTCACGGATGTCCTTTCATACCACTGCGTCAGTTCGTTATCTCGCTGTTCTGTCACTGTCTGTTCAGGCAGGGGGCAGAACGTCAGTATGTTTTCCACAGCGGTTCTTCGCTGAATAGTCCTTAGTATTGTGGGCCACAGTCACGCCCGGACGACCAGCAACGCGGAGGTCACAGATTAGTGACGGCGGTGGTATCCGCTGGGTGATATACCGCTGGTTATGCCTCGCACGCAGCACGGGATTCTTGTGCTTCCCTAAGGTCACAGGTAATCATACTCCACAGAGTCAAACCCACGTAAAACTCCATAAAAACTTGGTACTCACCAGCGGCAAGGAGGAGTCTCAACGCTACATCTCGCCAACACCGTTAAGGTAAGTGCTATGCGTTCAACGATGCCTGACACGCCACTGTTAGTTTCCCGTATTCTGCAGTACGGCACCACGGTGCATGGGGAGACCACCATGACCACTTATAACAGCGAGGGCACCGTTGTTACCAGTTACCGTGATATTGGAGCACGCACTGCGGCGCTGGCTCATGCTCTGGAAGATGAGTTGGGGATTACACGGGATCATCGTGTGGGCACCATGATGTTCAACTGCAATGAACATATTGAGACCATGTTTGCCACCATCTGTAAGGGCGCCATCTTTAATCCGTTGAATAAAAACCTCATGACGGATCAAATCCGCCACATTGTCAACCATGCTGAAGACGAAGTCATTGTGGTGAACCCCAGTTTGGTGAACCGCCTGGCGAAAGTTCTCACTGATTGTCCCACGGTGCGCGCTGTCATTATCACGGGAGCCACCCCGGTAAGCCAGATGGCCCATAACCTGCCTGACCATATTCAGGTGTACTCCTATGAAGCTCTTCTGGACGGGCGCTCCACGGTCTATACCTGGCCGGTGATGGATGAAAATGACGCTGCGGCTATCTGCTACTCCACAGGAACGGTGGGAGCGCCGAAGGGCATTGCGTACTCCCAACGCTCCTTGTATCTCCAGGCGATGTCACTTCGGGCCACGGACAGCATGGCGGTCAGTCACGGAGAACGGTTCCTGGCCACAGTTCCCATCTATCACGTCCTAAGCTGGGGCGTTCCCTTTGCCGCTTTCATGTCCGGGGCACCGCTCATTATGCCCGGATTCGATCTCTCATCGGCCATGTTGGCAAAGGTTATAGAGACAACCTCTCCTCGCTCCGCCTATGGGGTGCCATCCATTTGGACGCAGTTGTTCTTCTATTACATCGACCACCCACCCACACGCATGACTCTCAATGAGATCTTTGTGGGCGGTTCGCCTGCCTCACCGAGCCTGATTAAACACTGGGAGGAAACTTTCGGTGTCGATGTAATCCATGTATGGGGTATGACAGAAACCTCTACCGTGACGACGGTCGCTCGTCCCCCAGCTGGTGCGTCTGGCTCTCAGCGCTGGGCATATCGCACGAGCCAAGGGCGTTTCCCAGCTTCTGTGCAGTATCGGATTGTCAAGCATGGAGAAGTCATGGCAAATCTGGATACTAACGACGGTGAGCTTCAGGTTCGTGGGCCCTTTGTTACCTCCTCCTACTATCACTCCCCCGCTTCCGATGATGGTGGTGCAGCACACCTCTTTAGAGGTAAACCCGTGGATGACCACCCTGAACTGTTTACAGACGATGGATGGCTGCGTACAGGGGACGTCGGCTCGGTATCTCGAGACGGTTATCTCACCGTTCAGGATCGTGTCCGGGATGTTATTCGTTCGGGCGGTGAATGGATTTACTCCAGCGTGTTAGAAAACCTCATCTTGGAGTCTGAGGATGTGGTGGAATGTGCTGTTATTGGGCATCCAGACCGCAAATGGGTGGAGCGTCCTCTCGCCGTGACTGTCCTGCGGGATGGGGTTGCCCCTACCGCGCAGACCGCACAGCATATCCGAGAAGAGATTCAAGACAAACTACCGAATTGGATGCTTCCAGAATATTGGGCGTTTGTGAGCAGCATTGATCACACCTCAGTATTCAAACATGACAAGATAGACCTCAAGAAACACCTCTCTCATGGAGAGTTTGACGTGATTAAGCTGAAAGGTCCAGGTGAACGGTAATGCGCACTCGAAGCGTTATGGGTGTCCTGGCTACTTTGTTGGTGGCGTGCGTATCCTCTGCGTGCTCCCTCTCGCCGTTATCCAAGCTGGCTGAGAGGTACCAGGAACCACTTATTGTTCTTTCTACCTCTGCCACCAGAATGCTCGACTCCCACTGGGCGGAGAGCTTCAGTACAGAAATCGAGCTTCACCACTCCAATTCCATTGACCTAGGACACCAATTAGTCCTGGGAGCTCCCGGAGATGTCCTTATCACCTCTGACTACAGCTCCATGCAGTATGCGCTGGATCAAGAATTAGTAGAAAATCCAGTCCCGGTGGCTCGAAATTCTATGGTGGTGGCAATACCCGGCGATAACCCCGCAGGTATTTCAACCTTTACAGATTTAGCCAATGTCACCGTAGCTATGTGCCAAGCACAACGCCCTTGCGGTGACATTCCACGAAAGCTACTCGAAATCAATAATATGCAGCTGACTCCTGATCTCCAGGAGGAAACTGTGGATGCCGTCCTCGATGACGTCATCACTGGACAGGCAACTGCTGGTTTTGTGTATCGCACCGACGCCATGACGGCTAACAATTCGATACAGGTGATAGCGGTGCCCCATGCCGAAGAGAACATGAACACTCTCTACGCCGCGCGAGTGAAGAAATCTCGATATCCCGAGTTAGCAGATCAATTCATCAGCATGTTGACATCTGCAGAACAGCAGACAGTCTGGCAACAGTACGGGTTCCTGCCTCCGGCTTAGGAGTGAGGGAACCTTCGCAAGAGTAGGCTACTAACTTAGCCCTCCTCAAGAGGTCTTCTTAAGACGCGAGAAATTGCGGGGAATTGCTCTAGACCTCTGAAATGTGAACTACTACATCTTGTGGAGAATTCCACCCTCTCCTACACACCTAATAATGAAGAGCATCATTACTGTCTGAGATCAGATTTTAGAAAGCTACATACAAACTTTTGTTCTCAAGAATATATAGAGAATAATTCGACATTCTAATAAGGGCAGACAGATCCCAAAGAGGATCCCCTGCCGTCTCTAGACAAAGTAACCGCTGACACGTAGCTAGTAAATTCCCTAGGAACCGTTTCCTCTCCTAAGGCAAGATCAACCCACAACCTAGAGACATTGGCACCTTCGCAAGCCAAAACTTCCACGTCTTGAGCTATACAAGAAAGGCTATACACATTCCATTCGGATTCGTCAAATGGATATTGGCCAAAATCACGCATATCTCGACGGAAATCTTGGAGCATAACTTCACGAGTAATTTCGTCTCCCCCTTTCTTGATCTCGTCAGATACGTACAATATATCAGTAATATCTCTAGCCTTCTCCACCCTTCTTAGATATTGTTCATGAAACTTTTTAAGATCACACTCTCGAGCTAGAAAATAGGTTGTAAATAAAAGTATTTCTTCTTTCACTTTAAATCGGATCCCCATTAACCGTAAAAGCCCTGGAATTTTTATACCTTGGCTGCGAATAGCAATGCCTTTTATGTACGCCACTTCCAAATTTATCTACATATAAATCTGCATCGGCTTTAGCTTTGTTGATATGCTTACGATGGTTACCATAAACTAATCCCACAATTGGATTTCCGGGCGCATTTCTTACCACTTGGCACTTTACTGTGTACATGCCAAGTTCATTTTTTCTCTGCTGCAAAAACTGAGAAAGGCGTTAGAAATATCAGCAGAACCGTAATGCCGCTTGAAATACCTCTACACGGAAGTTTACGCAAAGTTTTTAGCAAAGTTCAACCCTATCTAATTTCTCATATCCACGAACAATCCATCTCACATTTGCCCTCGTGCCCGCGACAACTGTCTTGCAGGCACTATCTGTGGCTCCCAACACAGGAGCTGTATGAGACGTCATAATTACTTTGACTCTTATATCAGAAGTACAGTTGTTATAAACCTGAACCGCAAGCTTTTCTACCTTCGCTTGAACACATGATGGGGCTGTGTTAGCTGAACTGAACATCCGAGTAGAAGAGGGTTTTTCTTCTATCAGCCCAACATCGTATCCATGTGGGATTGAAATAGATTCCCCGCTGGCCAGTTCCACAACCGAGTAATCCTCCGGATCCAGAGGGGGAACCATTTCATCCGCATTTGCGAATGAAACAGGACAAGCAGCTACGAGAGTTGCTGTGACTGTGGCAATTACTGAAGCACGCATCTGATACCACTAATCTTTCGGCCCAGTCCTTGACGAAAGGTTGGAAAAACCTACATCGCTAACATTAACCAATCCCTCAACATGTTCGCTACCTCTCTGCGTACCTCACAGAAAATGGGCATGGAGGGGGTTGCGTCCGTTAGTGTGGTGTATCAGTAGCCCGCGGTTAGCTTTGTGCCGGTGTGCATAAAGGCGACCATCGCGGGTACCTTTCGAATCAACTCTTACCTATCCTCGAAAGGAAGTGACCACGAT
>JAEYUQ010000027.1 GCA_023432405.1 Actinomycetes bacterium | reverse complement strand
CACCCCCGTCGGTTCTTACCCGTGTTTGCTATCACAGTGGTCATCGGCTTTGGACTGTCCTTCGCTGGCTTCAAAGACCTCGTCTCTCTCACTTTCCCCATCATCGGTTATGTGGGTGTGGTTCTTGCTTTCCTTATGGCCTGGGTGTGGTTGAGGGATCGCTCCAAGATCAGCCTGGAAGCTCTGCGCAGAATCCGCATGGTGGAGCTGTTCAAGCGCAAGCATGACCCCTCCAAGAAGTACACCAAGAAGGACAAGGCTGCCCTGGTCAGCATGGCTAACGCCTCAGAGATAGATAACGCGGATCTTTCGGAGTCTGTGCAGCAGGAAGTCACGGATCAATTGGTAGCCGATGACTCCGTGGACTTCACCGAAGAAGACCAGAAAGAAGTCATGGAGAAAGTCTCGGAACGCGCAGAACGCTTCCGCGCTACCCAGGAGGCGGCTAAGGATAAGGGAGCCCCCGACAATTCAGACGAGGGGGAGGCTCCCAGTCTCTCCACCCGCAACACTCAGCAGTAACCGCAAGGCTGAGCAGAAGTTGCTGCGCTGTTGGGTTCTACTTTTCTACCTTGACGACGAGCGCCGTGGCCACTGCTGCACGTCCCTCACCAGCTCCGGTAAAACCCAGGTGATCCGTACTGGTGGCAGACACAGACACCGGAGCACCCACAATAGAACTGAGGATGCCCTCTGCTTCTTCCCGTCGAGGCCCCATCTTCGGGGTTTGAGCAATAAGCTGCACCGAAGCGTTACCGATACCCAACCCCCGAGAACTGAGCAGCTCTACGCACTCACGCAAAAGCTGCTCCCCGGACACACCGGCATACTCGGGGCGTCCTGTTCCCACGAAAGAGCCTAAGTCTCCTAGATGCGCTGCGGAAAGAAGGGCGTCGATAAGGGCATGAGCCACCACATCTCCATCCGAGTGACCTTCACAACCATCAACCCCTGGAAAGAGTATTCCTGCAATCCAGCAGGGTTTTCCAGGTTCAATGCGGTGGGCATCTGTACCAATACCCACGCTTGGCAAGGAGGATATGGGGTGGGTGGTGGAGCCGGGAGAGCTATGCATTGGGAACCTCAAAATCTATGTGCTCAGACGTCAGGAGGCTTTGGGCCAGACGGTAGTCCAAGGCAGTGGTGATTTTGAACGCCAGAGGATCCCCCTGAACACACGTGACTGGAATCCCGTACCACTCCATGAGGGAAGCATCATCCGTGGGAGTAAAGCCTGGATTGTTCTGAGCAAAGTACGCCTGGTTAGCGCGCCTGAGAGTAGCCAGGTCAAACCCTTGGGGGGTTTGTACTGCACGCAACCCACTTCTGGACGGGGTTGATAGCACCACAGAATCTTTGACCTGCTTAATGGTGTCAGCCACAGGCAGAACGGGAATCACTGCGGGCGCACCCTTGGCCACAGCCTCTACCACTCGTGCAATCATCTCTGGGGGTGTGAGGGCACGGGCGGCGTCGTGAATAAGGACCAGAGCGTCACTATCGGGAATTGCCTGGAGGCCTTGCCACACCGAATCTGCACGTTCCCGGCCCCCTACCACCACGGTGACAGGCACAGCGCCTGTTTCCTTAAAACCTGCTGTGTGCAGGAGATTAATGGCGTAGTCGCGCCACTGGGGGTGTACCAGAACAATGACGCGGGTAACCGCTTTGGAGGAAATCATCGCTTCCACCGAGCGCTCCAGCAGAGAACGTCTAGCAAGCGGGACAAATGCCTTGGGAAGCTCGGCCCCTAAGCGCTGCCCTGTGCCGGCTGCGGCAATCAGACTAATAACCTGCTGGGCCATTGTGGTGACTAGATGTCTTCGTCATCGTCAAAGCTGAGATTATCTAAATCCAGCTCAGCATCATCAGCGATCTTCTTATCGGGATCGTCCTTATTGATACTGCGGTGCCGATCAATAGCGTCCCCCACTTGCTTCATAAACTCCGCAATTTTGTCGGGGTCACCCGTCTCTGCCAGAGCCAGCTCACCAACCAAAATCTGGCGAGCTTTTGCCAACATCCGCTTTTCACCGGCAGAAAGACCACGGTCTTGATCTCGACGCCAAAGATCCCGCACAACCTCGGCAACTTTATTTACATCCCCAGAAGCCAAACGCTCCTGGTTTGCCTTGTACCGGCGAGACCAGTTTCCAGCTTCTTCAACATCCGTCTGCCGTAAAACAGAGAAGATTTTGAGCAACCCGTCTTCCCCAACGACGTCTCTTACTCCAACAAGTTCAGCATTCTTCAGAGGAACACGAACCACCAAGTCAGAGTGCTGAATCTGAAGCACCAGGAACTTCAGCTTTTCCCCACGTATCTCACGTTCCTCATGATCTGTAATAACTGCAGCTCCGTGATGTGGATAAACGACGACATCCCCGACGTTGTACTCCATAGATTGAGATAGCTCCCTAGTAATGCGCCCCAGACGCAGGCAGACAGAATGAACCGAATTATTTTAGCACGGAACACTACTCACACTCCCATAAGGAGGCGGAAAGCACGGAGCTAGAGGAACAGCACCGAGGTGACTGACTGAGCCTCGGTGACTGAGTGAGCCTCCTCGGCTTGCGCGTCGCTGATTGACTGAGCCTCGGCGGGCTCCACCTCAGTGACTGGGTGAGCCTCCTCGGCTTGCGAGTCATTGTTAGTGAATCCATGAAAGGATAGGTCAATCCTTTTATGCATTTTTAAGCTGAATGATGTCTCCTCTTTGAGCCGAAGGCTAGAGTACTGCCTAAAGACATGTCTTAATCCGTGGATAGATGGAGGAAGTTTCCGTGAAGTCCTTTATGTCGGTTGCACGCCGTAGCGCAGTTCTTACTGTCGCCGCCCTGTCTGCTATTACTCTGACCGCCTGCTCCGCAGGTCAGATTACACAGACCGATACTCAAGTTGCCGCAGTCAATGGCGCTGAAATCAATACCTCCGCCGAAGGTCTTGTCCTTCGCGACGCCACCGTGATCGTCGACGAGAATAACAAGGCCTCGCTGAAGTTCACCGTACTGAACAATGATCCCAAGACGAAAGCCCATAAGCTGCTCTCCGTGTTGGTGGATGGAAAGTCTGTGGACGTGCCGGAGGATCTGACCGTTGCTGCTGGCGGTACCTTGGTGGTTGCTCCGAAGTCCGCTCTGGAGACAATGCCCAAGTCTGACTCTAAGGTTGTCAGCTACGGCACCATTGATCTGGAGAACACGGGCTTCGCACATGGTGGCGCCGTGGACATGGAAGTTAACTTTGACAGCGCCTCCGCTAAGGGTGAAATCCCCGTGGCTGCCTCTCACCTGACCTCCGGTGAGTACACCCGCGCCGTTGACGAAAAGTAAGAAACACTGACCACTGCTCCACCAAGCCAAAATACTGGTGGGTAGTGGTAAATGAAGAATGCTGACCACTATTCAGTAGGACTTCACAGCTTTTCATGCATTGCACCTTGGGTAATCCCCGAGGTGCATTTTTTTAGTTTCGTATGACTTAAAGCGCCTCAATTCTGGCGCAACTATTGAACCTCTCTTCGTCACGCCCTCACATCTCAGCGCGCCCGTAAAGTCATTTCGAACTGCTTTTCGAATAGTTGTGGAGTGGGTCAGCCTCTCTCAAGGTTAATTCCTAGAGTGTGGGGCATGACGAAACGAGTGAGAACCATGCACGTGTGCATGGAATGTGGCTATTCCTCTCCGAAGTGGTTAGGACGATGCCCCGAGTGCGGGAGTTGGGGCTCCATGCAGGAAAGCTCGCACGATGAGTCATCTGCTCCTGTGTCTGGGTCTACTTGTGTGTCTGGTCCGGCCCCGAAGGGCTTAGCACCCCAGTCTCCTGCCTCACCCATCACTCGGGTAGACGCTCAGAAGGTGGAGGCTATCACCACTGGGATTGGGGAGCTGGACCGAGTGCTAGGCGCCGGGATTGTTCCTGGCTCTGTGATTTTATTGGCTGGGGAGCCCGGAGTGGGGAAATCCACCTTGCTCCTGGAAGTGGCAAGTAGGTGGGCTCAGCAACGGGATGAAAGTACGGGGAAAAACCGCGTTACTCTCTATATCACCGCTGAAGAATCTGCAGGTCAGGTGCGTATGCGGGCACAGCGCACGGGAGCTCTTCAGGACAGTTTGTTTTTAGCCGCAGAGTCTAACGTGGATATGGTTTTTGGGCACGTGCAGCAGATTCAACCCAGCCTTCTGATTGTGGATTCCGTTCAGACCATGCACGTTGCGGGAGTAGATGGAGTAGCTGGCGGTGTAGCACAAACCCGAGCTGTCACTGCGGCTCTCACCACACTGGCGAAAACCACCGGAATACCGATTGTGCTTGTAGGCCACGTCACCAAAGATGGAAACATCGCTGGGCCACGCGTCCTGGAGCACCTCGTAGATGTGGTGCTGAACTTTGAGGGGGACCGCCATTCTTCTTTGCGTATGCTCCGTGGCATTAAGAATCGCTTTGGTGCCACCGATGAGCTTGGTTGTTTTGAACAGGAATCTGACGGTATCCGGGAGGTACCCGATCCCTCTGGACTCTTCTTATCCAGTCGGGATACCACTCCAGATGGTTCTGCTATCACAGTAGCTATGGACGGAGTTCGCCCTATTCTGGCAGAGGTACAGTCTTTGACCACTCCTACCGAATCTCACTCACCGCGGCGAGTAGTGACAGGTTTAGATTTCAATCGAGTGTCTATGCTTCTAGCAGTACTCTCCAAGCGAACCCCCATTAACACTCAACGTCAAGAGGTGTACGTGGCCACCGTGGGCGGAGTCAAAATCAACGAACCAGCCACAGATTTGGCAATGGCTATGGCTACTGCCTCCACAAATACTGGGAAACCTCTCCCGCAGAAAACAGTCTTGATTGGGGAAGTAGGCCTTTCCGGGGAAATCCGCCGAGTTCCTCACATAACCCGCAGATTGACAGAGGCAGCTCGGTTGGGCTATCGGCAAGCTATTGTTCCTCCCAAAACAGCGCCTGTGGACGGGATTCAGATTCAAGAGATTGAAACCATTGACCAGGGCTACCAGTTACTCTTCGCCTAGGGCAGACCAAGTATCGGAAAGTATCGGGTACTATCGGATTTTTTCATCAACCCCCGATACTTTCCGATACTTCTCACAACTTGCCCCCGGAGGCGGGGTATCCCCACTAGGACAGGGCGCCTATTTCCCCACTAGCTCAGGTTGAAGGGAACCGGAGCTGAGGCGTTGTTACCAATGACACCGTGCAGGTAGTAGGAGCCTGATGGCACTTCAGTGCGCTCCCCAGGGGAGCACTGATTCGGAGCAGAGACTGTGCGGGACCACTGAGCTTCAAAAACGCGAGTAGCTCCTGCTTTGAAGGTTTCCTCACCGCTGACAACGGGGTCATTGCAATCGGTGTCCACCCACAGCAAGGAGTTGTCCTGCATGGAGTACACCTCAAAGCGCAGAGAATCCTTGGAGGTGTCTATCACACAGTCAGCCTTTGTAGGATTCGTGATACTGATATGGAAAACAGGTAACTGCCCAGGTTGATAATCCCCGGTGTCTGTCTGGGCTTCCACCTTTAAGGAGTCCAAGTTACAGGCGGCAGAGGCAGTACCCTTAGAGCCGCTTTCTGAGTTGCTGGCAGAAGCGGCACCAGAAGTCTCACTCCCCTCGGATGACGGCTCCTGAGAACTGTCAGCCCCATCCTGGAAATCCGCGTCCTTTTGCTGATCCCCGCCAGATAACTGGGGCTTGCCCCCGATGGACGTCGGTAAGGAAGAAGAGGAATGTACTGCCTGAGCGGAATCATCGCCTTTGCCTGAGCTCAGCAAGGCATTGACTCCCCATATAAGGAGAGCCACAATCACCACGGCAACAACCGCCACAGCTATCCTGCGCCGCCTGTAGATGTACTCAGGCTGGCGGGCATAGTCATAGGAGGAATCCTCAAAAGACCTGTTCTCAGAGCGCACGCCCTCACTCTAAGGCAGGCCCAGGCTTAGGTGGGGATTTCCACGCCGTCGCCTCGGAGGATTTCCACGCGCTGATCGCTTAGCCGGTAGCGCGCACCAACCACCGCCACACTGCCTTCGGCCAGGTGGTGCTGCAATTCTGGATACCGTGCAATGATTTGGCTCATGGTTTCTAGAATGTGCCTACGCTCAAAATCGGCCACATCAGTGTGCCCATCTGCTTTGGAGAGCAACACAGATGGAGCCACTTTCTCCACCAGAGCGCGCTGAAATCCGTGCGGAATGGGGTCCCCGTCGAGGGCGCCAGCTGTGGTTTTCACCGCTCCGCAACTCTCGTGGCCCATTACCACCAGGAGGGATACCCCCAGGGATTCCACTGCGTACTCAATAGAGCCCAGTACCGCTAAATCCAGGGTTTCTCCCGCAGTGCGAATCACAAACAAATCCCCAAGCCCACGGTCAAAAACAATCTCTGCGGGTACGCGGGAATCTGAACAGGAGAGAATGGCAGCCACAGGAGCTTGGCCTTCCACCATCTGCCTGCGCCGCTCCTCGTCAAAGTGCGGATGTTGGGACACCCCCTCCGCCCAGCGCTCATTACCTTCTAGGAGCGCGTCAAGGACTTGTTGCGGGGTATAACGGTGAGCACGTGGAGACATAGGAAAATTATTCCACGACTAGACTGTGCTCATCATGCAAACAGCCGTTATTAATTGGTTCGCCACCCACGCCCGGCCTCTTCCTTGGCGACGCCCCGGCACCTCTGCCTGGGGCGTTTTGCTCTCGGAAGTGATGAGCCAGCAGACCCCCGTGGCGCGCGTGGAACCGTTCTGGCTGGAGTGGATGCAGCGGTGGCCTACCCCGGCGGATGTAGCGAAGGCCAGCCGTGATGAGATACTCCGAGCCTGGGGGAACCTGGGGTATCCCCGTCGAGCTCTTCGGCTTCAGGAGTGCGCCAGGATCCTGGTGGATAACTGGGCAGGTGAGGTTCCCAGTACCGTGGAGGATTTGCTCACGCTCCCTGGGATTGGGGACTATACAGCCAGGGCAATCGCTTGTTTTCATTTTGACCGTCCCGTCCCGGTGGTGGATACGAATGTTCGCCGCGTGTATCGGCGGGCGGTAGAGGGAGAATTCCTCATCAACAACCCCTCGAAGCGGGATATGGAGAAAGTGGCTGCGCTCCTGGAGAATCTGGACCCCGTGGATACCACACCTTTTTCTACGGGACTCATGGAGCTTGGCGCCCTCATCTGTACGGCAAAAAACCCTCAGTGCGCGCAGTGCCCCATCCGATCTGAGTGCGCCTGGCAGGGTCGCGGGTGCCCCGAGCCTGACGACGTCGCTAAGGAAGCAGCGAAGAAAAGGGTTCAGAAGTTTGTGGGTACAGATCGACACGTCCGGGGAATCATTATGGGGCTGCTCAGAGACTCCTCGGCGCCAGTTCCGTTGGCACAAATAGATGTGGCGTGGCCCGATGAGCAGCAACGCAGGAGGGCTCTCAAGTCCCTTCTCGACGATGGATTGGTGGAATGGGAGGTTTCCCCCTCTAGAGAGGAATGTTCAACCCCGGCTTCCCTGAGACTCCCCCGCTAAATCTCCAGCGCCCAGAGCAGCTTGCACCGTTCAGAGCGGCTTACACCTTTCAAAGGGGCTTACACCCTCTCCATGAGGCCCGTGTGGGCCTGACACAACCCTGGTGTTACTTCTTCCAGCGTCCCCGGTAATTCAAGCCGCCGGGGAGGTTAATATAAAAACCTCCACGGCTGTTAAAGGTGATGGGACCAACCCTGGTGGAGGCAGAAGCACCTGACCCTGAAAGGTTCAGCCAACTGTTCTTCCCCATCTTCTGACGTTTACGAAAAGTCAGTCCCATAGCGGTTATCCAATCCAGTAAATCTCTTCCATCGGCGTGTAGGCGGTGTAGATAATGTTATCCACAACCAAACCTCCCCTAATGATACCGACTACGCGACCTTGAGAGTCGTAAACAGCACCACCGGAATCTCCCCCGGCAGTAATGTCTGGAGTGATGAGAAGAACAGGATCTAGCTGGGGCGTTTCTGGCCAGTCATAGGCGAAAGGTCCGAAGCTATGGCCAACTTGAGTTCGCGTATTTGCGCCAGCAGTGTAGAGGACCTCTCCCCTCTCAAGAGTTGAGGCCGGACGGGTCTGATAGGAATTATCTGGAATCACGTTGTCTGCCAACTTGATTTTGACCGCATCTACGTAGTGATCGGCAGGCGAGGTTGCAATCACTGTCCCTAGAAAACGCCCATCAAGACTCCTAATGGGATCTCCGACGAAGAGATTGCCACCGTTGCAATGCTGAGCGGTATATGCGTACCCGGCTTCTACTAAGGTGAGGGAACAGACCGTATTACGGGGGGTAAGCCACCCCGCACCCTGGTAGAGAATGGTGACTTCTTGGGCAGAGGCTGTGGGCACAACCTGGGGAAGCCCCGTCGCAGCACCCACCATGATGCCTAGGGCGGCCACAAGGGAGGCAATAGTATGTCGAAGAATCATCTGAACGCCCTACTCCTTGCTCGCAGATTGCGCGTTTCTGAGGTAGAAACCTCCGTACAAAAAACCTCCCTTCAGCCTAGCCCACTCCCAGAGTTTTGACTACCAATAGACAGGTAATCCAAAGGTTTCCTAAATCTCCCCTTGTTCCACCTTGCACTTCTCCGACTTTTCTTAGGATTTTCTCAGTTTTCGCCTTCCTCTGGCTCCGACTCAGCCTGCTTCAGGTCTGTCTTTAATTCATCGGGAACCTCGCCGAGCTCCTTCTTGGTGGAGCTAAACACAAAGCGTGCATTCTCGGTGTCTTTGGACTCCCCGTCCCAGTCAGTCACATCTACGTGAATAACTTCACCGGCACCGAACTCTCCATAGAGAATCTTCTCCGCCAGCGGGTCCTCCAACTCGCGCTGAATGGTTCGACGCAAAGGACGCGCACCCAAGACCGGATCAAAGCCACGCTGAGCCAGAAGATTCTTCGTCTTCTCGCTGAGCTCCAGACCCATGCCTTTTCCTTCCAGTGCCCGTGCCACCCGCTCAGTAAGCAGATCCACCATCTCCACAATCTGCTCCTTGGTGAGCTGGTGGAACACCACAATCTCATCTATGCGGTTGAGGAACTCCGGGCGGAAATGCTTCTTGAGCTGGTCTTGAACCTTAGCTTTCATCCGCTCATAGCGGGTATCCTCATCGGCAGCACCAGAGCTGCTAAAGCCCATACCCACTGCCTTGGAAATATCGGTAGTACCCAAGTTAGAGGTGAAAATGAGCACGGTGTTCTTGAAGTCCACCTCGCGCCCCTGGCCGTCGGTCAGGCGACCCTCTTCCAGCACTTGCAGCAAGGTGTTGTAAATCTCCTTGTGAGCCTTTTCAATCTCATCAAAGAGCACCACACTGAAGGGCTTACGGCGTACCTTCTCCGTGAGCTGGCCGCCTTCCTCGTATCCGACATACCCGGGCGGGGAACCAAACAGCCTGGAGGCCGTGTAGCGGTCATGGAACTCGCCCATATCAATCTGGATGAGAGAGTCTTCATCCCCGAAGAGGAATTCGGCAAGCGCCTTGGACAACTCCGTCTTACCCACACCAGAAGGTCCTGCGAAAATGAAGGAGCCATTGGGACGCTTGGGATCTTTCAATCCAGCACGAGTGCGACGAATTGCTCGGGAGACTGCCTTGACTGCATCTTCCTGACCAATGATTCTCTTGTGCAGTTCCTCTTCCATCCGCAGAAGACGTGCAGATTCCTGTTCAGTGAGCTTGAACACCGGAATGCCAGTCCACTCAGCCAGCACTGCGGCTATCTCCTCTTCGCCTACCTCAGCAATCTGGTCTGCATCCCCTGTACGCCACTTCTCTTCCTTAGCAGCGCGTTCCTCACTCAAGGTACGTTCTTGGTCACGCAACCCAGCGGCCTTTTCAAAGTCCTGAGCATCTATGGCCGCCTCTTTCTGACGACGCACCTTATTAATACGCTCGTCCACTTCGCGCAGCTCATCGGGAGCAGTCATCCGTTTAATGCGTAGCCTGGCACCAGCCTCATCAATAAGGTCTACGGCTTT
Source organism: Actinomycetes bacterium (assembly GCA_023432405.1). Classification (GTDB taxonomy): domain Bacteria; phylum Actinomycetota; class Actinomycetes; order Mycobacteriales; family Mycobacteriaceae; genus Corynebacterium. The sequence goes on along the minus strand of JAEYUQ010000027.1, from coordinate 6,197 downwards.
ATCCGGCAGGAAGCGGTCTGTGATGTAACGGTCTGAGAGCTGAGCTGCAGCCACCAAAGCGCCGTCAGTAATTGAGACGCGGTGGTGCTTCTCGTAGCGGTCCCGCAGTCCCTTGAGAATTTCCACCGTCAGTTTCACGGAGGGCTCAGGCACCTGAACAGGCTGGAAACGGCGTTCCAACGCCGCATCCTTTTCAATATGCTTACGGTATTCCTCAGAGGTTGTGGCGCCGATAGTCTGCAATTCACCCCGAGCTAGTTTGGGCTTCAGCAAACTGGCAGCATCAATGGCTCCCTCTGCTGCACCAGCACCCACCAGGGTGTGAATCTCGTCGATGAACAAAATGATGTCACCGCGTTGCTGAATCTCTTTGAGCACCTTCTTGAGGCGCTCCTCAAAATCACCACGGTAGCGAGAGCCTGCCACCAGAGAACCTAAATCCAAGGAGTACAGCTGTTTATCCTTGAGGGTTTCTGGAACGTTTCCATTCACAATGGCTAAAGCTAACCCCTCAACGACGGCCGTTTTACCTACGCCGGGTTCCCCAATGAGAACTGGGTTGTTCTTGGTGCGTCGAGATAGTACCTGCATAATGCGCTGGATTTGATCTTCACGCCCCACCACGGGATCCAGCTTGCCTTCACGGGCTGCTTTAGTGAGGTTGCGCCCAAACTGGTCAAGCACCAGAGAATTAGAGCGATCTCCCACGCCGCCACCACGCCCACCTGGCACGGCACCTGCCCCCACCGGGCCACTACCACCCTGCTGGGACTCGTTGCCTTCATACCCAGAGAGCAGCTGCATCACCTGTTGGCGTACCCGCTTGAGATCGGCCCCCAGCTTTACGAGTACCTGAGCGGCGACACCCTCACCCTCACGGATCAGCCCTAAGAGAAGGAACTCTGTACCTATATATTTGTGCCCCATTTGTAAGCCCTCGCGCAAAGACAGCTCAAGCACCTTCTTAGCGCGCGGAGTAAAGGGTATGTGGTCCCCGGCGGGATGAGTACCGCGACCAATAATGTCCTCCACTTCACGGCGGACGTCGTCAAGGGAAATACCCATTGATTCAAGGGCTTTGGCCGCAACTCCCTCGCCCTCGTGGATAAGCCCCAGCAAAATATGCTCGGTACCAATGTAATTGTGGTTAAGCTCGCGCGCCTCTTCCTGCGCCAACACTATGACACGCCGCGCGCGATCCGTGAACCTCTCAAACACGATGTTCCCCTTGTACTTTCTTCACTGATACTTCAGTGGTGGTTTCATTTTTTACTGTGTGTCACTCACTGTAACGCCCAGCTTCACCCCAAGAGGTGTCCTTACCGCCTGAGCGACGGCAAAAAGCACTGTTTACGCAGTTCAGAGCGTCTGTAAGCCAGTAGCGAACACGGCCTTGGGCGCCCCATCTACTACCCCTTGTGCCCCCTGCTGTTTTGCCGTATCGACGCCCCTCCTGGCAGCGCCGGGCCGTCTAGTGAGCGGAGGTGCCCTGGGGTTCCACCGTATCTGGAACCCGTTTGACAAACAGCATGGAGATGAAACCTAGGGTGGCCACCCCTCCAGCAAAGAGAAATGCCACACTTGCGCCGCTGGACATGGCGGCTTCACGGGTGGCCCCTTGGAGCTGTGCTGCCCCCGAGCCCAAGGTTAAAGCGGCTACCATCACAGCAGTTCCCACAGCTCCAGCCAACTGCTGAAGGGTGTTGAGAATAGCCGAAGCATGACCGTAGAGCGGTTTGGGGACAGAGCCCAGAGCGGTTGTCATCATCGGTGTCATGATGAGGGCAAGCCCCAAGGAAAAAATCACATGAACGGTGATAGCTCCCGCCAAGGTGGAGTCCTGATCCAAACTGGAGAAGAGGAAGTAACAGATCAGGACAATGATTCCTCCGGGGAGCATGAGGGGACGCGGACCGTAGCGGTCATAGAGACGCCCCACGTAGGGGGCCATGATTCCCTCCAGAACGCCTCCCGGCATTACGGCTAAGCCAGCCAACAGTGGCGAGAGATCCAAAACCTGCTGAAGGAAGAGCGGAAGAATAGTGAAAGAACCAAACATCCCCATGAACAGCAAAACCGCAGAAACGATGGACCAGGAATAGTTGGGGATAGTGAAGGGCGCCAGGTTCAAAAGGGCACGGTTGGCCTTTGCCAGGCGCAGCTGGAAGTAGACAAAAGCAATGAAGGCCACCAAGCCAACCAGGAACACTGGAATGGCAATGCGATTGGCTCCCACCAAAATTTTGCTGATAGAGCTCAGGCCGAAAATCATTCCTCCGAATGCCACGGCAGCTAGGAGAAGAGACGGGAGATGGAAGGGGACGCGGTTGTTTTCTCCCACGTTGGTCAAAAGGAAGAAGCCCAGAACAAAGACCACGAGGCCGATAGGAACCATCACGATAAACATCCAGTGCCAGCCCAGTGTGTTCAGGATAAGGCCTCCGAGGGTGGGGCCAAGTGCCGGGGCTACGGCAATCACCACGGAGATAACTCCCATCACTCTGCCTCGGCGCGAGGGCGGAACCAAGGTCATTGCCACCGCTGAGAGCAACGGCATACTAATAGCGGTGCCAATTGCTTGGATAATACGAGCCAGCATGAGCACCCATAAAGCGGGAGCAAAAGCCCCCAGGAGGGAACCTAGAGTAAAGGACAGTAGCGCCACCAGGAAAATTGTCCGAGTGGTGAAGCGCTCCATGATGTAGCCGGTGGCGGGAATAACCACGGCCATTGTGAGCATGAAGCCTGTAATCAGCCACTGAACGGTGTCTGCCGAGGCGTTAAAGTGCTTCATCAGGGTGGGAAGAGCAACGGACAGTATGGTCTCATTCAGGATCATGACGGTGGCTCCAGCTACCAACACAGCCAGAATCACCTTGGTTTTAGGCTCGACATCCTTCCTGCCACCAGCTTTGGGGGCACTGCCACTGCCAGTAGCTTTGCGAGCACTAGTACTGTCTCCACTTTCGCGGGCACTGGCACTGCCAGTAGCTTCGCAAGCATCGTTCTGCTCCGCCATAAGTTATCTCCTCTTCCTCTCCTACGATGGCCACCGCGGCACCAATCCGAACTCAACCGAGCACCGCTGAAAACCCAACGCAAAACCTGCAGACACCGAACATGGCACCGCCAGAAAACCAACTCGGCGCCTACAGGAACACCAGAAAATAGTACATCGACCAGCAAATCTAAGATTTTTTGAAGAAACCTTTGATTTATTTCCAAAAAAGCTTACAATTAGCTGGCAGCCGGAAGGGGATCCTGTGAAAGCACGGCCTTGACCGACTCACTCACTTCTAGCGAAAGGAAGTATCTTATGAAGAACCGCGCCCACCACGCCGTCGCCGCGTTGGCTATTGCCGGTTTAGCTGCTACCACTGTAGCCAGCCCCGCCATTGCGGCTGATCAGCCGCTTCTCAAGTCTGGTAAGAACGCCGTCCAGCGCGTTGAGGCTCAGGTTGAGCAGGAAGCCGGACACAACCTGGTGGACATCGACTTCCCCGACAATGCCACCAACGTGGCTCATGTTTCTCAGGCTGAGAACTTCAGTGAGAAGGATCAGGAGCTGGTTAATAAGATTTTTGAAGCCCTCTCCATTAACGGCTTCGACGAGGTTACCTACCTCCCCGCTCCTCTGGCTTCGTTCCTCCCCTTGGGGCCTGTCACTGATGTGGACCCCGAGTTCTCTGTGGTTGATGCCGAGGGCAATGCCTTGGAGCCTGACTCCCTCCCCGAGCCGTCTCTCCCCGGCAAAATTCGCCCCATGCCCGATAACTTCATCGACGTCCCCGAGGATCTCATTGACCCCGAGTTCTCGTTGATTCGCGTGGAAACCCACAGTGTTTCCTTCATTGATCCTGAGTTCTCCGTCATCCCGCTCCAGGAATTGATTGATCCTGATTTCTCTGTGGTTGGCCCTCAGGGTTTGCCGCTTCGCGGTGATGACAAGGTCAAAACCATCTATCGTCCTGACTCAGAGCAGACTCCGGAGCGCCCCGGCTTTATTCAGAGCGGACGCCTGGCTGTGAACCGCGTCAAGTTTGAGCTGGAGCAGCAGGCTGGCCACGAGATTGCCACCCTGGACTTCGATGAGAATGATAGCCATGCCGTCACTGTGCGTAAGGCTGCCACTTTCGACGAGGAGTCTGACGCTCAGGCTCTGGAGCAGATATTCCAGGTCCTGAAGCTCAACGGCTTCGACAAGGTCTCCTTCGTGGGCGACTCCTTGACTGCCGATGAGCTTCCCGTTGCAGAGTTCCCAGAGGCCTAATCGAAACACTGCACTTACTCGATTTACTTCACTGTAAAGTGACAACATCCCCTGTCCGAGGGTTCTCGGCAGGGGATTTCTTGTACGCGGGGATTTCTTGTGCGTAGGCAACGCACCTATCCAACCGGATTTAGCAACCCAATACCTACCCTGCCGGGTTTAGCAACGCGATACTTATCCGGCCGGATTTAGCAACGCGATACTTATCCAATCGGGTTATCAGGCACGGCCGTCACAATGATGTTATCGGCGTATCCCAGCAGGCCACCCACAAACTGGCCACCGCAGGTAATCAACACCAGCTGGTTGTCTCCCTCAGCTTGGTTCACAATATCCGGGAACTGCGTGCCCTTCGGAACGTGATAGGGCTCTGCATTGACGGTGAAGGAACGATCCTCCCCGTTGACGGTCACAATAACCTTATCTCCTTCTTTCAGGGAGGTGAACTGGTGTGCATATCCGTCGCCCTGAGTGGCGTCGTTAATGTGCCCGGTAATCAAGGAAGAACCAGCGCCGTTCACGCCTGGAATAGCAGAGGCAGAATACCAGCCCACACGCTTCACGTCCTGGGGCGGCAGGAGGGAGTTGTTGTCCGTGGCCTGAATCAGATCCACCGGCGCGGTACGATCCCCAATGCGCATACTCATCTCTTTGACCTCAGAGTTAGCGCCGGGGGCAGGAGCCGGAAGATTATTCTGGCGTCCTGAATCATCCACGTAGCCAGGAGCGTTTGCGGAGTTGGACTGATCCCCGTTCCCAGAGGCAGTGTCGGTGTTGTTGAGTAGCTGATACCCGGCAATAGCTGCAATCACAATGAGGACAGCAACAATAGCGCCAATGATGATGGGTGTTTTCCTGCTTTGCGACGCCGTTGCATCGCTGGAGGTGTCCGGCTCATCTGGGGTCAGCATTCCTTGGTTGTCAGTCATACCAGTCTTTCTCTCAACTTCTCAAGAAGAACCTTTGAAGATTTTTATAACACTATTATGCGGATTCTTACAGGAAATTCTACGCTCGTAGCAAGCTAGAATTCAGCTTGAAGTCGCACCCATCACAATGCTAACTGGAATCATCTCCGGAAACCTGAGCAACACGGCTTTCATGGGGAGGGAACCTTACACGCTCCCTCCTACGCCCCTCGGAGCACATCTCAGCACACGGCTGAACGGCGGTTAGCTCTCGGGTTTCACCAAGGGGAAGAGGATAGTCTCACGGATACCCAAACCTGTCAGAGCCATAAGGAGGCGATCAATCCCCATTCCGTTGCCAGAGGTGGGTGGCATTCCTTGCTCCATAGCTTCCAGGAAGTCCTCGTCGAGACGCATGGCTTCATCGTCACCGCCAGCAGCCAGGCGAGCTTGATCCTCGAAGCGCTCGCGCTGGATCACAGGATCCACGAGCTCGGAGTACCCTGTGGCCAGCTCGAAGCCGCGCACGTAGAGATCCCACTTTTCTGTTACTCCCGGTGTGGAACGGTGCTGACGAGTCAGCGGAGAAGTCTCTACAGGGAAGTTACGAACAAAGATGGGCCCTTCCAGCTGATCTGCGCAGAGATGCTCCCAAATTTCCTCCACATACTTCCCATGCCCCCAGGAGCTATCCCCTTTCAGCCCAATCACCTCAGCCAGAGCCGCCAGTTCCTCCACGGTGGAGTCAATGGTCACCGCTGGCTGACCTGGGAACTTGCGCTGAAGGGCGTCGTTCAGGGAAGGATACATCTCAATAGACTTCCACTCCCCGCCGAAGTCATAGGTGGAGCCGTCGGCCAAGGTAACCTCGTACTCCTTGTTCTCGGCAGGGGAAATCTGCTTGGCCACGTACTGAATCAGCCGTTTAATCAGGTCCGCGCCGGTGTCATAGGTGCCATAAGCCTGGTAAGTCTCCAGCATGGCAAATTCCGGGGAGTGCGAAGAATCCACACCCTCAT
>JAEYUQ010000013.1 GCA_023432405.1 Actinomycetes bacterium | reverse complement strand
ACTGGGTAAATCACGGCATTGAAGCCGATCTCCTCAAGCTGCTTGGCGGGTAGAAGCTGAGTCTTGCCAAACTCAGTCATGTTGGCCAGCAGGGGCACATCCACAGCCTTGCGGAACTTCTCGAAATCCTCAGGAGTGTGAAGAGCCTCAGCGAAGATCAGGTCTGCACCGGCATCGGCGTATGCCTTGGCGCGCTCAATCGCGGAATCAATGCCTTCCACGCCGGCAGCATCGGTACGAGCACAAATCACGAAGTCTGGATCTTGGCGAGCAGACACGGCTGCCTTAATTCGACGAATCATGACATCGGTGGAAACAACTTCCTTGCCGTCCAGGTGACCGCAGCGCTTAGGGTTGACCTGGTCTTCCAGATGGCAACCAGCAATTCCACCCCGCTCAAGTTCAGCAACGGTGCGAGCGGCGGACATAGGCTCACCGAAGCCTGTGTCAGCATCCACCAGAACAGGAAGCTCAGTAGCACGCGCAATCTGAGTAGACCGCTGGGCAACCTCGGTGAGGGTTGTCATTCCGATGTCCGGATATCCCAGGTCAGCGGCAAGGACCGCCCCTGACACGTAGACACCTTCGAAACCAGCCTCCTGAATAGCACGCGAGGCCAAGGCGTTGAAGGCACCCGGCATCCGAGTGATTTTCTCGGAGTTCAAAGACTTCCGAAACGCTTGACGACGCTCGCTCGCGGTGGCGTCAGGATTAAACAGTACAGACATGACTTACAGCAGTCCTTCCGGAATTTCAGGGGCGTCGTCAAGGTTGACGCGGATGTTGAGCTCATCGAGGTTCTCCAGATCAGGCAGAGACTGGACAGCCTTCAGGAAGCGCTCCTGCTCGGCCTCGTCCACTTTGCCCTCGGCCAGAGTGCGGAACTTGTTGATGTACTGCTCACGGCCGAAGGGGCGTGCTCCCAAGGGGTGAGCATCAGCCACGGCCAGCTCATCCTCAATGACGGTGCCGTCCTTGAGAGTGATCACCGCATGAGCACCAAAAGCCTTCTCATTGGGATCGGAGGAGTGATAGCGGCGGGTCCATTCCGGATCTTCCACCGTGGAAATCTTCTGCCACAGCTCGATAGTCTCGGGACGGTGAGCACGCTCCGGGGAATAGGACTTCTCGTGGTGCCAGGCACCATCCTCGAGGGCCACGGCGAAGATATACATGATGGAGTGATCCAGGGTCTCGCGCGAGGAGTCCGGATCGAACTTCTGAGGATCGTTGGAGCCCGTGCCAATCACGTAATGCGTGTGGTGGCTGGTCTTGAGCACGATGGACTCCACCTGCGTTGTATCAAAGGTGCCATGCAGCTTACGAGCCAAATCAATAGGCGCCTGAGACTGATACTCAGCAGAGTGCTCCTTGGTGAAGGTATCCAAAATAGCGCGCTTGGGCTCTCCATCGGCAGGTAGCGGAATGGTGTACTCAGCGTCCATGCCATCCAGCATCCATGCGATGAAGCCATCTTCGCCCTCCCAGATGGGGGCAGGAGCACCTTCACCACGCATGGCGCGATCCACGGCCTCAATAGCCATCTTCCCAGCAAAAGCAGGAGCGTAGGCCTTCCAGGAGGAAATCAAGCCCTTGCGGGACTGGCGGGTGGCGGTGGTGGTGTGAAGTGCCTGGCCAACAGCCTGATAGATGGTGTCCACATCCAGGTGCAGCATTGTGCCGATACCGGCAGCAACTGAAGGCCCAAGGTGAGCCACGTGGTCAATCTTGTGAGCGTGCAAGCTCATACCGCGTACCAGATCCACCTGAATTTCGTAGCCGGTAGCAAGGCCGCGGAGCAGATCCTCACCTGAAGCCCCAACGTGCTGAGCTACAGCCACGATGGGAGAAATGTTATCTCCGGGGTGAGAATACTCAGCGGCCAGGAAGGTGTCATGGAAGTCCAGCTCACGGACTGCAGTGCCATTGGCCCAAGCAGCCCATTCAGGAGCGTACTTGCCGTCGATACCGTACACAGTGGATCCCTTTTCGGACACCGGGTGGGACTCAGCCTGCTTACGGGCGGAAGTCACAGGACGGCGCGTAGCGGAGGCAACTGCAACAGCGGTGTTGTCGATAATACGGTTGATGATCATCTCTTTGACATCGTCCTGAACCTCCACCGGATCAGCAGCAACCTTGGCAATCTTGTATGCAAGATGCTCCTCGATGGGGAAATCCTCTGCTGACTTATGAGGCCGGACAAGGTGATCAATCATAGTGAGCCTTTCTGTTGAAGATGGCAGGGAGAATGAGAACTAAATCCACATAACCCCTGGATGCGAGGGGCATCGGAGAGGTTGTGCTGAAGTGGCTCTCACTCTATATGAGTTCTAAATCACATTTTTCCGGCTACTTTTGCAAATTTTTGTGGACATATTTTAGCCTTATTGTAAACTTTGCAGAAGATGCAGGTAACGCCCCGAAATGGGGGATAGAAAGTAGGCTTCAACCTCATGTCTAAGTTGTATGCGGGGGCACAAATCAGACGCCTTCGCTTAACACGGAAACTAACTCAGGCGCAAATGGCGCGCGAAATGGACGTGTCCACAAGCTACTTCAACCAACTGGAAAACGACCAACGTCCTCTCACCGCATCTCTCCTGCTCAAGCTGGCAATGCGCTTTCATGTGGAGGCCAGTTATTTCTCCCCAAAGCGTAATGCTCACCTGGTTACCGAACTACGTACCCAGTTCCCCGAGGTGCCCTCCAACCAAGTTATAGATCTTGCCGAGCGTGCCCCCGAACTAGCGGAAGCAATTACACTCCGCCTACGACATCCTGGCTCCACTACCCCAGATCCTTACCGCGAAGTACAAGATTTCTTCTTTGAATCCAGCAATTACATCGACCGCTTGGATACCGCAGCAGAATCCCTCTCTGAAACCTTAGGTACTCACCCCTTCCGGATGAGTACCTTCGCGTCGGTGATGAACAAGGATCTTAAAGTTACCGTTCGCTTTGCTCGTCACTCCAAGGGACCTCGTCGCATTTTTGATCCCGAGTATCGCAATCTCAATCTGCGCAGTGACCTTACTGAAGCCCAGCAGTGCTTCGAGGTGGCACTCCAATACGCTCTTCTCACCTATTCCTCAGTGTTGGAAGAACTGTGCGAACCTCTCCAGAGCGAAGCTGCTCAAAACTTAGCGAAGATTGGCTTGGCCCAATACTTTGCTGCAGCAACAACAATGCCCTACTCGGCATTTCTGGCCACAGCAGAAGAAACGCGCTATGACATCGAGCGCATTGGCGCCCAGTTTGGCACCAGCCTGGAGAGTACCTGTTTGAGGCTTACTACTCTGCAGCGTCCAGGGGCACAGGGAATTCCTTTCTATTTCATCCGCACGGATAGGGCGGGAAATATCTCGAAACGTCTTGGAGCAGGAGGCTTCCACTTTTCACGTACTGGGGGGACGTGCCCACTGTGGGCAGTTCATAGAGCCTTTGAAACAGCAGAACGCTTCACCAGACAGGTGGCAGCAATGCCAGATGGAAAAACCTACCTATGGATTGCTCATACCGTCAGCAATTCCCCGTCCAGCTTTGGGCAACCACGACGAGATCTGGCTATCGCGTTGGGGTGCGACATTGAAGATGCTCCGAGTCTGATTTACTCGGATGGCCTGAACCTCGATCCCCGCACAGCAGTGCCTATCGGACCGAACTGCTCCATCTGTGAGCGCAAGGACTGCCCTCAACGCACCTTCCCACGCTCAGATCAACCCATCAACATTGATTTCAATGTCACAGAGTCCTGGCCATCGTTGATGTCGCACTATCGAGACTGAGAATCAATCCTTGCGGGTGGCCTTGCTCTCCACCTATTTAAAGACGGTTAGTTACTTTTCACTCAGAACAGCCCACCCTGGTTCAATAACAAAGGGCGGCTGGCTTAATCACCAACCGCCCTGAGAATCTCCAGAAGAAATTATCGTGCGAAAAGCAGATCCTGGAGACTCTTTCAGCTACTCGATCACCAAGACAAGATCATTGCCTTCCACCTTTGTGGGTTGAGTGATAACAACTCGGGAGACAGTGCCAGACTTCGGCGCCGAGATAGCTGCTTCCATCTTCATGGCCTCAATAGTGGCCACCTGATCGCCTGCTTCTACCGTGTCGCCCTCGGCAACAGTCACCGTAACCACCCCGCCGAAAGGAGCAGCCACATGACCAGGATTAGAAGGATCAGCCTGTTCAGCAGATGCAGTGACCGATTCGGCGTTACGATCCCTCACCTGCAAGGGGTGAAGCTGGCCGTTGACGGTGACAACAACCCGACGCATACCCTTTTCATCAGCCTCACCCACCGCATCAAGCCGCATGAGCATAGCGCTGGAACGGTCGCTCACCCGGATAACAGTCTCCACTCCATGCTCCAAACCGTAGAGGAAGGGGGCGTCGCTAAGGACGGAGGTATCCCCGAACTGCCGTTTGTGAGCAAGGAATTCCTCAGCCTGCTTCGGGAAGAGGAGACGGTCCAAGCTCGCTCGCCGTTCCTTGGAATCCTCGGAATCCAAGTGTGGAAGCTCCTCCTCAGGAATCTCTACATGGCGATTCACAGTGGTCTTGCGCCCTTCGAGAATCTTGCTGCGGAGGGGTTCTGGCCAACCTCCAGGAGGAGTGCCCAGTTCACCATTGAGGAAGGCAATCACAGAATCAGGAATGTCATACTTTTCGGGATGCTCAGCAAACTCCTCTGCGGTAGCTCCCACGCCTACCAGGGACAGCGCCAAATCACCGACAACCTTGGACGATGGGGTCACTTTGGTAGGCCGTCCCAAGAGCTCATTGACGCCTGCGTAGGCATCCTCAATGAGCTCGAAGCGATCTTCCAACCCTAAGGCAGAGGCCTGAGCCCTCAGGTTGGACAGCTGACCGCCCGGAATCTCATGACGATAGACGCGCCCTGTAGGACCAGCCAACCCCTTTTCAAAGGGCTTATACACCTGCCGCACTGCTTCCCAATAGGGCTCCATGTCACAGACAGCCTTGAGATCTAGTCCTGTGTCACGGTCAGTGTGCGCAAAGGCAGCCACAATCGCGGACAAAGAAGGCTGGGACGTGGTACCAGCCATAGGAGCAGAAGCACCATCCACCACATCGACGCCCGCCTGGGCCGCTGCCAAATACGTTGCCAACTGGCCACCAGCAGTGTCATGGGTGTGGATGTGAACAGGAAGATCAAAGTTCTTACGCAACTCGCGAACCAGCTTCTCAGCTGCCGGAGGACGCATCAAACCAGCCATGTCTTTAATAGCAAGAACATGAGCCCCTGCCTTGACGATCTCCTCAGCAAGGTTGAGGTAGTAGTCCAAGGTGTAGAGATTCTCATGGGGATCGGAAAGATCTCCAGAGTAGGCCATAGCCACTTCAGCCACAGCAGTGTTCGTTTCCAGAACTGCGTCAATAGCAGCACGCATCTGCTCCACGTCATTGAGAGCATCGAAAATGCGGAACACATCAATGCCAGATTTTGCAGCCTCGGCCACGAAGGAATGGGCTACTTTATCGGGGTAGGGCGTGTACCCCACGGTGTTTCGCCCACGCAGCAGCATTTGGATATTCGTGTTAGGCATAGCTGCACGCAGCTTGTCGAGACGCTCCCAGGGATCCTCGTGGAGGAATCGCATGGCGACGTCGTAGGTAGCACCACCCCAGGCCTCCACCGAATACAGCTCAGGTGTGAGATGAGCCACGGCTTGAGCTGCGGGAATCAAAGTGTGGGTACGAAGGCGGGTGGCCAAAAGGGATTGATGCGCATCACGGAAGGTGGTATCCATGATGCCCACTCCCTGACGCTTGCGCACATACTCAGCAAATCCCTGAGGTCCTTTGTCTCGCAGAATGTCCCGAGACCCACGCCGCAAGGGCTGTTTCGGATCAAAATGGGGAAGCTTCTGACTAGGGCGAACATGAGTAGGCCGAACACCGTTGGGCTTATTGACGGTGACATCCACCAGGTAATCCAGGATACGGTTAGCCTCATCCACAGCCACCGGAACTTCGAGAAGCTCGGGGTGATCTGCAATAAAGGAGGTAGAAATCCGCTTCGTCTGGAAATCTTCCTCACTGAGCAAGGCTCGAAGGAACCCGATATTGGTGGATACACCAGCTATACGGAACTCTTCCAGTCCACGCAGAGCACGAGAAACAGCACCCTTGAAATCGGAGCCACGGCAGGTCATCTTGACCATGAGGGAGTCAAAGTGTGGAGTAATTTCCCCACCCAGATTCACGGCACCATCCAGACGGATACCACTTCCGCCTGGAGAGCGATACTCGGTCACAGTGCCGGTGTCCGGACGGAAGCCATTAGCAGGATCTTCGGTAGTAATACGGCATTGCAAAGCCGCTCCCCGGAGATGAATGTTCTCCTGGACTAACCCAAGCTCATCGAGAGTAGCTCCTGCGGCAATGCGCATCTGAGCCCTCACAATATCTACATCGGTAACTTCCTCTGTAACCGTGTGCTCCACCTGTACGCGAGGATTCATCTCGATGAAGACGTGGTTGCCGTCTTTATCAACCAAGAACTCAACAGTTCCAGCACCCTCGTAGTTGATGGACTCGCAGAACTTTACGGCGTCCTGACAGATACGCTCTCGCAGTTCAGGACTGATGTGCTGAGCTGGAGCAATCTCCACAACCTTCTGGTGACGGCGCTGCAAGGAACAGTCACGCTCATACAGATGGATGGTGTTGCCCTTGGAGTCAGCCAGAATCTGAACCTCAATATGTTGCGGGTCAATGACGGCGCGTTCCAGATAGACTTGCCCGGAACCAAAAGCGCTCTCTGCTTCCCGAGACGCTTCCGCCACAAGGGTGCGTAAATCTTCAGGCTTCTCAATGAAACGCATCCCGCGTCCACCGCCACCAGCCACAGCCTTCACAAAGAGTGGGAACTGGCGTCCTTCTGCCATTTTCACAATCTCATCAACATCATCGCTGGCGTCAGAATCTTCCAAAATAGGAAGACCAGCGCGTGCAGCCGCAGCTACAGCCGCGGCCTTGTCGCCTGTGAGATCCAGGGCTGAAGGAGTTGGACCAATAAACTTGATGCCGTTTTCCTCGCAGCTACGAGCAAACTCGGCATTCTCGGAAAGGAAGCCATAGCCAGGATAAATGGCGTCTGCTCCGGTTTCCTTCGCTGCTCGAATCATCTCTGAAATGCTGAGATAAGCCTTGACTGGAGACTCAGCTTTAATTCGCACCGCCTCGGTGGCAAAGGTACGGTGGAAGGACTGCCGGTCTTCCTTGGGGTAGACCGCAACAGTCTCGGCACCGATTTCCTGGGCTGCACGAAACGCACGAACTGCGATTTCGCCGCGGTTGGCAACCAGTATTTTCTTAAAACTCGGGAGTCCGTTTTGCACCACGAGACGATCCTTTCTATAAGAGATCCAGTGTGAATTAATGCAGGCAGAGCTTGTTCTGCAGGTCTCGTCTAGTTAAAAAATTACCCGTGTTGGGGGGATTTATCGTCAAAATAGAAGAAATGGAGACGGGATCACTACCCCCGCTTGATGTTTGCCGCGTCAAGTAAAATTCCCGCTCCGCGGGGCTAACACGCCGTTATTTCTATGACCTAAAACACGCTATGGCGGTACCCCCGACGCACATCACACTTCTTGCTCCGGAAGAGAGCCAGGCTTCATAAAACTGGCGACGCCGCGCTTCTGCACCGCAATCAGAAGAGCGACGTCGCCAAGGAAGAGCAAAAGAAACTGCTCACAAAGTCACGAGAGCCTAGGAGAGATCATCATGGCGGACAAGACGGCGAGCCGCCTCGGTGATTGAACCAGACAGAGACGGATACACCGCAAAGGTTTCAGCCAGATCAGCAACAGTGAGCCCTTTGGTCACAGCCAAAGCAAGAGGCAAGATGAGCTCAGAGGCCGTGGGGGCCACAATCACTCCACCAATGACTATTCCAGAGTGCTGACGGCAGAAAATCTTGACAAAGCCGTGGTTGAGGGCACGCATTTTCGCACGAGGATTAGTTTTCAGAGGAATCTTATAGATACGCGCGCTGACTTTCCCCGACTCAATTTCAGCCTGAGTTACCCCAACCTGGGCAATTTCCGGACGAGTGAACACCGCATTGGCAACGGTCTTACGGCGAAGCGGAGCGACACCTTCCCCGAGAGCGTGATACATAGCCAGGCGCCCTTGCATAGCAGCCACGGAGGCCAGGGGCCACACATCGGTACAGTCACCAGCTGCATAGATTCCCGAGATATCAGTCCGGGAGACCAAATCCACATGGATATGGCCGGAGGGAGTTGTCTCTACACCAACCTTCTCTAGGCCCAAATCCTTCGTGTTAGGCACAGCACCTACCGTCATGAGCGCATGACTGCCGTGAATCTCCCGACCGTCGGCGGTTTTGACGATGACTCCGGAACCCGTATTCACCACTTCTTCAACTCGAGCGTTCTTCTCCAAAGCCACACCACGTTCAGCAAGAACTGCCTCAAGAACATCAGCTGCATCAGCATCATCATGGGGCAAAATCCGATCCCGAGAGGCCACCATCGTCACACGGACACCCAGCTCCGCAAATGCCGAAACAAACTCAGCACCAGTAACACCCGAACCGCAGACAATGAGATGTTCTGGATACTCCTTGAGGTCGTAGACCTGACGCCAATCCAAAATGCGCTCACCATCGGGAACAGCTTTAGGGAGCACGCGGGGATTAGCTCCGGTGGCAATAAGCACGTTATGGGCTTCCAGCAGTTGAGTTGAACCATCCGGGCGCGTGACCTCAATATCATGAACCACCTGGTTCTCAGCCTTGTCCACAAAACGAGCAGTGCCTTGGAGAAGAGTGATTCCCGCATCCAGAAGGGACTGGGCAATATCTTCTGTTTGACGATCTGCCAGTGCTTTCACACGGTTGTTGAGGTGCTCAATATCAATGATGGCTTTACCGATACCATCATTGAGCCCCATGTCATCTGCCCGCCGAAGATCCGTTTTTACGGCACTTCCGGCGATAAAGGTTTTTGAAGGCACGCAGTCCAAAGCCACAGCGGAGCCACCCACTTTACCTGCATGAATCAACGTTACTTCCCCATCACACTTGGCTGCCGCCAGTGCAGCCTCATAGCCGGCAGGGCCACCCCCAATAATCACAATTTTTCGGTTTCGCATGAACGTTGACTCCCAAGAATTCGGTACTCCGCGTGACACCACGCACTTACGTCTTAGCGTAATTTCTCCGGTGGTTTTTGTCAGCGAATGTGCCCTATCTATCCCCGCCCCACACCTGAGAGAAGGCATTTCAGGTATCTCTCACGGGGAAGTAAACCCAGCCCGCAGCCACCTCTGCCCGCCGTAGCGCTGGCGACCTGCCAAGTGACTAGAGCTGGTCTAGCGTACATCTGGTGGTTTACGGCGTGGTGCTGGTCTACCGCACATCTGGTGGTTTACCGCGCTGGGGTCTGTGAAGAATCGCGGGGAGTCCACGGCCATTGCACACCCATCAGCCAGGCATCCTCCGATGAAGAGCAAAAACTCAGAACTGTACTACCCTCAGGCTGTTCGCTGGAGTCGCTGTCTAGACCACTACCAACACCTCGTTGCCAATCAGCAACTCTCTCCTGATTCTCACAGACAACGCCCTCTTCATCACCCACACCGTTTCCCCCATCAACAGCGCTCTCCGGGACTCCCACAAACCTCCCCTGAGGCTTAGAATCTTGGTGCTGGGCGTCCACAGTAGTGGCCTCAATGACCTCCCCGGAATACTCCTGGAGGTTGTACTGCGGGAGTTCTTCAGTGAGGTGCCGGTGATCGAAAGCCACCAAATCTGTGGATTGGGCAGGCCACACTACGTCCACATTAAGTAGCTTTTCTGCAGGCAGAATAGGTTTGAGGATATCTCCAGAAGCGGGAAGAAGCGCTGCTACCGGAACTTCCAAAGCACGAGCTAGCTGGTAAATGGTCTCCAAGCGAGGATTGACATGATTCCCAGTGTTACTGATATTGCGCTCGATGTTGGAGATTTGATTCCGCGAGACTCCTGAAAGCTCCGATAACCGTTCCTGTGTGAGACCTCGCATAGCGCGCAAGGTGGTCAGCCGTCGCGCTAGGCCGTAGCTATAGCTACGCCACCTGAAACTCGAGTCGCCACCGCACACACTGCAACTGTGACAAGTATTGTGGTCAGTTTCTGCACACTACAGTGTGCATTACCCCATGAGGAGCCGGTCTGCTAGAGGCACAGGTCACTGAGCCTGCATCTGCCCGATGTGCCAGAGCAATCCAGCACAGTACGAGAACTCGCTACAGGCACCTAGTCCAGATGGATATTCCTCGGCCCGTAAAGACGATCCCCAGCGTCTCCCAACCCCGGAACTATATAGGCCTCTGAATTAAGGTCAGGATCAATAGTGGCGGTAATCAAGCGAACCGGGTACCCGGAATTCTCCAGAGCTGCAACTCCAGCTTTAGCGGACACCATGCAGATGGCCGTAATATCTGTTGCACCCCTTTCCACCAGTAGATTCAGAGCATGAAGCAGAGAACCCCCAGTAGCCAGCATGGGATCAACTAAAAAGACTGGCTGATCGGAGAGATCATCGGGAAGCGCCTCCAAATAGGGAACAGGTTTCTTGGTTGTCTCGTCCCGCGCCAATCCGATGAATCCCACCTGAGCGTCCGGAATCATGGAAAGAGCTGGATCAATCATCCCCAAACCAGCCCTAATCACCGGCACGATAATGGGAGGTTTTTCTAAGCGAGTTCCCTCTGCAACTCCCACGGGAGTCACGCAGTCAAAGTGTGTAACGGGCAGGTTTCGGGAAGCCTCGTAAATCAACATGGCTCCAAGATCTGCAAGAGCAGCCCGAAAAGCCGCATTGTCGCTGCGCTGATCTCGCATGATGGTGAGCCGAGAGGCGGCCAAAGGATGATCAAGGATGGTGATGTCCATAGCTGCCATCCTAAAACACCGTCACTGATCATCGAGCCGGAACCAGTAGCTGCCTGCCTGCTGTTGGCGGGATATCGGAACCCAACAGGGGCGTCGTCAAGTCAAAGCAGGTGTGAACCTCGATGCAGATCTCGATCTAGATACAGATAACGCCCAGGCGCTTCTTTCCAGTTTGCGCAGCTCTGCTGAACATCGCGCAGAACTTCCTGAGGCACCTCAGTCCTCCCCAGGTCTTTCTCACTTTACGACGGCCGCGCATCGGGCCATTGCTGTCTTGGAACGCCGCGAAGGGAACTTCCGCGCAGAGGTGCGAAGCCTCCTTGATGCAGTTCACGAGCACCTTACAGATGTTATTCAGACAGATCACGAACAAGGGCACCTGCTAAGAAGGTTGCAACGATGAGTAATTCCATATGCAGCGCTCTTCAGGCTTTAGAACAGATTTCTCTGTCACTACCACATATGGTGGCTGAACAATCTGCACGTTGTCTTGAGGATTTTTATGAGGCCATTCCTTTAGCACGCTATTTTGGGCAGTCTGGTGACATCGTGCCTCAGACATCAGCGGCTATTAATGAGGACATTATGGAGGTGGAGAACCTCTTGAGGGAAGGCCGAAAAGTAGCTGCGCGCCTGCATCGGGAGCTGGTGAGAGTGGCTCTGAATCTGTGGACAGACCTCTGTGTTCATGCACCATATCTCCTTCATCCTGAGCCAGGTGTACGAGGTACAGCACAGCGTCAGATTATCCACGCTGCAAGGGTGAGCACGAATCAAGCGCGTGTTCTGGTACAAGAGGCCGAAGCTGACTTAGGTCCCGCTACCTGCAGATTAGAAGAAATTGCCACGAGACAGTGTGATTCTGTAATCGGTTCAAGAGAGGTGATTTCTAGTAGACAGGCAACAACCCAACCAGCGAGTTTTTCTCCTGACTGCGACACTCCTACAAACCAACTGGCCTCCTCGGAGTACTCCAGAGTGCAGGGAGAGCGGGCTGTTGCAGCAGCTCGCTCTCAGATTGGAACTCCCTATCAGTGGGGCGGAACCAGCCCCTCCGGCTTCGATTGCTCAGGACTGACCCAATGGTCCTATAAACAAGCTGGAGTAGACATCCCACGAACAGCCCATGCGCAGGCTGTGGGCAGGAAAGTATCTGCTGAGGAGTTACAACCCGGTGACCTGGTGGTCTGGGAAGGGCACGTGGCCATGTATTCCGGAAACGGCATGATGATTGAAGCGGGAGATCCTGTTCAGGAGAATCCTCTGAGAACTAACAACATGGGCATGAGATTCCTGGGATTCTATCGCCCCACCGAAGGATACACGCCAGCTCACGGGATATAACTGTTCGAGAATCTGGCAGAAAGTGGGGTAAAATTGCCGCCCATGAGTGAACAGTATCGCGATAATGCCATCCTTCCGGTCAAGATTTCTTTGACCGAGGGTGATTTTTATACCCTTTGGGCTCCGAAATGGATTGCTCACGGCCAGGAATGGCAAGCGTTTCTCGGCGATGAGAAAGACGTGTTCGTGTTCCGTTCCCCAGCAGATATGCTTGTTTTCCTGGAGTCCGGCACCAAGCATGAGCTCCAGGAGCATCCACGTTGGAACGCTTTTGCAGCTCGTAGCGAAGACCGTGTCCTACCTGTTGAGCGCGACAATTACGACATTATTGGCGTTCCTGCACAGTTAGCAGAAAAGCCCAAGAGCCAGTTCGTTCACGCCACTGCTGGAGTGTTCGCGGTGACTCGAAGTTTAGCTGAAGTGGCTGATGCCGAATACGCCCGTGTTTTCTTCGCCTCCCACTCTGTCCTTGCCAACGCGGCGCGCGGTTCAGAGCATTTTGCCAACAATCTTTCTGAGTGGTCTGCCATTGGGCGAGCAGTTCTTACCAATTGGGCCAAGGTGGTGGAGTCTCTCGATGAGGTCCTGAAAGTCATCGACGTGGACGCAGCAGCATCCGAGAACGCCGAAAAGAGGATTTCTGAGGCCCAGGCTGCCACCCAAGCCGCTCGAGAACAACGAGCTCAAGCCGAAAGTGAGAAATCTGAGCAAGCAGATCCCTATGACAAGAGTATTTGGGCTGCTACAGGTATTGATCCCATCAAGATCTCCATTCAGGGTAAAACCCTCTACACACTACGCACGTATCTCAACGCAAATCCCGTTTTCCTAGGGCGTTACGGTCAGATTTATACCTTCAATAACAAGAAATCCCTGGTGCGATGGCTGGTTGAGCACGATAAGCATGATCTTGCCTCCGTCTCCACCTGGGGAGATCTCATGGCTAAAGCCAATGCCGGGGAACTGGAACTCGAAGTTCATCCGGATAATGTGTACTCCTTCAATCGCCTTGAGGAGTCTATTGAAGCCGGCGTCAATGAAGTAGATACTCAACAGCTTGGCCGAGCCTATGAGCTCCTGGCCGACGCCGCGGACTGGGCTGCAGATGATGGGCTCAACTCATACTTCCTAGCGAACCCACGAATGCAGGACTATATCTCCTATATGCTTGGCTCCAGTCAAACCTCAGGATATGTACCCAGCGCCCCCTTCAACCAGCACGCTCAAAGCTGGCACGAGCTGGAAGATATGCTTATCAAGCGCTTCTCCAAGTTTTAAATCAGAGAGAAAACCGCATCACCACTCTTGCCAGAGCTGTGATGCGGTTTTCTTTATGTCTACCGTCAGCTGAGGGTGTCTTCTTCACTCGTATCAGGATCAGTCATCTCATCGTAGGCAGGAAGAATGTGGTTATAGATGATGTGGACCACTTCGTCCTTGGGGATGAACGCGGCGTCGATAGCGTTCAGGGTGAGATCTAGGAGCTCTTCGATACGGAATCCCTGCCCTACTAGTTCTCTCATTTTGTCAGTGACAGTGCCCTCTCCTGGATTAATGACGCACCTGAACCCCATCTCATAGAGGAACGAAAGCTGTTCCATATCCTCAATCTCAACAGGGATACTGCGATCTCTCACCCATTGAGCAGCAGGACCGGGAACAATATCCTCGCCTTCTACTGTGAAGTCATCAAGAAGGACCTCAGCTCCACGCAGCCGCGTGGCTCCCCCAAGGATGGCTCGTTCTAGAGCATCCCTCGAATCTATAGCCACAGTGGTGGCAATATACTTGCGCCTCATTGAGGAGATTTTGTCGGGAGTATCCAGGCTACACCCGTGGTCAGTGGGCAAATTCTCCACGAAAACTGCGTTATCTTCGCCGTGATATTCATGGGTGAGTACCACTTTAGGAAGTTGATGCAAAGTCTCTGGTGAAAGATTCTTGTAATCTGGGCTGAATTGGTAACGAATGTGATCAGGATTGGGCATCACATAATCCTCCTGCTAACACGATAATGCCCACACTTCTGTAGGACACAACAAGCCTAGTCGGATGAGAAACAGTGATTGTCTTGTTATGAACCAAGGCTTGAGTCTGAAGCATTATTCTGTACCAGAAAAGGAGTGTTAGCTCGAAATCTGATTCCCGGGAAGTTTTTAAGGAAGGTCACCGTGAGGAACGTTGTAGTAGCTACATTGACAGCGCTTACTTTGACGGCGCCTTCTCTTGCTCTAGCTCAACCGGCTCCAGCACCTGAACCGGCTCTACCTGCCCCGGGCCAACCAGCACCATCATCACAAGCTCCAGCTCCGGACCCAGTGGCGGAATATGGTGACCGCACTGGTGCGCCGAATACAGATTCGTGCCCCAATGCCGATCAGCCTCCCCAACCAAAGGTTCCAGCAGCAAATCCCGAAGCTGCCCCTGCACCCCTCCCCGTAGCCGTCCCAGGAAACTGCGGATTAAATCTTCCTGACCAGTTCATTATGCCGGAGGGCATTTTTGCCTCCTCCTGGCTCGTGTTTGATATTGACTCCGGGGATGTTATTGCCAATAAAGATCCCCACGGGCGTTATCGCCCTGCCAACATCATTTCGGTGCTCTTAGCAATGGTGGCAATCCGGGAACTGGACTTTAACCTCGAAGTTATAGGTTCAGAAGCGGCAGCACAGGCCCCTGGAACAACTGTGGGGATGGGCGCCCAAGGACATTACACAGTGCGAGATTTATTGGCTGGACTTCTTCTCAATAACGGTAATGACACCGCCATTGCTCTCTCGGAAGCTCTAGGGGGCAGAGAGGTAGCTCTTGCGAAGGTCAATGACCTGGCTGCTGAGATTGGATCAGTGGACACCAGGGTCCTTGATGTTGCTGGGATGGACGCCCAGGGGCAATCAACCTCAGTTCATGACCTCGCACGCTTCTACCGTGTGGCCTGGAAGATTCCCTCGTTTACCAAGCTTTCAACCACACAATCCTATCTCTTCCCTGGATATGGCGATCAGCCTGCTTTTGAGATTGGTAACGACAATGAAATGCTTTCGGCAGATCCAGCTTCAATGGGAGGTAACACTGGTTTTACAGAGAATGCAAATGCCACCTATGCCGGAGCAATGAACCGAAATGGCAGAAGGCTAGGCGTTATTATCTTGGACACCACGCCCAGCCCGCTGATGGCTTGGGAACAGGGCAAGGCCCTCCTAGAGGCAGCTTATGCCGCACCTTCTGGAGTTCATATAGCGAATCTGGACGATGTTCCGGGAGCGGAAGCTACACCGGGTAATTCTCAGACTTCCTCCCAGGGATCTGTTAGTGATTCTGCCAGTTCTGCGGAAGCTACGGCTAATGCCGAGAACCTATCTGAAGAAGACAAGAGTTCCAGCACAGGCTGGCGTGCTGCGGGTATTTTCATTGTTGCCGCAGCACTCTTGCTGACAGGATTGGCTTTGGGATTCCGAATGCGAGAACTAGAACGCCGTTCCTCACGGTAGCCCGGCGAGCACTGCGAAGAGTCTGCGTTGTTCTACTTGCGCTTGCCTAGCAGTGCGAGAATTCCCGTTCCCAGAGCCCCTAAGACCGCACCTGCCCCCAGCACAGCAGTAGGCTGTGGCCCACGACGAACCTCAGTGCGAACACGAATAACTGCAGGTGAAGGAGCGGGAGTTGGCGTGAGTGCCAAAGATTCATCAGTGGTGGCAGCCCATGCGGAGCAATAGAGCAGAACTCTCCAGATGAGATACATCACCACCATGAGACCGATGATGGGACCAAACACTGCACCTGCGGGGTTAGCCAGAGCGTTAGAGAAGAAAAGACTTGCTATCTGCTTGATCAGTTCCATCGCTACCGCACCGATGAGAGCACCATAGATACCCGACTTTTTAGGCACTTGGGTACGCGGCAGATACATAATTAGCCAGAGGAAAACCAGGAAGTTCGCCAGCAGACCAAGCACCAGAGCCACCAGGCGAGTCAGGATCCAGATACCCGGAATAACATCTAACCCAAGAAGGGAAATGATGGATTGAGTTAAGCCGGATGATCCTATGGCGGTAACACCGAAAGCCACGATAAACGCTAGTAATAGCCCAATAAGACCCAGCAAATCGGCCAGCTTCTTCCCTAGGAAACTGCCATCAGTGGGGTCAGCGTGCCACATTTTTGAGACCCCATATCGAAGATTGTTCATCCAGCCTAAACCAGACCACAATGCCGCGAGTGTACCAATGGAGGCAATAGCGGCACGCTGAGCGATAGCCGTATCAATAATCTGGTTGATGGTTTCTCCCATAGAACCAGAGGTAAAACCGGATATCGACTCTCGAATCTGAGTCATATACTCCGGATTATGAGCCAGCACAGCGCCTAAAACTGCAAACATCAGCATGAGAAGCGGGAACATGGCTAGCACTGAAAAGTACGTAATACCGGCAGCGAATTGATTGCCTCCCGATGTTGAGTACCGCTCATTCATCCGTAACAGATGATCTACTACGGGAGCCTTGTCACGTACCCGATCCAGCATTCCGGGTTCATCCTCATGAACTCGTTCAATGCCGTAATAATCGCTCCGTTGAGGATCAGATTGAGTTCGGATTGCCATAGTGTTTGGTAACTCCTTATCGCCCTCGGAATCAGTGCTCATGGGTGTTAGACACTGGTTCTCTCATGTCAGACTACGCACCGGCTAAGGCATTCTGCGCAAAAATCCGACCTTCTCATACACTGCAGCCAAGGTTTCCGAAGCCACCTCGCGGGCCTGAGCAGCCCCTTGCGCCAGAATCTTCTCTAACTGAGCAACGTCAGCCATGTATTCCTCATACTTGGCTCTTAAAGGAGTTGTGAAAGCTTCCAGGGCTTCTGCCGTATCCACCTTCAAAGCTCCATAGCCCTGGCCTTCGTAGCCTGCCACCAAATCCTCCACCGAGGTTCCAGTGAGTGCGGATTGTATGACCAGAAGATTAGATACCCCCGGTTTAGTGTCAGGATCATAACGGATCTCATTCTCATTGTCCGTGACTGCGGAACGGATCCGCTTTGCAGAGATCTTCGGGGCGTCGAGAAGGTTCACAATGCCCTTAGGGTTTGTCCCTGATTTACTCATTTTTGAGGTGGGATCCTGCAAGTCATAAATCTTGGCAGCCCCCTGAGGCATGATTCCCTCCGGGATAACCAAGGTTTCCCCAAAACGTTTATTGAAGCGCTGCGCCAAGTTCCGAGTCAGCTCCAAATGCTGACGCTGATCCTCCCCCACCGGCACGTACTTCGGGCGGTAGAGCAGGATGTCTGACGCCATGAGCATGGGATACGCAAACAATCCAGCAGAGGTGTGATCCTGCCCTTGCTTGGCAGATTTGTCCTTGAACTGAGTCATGCGGGACGCCTCGCCAAAGCCCGTCAAACAAGTCAGTACCCACGCCAGCTCAGCGTGTTCATGGACATGGGATTGAACAAACAGTGCGGAACGCTCGGGGTCAATGCCCAGGGCCAACAACTGAGCAGCCCCAGCGATGGTGCGATGTCGCAGAGTCTCTGGGTCCTGATCCACCGTGATGGCATGAAGATCGGGAATGAAGTAATACGTCTCGTAATCGTTCTGAAGATCTATCCACTGTTTGAGTGCCCCCAGGTAGTTCCCCAGATGATAAGAATCCGCAGTGGGCTGGATTCCTGATAGGACACGTGCCTTGGTTTCACTCATGGAACTCGATTTTAGTGTCTAGGATGTCAGCGCCCGAGGTTGGGCACACCTCATGAGATGTCACCTGTGTAGGTCACGTTCAGCGGAGCATGATCGCTCCATCGCTGTGTGCGATCATCAGCCTTATCCACCCAGGATTTTTCAACACACTCCATGAGAGAAGCCGTGACAGCTTGGTAGTCAATGCGCCATCCGGCGTCGTTAGCAAAAGGATCTGCCTTCCGCGAAAAGCGATACGTCCACCAGGTGTAGGGGCCGGACTCCTGCGGCGCCAACCGTCTCGCGGCGTCGAACCAGCGAGGGCTGGAGGCAGGGCGTCGCTGGGTGTGACTGCTGTACTCCACAGCCCCAGCCCACTCTCCAGCACCCTCAACCTGCGATTCCTCATCAGGGAAAGTACCAAAGACAGAATCCATAAAAGCGCGTTCATCGGGGAGAAATCCAGATTTCTTGGTGTTGGTTTTCCAGTTTTTAATGTCCTGCTTACGGTGAGCGATGTTCCAATCACCGCCAATGACCATTCGTTCGTACTGCTGAGCCCGATCCGCCAAGATTTCCTCAAACACATCCAGGAAGCGATACTTCTCATCCTGCTTCTCTGTGCCCGCCGCCCCGGAAGGCAGGTAGAGGGAAGCAAAGCGCGTACTGCCCACGCTACCTTCAATAAAACGCCCGGCATTCTCAAATCCCGGAATTCCGACAGAGACCTCCACCAGCGGTTTCTTGCTGAGAATACCCACACCAGCTCGCCCTTTGGCTTCAGATTCTGCACTGTAGAAATGCCACCCCTGATCCAGTACCGGCGCAAGATACTCCCGCGCCGTTTTCTCCTGGGCGCGTACTTCCTGGAGAAGAACCACATCACTTGACGACGCCGCGAGCCACTGGTTGAAACCCATGTTGCGGTCAGCCAGTTTGGTGGTGGCAGCCTTGATGCCATTGACATTGACTGTGGTGACGGTAAAACTCATGGGCTCAAGCCTAATGCCTAGCTGCGTTGTCTCCCGTGCAAGACCGATACCCCCACTCCCCTCATCTGCCGCCGCTGCTGTGACCGTTCAAGGTACAATGTGGGGCTGCTAGTAGTCGTCTGAGATCTTGTGGAGCCCGTTACTTATGGCAACAATCATTTACACGCGGACCGATGAGGCCCCTTTACTTGCAACGTATTCCCTCAGGCCCATTGTGGAGGCCTTCGCCAAAACTGCAGATATCAAGGTTGAAACTCGGGATATCTCCCTGGTGGGACGTATCCTGGCCAAGTTCCCTGACTATCTCAAGGAAGACCAGAAGGTCAGCGATGCTCTGGCCGAGTTGGGTGAGCTTGCAAAAACCCCCGAGGCTAACATCATCAAGCTTCCTAACATTTCTGCATCTATGCCTCAGCTCAAGGCAGCTATTAAAGAATTACAGGAGGCTGGATACGCCGTTCCTGATTATCCGGACAATCCTCAGACCGATGAGGACAAACGAGTTCAGGAGCTGTATAACTCGGTCAAGGGATCTGCTGTAAACCCGGTGTTGCGCGAGGGCAACTCTGACCGCAGGGCTCCCATTGCTGTCAAGAACTTCGCCAAGAAGCATCCGCATTCGATGGGCGCCTGGAGCAAGGACTCCAAGACAAACGTGGCCACCATGAGCGATCATGACTTCCGCCACAATGAGAAGTCAGTCATCATCCCCGACGATGACACCCTGACCATTCAATTAGTTACTGAGAAGGAAACCACTCCCCTCAAGGAGAATTTGAAGGTACTCAAGGGCGAAGTCATTGATGGCACCTTCATGTCTGCCAAAGCTTTGGATGCTTTCCTGGCTGATCAGGTTGCCCGCGCCAAGAACGAAGGGATTTTGTTCTCTGCGCATCTCAAAGCAACCATGATGAAGGTTTCTGACCCCATCATGTTTGGCCATGTAGTTCGCTCTTTCTTCCATGACGTCTTTGACCAGTACGGCGAGGACCTTCTAGCCGCAGGTCTGGATGGAGAAAACGGCTTGGGCTCTATCCTGTCTGGGCTAGATGCTCTTGATAATGGTGCAGAGATCCGTGAGGCCTTCGAGAAGGCTCTCGCAGAGGGACCA
This sequence comes from Actinomycetes bacterium, assembly GCA_023432405.1. Taxonomy (GTDB): domain Bacteria; phylum Actinomycetota; class Actinomycetes; order Mycobacteriales; family Mycobacteriaceae; genus Corynebacterium. Next base: position 6,744 of record JAEYUQ010000013.1, on the reverse strand, counting down.
GCCATTGCAATGGTGAACTCCGATAAGGGCATCACAAACCTTCATGTTCCCTCGGATGTCATCATCGACGCCTCGATGCCTGCAATGATCCGTAACTCAGGTCAGATGTGGAACGCTGAAGGAAATCCGCAGGATACCTTGGCAGTGATTCCGGACTCCTCTTATGCGGGTGTGTATCAAACGGTGATTGAGGACTGCCGCACCAACGGAGCTTTTGATCCTGCCACTATGGGCACGGTACCTAATGTGGGCTTAATGGCTCAGAAGGCTGAAGAGTACGGCTCCCATGACAAGACCTTCAAGATTCCCGCCGATGGTACGGTTCAAGTTCTCAACTCTGCCGGAGAGGTTCTCATTGAGCACCAGGTGGAGAAGGGCGATATTTGGCGTGCCTGCCAGACGAAAGATGCGCCCATCCAAGACTGGGTCAAGCTGGCTGTCACTCGCTCCCGCAAGTCTGGAATGCCTGCTGTGTTCTGGCTTGATCCGGAACGTGCCCATGACCGCAACATTCAATCCCTCGTGGAGAAGTACCTCAAAGATCACGACACGGATGGCCTGGATATTCAGATCCTTCCCCCGATCGACGCCACCAAGCTCTCTGTGGACCGTATTCGACGCGGTGAGGACACAATCTCCGTGACGGGTAACGTGCTGCGTGACTTTAATACCGATCTCTTCCCCATTCTGGAACTGGGAACCTCCGCCAAGATGCTCTCTATCGTCCCACTGATGGCCGGTGGCGGTCTCTTCGAGACAGGCGCGGGCGGATCAGCTCCGAAGCATGTGCAGCAAGTTCTCGAAGAAAACCATCTTCGTTGGGATTCCCTCGGTGAGTTCATGGCTCTGGCGGAATCTTTCCGTTCCATTGGAACCCCCAAGGCTGAGGTTCTGGCTGCCGGTTTAGATGTTGCCACGGAAAAGCTTCTCAATGAGGGTAAGTCTCCGTCACGAAAAGTTGGCGAAATTGATAACCGCGGTTCACACTTCTTCCTGACGAAGTTCTGGGCAGAGGCTCTGGCTGCACAAACGGAGGATTCCGATCTGGCTGAAACCTTCGCTCCGATAGCTGCTGCTCTCGACGAGAACTCTGACGCTATTGCCCAGGATCTCCTGAGTGTTCAGGGCTCTCCTGCTGATTTGGGTGGGTACTACCTCGTGGATGACGAAAAAACCACTGCTGTTATGCGTCCATCCCAAAAGTTTGTGGAGATCATTGATTCCTTGAGCTAAGAATCCCCACACCTAACTGGCGTACACCACACCTGGAGTACGCCAGTTTTTGTATTCACCCTCGCAGCTTCCTGAGCTGCCTTCCCCCTAAAGGAGGGTAAGTCTTTTTGGCTCTGAGTAATTCTTCGTGGCAACGTAAAACAGTCATATCGGCTGGCTGACTCATAGTTTCTGACACCCGTGAGGAGCCTTTTGGCAGTGACGCCTCGTGATCCTCCTCACATGGTTAAACCCAGGAGTTCTGTGAACCAGCTGCGCCGTTCAAGATCCATAGCTTTTAGCTGAGGCCAAGTAGAAAGGGGCTGGGAATGTCGGATGTCATTACTGAAGAGCCAACCAACGCCCATCCACCAGTGACGGTGAGTGATAGAAACCACTTTTCACTGGCTAAAAGAATCGCGTTGATAGTCATTGCTCTCCTGGCAGCAGTGGGCTGGGCTATCCTCGCCCTGAACCGCGGCGAACAGATCAGCGCTATGTGGATAGTTTTCGCAGCTGTTGGCAGCTATATCATCGCTTTCACTTTTTACGCCAGGCTGATTGATTACAATATCGTCAAACCACGTGATGACCGTGCCACTCCCGCAGAGATTGAAAATGATGGTGTGGACTTTTCCCCCACAAACCGTCGTGTTCTCTTCGGACACCACTTTGCTGCTATCGCGGGCGCTGGTCCTCTTGTAGGCCCTATCATGGCCGCCCAAATGGGCTACCTCCCCTCTACTCTCTGGATTGTCCTCGGCGTTATCTTCGCCGGAGCTGTTCAAGACTATCTCGTGCTCTGGATCTCAACGCGGCGTCGTGGGCGTTCTCTGGGACAGATGGTTCGAGATGAAATGGGCACCGTCGGGGGTGTGGCCGGCATCCTCGCCACCGTCATCATCATGCTCATTCTCATTGCGGTGCTGGGCCTCGTGGTGGTCAACGCCCTGGCTGAGTCTCCGTGGGGTGTGTTCTCTATTGCTATGACAATCCCCATTGCTCTTCTCATGGGCGTCTATATGCGGTATCTGCGCCCTGGGCGCGTGCTGGAGACTTCCATGATAGGGATTGTCCTACTGCTGGCTGCCATTATCGGGGGCGGCTATGTGGCTGAGACTACATGGGGGCAGGACTGGTTCACCTTGTCCAAGGTGGCGCTAGCGTGGTGCCTCATTATTTACGGCCTGGTGGCCGCCATCCTTCCAGTGTGGATTCTTCTAGCTCCTAGGGACTATCTGTCCACCTTTATGAAAGTAGGCGTGATTGGAATTCTGGCGGTGGCCATTGTCATTGATCGCCCCACCATCCAAATGCCTGCGATAACGGAGTTTATTCATGGTGGCGGGCCAGTCTTTTCTGGAAATATCTTCCCGTTCCTGTTTATCACCATTGCCTGCGGCGCTCTTTCGGGGTTCCATGCCCTGATTTCTTCTGGAACCACACCAAAGCTCATTGAAAAAGAGTCACAAATGCGCTCCATCGGCTATGGCGGCATGATTATGGAGTCTTTCGTGGCTATCACCGCTTTGATTACAGCTGTGATTTTGGATCGCCATGTGTACTTCGCCATGAACGCTCCGGCAGCGCTGACCGGAAGCACACCAGAAACTGCTGCCAAGTACGTCAATGGGCTTCTAGGCACACCGAATGGTCTTGATCCTGCAGTGCTCACTCAGGCAGCTCAATCAGTGGGAGAAGTCAGTATCATTTCTCGTACCGGCGGCGCCCCCACCTTAGCTTTTGGTATGTCCCAAGTTCTCACGGATCTGGTGGGGCATCCCGGTATGCAGGCGTTCTGGTACCACTTTGCCATTATGTTTGAGGCCCTGTTCATTCTGACCACTATCGACGCCGGTACTCGCACTGCTCGATTCATGATGAATGACTTCCTGGGCAATATCCCTGGTTTGACCAAGTTCAAGAATCCCCACTGGGTGCCAGGTCACTGGATTTCCACCCTCCTAGTGTGTGCCGGTTGGGGAGCCATCCTCATCATGGGAGTCACCGATCCTCTAGGCGGTATCAATGTTTTGTTCCCGCTCTTTGGAATAGCCAATCAACTCCTTGCAGCAATTGCTCTGTCTCTGTGTTTGGTGGTTGTCGTCAAGAAGGGTTACCTCAAGTGGGCGTGGGTGCCCTTTATACCTCTGGCATGGGACACAGCTGTTACCATGACGGGTTCCTGGCAGAAAGTGTTTTCAAGCGATCCCGATATTGGATACTGGGCACAGCACGCCAAGTATAAGGCTGCTGCTGAACAGAACTTGTCCAGCTTTGGCTCTGCGAAAACTGCTGACGAAATTAACACTGTGGTATTTAACACCGCAGTTCAAGGCACACTCTCTATCATTTTCGCGGTTCTCGTAGCCATCGTGATTGTGGCAGCACTGGTGGTGTGCGCTCGAAGCATTGTTGCGCTTAAACGAGGCCAGGAAGTTACCACTTCCGAGGACCCCTCAGTGGAATCTCACTACTTTGCACCCGCAGGGATCATTTTCACCACACCACAAGAGCGGGCATTGCAGAAGCAATGGGAAGAGTTCACGGTGAAACAGTGAGGCTCCAGGGGTTGTCCACAGGGTTCAGGAAGATTCTGGTATTTCCTCTCACAGCATGGAGATACCTGGGAGAGGTTATGGGCGAGCGGGACTACGAAAAGTATGTTGCCCACCTGAAAGCCCACCATCCAGATTGTCCTATCCCCACTGAAAAGGAATTCTGGAAAGCTCGATGGGCAAATCAGGATGCCAACCCGCGCGCGCAGTGCTGCTGAAAGGTGGTGTCACTGAAGTGCTCCGAGGGGCGTCGACAAGTGTCGGCGCCCTTGCTGCATAGTAGGGGCAAATAGACCGCTTAGTTTAATTTATTCACCCGTTTCAACCTGGTACTTTTAATTTTTATAGACCAAGCTGTTTGCAGAATCAGTCCGAGCTGTCTAGTGTGATGTCACACCGAGAACATTTCTCCCCACCTCTGGTGCGGGAATAGAGAAAGGCACCACCGTTATGGCTACTCATTACGACAACTCCAATTCAGACAACTGGGGCTTTGCATCGCGCGCTATCCACGCAGGTGCGGTGATTGATTCTCAGACAGGTTCCCGAAACCTGCCCATCTATCTGACCTCCTCCTATGTGTTTGACTCTGCGGAACACGCCAAGCAGCGCTTCGCCTTGGAAGATAGTGGCCCGGTCTATTCTCGCCTCACCAACCCCACCACCGAGCAGGTAGAGAATCGTCTTGCCTCTCTGGAGGGTGGAGTTCACGCCGTTCTCTTTGCTTCTGGAGCGGCAGCCATCACCACCGCAGTGCTGAATATTGCCACGGCTGGTTCCCACATTGTGACCTCCCCGCGCCTCTACGGCGGAACCGAATCCCTCTTCCAGCACACGCTCTCTAAGCTGGGCATTGAGACTACCTTCGTTGAAGATCCCGATGATCTCCAGTCATGGCAGGACGCTGTCCAGGACAACACCGTCCTCTTCTTTGGGGAGACTTTCGCTAACCCCCAGGCCGATATTCTGGACATTCCCGCAATAGCGGAAGTTGCTCACCGCAATAACGTTCCGCTCTTTGTGGATAACACCATTGCCACACCTGCCGTGGTACGCCCCTTGGAGTTGGGAGCGGATGTCTCCATCAGTTCCACCACTAAGTTCCTGACGGGTAACGGCTCAGCGCTGGGTGGTGTCCTCGTGGACGGCGGAAAGTTTGACTGGACCGTTGAACGCAACGGAAAGCCCATCTTCCCGAACCTGGTGGAACCCGATCCTGCCTACCACGGATTGCGCTATGTGGATCTAGGGCCCGCCGCTTTTGGACTCCGCGCCCGTGTTTCCTTGCTGCGTGACACAGGAGCTACCTTGTCCGCCTTCAACGCCTGGGTACTCTCTTTGGGTCTTGATACCCTGCAGCTTCGTATTCAGCGCCACAATGAGAATGCTCAGAAGGTAGCAGAGTTCCTGGCGCAGAACTCCCGCGTCAAGAAGGTTAACTTCGCTGGTCTCCCCTCCTCACCGTGGTATGCCACCAAGGAAAAACTGGACTTGCCCTACACTGGCTCTGTCCTATCCTTCGATCTGGACGGCTCCCAGGATGACGCCTGGCGCTTTATCGACGCCCTGAAACTCCACTCCAACCTGGCAAATGTTGGCGATGTGCGCTCCCTGGTGGTTCACCCCGCAAGCACCACTCACTCCCAGTCTGATGCACACGGTTTAGAGCGTGCTGGTATCTCGGAATCGACTATTCGCCTTTCAGTTGGTATTGAAGATATTGACGATATTCTCGCTGACCTCGCACTCGGATTTGAGGCTATCGCCTAATGCACTATTGCCCACTGTAAAGAGAGTGTTCCTATGCCGCTTGCTCCCGAAGGCCAGATCAGCACCGTAAAAATCGGTGACTTCCGAACGGAGGCAGGCGGCATTATCTATGACAGCTATCTTGCATATCAGCGTTGGGGTCAGCTGCGAGTGGATGCAGATGGCAGAACCAATGTCATCCTCGTGGAACACGCGCTTACGGGCAACTCAAACGCCGTGGAATGGTGGCCGGGAATCATTGGTCCAGGTTTAGCCCTAGATACGGATATCTTTTGCGTTATCTGTACTGACGTGCTGGGTGGCTGTGACGGATCCATCGGCCCGTCCAGTCCTCACCCAGATGGAGGCTGGTGGGGGTCCCGTTTCCCTGCGATTGACATTAGGGATATGGTGCGCGCAGAACATAAGCTACTGACCCACCTCGGTATTTCCCGCCTGGCATCAGTAATCGGTGGATCTATGGGCGGTGCTCGGGCACTTGAATGGGGTTTCCTTTTCCCCGAGATGTGCGATAGCTCTCTTATCCTCGCCGTGTCAGCACGCGCCTCGGCATGGCAAATCGGAATTCAAAGCTCACAGATTCAGTCCATTGTGCGTGACCCTCACTGGCTCGGAGGGGACTACTACGGCAGGGGTGTCTCTCCGGAAGAGGGTCTTGGTGCAGCTCGGAAACTTGCTCATCTGACTTATAGGGGTGAGCTGGAATTGGACGAACGTTTTGGAACAGACCCTCAGCGTGGGGAGAACCCTATGGGTGAATTCCGCGATAGCCAGCAGAGGTTCACAGTACAAAGCTATTTAGACTATCAGGCCAAAAAGCTTGTTCATCGTTTTGATGCAGGTACCTACGTCACTCTGACAGAAGCACTCAACCGTCACGACGTCGGTCGGGGGCGCGGTGGGCTTATTAAGGCACTCGCACGCCACCATGTGCCTACTGTAGTTGCAGGGGTTAATACAGACATCTTGTATCCATATCACCAGCAGGAGCATTTAGCGCGAAATCTAGGAAATCTGCTTACTTTGCAGAAGATTAGCTCCCCTGTAGGGCATGACGCCTTTCTCATTGAAAACCGCCAGGTGACAAATATCATTCAACGACTCAAAGCCCAATCAGGAATTGATCACACCATCCCCGAAGGAACACCCTCCCAGTGATAGCTCTCCTGTAACATCAATCCCATGACGTCCCTCACTGAGGTCA
>JAEYUQ010000009.1 GCA_023432405.1 Actinomycetes bacterium | reverse complement strand
GCCTCGTCCGCGTTACCGGCAGTCTGACCACTACCTTCCCTGTGTCGGAGTGGCTGGATCATGTGAAGGAGCAGATTCCAGGTTCCGCAGCACCCCGTCCCCTTATCGACGCCCACCCCTACCGCGTAGGCCCCCATGCCTGGGGTGGCAATCAGATTGCGCGCTGCCTGCAGCGCATTGCGCAGCTTATCGAGTTACCAGAACTGGTGGTGGGGGAGACCTCCGTGCCAGCCGAGATCCACGCCGGTACCGGTATAGGAGCGGTGGATGGCCCACGAGGAATCCTGATCCATGTCTACACCGCCGATGAGAGGGGCGTCGTCAAGGAATGCACCATTCTGACGCCCACCGCACAAAACGAGCCCTGGCTTTCTGAGATGTTGACTCAAGCGGTCCGAGAAGGTGGTCTTGCTAAGGAGGGTGCAGCCGAGAAGGCCGTCGCTGAGGTGGCGCAGTCTATCCGCACGGCGGACCCGTGCTTGCCGTGCAGTTCTGCGCCGGAAGGCGCGATGGGCGTGGTGTTGTCTGAGGCTAGCCCCCACAGTGGCACAACGCACTAGGAAAGGTCACAATAGAAGCTATGTGTGTTGGAGTTCCTGCTCGTATCCTGGATATTCACGGTGAGGACGTTTTGGCCGTGGCTGACATTGACGTGGCTGGAACACGGCGCAGTTGCTGTCTGGCGTATGTGCCAGAGGCCCAGGTGGGGGATTGGGTGCTCATTCAAAACGGCTGGGCAATGTCTGTGTTGGAGGAGTCTGAGGCGTTAGAGTCCCTCAGTACCATTGAGGATTACAGCGTGCTGGACAAACTAGAATCTAGTCAGCGCGCCTAGGGTTTCCCTAGCCTCCCAGGCCACCTTTAATCCCCTTGGCTCCCCTAATCCCCAGGTACTCTCCCCCTTAACTCTCAGGTCGCCCTTCTGAACCGTTATCAGTAGCAGAACCGCTATCAGTAGTAGAACGGGAAATTTCCCCACTGGGGAGGGCGCTTCTCCAAAAAGGCGTTCTTGCCCTCCACCGCTTCATCGGTCATATACGCCAGGCGCGTGGCCTCACCGGCAAACACCTGCTGTCCCATAAGGCCGTCGTCGGTGAGGTTAAAGGCAAACTTCAGCATCCGCTGTGCTGTAGGGGATTTTCCGTTGATTTCTCGCGCCATTGCTATGGCTTCTTCTTCCAGATCCCCATGATCTGCCACCACGTTCACCGCGCCCATACGCTGCATGGTTTCGGCGTCGTATGTTCTGCCCAGGAAGAAAATTTCCCGCGCAAACTTCTGCCCCACCATCTTTGCCAGATAGGCAGATCCATATCCGGCGTCAAAAGAGCCCACATCCGCGTCCGTCTGCTTGAACCGCGCCTCCTGTCTGGATGCCACCGTCAAATCGCATACCACGTGCAGAGAATGTCCACCTCCGGCCGCCCAACCATTAACCACCGCAATCACAATTTTTGGCATGGTTCTAATCAGGCGCTGCACCTCCAAAATGTGCAGGCGTCCACCCTCCACTGCAGTGCGCGCGGCATCAACACTCTCAGCTGTTGCAGCGGCGTCGTCATGGTCATGGGAGGTGGCGTACTGATACCCGGAGCGTCCCCGAATCCGCTGATCCCCACCAGAGCAAAACGCCCACCCGCCGTCCTTGTGTGAAGGGCCGTTTCCAGTGAGGAGCACAACTCCCACATCCGGGCTACGGCGAGCATGATCCAACGCCCTATACAGCTCATCCACGGTGTGCGGGCGGAAAGCGTTGCGCACCTCGGGGCGGTCAAAGGCAATCCGCACTATCCCATCCGCGCGGGATTCCCCCACGTGCCGGTGGTAGGTGATGTCAGTGAGGTTCTCAAATCCGGGGACCGCCTTCCACTGCGAGGAGTCAAAGGGTTGCTCGGTGCTGTACTGGTGGTCATAATTCTTCGCTTGAGTCATGGCTTCAGCTTAAATGGGGTTTATGAACCTGGACGCAATTCTCTCCCGAGCCCATGTGGTCAGTCTGCCTTTGCGGGTTAGATTTCGTGGCATTACCACCCGAGAGGCTCTCCTTATCGACGGTCCCGCTGGCTGGGGTGAGTTTGCTCCCTTCCTGGAGTACAAGCCCCCGGAGGCTGCGCACTGGTTGGCCTCAGCCCTGGAAGTGGCTTTTCATGGCTTACCGACGCCTCGCCATACCCGAGTGCCTGTCAATGCCACGGTTCCAGCTGTTCCCGCAGACCAGGTGCCAGAGATTCTGGCTCGCTATCCTGGCTGTCAGACGGTGAAGGTGAAGGTGGCAGAAGCCGGTCAGACTTTAGCGGAGGATGTTGCCCGTGTGGAGGCGGTGCGTGCTGAACTGCCTCAGGCGCGTATCAGGGTAGATGCCAACCGAGGCTGGACTGTTCCTCAAGCAGTGGAAGCAGCTCGTGTTTTAGGGGAACTGGAGTATATGGAGCAGCCGTGCAAGAGTGTGGAAGAACTTGCGCAGCTTCGACGTCTGATAGCAACTCCCGTGGCAGCAGATGAGTCCATCCGCAAGGCGGAAGACCCCTACCGTGTGGTGGACGCCCAGGCCGCGAACGTGGGCGTCGTCAAGGTGGCACCTCTGGGAGGAGTAAGGCGCACCCTGGAGATTGCGCAGTATTGTCAGCAACACGGTATGGGAGTAACTATTGCCTCCGCGTTGGATACGGCGGTGGGAATGAATGCTGGTTTGGTGGCTGCCGCGCTGCTTCCAGCTCCACGGGCTGCAGGTCTTGCTACGGGTGCTCTTTTTTTGGAAGATGTGGCAGAGCCTCGCAGGATTATGGAGGGCTGTCTGGACGTTAAGCCGGTGTCTCCAGACCCCGCGCGTCTGGAAGCTCTAGCCGCGCCGACGTCCCGGCGGGACTGGTGGTTTAATCGCGTGAAGGAGTGCTGGGATGTGCTGCAGGAGGAACAGTCATGACTGATGGTAAACACGACGGCGCACGCCGAGATGGTGGTGAGCGTGATGGAGCGCAGTGGGGGAGCGCACAGCCTGGTGAGATGCGGCGTGGCGGGGTACAGCCCGGTGAGATGCGGCGTGGCGCCGAGCGTGGGAGCGCAGTGTCTGGGGGCGCAGTGTCTGAGGGCGCTGAGGAGACTGTCATTCTTGGTGCAGATGAGACTGTCATCCTCGGTGAGGGTGACGCAGAGGAAGATACGTATCCGGCAGGGATTTCTAAGGGGGGTCGGTCTCGCGCGGGAAGGTCTGGTGCGGGTCTATCTGGTGTAGGTAGGTCGCGGGAGGGTAGATCCTTTGAGGGGAGGTTGCGGAAGGACGTCCCTCAGCAATACATTCCGACGCCCGAGGAACAGGCGGCCCTGGAGCGCGCTGAGCGGGAACAGGCTTTTTACGAGCGTGAACGCTACCGGCGGGAACAGTATGACCGTAGGGCCTATGGTGCAGATGACTACGACCTTGATGGGTATGGGGATGATGCCTATGAGTCGGATGTCTATGGGGCTGATAACTACGAACCCCGAGGATATGGACGCGGTGGCCACGGCCAATCTGCTAGGTATCGTCGCGCAGTTCCCGTGGTGAGTAGTGGCAGTTCCCTGTGGGTGAAAATTTTGGGTGCGTTGTTTATTGTGGCAGCGCTTTTAGCCTGCCTATTCTTTCTGCTCTGGCGCTCATCTGCCCAGGAGAGTACACAGCCTCAGGAAACTGTGACCGTCACCAGTACGCGAACCTCCGTCCGGGAAACCACAAAAACGGCTATCCCAGGCCAAGGACTCTTGGAAGATATTTTTGGTGGCTCGGATTCTTCGGACCCCTCCTTGGATACTGGCACAGATGTAGGTGGTGATGCTGGTGCTGGGGATGTTTTTGGAGGTGGCGTTGGAGGTACTGGGGACGTTGCTGGTACAGGAGCCGGTGGTGCTGGGAATGCGGCTCCAGAAGCGGGGGGTGGTCTTGGTGATGAGATTGCCGGCCTGGGCGAAGATCTCCTGAACCAGCTTCCTTTCTAGGTGTGAATGTGCTGGTCTTTCTTGGAGAAGCTGGTCAATCTTGCAGAAGTAAGAAAATTTCCTGTGTGCAGGAGTGTTTGTACTATCGCATGATTCCGTTCCCGCTATAGTGTGTTACAAATGTGACTAATGTTGCTATTGTGACATACGGGAAAGGGGTATGCTGTGGAGTCGGATCAGCACCTTGAAAAAGCCCACGGAACTGATGCTCAGACACCGTCTACCCAGGCGGAAGGTACTCCTGGCGCCGAAGAGCCTACGGGGAATAGTCAGCACAAGGGATTAGTGGGGGCGATTATGAGGACCTTGGGGCAGGGGCAAGATTCCTCAGACTCTCAGGAGACTAAGAAGTCTCAGAAGAGCAGTGGTTCATCGGGCGGCGTGGTGGACTCCTCGGTAATTCCAGAAAGCTTGATGCACCCGGGTTCTGGAGAGGATTCCAGTACCACCGTGTTTCCTAATGTGAGACATCTCAGTTTGTTGGACACCTCAGCACTTATGGCAGTGCCCACCAGTGTTACACAAGCGGTAGAAAAGTCTGCGGGGGTGCCGGACAGTGCTGTTAGTGCGCCGGACGGTGCTGTTAGTGTGTCGGGCAGTGAGTCAGGGGCGTCGAATAGTGGGGCGGGGGTGCCGGACGGTGCTGTTAGTGCGTTGGACAGTGGGGTAGGGGCGTCGCCAAGTGAAACCACGGCGATAGGTAGTGACGGCAACGATTCTGCACAGGACTCGCAGGAAAATTCCCCACAGAGCGGTGGTGTAGGTTCTGCGTTACGGCCGCAGCCTGGGCGTTCTTTGCCATATCGGCCAATTCTTCCTACAACACCTGTTCCTCCAACTGCTCAGCCAGATGAGAAGCAATTATCCACACAGGCTGAGAATCATCAGCCTGTGAACGGCGCACACCTCAACCTTTCCGATGTCACATTGAAAGCCGGTGGTTCTCAATCGGGTGCGGGGGTTACTGTGGGGGCGGCGGCTCAGATTTCGGAGCCACATAGCGCTCACCAGCAAGAGTCAGCAGATCAGCGGGACCGTGTGTATCAGTCCGATCGGGTATATCAACCAAACCTTGCCCCGGCTGTCAAGCAGGAAACCCAGGTACCTCAAGCCTCCAGTCATGTGCCTGCTCAAACGTCGGTCCAGGCTTCTGCTGGTCAGTCAGCGTCTGGTTCTCCCTCTGCCAAGAATCCGAAGGCTGGCGATGCCTCGATGGCGGCTACGGTAGCTGCAAGTATTGCGAAATCTCAGCGAGAAGCCCTTGCTTCTTACGGTGTGCAGCGGCCTGTCCACCAAGCCGGAGTTCAGCAATCCGCACAGCAACCGGGCCAGCAAGCCGGAGTCCAGCAGTCCGCACAGCAACCGGGCCAGCAGGCCGGTGTCCAGCAATCCGTGCAACAGCCCCCGAAGCAGGCGGGACAGCAACCCGCATACAAGCCTGCACAACAAACCGGCGTATCTCAGCGGCCGTCGCCTCGGTCGCGTGCCGCGGCTCAAACTGCTGAAGTACCTGCAGCAGTTTCACAAGCTGCTGCACAATCGCAGCCCAAACGCGCCGAGGTGTACCCCGCACCGGCTCAGCTTCCGGGGTATGAAGGGCAGAAAGGTAAACCCTTCGAGCGCCCAGACCAGCCCGCTGCTCCAGCCTCTACCCCTACCCCGGTATCAGGTTTATGGATTACGTGGTTCCTTGCGGGCCTTCTGGTAGTAGCGATTTTTGGTGTCATTGCTCTACTTATCGCCTGGCGTGGAGCTGTGGAAAACGGAACTCCCGCCCCAGAGACGGTCACCCAATCTGTCACCATTATCAAAACTCCCTCCTCCACGGTCTCTCGCCCCAGCACGGCCACTCGTGCTGCTGCAGCAGCACCCGCTGACGCTGCTCCGGCGCATAACGCCGTCCTGGCGTCTGGAGCGGACGTTGATGCCGCCTCCGGCACTATCGTCCCGGGCACTCTTTCTGCTGCGGCTTCGGCTGCTCTTGCCCCGGCCGCCTACGCCCCAGCAGCGCCTCAGGAGTCTAGTGTTCCCCCTGCCGGTGCGGCAGTTCCTCCAGAATCCTCCGCTCCAGGCTCCAATTTGGACATTCAGAAGGCTCAAAGTCTCATGAGCTCGCCAGATGTCAGCGCAGATCAAGGAGATCCGTTCTACCAAGCCGCTGGTTAGAATTGGCTCCATGCAGTCTTTTGACCTAGCCAGAGAGGTTGCAGATCAGCTGGCATCTGTCCTTAACGACGTCGTTCTGTGTCCGGGGTCACGCACCTCTCCCTTAGCTCTGGCCCTGCTTGGGCGTGCCGATATTCGGGTCCACACTCGCATTGATGAACGTTCGGCAGCGTTTCTTGCCCTTGGAATGGCGCGGGTACAGCGGCGTCCTGTCGGTGTGGTGATGACCTCCGGCACAGCTGTGGCTAACACTCTCCCTGCCATGATTGAGGCTGCACATTCCCATGTTCCTTTTGCGGTAATTAGTGCGGATCGTCCTCGCCGCCTGGTGGGAACTGGGGCAAGTCAGACCATTGAGCAACAAGGTCTTTTCGCTACGGTTACTCCCACGCATCAGATTGAGTCCCTAGAGGATGTGACCGAGATTTCGGAGCTTTTTACCAAAGAACAGCAGCTTCATCTCAACGTAGCCTTTGACACGCCTCTCGTTCCAGAGGCGCCCTCGGTTTCGGACACGCCCCTGGTTCCAGGCACTCCCCTGGTTGCAGAAGTGCCCCTGGTTTCGGACACTCCCTCCACCCCCGCCTCGTCTGCAGTATCGCTCCGGCGCACCCGGCCAGCCGTATCTCAGCACTGGGTGGATCACGGTGAAGTGCCTTTGGACCTTTCCCTCAACACACTAGTGATTGCCGGTGATGAGGCCTGGGAGGTTCCCGGTTTGGAGGACGTTCCCACCATTGCAGAACCTACTGCTCCTGCGCCATACCATCCCGTACACCCCGGTGCGGCTGCTGTCTTCTCTCATTCAGAGATCTCTCACGGTGAATACTCCGCACGCATGAAGCCGGATCAGATTGTGGTGGTAGGCCACCCCACTCTCCACCGTCCGGTCTTGAATATCATGGCTGACCCGGACATTCATCTCACTGTCTTGTCCCGTACTCCGCAGTTCACAGATCCCACCGGCAATGCTGCCCAGCGCGGAACTCGGGTGGCAGTGTCTGGGCAACCCACCCAGCAGTGGCTGAACACCTGTGACGCCGCAGGAACCTTGGCAGCGGATGCTGTCCGTGACATTCTGGCCTCCCAGGACTACGGCTTCACGGGACTTCACGTTGCTGCCGCCGTGGCAGACACCCTTGGTGATGGTGATGTGATTTTCATTGGGGCCTCCAACCCCATCCGGGATCTCGCATGGGCTGGTATGCCGTTCCCAGGGGTTCGAGCGTATTCTCCGCGTGGCACCGCCGGAATTGATGGCAGCGTCTCCCAAGCTATCGGCGTTGCCCTGGCCACTCAAACGGAGGATCCTACTGCTCCCAGTGCCCCTCGCACGGTTGCGCTCCTTGGGGACGTCACTTTCCTTCACGACGCCCCCGGTCTGTTCATCGGCCCGAACCAACCCAGACCCGAAAACCTCACCATCGTGGTGGCCAATGATAACGGCGGTGGGATTTTTGAAACCCTCGAAATGGGTGCTCCCCACTGGCGCGAGAGTTTTGAACGCGGCTTCGGCACTCCCCATGACGACGTCTCTCTGGCTCATCTGTGTGCTGCCTATTCGGTTGACTATCGCAGCGTGTCCTCTACTCAGGAGCTTCTGGATCTTCTTGTGGAACTCACTCCCACTAACCACGGTGTGACGGTGATTGAGGCCCATACCTCGCGCGAGCATCTCAGGAAGCTACACGCAGACTTCGCCACGAAAGTTACGCTGTGAGAATCAGTAAACAACGCATCTACCATCGCCTGCGCCAGTTTCTCGGGGCGATTTATCTCTTTGCCATCCTGGGCTGTGTGGGCATAGTGGGTGGCGCTGCCATCAATGACCACACAATCTCCCAGAACCCTGGGAGGGCTTTAGCAGAGGTGAACTCTGTTTCTATTCTGCGCACTATTGTCACGTATCAAGATGACGCAGGTAAGGTACACATCCCTTACCGTGGTGTGCTCTACCCCACTGGGTTAGGTGTAGGTCAGAGAGTGTGGGTGGTCTACTCGCGCGATAATCCAGATCTGGTGAAGGTGGAAGGCAGAACTTGGACGCTTTCCTTGATCCCTGCACTCAGTTCCGGGGTGGTTATCACGCTCATCTTCGCGGTGGGATGGTGGAGTATCGGGCGTACAACCCGTGGGGATTGACCCCACCTCGGGGCACTCGTGGGTGATTTTTACATGGAGTTCATGGGGACGTCACCTTCTGGCTGTCTAGCAGTGGCATAGTTCTACACAAATCGAGGTGAAAGGACAGGAAGCGCGTGCGTGTTGCAATTGTGGCGGAATCTTTTCTTCCCAATGTCAACGGTGTAGTCAACTCCGTCCTGAGAGTGTTAGAGCATCTCAAAGCTCAGGGGCACGAGGCTATTGTCATTGCTCCAGGAGCCCGAGAGTTCCAGGAAGAAATCCCGGACTATCTGGGTTTTGAGATTCTTCGGGTTCCCACTATCCGCGTTCCACTCATCAATTCTCTTCCCATCGGGGTTCCCACGGGCATGGTCAATGATGCTCTTCGAGATTTCCACCCGGATGTGGTTCACTTGGCGTCGCCCTTTGTGTTGGGTGCGGCAGGTGCTTTTGCTGCACGTCTCTCCCGTATTCCGGCTGTGGCGGTGTATCAGACGGATATTGCCGGTTACACCAATCGTTATCACCTCTCTGCGCTCTACCGTGCGGCCTGGGATTGGACGCGCACCATCCACAACACCTGCCAACTCACTCTTGCACCTTCCAGCGCCACTATTGCCACCTTGGAAGAGCACAACATCTCGAATGTGTACCACTGGGGCAGAGGGGTGGATTCCACCTTGTTCCACCCGGCTAAGCGCAGTGATTCTCTGCGCGCCCAGTGGGATCCCACCGGCACTAAACAGATTGTGGGCTATGTGGGCAGGTTGGCTGCGGAAAAGGGTTTGCCTCGGCTTCAGGCACTCAACAACCGCCCTGATCTTCAACTGGTTATTGTTGGCGGTGGCCCCGAACGCATGGAGCTTGAGGAGCTTCTCCCCGGCGCTATTTTCACTGGGCCTCGTAGCGGAACAGATCTTGCCACTCACTACGCCAGCTTCGATGTTTTTGTTCACCCTGGGGAATTTGAAACCTTCTGCCAAACCATTCAGGAAGCCCAGGCCTCAGGGGTTCCCACCATCGCTCCCCGCGCAGGCGGACCAGTTGATCTCATCGTGGACGGCTACAACGGTTGCCTTCTCGACGTCGCTAGTTTTACGGATGACCTCCCAGGCGCCGTGGATAGTTGCACCCACCCCTCCCGCCACCACCGTCTCTGCCGGAATGCTCGTGCTTCGATTGCAGACAAAACCTGGACCTCTCTATGCAATCAGCTTGTGGGGTACTACCAGCAGGCCATTGATTCTTTCTACACTCCCGCGCCTCGGGTGCGCCGTCTCCCTGTGAAATACGCCCGCAAACACGTCCACAACCGTGTCGGCTAATCTGACTTTGTGGCGAAAGCATCTCTTGATAAAAAGCCTTTTGACGTTGCCCGTATGTTTGACGGGGTTGGTGCTCACTATGACATCACCAACACCGTCTTGTCTTTCGGACAAGATCGACGCTGGCGACGTCGTACCAGGCAGGCTCTGAACCTCACCGAGCGAGACTGCGTACTGGATCTGGCGGCAGGCACTGCGGTATCCACAGTGGAGCTGGCCAAATCCGGGGCGTGGTGTGTGGCCTGCGACTTTTCTCAAGGAATGTTGGCGGCAGGGAAAGACAGAGCCGTGCCCAAGGTGGTGGGGGATGCTATGCGGTTGCCTTTCGCAGATAGCTCATTCGACGCCGTAACTATCTCCTACGGCTTACGTAATGTGCAGGACCGCCACCAGGCGCTCCGAGAAATGTTGCGCGTTACTCGTCCCGGTGGGCGGTTAGCTGTGGCAGAGTTTTCAACGCCCATCGTTCCGGTGTTTGGCACTGTGTATAAGGAATATCTCATGCGGCTACTGCCCAAGGTGGCTCGTGTTGTGGCCTCCAACCCTGAGGCCTATGAGTATCTTGCAGACTCTATCCGCGCTTGGCCGGCCCAAGAGGAACTTGCCCACGATATTGAACGCGCAGGGTGGGAGAATGTGGAGTGGAAGAACCTCACTCTGGGGATTGTGGCACTGCACACCGCTATGAAAAGCTAGCCCGGCAGAGTTGCGCGCCGTGGGCTAGGGAGCGTGACGTACTGTGGCACGCCACGACGCACCGTGAGCTGCGCGAGCACACTAGCCCCACAATTGCCGTTCTGACTGCACGGTGCGCAGTGCTCGCCCGGCCAGTTGCCACACCCGAGAAATTAGATCTTCATCCTCGGGGCTCACAAGATTCCCCATGAGCCGTGCCGCCGCTGGCATAAGTAGCCCGCCGAGTTTCCCCCGCATAGCCACCGGCCCCAGGGCACTCAGCACCTTCGGAAAGGTCAGGAGCTTAGCTGCTTGACGCGCAAGGCTAAAGGCCGCTCCATATTCTGCCCGAAGTCTTTCTGGCCAGGCCTGTGTGAAATCCTTGTCCTCCCCCAACAGCTCCACCGCTAAGCGGGCTGTTTCCAGGGCGTAGTCAATGCCTTCCCCGTTGAGCGGATTGACCATAGCAGCGGCGTCGCCAAGGAGCATCCAGTTAGGTCCTGCTACCCCGGAGATTGCTCCCCCCATCGGCAGTAGTGCAGAGGTCACTTTCTGAGGGGTGCCCAACTCCCATTCCTCACGAATTGTGGAAGCGTAATGGTGTAGCAGTTTCTTGGTGTTCACCTGCGCTGGACGACGCCGCGTTGATAGCGCTCCGCAGCCCAGATTCACCGTGCCATCCCCCAAGGGGAACACCCAGCCATAGCCCGGTTGTGTGCTGCCCTCCGAGTCCACCAGCTCCAGGTGGGAATGAATCCACGGGTCCTGGGAACGCGGAGTGGTGACATAACTACGAGCGGCAATCCCATACACCTGCTCTTGATGCCACACGCGCCCTAGTTTCTTCCCCAGTGGGGAACGCACGCCGTCGGCAATGAGATAAAAGCGCGCCGAAAGCTGGGAGCCGTCTTCAAGGAGGAGAGTGTCCTTGAGATCAACAGCCTTTCCCTGCTGAAAGGTAGCTCCAGCGTTGCAGGCATGACACCTCAGCAGGTTATCAAGGTGTATGCGGCGCATGGCAGACCCATAGGAAGGGAAGTGTCCCTGCGGCCAGGGAGCAGTGATATGCCCGCCAAAACCGTGCAGTTGGAGACCTTGCGTGCTGAAACGCGCAGTGATGTTCTGTGCCACGCCCATATCCTGAAGAGCTTTTATGGCTCGGGGAGTGAGGCCATCTCCGCAGGTCTTATCCCTGGGGAACTCCACGGCGTCCAGAAGAATCACGCTATAGCCTGCGGAGGCGGCGTAGTAGGCGGCGGCAGAACCGGCGGGGCCGGATCCAACCACAATGACGTCTGCTGAGCCTTGCACAGTATTCACCCTGACTATTGTGGCATGGGGACTGTGGGCTACGGTATGTACGAGCCTGGAGATACACGAACCACACCCGTTACTCTCTCGGTTAAAGTGTTATCGCCAGAGTGAATTTATCCAAAGACTGTGAGTTTTAATGAGGTTTTCCGCATGACTGAACCCACTTCCTCGCCCTGCTCTCCGCGTGGAGTAGCCGAGGCAGAATTCAAAGACTTTGCAGTGGGTGCCATTGATCTGGGAGATGCACAGCTCACCGAGGATCTTTCTCGTGGCATGGTTCAGGTAGAAACTCTGCTACGCACGAAACTCTCCTCCGGAGAGGACTTCCTGGTGGATAAGGTGTTGCACCTGGCAGAGGCCGGTGGGAAACGTTTCCGCCCCATGTTTGCTCTCTTAGCGTCACAGTTCGGGAAGCGCCCCATGAGTGACGATGTGATTAAAGCCGCAGCTGTGGTGGAGATTGTTCACCTGGCCACTCTTTACCACGATGACGTCATGGATGAGGCGCAGAGGCGCCGGGGAGTGTATTCCGCCAACGCCCGGTGGGGAAATTCAGTGGCAATTTTGGCTGGGGATATTCTTCTATCTCACGCCTCCTCCATCATGGCTGAGCTGGGTGTGGAGACGGTGTCACACTTTGCGGTGACGTTTGGTCAGTTGGTGACGGGGCAGATGCGGGAGACAGTGGGTGCTCGTGGAGGAGATCCCATTGAGCATTACCTCAAGGTGATTGAGGAAAAAACGGGAGTTCTCATTGCTGCCGCCGGATTCCTGGGTGGCTTGCATAGTGGTGCTTCTGAGGAACATATCGCTGCGCTGGAAGGCTATGGCAAAGCTATCGGCATGGTGTTCCAGATTGTTGATGACATGATCGACATTTACTCTGACCCCAGTGAATCAGGGAAAACACCCGGAACTGATCTGAAGGAAGGCGTTTTCACTCTGCCGGTTCTGTATGCGTTGCGGGAAGACACTGAGGTGGGAGAGCAGCTACGTCAGGAATTGACGGGGCCTGTTACCTCTGATGAGCAGCTAGAGCGGGTGTTGGATCTCTTGCACCGCTCCACCGGGTCTGAGCGCACCCATGAGGTCATTCAGCACTATCTGGACACTGCTCAGCAGTTTGTGGAAAAACTTCCCGACGCCCCTGCTACTCAAGCCCTGCGTTCACTGGCGGAGTACTCCGTACATCGCATGGGGTAGGAATGTGAGGGGGAGTCCTCGAAAAGCCCGAACGTTTCCGAAGAATGGTGGGGCAAGTCTCTGAAGAAAGTCGGGAGCATTCCTGAAGACCAGCTGGTTTGCGCTTTCTTACGGTGTCTCAGTAAAGTGTTGCTCGCACCATGAGTGCGCGCCAGTTTGCCCGAGCGGCCAAAGGGAGCGGACTGTAAATCCGCCGGCATTGCCTTCAGTGGTTCGAATCCACTAGCTGGCACTCTCACACCCCGATCATTTTCCGTGGTCGGGGTTTTGTTGTTTCAGAAACCGCTCAGCCAGCCCCTTCTTGCTCACAACGCTCCTTTAGCTTGAGCTTGTGTCAAAGTCCAGAGTGGCTGGGTGGGTTTTATCCTGCCGGTGGAAGCGGGCTCATAATCATGAGCAGAATCACCGGGATAATCGGTTGTAATCCTCACTTTTAGTCTTAACCTGCGGATTTGGATAATTTTTTCCTAGAGGTTAGTCTTTGTAAAGCTTGAGCGAGCAGCTTGCGTATCTCTGAGAACATTGTCTGAGAATGTAGGTTGTGTCGTTGGAGTGTGCCCCCTTAGCTCAGTCGGCAGAGCGTTTCCATGGTAAGGAAAAGGTCGACAGTTCGATTCTGTCAGGGGGCTCTCTTGTTGCGAAGGGTTCTTGAATCCAGGGGTAAAAGAATCTGAAAGCACGGGAATGTGGCGGTGTAGCTCAGTTGGTGAGAGCGCGCGACTCATAATCGCGAGGTCGAGAGTTCGAGCCTCTCCACCGCTACTGAGAGTAACGCGGGCACTACAGCACTACGCTTCTCAGCGAAGCTGCAGTGCCTTTCGTTTTCTCAGCTCCCCAGTGAGGGCGTCGTTAAGGTAGCGGTTCTCTCATGGTAGGGTGGACGTTGCTGTTTTCCGAGAGGGAAGTAGTAGCGCTTAGGGGCGTAGTTCAATTGGTAGAGCAACGGTCTCCAAAACCGTAGGTTGCAGGTTCGAGTCCTGTCGCCCCTGCCAGGAATGTCTATCTGAGGAGTGTTGGTGAGCGAAGAGTCCAAAGCATCAAACAAGTCCCAAGACGCTGATGCTCCGCGTGCTGGCACGCAATCGGTCACACGCACTGCTGTTCGTCCGGTGGGTAAGCGCCAGCTCTCTGGTCAAGCTGTCACCACCTCAGAGGCTGACAAATCAAAGGAAGTTGCCAGCCCAGACAAGGAAGACCGTTCCGGAGTAGGAAGCAAAATTGCTGCTTTCCCCGGTGAAGTGAAAGACGAGATGTCCAAGGTAGTATGGCCCACGGGACGTCAAATGGTCAACTACACCTTGGTGGTTTTTGCCTTCCTCATCATTGTTACGGCTCTTGTGGCAGGTGTGGATTTCCTTGCGGGCCTTGGCGTTGAGGCAGTGCTGGTTCGTTAGAAACGTCCGTTAGGAACGTTTTGAGCTGCTTAGCTAGGAACTGTGTGTACTCTGAGTTCCTTCCAGAACTTGATTTCTTGGGGTTATCACGCTAGAATTCCCCACAATACTTTCCCGTCGGAACCTAGGGTTTCGGCGGGATACTTTTTGTCATCACCAGAAAGAAGCGTGCCCTTCTATGACTGAAGAAAACAATCTCGGCCCCCAGTTCCTTACTGCCGACGCCGCTAATCCTGCTCCCGCCTCTGAGGTCATCTCTGGGGAGGCTGTAGCTCCTACTGACTCTGTGGCTGAACTTGCTGATTCCGCTCCCGCCTCTGAGGCCGCGGATTCTGTGGCTGAGGCCGATGGTGGAGCCGCCGACGCTGTGGCTGAGGCGGATGGTGGAGCCACCGACTCTGCGCCTGAAGCTGATGCGGAAGCCGTGGCTGAGACTGCCGATTCTGCTGAGTCTGCCACTGATGAGGGTGTTGACTCCGCTTCCGCCCCTGAGGCCTCTGAAACCGCCGATCCTGAGGCCGATGCTGAAGCCGCTGCAGAGGCGGACTATCGGCGTCGTTTGCGTGAGTTTACCCGTGAGCTCAAGAAGCGCCCAGGTCAGTGGTACATCATCCAGTGCTATTCCGGTTATGAAAACAAAGTGAAAGCCAACCTGGAAATGCGCACTCAGACCCTTGAGGTGGAGGATGACATCTACGAAGTTGTCGTTCCTATCGAAGAGGTTTTAGAGCTGCGTGATGGTCATCGAAAGTTGGTTAAGCGCAAGCTTCTCCCAGGGTATGTCCTTGTCCGCATGGAGATGAATGACACTGTGTGGTCTGTAGTTCGTGAAACTCCAGGTGTGACTTCCTTCGTGGGTAACGAGGGGCACGCTACCACCGTTCGCCCCCGCGACGTCGCCAAGTTCCTCATGCCTAAATCTGCAGTTGCTGAAGGTGCTCCTGAGAACACCGAGGAAGGCAATGTGGTGGCCATGCCTGAAGAGAAGGTGGTACAGAAAGCTGCTCTGGACTACGAGGTAGGTCAGGCTGTCACCATTTTGTCCGGGCCGCTGGCTTCTGTGTCTGCCACCATTTCCAGTATTGATCCCGAAACCGGGAAGATGCAGGCGTTGGTGTCTATTTTCGGGCGTGAAACCCCGGTGGAACTGACTGCAGACCAGGTGGAGAAAATCTCCTAGGGCGCATTTTAAGGCCTACCCTGGGGCGTGCTTTAAAGGGCCACCTTAGGGCTCACCTTAAGGCCTGCCCTAGGGCGCGCTTGAAGAGCCCGCCCAGCCGGTGTGTAGGTGGCACCGCCCGCAGATTCCATACTGTGCGGAGTTTCGTTACGCTCGCACTGCAGGTTATGGACCTTGTGCTCAGTTTGAGTGCTAGGGCGCTGGTAGGG
Source organism: Actinomycetes bacterium (assembly GCA_023432405.1). Classification (GTDB taxonomy): domain Bacteria; phylum Actinomycetota; class Actinomycetes; order Mycobacteriales; family Mycobacteriaceae; genus Corynebacterium. The sequence continues at coordinate 26,376 of JAEYUQ010000009.1, read as the reverse complement.
TAGGCTTTCCCCTCGCGTGAAAAATACGCGAAGTACACGTCATCCCCGGTGGCCGCGTCACACAAGATTCCCTAGAAATTGTGCCTGAGCAGGATTTCTCTGGTGAGTGGTACGTAGCATCCGGACGGGAGTGCATCAGCATCGTGGTGGATTCCCGGTAACCAGGAATTGAGGTAATTCGATGGCTCCGAAGAAGAAGGTCACTGGCCTTATTAAGTTGCAGATTCAGGCTGGTCAGGCTAATCCTGCCCCGCCGGTAGGCCCTGCATTGGGTGCTCACGGTGTCAACATCATGGAATTCTGCAAGGCTTACAATGCCGCTACGGAAAATCAGCGCGGCAATGTGGTCCCCGTAGAAATCACCGTGTATGAGGATCGCAGCTTCACCTTCAAACTGAAGACCCCTCCGGCTGCAAAGCTGTTGCTGAAGGCTGCCGGTCTCCAGAAGGGCTCCGGGGTTCCCCACACTCAGAAGGTGGGGAAGGTCACCAAGGATCAGATCCGCGAGATTTCTCAGACCAAGTTTGAAGATCTCAACGCCCGCACTCTGGAGCAGGCTGACAAGATTATCGCTGGTACTGCTCGTTCTATGGGCATTACCGTTGTTGACTAAGCAAGAATTCGGCAAGACCTGCCAAAGAGGAATGTGGCAGGTACTGCACGGTTCTTGGTGGAAGGGCTAGCTTCGGCCCGATACACAACCACATCACTGTAGTGAAAGAGAGATAAGGATGAGCAAACATTCTAAGGCGTACCGAGCCAAGCTAGAGAAGCTGGATAAGGGGCGTATCTATACCCCCCTGCAAGCTGTGAAGCTAGCCTCAGAGACCAGCTCTGAGAAGTACGATTCCTCCGTGGACGTAGCTTTCCGCTTGGGTGTTGATCCGCGTAAAGCTGACCAGCTGGTGCGTGGTACTGTTTCTTTGCCTAACGGTACTGGTAAGCAGGTGCGCGTGGTGGTTTTCGCCGCTGGTGAAAAGGCCACCGAGGCTGAAGAAGCCGGTGCAGATTTTGTGGGTACCGATGAGCTGGTGGCAAAGATCCAAGAGGGTTGGACCGACTTCGACGTCGCTATTGCTACCCCGGATCAGATGGCCAAGATTGGCCGCATTGCCCGTGTGCTTGGTCCCCGCGGTTTGATGCCGAACCCGAAGACGGGCACTGTGACGCTGGACGTCGCTAAGGCTGTGAAAGAAGTTAAGGGCGGCAAGATTTCTTTCCGTGTGGATAAGGCTGCTAACCTGCACGCTTCTATTGGTAAGGCGTCTTTCACTCCACAAGCACTGGCAGAGAACTACGGTGCGCTCTATGAGGAGCTGCTTCGCCTGAAGCCCAGCTCTTCCAAGGGCATTTACATCAAGAAAGTCACCGTGTCCTCAACCTCTGGCCCTGGAATCCCGGTGGATCCCTCGGTGAACAAGGATTTTGCTGCGGAATAAAGAGCTTCACAGTGTTTCTCACACACCACTCTCTGCAACCGAGGAGACGGTGATGTGTAACACCTGAGGGCTATCATCCGATATGGGTGATGGCTCTCTTCTTCTAGAGAGTTCGTTTTTTGTTTTCGGTGTCATTCAAACTACGCCTGTCGGGCGTGGGTGTCTTTTGGCGGACTGCAGTGGGACAAGTCAGGACAGAAGATATCGAAGCATTGTCTTAACTACATTGTTCAAACGAGATAGGCGAAGGTTTTTCTGTATGCGGACTGAACTGTTCCCGAACAAACGCGATGCCCGTACCCCCTGGTCGGAGTTCGTACAAACTATCAAGGCAATTCCCATTTTCCTGCGCCGCAAGGTGATAGCTTTCAAAGGAATTACCGGGTTTGTAAAACTCCTCAAAGTTTTCATCCAATACCGCACCACCTTTGCTGGCCAGGTGGAACGTGCATGTCTGGTGGTGCCTGACCGCCCCTTTATTATCGACGACTTCGGCACCCTGACCTATAACGATGTCCGGGAACAGTCACGCCGCCTGGCCTCAGGCTTGCAGCGTGTGTACGGAATCACCAATAAATCCACCGTGGCTTATCTTGCCTCGAACGGGCGGGGAATGATTATTCCTCAGACCGCCCAGGGATATGTGGGCTGGCGCATGGTGCTTCTCAACGCACTGGCGGGTGCCGTTTCTGTGCGCAGCTCCCTTCGGAAGGTGAAGTGCCGCGTTCTCATCTCCGACCCTGAGTATGTTCCTAACCTCCTCGAGGCAGGTGTTCAGGAGGATCTTCAAATTCTGGTTAATGAGCCCATTTCTGATGAACAGCGCGAGGAATTCCGCACAGCGGGAGTCTATTCAATTCATGATGTCATGGCTAAGGCTGCTCCCGTGGGGAAGGAGGAGTTTGACTTCATCCCCAAGCAATCCAACATCGTGATTATGAGTTCGGGTACCACGGCTGACCCCAAGGCCATCATTGTCCCCCAGCCGAAGAATCCCGTTGTTGCTGCAGGTGTTTTGGAGAAGATTCCCTGGGAGAGCGAAATTACTATCTGCTTCCCAGCTAAGCAATTCCACGCTTGGGGTTGGGGCATGACCATGATTGCCTCAGCGTTGCGCTGTACTCTGGTGTGCCACCGGGAGTTCAACACTGAGCAGGTTGTGGAGGATCTCTCCAAGTACAATGCCAAGGCGCTTGTTACCTCCCCGATATTTATCAAGTACATCGTGGAGTATGCGGAACAGAACAACATCCAACTGCCAAAGATGGACTGGATTATTACCGCTGGTAATGCCTGGCCTAGCAACCTGATCAGCCATGCTCTCAAGCATTTCGGTGAAGACTCCATCTATAGCCTCTACGGTTCAACGGAACTTAACCAGCTGGCTATTGCCACAGGGCAAGATTTAGCGAAAGATCCCTACATTGCTGGGCGTCCTCTGCGTGGAACCTCCATCAAGGTTTTGCGAGAGGACGGTACGCCTACAGAGCCCAATGAGCGGGGCACCATTTATGGTATCCACCCGCTATCTGCCCTGGGTTTTGCTACGGATGATGGCAGCATTGATGTGTCCACCAAGTTCGGGATGCTTTCCTCAGGGGACTGCGGATTCATGGATGATGAGGGGGTTCTCCACATCCTTGGCCGTGGTGACAGCATGATTATTAACGGTGGGGAAAATATCCACCTCAATGCAGTGGAAGACACGATTCTGTCCCTACCGGGTGTAGAAGAAGCCTTTGTGGATGCTGACCGTTCCAAGACTCTGAATACCACGCCCGTTGCCTGGGTCAAGCGCAGTAACGATGAAGCAGCTCAGAATCTCACCGCAGATGATGTGAAGAAGTGGGTGGCTAACCGGATGATTGCTCCGGCAGCCCCGTCGGACGTTATTTTTGTTAACGATTTTGAGCGGACCTCCATTGGCAAGGTGATTCATAACGTTTTGCCCCAATGGGATCGCTTCCAGCCGCAAGATGAAGAGGCCAAGGCCTATAAGCCCGCTAGCTCTTCCCGGAGTATCGGTTCTTAGGTTTCTCTAGAGCTCTGGCAGCCTGCAGCTTTTGGTGCAGGCTGCTTCTTTGTGTTGGCTAGTACTCCTGGTGGGGGAGCTCAGGAGGCTCCTACTTCACCACAGGCTCCCTATTGCCCAGCCGAACTTTCTCCACCACGCGCTCATGGTCCACATCGGCGTCTTTAAAGCCGAAGAACCAGGTGAGAGTGAAGGACACAACAATGGCTGCAAGGGATGCTATCCAGAATCCCCAGAAGCTGAAGTCCAGCCCTTCTGGGTTCACGAAGGACATGAAGCCGATGAGCGATCCTGTAAATCCCCACATATTGACGGCCAAAACTCCGGTGAGAAGACCGCCCACCGCACCTCCGATGGACGCCATGATGAAGGTGCGACCGTACTTGAGGTTGATACCGTACATGGCTGGTTCGGTAATTCCGCAGAACGCAGCAATGGCGGCAGATCCAGACAGTTCTTTGATCTTCAACAGTTTGGACTTGAAGAACACCGCTAGGACGGCGCCACCCTGAGCCACCATAGTGGCGGAAATAATGGCGTTAAGATAGGAGTGTCCATTCACGGAAATATCCTGTGCCACTAGCGGAATCACGGCCCAGTGTAATCCGAAGATCACGAGGCACTGGTAGAAACCGCCAATCACAAGCCCCGCAATGGTGGGGGAGAGGTTGTAGATGCCCTGGATTCCGGAGGCAATACCGCCAGAGATGAACATCACCACAGGGCCAAGCACCAGCAGAATAATGAGGGAAATCACCACAACCTCAATGAGTGGCATGAAAATCATGCGGATGGTTGCAGGAATCCACTGCTTGAGTTTCGGCTCAATCACGCTGGCCAGCCAGGCCGCCACAATCATTGGGAAAATTGAGTAGGAGTAGCTGGCCATGTAGAAGGGGATGCCGAAGAAATCGGAGTTCAAACCAATGCCCAGGAAAGTTGTGGTGGGCTCTGCGCTGGACATCTCTATCAGGGTGGGGTAGCACAGTACTCCGCCGATAATCGCCACGATGACCTGGTTTGCTCCCAGGCGCCGCGCTGCCGTGAAGCCCACAAAAATGGGGAGGAAGAAGAACACGGCGTCGCTCATGGCATTGATGAGGGCGTAGGTGTTGGACTCGGTGGTGATGAGTTCAAAGGTGGTCAGCAACGAGAGAACACCTTTGATCATGCCGGAGGCTGCTAGCAGTCCAATGACGGGGATCATTGATCCGGTGATAACGCCAATTAATGAGGAGAATCCCCACTTGAACCACCCCCACACTCCTTCCGGCTTTTCCTTTGCGACGCCCTCGTCTGCCGGTACCTCACCGGCGGCCCTGGTGCCGACCAGCTTCTCCACAGCGGGATACACATCCTCTACTTCTGGGCCAATGACCACCTGATACTGGCCGCCAGCTTTGATGACGTCGAGGACATGATCCATGTTTTTGATAGCGGCGTCATCAGCGAGGGAATCTTGATCCAGGTAGAAGCGCAGGCGTGTGATGCAGTGAGTCACTGAGGTGATATTGGAAAGACCCCCTACCGCAGTGATGATGTCTTGAGCCAGCGGACCATACGGCCCCAGAGTGGAAGGATCAACTGTTGCCTGAGCTGCGTGGGATGCCCTGTGCTGGATTGCGTGACTTGCTGTGCTGCTCGGCGTCTGGCTCGCGTCTTGGAGAGCCCCAGCAGACTCACCATCTCCGCTACCCGTTCCCGCACCCCCACGGAAAGCTCCTGCCGTGCCATTGTCATTAGAGTGAGAGTCCCGCTGAGGCCAAGGTTGGAGGGTCACCACGGGAGAATTCTCTGGCGCGTCTTGAAGGACAGGACGCGCCACAGCCGCTTGTTCTCCTGCCTTTGCGACGCCCGTGAAAACCTTGAGGGTGCCCAGTTTCCGGCGTGAATTGGTGATAGCCAGAACGCTGGTGACATTCTTCCCGGCATTTTCAATTGCCGCACGGTTCATGGTGCCTAGCGGGTCGCCCGCCTTGACGGTTTGCCCCTTCTCCACGAAGAGTGTGAAGGGTTCGCCGTTGAGCTCTACGGTGTCAATCCCCAGGTGGAGAACGAATTGAAGTCCGTTATCGGCGGTAATTCCAATGGCGTGTCCAGTTTTGGCAATGAGCACTACGGTGCCACTCACAGGCACCACAATCTCATCCGACGTGGGGTTAGCTACCCCAAATCCCTCACCCATAGTCTTTTGCGAAAACACGGGATCTGGCACGTGGGTAATGTCAATGATTTCACCCGATAGCGGTGCCACCACGTGCAGCTCATTGCTCATGGGCATTCTCCTTTATGTCAGTTACTGTCAACAATGGGGTTTCTGTTCCAATGTGACTCTAGTGTGCCTGGAATTATCCCGATTCGTAAGCTTTCTCGTAAGCTTTCTGAGGTTTTTCTTCGCCCTGCATCAGTGTCTAGGAGTTCCCTCGCAGCGTGCGCCTGATTTGTACTTCCTTATTACTGCAACTATGCTCGCCAACGAAGTTTGATTGAGTTCAAGTTTCACCCAAGACCGTCGGTCATCTGCCTGGCAGATCGAAGGTTTATCATCACACATTTCCTGTGTTGTGACGATGAACGGCCCACGCAGGAGACACTTTGAGCCAAAACCTCGCCGTTGTGGTGAGAGATTGTGCCCTGTGCTTCTGCACGGGGCTTTCTTTATGGGGTGCTTCACCAGTCTCACTTCCCGCCGCAGGATTGTTGTGCAACTCACCTGGTGCAACCTTGCATCGTGTTCATTCGCACACCGCAACCTCGCGTGGTGAAGTAAGGCCTGGCTGGCTTATCTCCAAAGGGGAAGCCTCGGCGGATCAAATACAGACAAGAGGAAGGAGGCGAAGTAATGGCCAACCCGAAGAATGTTGCTTCTCTGGAAGACTTGAAAGTCCGCATGGCGGAAGCAGATAGCTTGGTGATCACTGAGTACCGCGGGCTTACCGTGGGGCAGCTTGCTGATCTGCGTGACAAGCTTGGCTTCGATGTCCAATACTCCGTCGCCAAGAACACCCTTCTGAAGCTGGCAGCACAAGACGCTGGCATTGAAGGTCTCGATGATCTCCTCACCGGCCCCACAGCCGTTGCCTTTGTGAAAGGCGAGATTGTGGACGCGGCTAAGGTGATGAAGAAGTTTGCTGACGAAAACAAGTTGTTTGTGCTCAAGGGCGGTTACCTGGACGGTAAAGCTCTCAGCGCTGATGACGTGAAGGCTGTCGCTGAGCTTGATAATCGCGAGACCACTCTGGCCAAGCTGGCTGGTGCCATGAAGGGCTCCTTGGCAAAGGCTGCCGCATTGTTCAACGCTCCTGCTACCAAGGCCGCTCGTTTGGCGGTTGCTCTGCAGGAGAAGAAGGAAGCAGAGTAATTCTGCGTCCTACTGTGGTAGTAGTACACACCATTTTGATAGATATAAGAACAAATTTGGTGCTGGACAGTAGTGTTGCAGCACCACCACAGAAAGGATGCCATCATGGCTAAGCTCACCAAGGACGAGCTCATTGAGGCTTTCAAGGAAATGACCCTTCTGGAGCTCTCTGAGTTCGTGAAGGAATTTGAAGAGGTCTTCGACGTTACCGCTGCTGCTCCGGTTGCTGCTGTTGCTGCCGCTGCTGCTCCTGGCGCCGCTGCCGCTGATGAAGAGAAGACCGAGTTTGACGTCGTTCTGGAAGACGCCGGAGCCAAGAAGATCGGTGTTATTAAGGCTGTCCGTGAGATCGTCTCCGGCCTGGGTCTGAAGGAAGCCAAGGAGCTCGTTGAGTCTGCTCCTAAGGCTATTCTTGAGGCTGCCAGCAAGGATGACGCTGAGGCTGCCAAGGCCAAGCTGGAAGAGGCTGGCGCCAAGGTCTCCCTCAAGTAGGACTAATCCTCATCGCAGGTCTCCTGCGTACTGCTCACCACGTATGTGTGGTGAGCATTTTTTATGCTTTCCTCCCCTCGGGTGGGGAATTTTCCAACAAACTTCCTAGAAATTCAGAGCGTGTCGTAGAATAAAACGTCAATTGTTAATTAATGTGACCTCTGTGGCTGAATGGCATTAGCGAGATTAGTCTGCAATGCTGTTCTCCGAGTAGTGATAACCGAGTAGACAACAAAGAGTCACGCGCTCTAGGAAAGGTACCGTAAATGAAACCTCGTTTTCGACTAGTAGTGGCGGCAGCCGGGGTAGCACTGAGCGCGCTGACTTCCCTGACTCTTCCCGTAGGGGTGGCTAACGCCCAGGAGGAAGAGGGGCCCATCATCACTCTTGCTCCTGGTGATCCCATCCCCGAGGGGGCAGTGGTGATTTCCACTATTACGCTGCCTCCGGAGGGAGAACCTGCTCCTGCCCCAGAGCCAGCTCCTGAGCCAGCTCCCGAGGAGAATGCTCCTGCCCCTGCACCGGCACCTGAGAACAACGCCAACCAGGGTTCCTCGAACAATAGCAACAGTCAAACCAGCAGAACCACGGCTCCCTCCGGGTCTGCCTCCCGTGAGACGGCGGCTTTCACCACAGCCCCCGGTTTGCCGAAGTCCCCTGGTGTTCCTGGCCTTCCCTCTGCTTCGCGGAGCTCAAGTTCCTCATCGTCAGAGTCTGCCTCAATTGATGCCTTGATGAAGAGTCAAGAAGCTATCTTGGCGCGCATCGAGGGGTTCCAGATGAAGCAAGAGGTGGATGCGCAGCTTGCAAAGGCGTCCTCCGAGGCTCTCGCCAGCCAGTCCTCTGCGGCTGCAGCCTCCTCAGAGAAGAAAGCGCAGGAGGAAGCGCGACGCACTCAGGTGAGTAACCGCAAGAAACTGCTCATCGGAATTATCACAGCTGCAGCAGTTATCCTCATTCTGGGATTCTTCCTCTTGTTGGTCATGCGCCATCGCCGCGAGCGGGAATTCTAACAAGCAAGGAATACTCGCCAGAGGGAATTCTCAGCAGAACCCTCCCAGCCGCTACACTACGTAACCATGTTGCCAAAGCCTCGCATTTTCTCAGCCCTCTTTCTTGGGTTAGGGATCACATTGGTTGTGGCGGCTTTGGTAGCTCCACGGTTTATCACTACCGACGCCCGTCTTCCGCTCAACGTGGACACGGATGCTCTTACGTTGACGCTGAGTGATCCCCATGCCCGTTTCTTGGAAAACGGTCAGGTTTCTGAGGTGGGCGTCACCAAGCAAATTCACCAAACCATCCAAGAACCCACCGACAGTAATTCTGTGACCATTCGTGTGGGTGTGACGGTAATGCGAGATGGTTTGCAATCAGATTTGGAACGTCTCCACGAAGCAACGGTGTGGACGTACCGCATGAACCGCCTTACAGGAGACTTTGAATCCCCTCTCACTGTTTCCTACCAGCTAGCAGCTCCCACAAACGACGTCGTTGCGGAAGGCGGTTGGCTCAAATTCCCCCTTGATGCCCAAAAAACCACCTACGAAATTTTCGACTCTACTCTCCGACAGACCAGGCCAGCGGAGTTTGTGGAAGAGCTCACTATGTCCGGGCGCACGGTGTATCACTACCGTCAGGTCATTGAGCCTACTAATGTAGCTGAGCTCTACGATTCAGCTACTGGTACTACTCAGCTTCCTTTGCCGGATGGGACCTTAGTGCCTGCAGCTCTATTCCACTCCGGTCAGCGAGACTTCTTTGTGGATCAGCGCACAGGGCTGATAGCCAATGTCCAGGAAAACATCAAAGACTATTACGCGGCTACTGGCAGTGGTGTTGCGGTGGGGCCTGACGGTGTTGCGGTGGGGCCTGACGGTGCTGCGGTGGGGCCTGACGGTGCTGTGCAACCAGTGCCTGATGTTACTCAGGAGGTGCTTACCTTCAATGGTGAGGCTACAAGTTCTGCCGTGGCGGCGGTGCTTCGTGTGGCCTCCACTTTCCCCGAGCCCGGCCGAGTGCAAGAGATACTGAAGATAGTGACCATCGTGGGTGGGGTTATTGCTCTCCTAGGCTTCGGTGGTGTCTTTGGCTTGTTTGGAGGTACAGATACCAAGCGCGCTTCCCGACGTTCCGCCCGCCGTGCCTCTCGGCGTAGCACCGCGGACGAGGGGAACCGTGATGCTGAGCTTTACTCCAGGGGCGACGCTGATTTTGACGAGGAGCCCTACCCTGAGGACCACGCCGACCGGGATGGGGAGTGGGACGGCAGAGAAGCCACCGAGGATGATGCCGAGCTTGAGATGACACCTCGGGAGATTAAACGGAAGAATCGTCAGCAGCGCAAAGAGGCCAAGCGCAGGAAACGTCAGCAAGGGAAACAGCGCAGCGATGTTGCTAGGCGAACGAAAACTGTTGCGGAGTTACAGGCAGAATACGAGCGCAGTCCCAGAAGGTCTACGTCCCCTTTCGTCTCCTCCTCTCGCTCTACTTCAGCCTCCGAAGAGCTGCCTCACACTGACTATGACAGTGGCGCTTAGTTTCTATAGGATGACGTTCAGGTCTACCGCCGTTGCGCAGGGCTCATGCCCAAGCTAACCCCGAGCAAGAACGGGAGCATGAATGGGCAGCAAGAACGGGAGCATGAACCCCGAGCAACCGAGAATAACCAGATTCGCAGCAATGATTTTACAAACGGCTAATCCTGGGATACGATGAATCGCTGCGCTGGAATAACTCTCTAGTTAACCTTTAACCTTGATCGAAGAGCTTGATAACAAGCGATTTGACAAGGTTATTTCGTGCTATCTGCGGGCGGTTATTCCACAACAGACCGAAATGATCATTTACCAGCGGTTTTCAGCGGGCATCTGCTTGCTAGCCGCCTGAGGTGCTGGAAGGACCCATCTTGGCAGTTTCCCGCCAGACCAAGTCAGTGGCCGATATTCCCGGAGCTCCGAAGCGCTATAGCTTTGCTAAGTACTCGGAGCCTATCGCCCTGCCCGGACTTCTTGACGTTCAACGCGATTCCTTCAGCTGGTTGATTGGCACACCGGAGTGGCGTGCCAAGCAGCAAGAGGAGCGCGGCCCGGAGGCAGTTGTTACAAGCGGTCTTGAAGACATCCTTGAGGAGCTTTCTCCTATCGAGGATTATTCAGGCAATATGTCTCTGTCCTTGGCCAACCCTCGCTTCGAGGATGTCAAGAACTCTATTGATGAATCGAAAGATAAAGACATTAACTATGCCGCACCACTGTATGTGACTGCGGAGTTTATTAACAACGAAACTCAGGAAATCAAATCCCAGACCGTGTTCATCGGGGACTTCCCCATGATGACAGAGAACGGCACCTTCATTATTAACGGCACCGAGCGTGTTGTGGTCTCCCAGCTGGTGCGTTCCCCTGGTGTGTATTTTGACTCTGATATTGATAAGTCCACCGAACGCCCACTGCGTTCCGTGAAGGTGATCCCTTCCCGCGGAGCCTGGTTAGAGTTTGATGTGGATAAGAAGGACACTGTGGGTGTCCGTATTGATCGGAAGCGCCGCCAGCCGGTCACAGTTCTTCTGAAGGCATTGGGGTGGAGCACCGAGCAGATTAAAGAGCAGTTCGGGTTCTCTGAGATTATGATGTCCACCCTGGAGAACGACGGCGTCGCAAATCAGGATGAAGCTCTCCTAGAGATTTACCGGAAGCAGCGTCCGGGCGAGCAGCCCACACGTGACTTGGCTCAGTCCCTTCTGGATAACTCTTTCTTTAATAGCAAGCGCTATGACCTGGCCAAGGTTGGTCGCTACAAGATTAACCGCAAACTGGGCCTCGGTGGAGACCATGACGGTCCTATGACCCTCACCGAGGAAGACATTGCCGTCACCTTGGAGTATCTGGTGCGTCTGCACGCAGGTGAGCAGACTATGCAGTCTCCGCGCGGTGTCACCCTCAGCCTAGAAACGGATGATATTGACCACTTCGGCAACCGTCGTCTGCGCACTGTGGGCGAGCTCATTCAAAACCAGGTGCGTGTGGGTCTGTCCCGCATGGAGCGCGTGGTGCGTGAGCGCATGACCACTCAAGACCCTGAGTCCATCACGCCTACCTCGCTGATTAACGTGCGTCCTGTCTCTGCAGCTATCCGTGAGTTCTTTGGAACCTCACAGCTGTCTCAGTTCATGGATCAGAACAACTCTCTGTCCGGTCTGACCCACAAACGACGTCTCTCTGCTCTCGGCCCTGGTGGTCTGTCACGTGAGCGCGCGGGTATCGAAGTGCGCGACGTTCACCCCTCCCACTACGGCAGAATGTGCCCCATTGAGACCCCTGAAGGTCCGAACATCGGTCTGATCGGATCTTTGGCCTCCTATGCGCGGGTCAATTCCTTCGGTTTCATTGAGACTCCTTACCAGCGGGTTGTGGATGGCAAACTCACCGGGGAAATTGATTACCTCACCGCAGATGAGGAAGACAAGTTTGCCGTTGCTGAGGCAAAAACCACAGTGGATGCTGATGGTGTCATCACTCAAGATGTGGTGGCTTGCCGCGTGAAAGACGGCGATATTGAGATGCGGGATCCCAAGCGGGTGGATTACCTGGACGTCTCTCCACGCCAGATGGTGTCGGTGGGCACCGCCATGATTCCCTTCCTGGAGCATGACGACGCTAACCGTGCCCTCATGGGTGCCAATATGCAGAAGCAGGCAGTACCGTTGATTCGCACGGAGTCTGCGTATGTGGGCACTGGTATTGAGCTGGCCACTGCTTACGACGCCGGTGATGTCATTATTTCCCCGGTTGCCGGTGTAGTGGAGGATGTCTCCGCAGATTTCATCACCATCATGGCTGATGACGGTAAGCGGGATACTTATCTGCTGCGGAAGTTCCAGCGCACTAACCAGGGCACCTGCTATAACCAGAAACCCATTGTGAACATTGGGGATCGCGTCGAAGCCGGTCAGGTGATTGCGGACGGTCCTGGCACGAAGAACGGTGAAATGGCGCTTGGCCGTAACCTCCTGGTGGCGTTCATGCCCTGGGAAGGCCACAATTACGAGGACGCCATTATCCTTAACCAGCGCATCGTGGAAGAGGACATCTTGACCTCTATCCACATCGAGGAGCACGAGATTGATGCTCGTGACACCAAGCTGGGCGCCGAGGAAATCACTCGTGAGATTCCGAATGTGTCCGAGGACACCCTCAAAGACTTGGATGATCGCGGCATTGTCCGTATTGGTGCTGATGTGCGTGACGGTGACATCCTCGTTGGCAAGGTCACCCCGAAGGGCGAAACAGAGCTCACACCGGAAGAACGCCTCCTGCGTGCCATCTTTGGTGAGAAGGCGCGCGAGGTGCGCGACACCTCCATGAAGGTTCCTCACGGTGAAACCGGCAAGGTCATTGGGGTGCGTGTCTTCTCCCGTGAGGAGGATGACGACCTCGCTCCTGGCGTCAATGAGATGATTCGCGTCTACGTTGCCCAAAAGCGCAAGGTGCAGGACGGCGACAAGTTGGCTGGTCGCCACGGCAACAAGGGCGTCGTTGGTAAAATTCTGCCACCTGAAGATATGCCCTTCATGGCTGACGGCACCCCCGTGGACATCATTCTTAACACGCATGGTGTTCCGCGTCGTATGAACATTGGTCAGGTGCTGGAAACTCACCTTGGCTGGTTGGCATCGACGGGTTGGCACGTGGATCCCACAGATCCCGCTAACGCCGAGCTCATCGAGAAGCTCCCCGAAGAGCTTTACGACGTCCCGCCGCAGTCCTTGACAGCAACTCCGGTGTTTGACTCCGCCACTAACCAGGAGCTCACCGGCCTGTTGCGCAACACCTTGCCCAACCGGGACGGCGATGTTTTGACCGATGACACCGGCAAGGCCATCCTTTTCGACGGCCGTTCTGGGGAACCCTACAAGTACCCCATTTCGGTGGGCTATATGTATATGCTCAAGCTGCACCACCTGGTAGACGAGAAGATTCACGCTCGTTCCACAGGGCCGTACTCCATGATTACGCAGCAGCCTCTGGGTGGTAAGGCACAGTTCGGTGGCCAGCGCTTCGGTGAGATGGAGGTGTGGGCCATGCAGGCGTATGGCGCCGCGTACACCTTGCAGGAGCTTCTGACCATCAAGTCCGACGACGTGGTAGGCCGCGTCAAGGTCTATGAGGCCATTGTAAAGGGCGATAACATCCCCGCCCCAGGAATTCCGGAGTCCTTCAAGGTGCTGCTCAAAGAGCTGCAGTCCTTGTGCCTGAATGTGGAGGTGCTCTCTGCAGACGGCACTCCGATGGAATTGACTGGCGAGGATGATGATGACTTCGATCAGGGTGCATCCCTGGGCATTAACTTGTCCCGTGATGAGCGCTCTGATGCTGATAGCGACATCGCCTAGCTGTGCTGAGCTTGCCTCAACACGTAGCTAGTACTACCTAGCACGGTGTCCCCCACGGGGGATACCGACATTGTGAAGAAAACTAAGACGACCACCATTTAATCTCCTGGGAAACCTGGGAGGAAAGGGAGTTACGTGATCGACGTCAACTTCTTCGATGAGCTCCGCATTGGCCTGGCGACTGCCGACGATATCCGCCGTTGGTCCTATGGTGAGGTCAAGAAGCCCGAAACCATCAATTACCGCACCCTCAAGCCGGAGAAGGACGGCCTATTTGGTGAGCAGATTTTTGGTCCTACCCGTGACTGGGAGTGCTCCTGCGGTAAGTACAAGCGTGTCCGCTATAAGGGCATTGTGTGCGAACGCTGCGGCGTTGAGGTGACCAAGTCCAAAGTGCGCCGTGAGCGCATGGGACACATTGAGTTGGCTGCTCCTGTTACCCATATTTGGTACTTCAAGGGTGTTCCTTCTCGCTTAGGCTATCTCCTGGATATTGCCCCCAAAGACTTAGAGCGCATTATCTACTTTGCTGCCAACATCATCACCAGCGTGGATGAGCAGGCTCGGCATGATGATCTCTCCACCTTGGAAGCCGATATGTTGGTGGACAAGAAAGACGTGGAAGATGAGGCCAATGAGGAGATTGCTGAGCGCCAGAAGAAGCTAGAAGAAGACCTCGCTGAACTAGAGGCAGCAGGCGCCAAGGCGGACGCGCGTCGTAAAGTGCAAAACGCTGCTGAAAAGGATATGCAGCACATCCGTGAGGCCGCTGAACGGGAAATCGCCCGTTTGGACGAAGTATGGAACACCTTCCAGAAGCTGACTCCCAAGCAGATCATCATTGATGAGAACCTGTACGGGGAGCTGATAGACCGCTATGAGGATTACTTCACCGGCGGAATGGGTGCTGAGGCCATTCAGACTTTGATCCGCAACTTTGACCTCAAGGCTGAGGCTGAAGAGCTGAAGGAGATCATCGAAAACGGCAAGGGTCAGAAGAAGACTCGTGCCCTCAAGCGCCTCAAGGTTGTGGCAGCGTTCCTACAGTCCGGGAATGACCCGGCAGCAATGGTCCTGGACTGCATTCCGGTGATTCCCCCGGAGCTACGTCCAATGGTGCAGCTGGATGGTGGACGTTTTGCCACCTCGGACCTCAATGATCTTTACCGTCGCGTGATTAACCGCAACAACCGCCTCAAGCGCATGATTGATCTGGGTGCTCCCGAGATCATAGTGAACAACGAGAAGCGTATGTTGCAGGAGTCTGTGGACGCGCTCTTTGACAATGGCCGTCGTGGGCGTCCGGTGTCTGGTCCTGGTAACCGGCCACTAAAGTCTCTGTCCGATTTGCTCAAGGGTAAGCAAGGACGTTTCCGCCAGAACCTCCTGGGTAAGCGCGTGGATTACTCCGGCCGTTCCGTGATTATTGTTGGCCCACAGCTCAAGATGCACGAGTGCGGTTTGCCCAAGCTCATGGCTTTGGAGCTGTTCAAGCCCTTCGTGATGAAGCGCCTGGTGGATAACGACTACGCGCAGAACATCAAGTCTGCTAAGCGCATGGTGGAACGCCAGCGTCCAGAGGTGTGGGACGTGCTCGAAGAGGCCATTGCTGAGCATCCTGTGATGCTCAACCGTGCTCCTACGCTGCACCGTCTTGGTATTCAGGCCTTTGAACCAAAGCTCATTGAAGGTAAAGCCATTCAGCTTCACCCCTTGGCCTGCGAAGCCTTTAACGCTGACTTCGATGGTGACCAGATGGCTGTTCACCTCCCACTCTCCCCAGAGGCCCAGGCTGAGGCGCGTGTGCTCATGCTGGGCTCCAACAACATCCTCTCCCCGGCCTCCGGCAAGCCTTTGGCTATGCCGCGCCTGGATATGGTGACTGGTCTTTACTTCCTCACCATGGAGAAGGAAGAAGGAGAGATTGGCGGGGAAGGCCACTACAAGCCCGCCACCGACGAGCACATCGCTCAGGGTAACTACTCCTCTGTGGCCGAGCTCATCATGGCGTATGACCGCGGAATTGTCGGCTTGCAGGCGCCTGTCCATGTGCGCTTGAGTTCCCTGCGTCCTCCGGCTGACGTTGAAGCTGAACAGTTCCCCGAGGGCTGGGAGCCCGGCAAGGCGTGGATGGCCTCCACCACCTTGGGACGTATCTACTTCAACCAGCTTCTGCCGTGGGATCATCCTTTCGTTAACGGTGTGGTTGTGCGCAAGGGTTCCGTTAGTGGATCGGTGCTGTTGGGAGACATCATTTCTAACATGGTGGATCGCTATCCCATGATCACCATTGCACAGACCATGGACAAGATGAAGGACGCCGGTTTCTACTGGGCAACCCGCTCCGGTGTCACTATCACCATGTCCGATGTGCTGACCCTTCCGAACAAGAAGGAAATCCTGGATAAGTACGAAGAAAAGGCGCGCACAGTGGAGCGCAAGTACTGGGTTCAGGGTGCCTTGACGGAGCGCGAGCGCTACGACCGTCTGGTGGAGCTGTGGCAGGAAGCCACCGATGAGGTGGGTAATGCCGTGGTGGATCTCTATCCGGATGACAACCCCATTCCGATGATCGTGAAGTCCGGCGCTGCCGGCAATATGCGTCAGCTGTGGACCTTGGCCGGCATGAAGGGCATGGTGGTGAACTCCCGCGGTGAGTACATCACCCGTCCTATCAAGAACTCCTTCCGTGAGGGCTTGGGCGTGTTGGAGTACTTCAACAACTCCCACGGTTCCCGTAAGGGTCTGGCCGATACCGCCTTGCGTACCGCAGACTCCGGCTACCTCACCCGCCGTCTGGTGGACGTGGCTCAGGACGTCATTGTTCGCGAAGAGGATTGCGGCACCAAGCAGGGCATTCGCGTGCCCGTGGCTGTGCCTGTCAAGGACGCCTCCGGGACTATCACGGGCTACAAGCGCCACGAGTTCACTGAGACTTCGGTGTCTGGCCGCATTCTGGCCACCGATGTCACAGATAAAGATGGCAACGTCATCTTGGAAAGTGGTGCCTCCCTCACCGAGCCTCATATCGATCAGCTGGTTGAGGCCGGAGTGGAGGTTATCAAGGTTCGCTCTGTGATGACCTGCCAGACACAAACGGGTGTCTGCGCCAAGTGCTACGGAAAGTCCATGGCCACCGGCAAACTGGTGGACATTGGCGAGGCCGTGGGTATTGTGGCTGCTCAGTCTATTGGTGAGCCTGGTACGCAGCTGACCATGCGTACCTTCCACCAGGGCGGCGTCGGCGGCGATATCACCGGCGGTCTGCCTCGCGTGCAAGAGCTCTTCGAGGCCCGCGTGCCCAAGAACTGCTCACCGATTGCCTCTGTGGCTGGAACGGTGAAGTTGGAGGATGAAGGCAACTTCTACACCCTCACCATTGTTCCAGACGATGGCTCTGACGACGTCGTGTATGACAAACTGTCCAAGCGTCAAGGCTTGGGGTCCATCTTCGCTCCAGTGGCTGAGGGCTCTGCTGAAATGGTGGAGCGCACCATCCAAGACGGAGACCACGTAAATGTGGGGGATCGACTCCTGCGCGGTTCTGCAGATCCGCACGATGTTCTGAAGGTGCTGGGTCGCCGCGGTGTGGAGAAACACCTCATTGATGAAGTTCAGGCTGTGTACCGTACTCAGGGCGTGGCTATTCACGATAAGCACATTGAGATTATCGTGCGTCAGATGCTACGTCGTGGCACGGTGATTGAGTCTGGTTCCACCGAGTACCTGCCCGGTACATTGGTGGATCTCACCGAAGCTAAGCACGCCAACGCTGAGGCTATTGCCGCTGGTGGTGCTCCTGCTGAGCTGAGAAGCGAAATCATGGGTATTACAAAGGCCTCCCTGGCTACCGAATCCTGGCTCTCTGCGGCCTCCTTCCAGGAGACCACCCGAGTCCTTACCGACGCCGCTATTAACAAGCGCTCCGACAAACTGGTAGGCCTCAAAGAGAACGTGATTATCGGTAAGCTGATTCCCGCCGGTACAGGCATAGCCCGCTATCGCAATATCTCTGTGAAGCCCACAGAGAACGCTCGGGATGCCGCCTACCTGATTCCCACCTACTCAGATTCCGTCTACGGTGATGACGGTTTCGGTGAATTCACCGGCGCCTCCGTTCCCCTGGACGAGGACTTCGGTCTGTAGGAGTTGGTGGCCCGGTAGGAGTTGGGGGCCGGTAAGAACTGGGGGCCGCTAGGAGCTAGGGAAGTGAACTCCCCTGGTCCACCTGGTGAGGTTGGCTCCCGCTCCCAGAGGTCCACCTAGGGAGGTGAGCTCCCGCTCGCAGGGGGGGGTCTATCTGCGGAGGTTGGCTCCCAGCCCCGGAGGTTCACCTGGTGAGGTCTCCCCCCCCGTTCACCTGGAGCGGTGAGACCCCCACACCTAAGGATCCACTAGGGTCCACCAACCCAGCGCGCGGCTTCTTTTCTAGGTTTTACCCTTCTGGAGTTTTGGCGTCGTGTGCTCCCGCTATTTTGTGGTTCAACCGTCGTGTGGTTCTGCCTGGGTTTTGAGGCTTGAGGCACACTTGTCCCTAGGGCATATTTTCCGGATGTGATTATGGGCCTATTTTGTGTAAATATGCTGCTGGTTATATGGGCATCACTTCCTCCAAAAACTCCACAGTCTTTCGGCTTATCTCCTTGCTGATTTTGTTCTCGTAGTTTCCATCCAGCAGATTGTTGTGCTTTGTAGCCGATGTTGATACTAATGGGTTCAAGTTTTCTGCTGTCTGGGGCCGGTGGTGGTTGATGTCCCACCCTCCCCGTATAAGGGTCTCGTTCAGCCCAACCTCTCCGGATTGCAGGGTCATGGGAATCATTGTTATCCATGTGGTGATTCCGGCACCTGAGCGTGAGGTTATCAATGTCAGTCGTGCCATTATGTTTCCATGCCGTCATGTGATGCACCTCGCAATTGCAAGCAGGAACATCGCAATCCGGATACGAACAGACAAGTTCAGTGGCAATAAGCGCTATTTTTTGCGTAAGCGTTGCTGAGCGTTTAGCTCTTCCGCAAAAAAGTGGGTTTCCTGTCTCGGGATTATGCAGGCAGGCCATGTCGTAAGTGGCCAATTCCATGTTGTATAGGTCCAGGAGACTTAACATAGCCGCAGTGTTTGTCGGTCTAGGTTGATTGACTAGTTCACTCAGGCGTGCTGCGTTGTTCTCGTCCAAAATGTCTCGAAGTTCCTGACTAGTCATTGATACAACGATGGTCCCAATCCCACCACGATTTTGGCTGATGTGGGCAGCATTGTTGCAAAGAATATGGGTTAATTCGTCAACTCGACGTTGTTGAAGAGTCCTCGGTTGTTGTTCATTCGTGGCGCACTTGTCGGGCTGGTTTGTTGAGGATAAGGCTTCTTGAATGAGAGCCAGAGTAGTAGCGGGAATGTAGCCCGTGAGTTTAGCTCCCCCATCCGCATCTGGTACCCCAATGGTGAGAAAACGTCTCTTGTAGGCGGCTTGCGGATCGTGGTGTTGAGCGTTTACGTTGTCAATGAGCCTGCGAACAAAGTTCCGAAAATCCTTGATAGACAAATCAGAGGCTTTGAAAAGAGCACGAGCTCTGATGTTGTGCCGGTTGAGATTGGTATTTAGCCGATTCAGCTCCCTATCAAGGACACGAAGATGTTCTTCGTTTATCGTATTCTTGCGAAAAGCCTCAACCGCATTACGTTGTGCTTCTTTCTCTGTTTCGTGGATATGTTGAGCTTCAAAGAAACGCGAGCGCTTTTTCTCAAAGCGAGCTGTTCGCTGTTCGACACTTTCGTCTTCTTCTCCGACTAGCCCAGTTACGTCATCGCTGGCATAAAGGGTGTTCAGATCTCTGTGAATATCAACGAGCCGAGGGGTTGCGAATGTGTCTTTGCCCCGTTGAACTAGCCGACCTGCTTCGAAGAGGCTGATTCCTAGTAGCTTGGCGATGTATGTGTCGGCTGTTCTGGAACCCACACGGTCACCAGAATGGTGCTTGTCAGCAAGGTAGGCGATGGTGATGGTGATAACACTGTGAGCGGTGAGAGTCTCGGTTAGTTGGGTAATGGATCCTTCGAGAGCGTGAAAATCTGTGGCTGAAAGATCCGGTGTGAGGGTGGCCGTAAGCGTCTCGAAGCCTTGGCGGATTAAAGTCACTGCATCGCTAAAGCTATGTGCGACTGATGCTGGCATTGTCACCACCCCCTACTGACTACCTGTGAAGTCATCCCCCGATGACCATCTGATTCTTAACCATATAGCAACGCTTCGCTATGGCGCAAGTAGTTTCGAGTAAAGGCTTATAAAGAGAAGTCGAAGACTAAATTAGCGCAGGTAGAAGTACAAGTGCTTAACATATAAAAGAACTTCTATTGAACATACTAGCTATATTTTGTCGCAGCTTTGCGGTGTCAGTCCACGTGTCACCTCCGGGTCTTAGTTGTCACCTCCGGAATTTGGTTGTCGCTTTCGCGTCTTGGGTACCCCTACGGCTGTCATGAGTCGGTTCCAGCCCTTGTGTGCCACCTTCTCTTCACTGCGGCGTCGATACGTAGCGGGTGGTACAGCTCTCTCAGAGTAGTTAGTGTGCATAGGAGGTTTACCGTGTTCTAGAAACTGGCCCAGTAGGATTGTGAAAACCTAGCTTGAAGCGGTCGTCGCCAGGTTGGGAATACTCTCTTTAGGCAGCGTAAGGCTCAGAGAGCGTTACAACGCCGAATTCCTTAGAGAAGTCATCAATGGACTGAAAACTACCTGGAGTGAGATTCCGGCGCACCCAGCAGTAATGGTCACGGGAAAGTACACATTCTCATGGTGAAGCTACGGGAGTGCTGGAAATCTGCAAAGTTGACAGGGGGGGGAGACAAGGCGCTGAAGGCCTATCATTCAAAAAGTCAGCGGGGACTAAAGATGTAAAGGGAACAATGCCTATCTACCAGGATTAGTAGGACAAAGACTCGAATGGGTATTCGAGTTTTTCGGGCCTGTTTAGTGCTCTCAAGAAGCGACACGTCATACTAGGCGCATGGAAAAAATAAAGTTCATTCACACCTCAGACTTGCAGCTGGGGATGAAGCGTGAATACCTCAAAAATGATGGGGCACAAAGCCGCTTTGACGACGACCGTCTTGAATCGATCACGAAGCTAGGCGAGCTAGCTCAGGAAAATGGTTGCTCTTTCATTGTTATGGCAGGTGACATTTTCGAGTACCCCTCTGGAGAAAAGAACCCAATAGACCGAGCGTGCGAGAAACTCAGAAGCGTGCCGGTGCCGGTTTATCTTCTGCCAGGCAATCATGACTACTTGTCTCAAAAATCTGTACTGCTAGAAGTCGAAAAAAGGGTGAGTAACTGCTATGTGCTCAAGGATGCCCAACCTATTGAAGTGCCCTCACCTGATGGTGAATCGCTCGCTCAGGTGATAGGAGCACCCTTAACTGTGAGGCATCCCGATCGTGATCTTGTTGCTGACGCCGTTTCAGGTCTTGAGGCGACTGGACAAATTCGGATTGTTGTGGGACACGGGCAACCAGTGTCGAAGTCCTTTGGGTCCAATACTGACAACAATCGCATAGACATTGATGCATTGAGGCCTCTATTTGATGGGGGCGTCATCGACTATGTAGCGCTGGGTGATACCCACTCCACGGAAGAAATTGCTGAGGGGGTTTGGTTCTCTGGATCGCCTGAAGCAACCGACTTTCGGAAAGCAGACAACAAAGGGGAATATTCCAAGGGTGAGTCTGACTCAGGTAACGCGCTTATAGTCGAGATTGAAAAACACTCTGGGCAGCGGGCCGAAGTTATGGTTACAAAGAAACATCTAGGTAGATGGCGGTTTGAGGAACTCAGGAGAAATTTGAATAGCCAGGAAGATGTCGAGGATTTTCTCTCCTACCTAAGTAATTGGCAAGACAAAGATAGAAGTGTTGTCAAGTGCATCCTCGAAGGGGAGCTCCCTATGTCTGCTAGGGGGAAGCTTTTCAGTGGGATTGAAGAGATTGGGAGGCTTTTTGCAGGGCTTTATGAGAGAGGTGATTTCAAGCATCTGGGGCTCCAGCCTACCGATGAAGAGCTTGAGAATATTCGGATTAGTGGATTTGCAAAAGAAGCACTTCAAGAACTACTACGTGACAGCAGGGATAGGCAAAAGAGCGAGGAAGAACGTGCAGTTGCGCAGAAGGCAGCTTTAATGCTTTGGGATCTCTGGAAGAATGTCGAGGAGGGATAAAATGATTATACACTCTATAACGCTTGATAATGTCAAGGGTGTCGAGCATCTTGAGCTCAAAGATCTACCCGAGAACGGCGTTATTCGAATCTCAGGTAAAAATGAACGTGGAAAATCAACTATTATGGATGCGCTTCATGTTTTCCTTACCTGTGGGTATGGTAGTAAAAATAAGGAAGTAAAAAATCTTAAACCGATTGATAAGGATGTTTCGCCTAAGATGTCCGTAGTGATGACCGTAGGCGAGTACCGCCTTCGTATGGTAAAGAGCTTTCTAAAAAAGCGAAGCGCTGAGTTAACTATTGACTCCCCGAGTGTTGAAAATCTCACTGGCGAGGAAGCGGAGAGTAGGTTTAAGCAGATTATTGATGCAAACGTTGATGAAAATTTGCGCGATAAACTGTTTTTTCGGCAAGATGGTAGGGATAATAATAAAGGAGAGATTGAAGCGTCTGGGATTCCTCCCGTTGTTGAGGCATTACAAAATAATGCTGAATCATCATCTGATGATGATGAAATTGTGAAGCGAGCACGTAAAAAATATGAGGAATACTGGACTAAGAAGAAAGGGCAACCAAAAGAAGGTTCTCAATATAAGTATGCTCAAGAAAAGGTAAATAAAAGTAAAGAAAACCGGGAAGCCGCAAAGGGAAAGGTTGATAGTCTTAGGGAAAATAATAAAAACCTAGAAAAGGCAAAATGTGATATTGAGCGAATTGAGAAGGAGGAACTTCCTCGCGCAAAAAATTCACACAAACAATGTGAGGATAAGCTCAACGAATTTAAGGGGCTTAAAGGGCAGTTGGATAGTGTCGAGAAAGACCTCGATGGGGCAGAAAAAGAGTTTTCTCATGCTGATGAAGCTCAAAAAGCGCGCAACAAGCTGAACGATGACCTTAAGAAGCGCGAGGAGGACGTCGATAAGGCAAAGAATGAACAGAAGCAAATCCAGGAAGAATTGGAAGGTGTTCAGAACCGACATCAGCGATTAAAGGGCGAGCTAGACAGGGTTAATCGTGAGTTTGAACAAGCCAAAGAGGCTGAGCAAAAGGCTTGTCAGCGCCGAGATGATGCTACGGATGGTGTGGACCTCGCTGAGCACAACGTGAAAGTACTGGAGATAGTCGAGAAGCGTGAAGCAAGCCGTACGGATTTAGATAACCTGGAGGAGCTTGAAGGTTGTCTTAAGTCAGCACTGTCCACACAGCCTGAAACTGTTGTAACCAAAGAGCAATTTGACAAAGTTCGCGAGGCGAAACGCCAGTTTGAATCATTGCGAGATACGCTCCAGAAGGATCCTGCCTCATTGACTTTTAGCGGTGAAGGTGTCATTGAGGTTGATGGAAAGGCGATAGTCCTTACAGGTGAGCCGATTGAGGTCACCCTTGTAAAAGGAAGCACCCTACGTATTGGCCAGGTGGAGGCCACGTACTCTTCTGGCACTGGAGGGCCATCGCGCCAAGATGTGCAGAAGGCCCAGGAGGATTTCATCAACTGCATAACAGATGTGGGAGTTCAGGATTTTGAAGCTGTGCGCGCAGCTCGAGATGCCACTGAGGTATCTGAGGATCTCATAGCGAAGGCTCGTAAAAATCTTGAGGATGAGCAGCGCAGAATTGGCACAGTGGCTGTTGTTAGACAGAAGATTAAGGATCTTGACGCTGAGCTTGAAAAAAATGATGTTCCGAAGATCTCTTTGACGGAAGCCAAGCAGGCTCTAGACAAGGCTAAGGAAGATTCTAAGAAGGCCAACGAGGACTATAACGCGAGTAGAAGGGAGCTTGACAAGGCTGAGGATAAGAAAGAAGAAGCAGAAAAGGAGGTGAGACAGGCTTCTCCTAGTGAAGTTGAAAAGAATCTTGCAGGTGCAAAAACCAGGTTAGAGGGTGCAGAGAAAGAATACAAAGATGCAAACCTCCGCCTTGAAGCGGCTAAAAAGGAGCGAGAAGATGCGGATATTAAGAAGGAATATGATTCCGCACTATTAAAGAAAAATGAGTTCCTTGAAAAACGCGACCAGTTACGTGACGAGCTTGATACCTATAATGAAAGGAAGATAAACGATGAGTTAAATCAGGCGGAAAAATATGTGGCAAAGCTAAATCAACAACTAGAGCATGCCAAATCGGAGCGTGATCGTGCCAAAGGTTCCATTGAGGCTTCTGGTGATCCTTATGGAGAATTTGAGGAAGCTCAAAACCAACTGGAAGCTGCAGAAAGGGAGTACGACCGTGTCAAATTAGAGGCAGAAGCGGTTAAACGTCTTCTGGAAAGCCTAGAAAGTAAGCAGAAGAAGGCTCGTGAGCGGTATGCTGAGCCTTTCCGTGAGGAGCTTGTTGCACAAGCGCAGGTTGTGTTTGGTGGAAAGGTCGATTTTAAGCTCAATGACAAGTTAGCAATTGAAGCGCGTATCCGTGATGGGAAGTCAATTGGGCTTAAACAGCTATCAACTGGTGCTCTCGAGCAGCTAGATCTCATAAGCCGCTTGGTGATTGCCAAAATAGCAGGCCGCCGCGTTCCCGTATTCCTTGATGATGCCCTTGGCTCCACAGACGCTGAACGGCTTCAACGAGTGGGGCAGGTCATAGCTGAAACTGCCAAAGATAAACAGGTATTCCTTTTAACCTGTGAACCTGAGCGCTTTGACTCCGTGCCTGACATCATTGACTACCCGATGGATATGATTGCGCCACTGGCCGAGGAGCCTAAGCGTGAGGAGAAGGCTTAGAGAAAAGCCTTAGAGGGAAGACCCCAGGGGGGAAGCCTTACCAACGGCCGGGCGGTTCCTCTCTCTCAAAGGAAGAGCCCCAGGGGGAGGCCTTAGGGGAAGGGTTTTAGAGGGCGGAGCCTAAGAGGTAGTGGTGATAATTTAGCCTCTTTTGCTTGAGCCTCTGAAGTCGTGCTAAAGTCCTGCTCAGTTCTGTACGTCCTCGGGCGTACAGTGGCAAACACCTCGCCCGGAGAAACGTCGGGTCATCCCTTATGGTGACCAGGTGCCGGGTGGAACGCGGCAGGGCCCCGGAAAGAGCCCCCGTTTTTTCGTGTTTGCACACAGAACGTAAACGGTCTCCGCCCGGTTATTGCCAGTCCTCGTTGGTTTAAGCCGAGTAGAGCCATATAAATCAAGGAAGGTCTATGCCCACTATTCAGCAGCTGGTCCGTAAGGGTCGGCACGATAAGTCAACAAAGGTCAGCACCGCTGCCCTGAAGGGTTCTCCTCAGCGTCGTGGGGTATGCACCCGTGTTTACACCACCACACCTAAGAAGCCGAACTCTGCTCTGCGTAAGGTTGCTCGTGTTCGTCTGACTTCCGGCATCGAAGTGTCGGCCTACATCCCAGGTGAAGGCCACAACCTCCAGGAGCACTCGATGGTGCTCGTGCGTGGTGGTCGTGTGAAGGACCTGCCGGGTGTTCGGTACAAGATCATTCGCGGCACCCTTGATACCCAGGGTGTGAAGGATCGCAAGCAAGCCCGTTCCCGTTACGGCGCGAAGAAGGAGAAGTAATCAATGCGTAAATCTGCAGCTCCTAAGCGTCCCATCGTGAAGGACCCGGTGTACGGATCCGAACTCGTTACGCAGCTGGTGAACAAGGTTCTCAAAGATGGTAAAAAGTCCACTGCTGAGCGCATTGTGTACGCAGCTTTGGAAACCTGCCGCGAAAAGACGGGCACTGACCCTGTGGGCACTCTCGAGAAGGCTCTGGGCAACATTCGTCCGGAACTGGAAGTGCGTTCACGCCGTGTTGGTGGTGCCACCTACCAGGTGCCTGTGGAGGTTCGTCCCGGACGTGCCACCACATTGGCTCTTCGTTGGTTGGTTACCTTCACTCGTCAGCGTCGTGAGAACACCATGATTGAGCGTTTGGCCAATGAGATTTTGGATGCTTCCAATGGTTTGGGTGCGTCCGTTAAGCGCCGTGAAGATACCCACAAGATGGCCGAGGCTAACCGTGCCTTCGCCCATTATCGTTGGTAGTAATCACATACAGGTCTTTGCGGTTAGTCCCTCACTGGGGTTCTGGCATCTCGAAGAAGCATTTTCCAAGGGAAATTCTTTGAGGTTTGCTTTCTCCCAGTGACTCTCAAGTGAACCAGTGGTAGGCAACCTCTCGTGGGAACACCTTGGGAGAAGCTCGCTAGTGGATTGCTTCCTGAGGGTGACCGTAGGTGGGATTTCCTTTGCGAGGCATCGTCAGCGGAATACTATTGGAAGGCCTGTTCTTGGGCGCCGTACAGAAAGAACGGCGTCGATAAGTGTGCTGCTCTGTTATTGTCTGCGTGAGCTGGCACACTCAACGCAAAACAACACAATAATTAGCGGGAGGAAACTCCCACACCAACTCAAGTTTGGGGTATGACTGTGGCACAAGAAGTGCTTAAGGACCTTCACAAGGTTCGCAACATCGGCATCATGGCGCATATTGATGCCGGAAAAACTACCACTA
>JAEYUQ010000028.1 GCA_023432405.1 Actinomycetes bacterium | reverse complement strand
TGCAAGTTGGCGGCGGGGATCAGTGGGGCAACCTTGTGGCCGGTGTGGATTTGAACCGCAGACTCAATAATGTGGCTGTTCACGCCATCACTGTGCCGCTAGTGACAGACTCTGACGGCAAGAAGTTTGGCAAGTCTACAGGTGGGGGTTCTCTCTGGTTAGATCCAGAGATGACCAGCCCCTATAGCTGGTATCAGTATTTTATTAACTCTGCCGACGCCGATGTCATGCGGTATTTGCGCTGGTTTACCTTCCTGGGCGACGATGAGTTGGCGCAGCTTGAGATTGAGGTGGCAGAGCATGCCTATAAGCGTGAGGCTCAACGCACCCTTGCCAGGGAAATGACCACCCTCGTGCATGGTGCTAGTGCTACACAGCAGGTGGAGCTAGCAAGTCAGGCGCTTTTTGGCAAGGCAGACCTAAGGGATCTGGACGAGTCCACCTTGCGTGGGGCTTTGCAGCAAACCGATGTATACGAACCGGCGGGGGATGCTCCCCGCACGGTGGTAGATCTTCTGCTGGGCGCTGGGCTGGTTGCTTCCAAGAGCGAGGGGCGTCGCGTAGTAAAAGAGGGCGGCGCCTACGTGAATAACAACCGCATCACCGAGGACACCTGGGAGCCCGCTTCGGCTGATCTTTTGCATGGATCCTGGATTGTTTTGCGGCGCGGAAAGAAGAGTTTCGGGGGAGTGAAAATAAACCTTTAGTTGGATATTCCCTGCTTGTTGAGGTGTGTGGGAATATGTTTGCTCGTTTTTAGTTCAGACATCTGACCTTTTGGTAGGCTGCACAAGAGAGCATCTTTCAGATAAGCGGGTGGAATAGATGGCGCAGCACTTGCCTGATGAAGCAGAACTACACACCTTCCATTACCGCGCTATCTTTTCTGACTGGGGAGCTGCCATTCGCTCTCTTACCTATAACGGGGAGCTTCTCTCAGAGCCCTTTGGGCGCTGGGAAGCTCCTCCTTTTTCTTGCAATGTGGTGTTAGCCCCCTGGCCCAATCGTGTGGCCGACGGTACTTATACCTGGGAAGGCACCCAGTATCAGCTCGAGCTCACAGAACCCCAGCGCGCAAATTCAATTCACGGCTTTGCCATGGGATACCGCTGGATAGTAGATGAGGTTATCCAGTTAGAAGATCAGGCTACCGCTCGCATGTCTTTGAGCATGCCTGCGCAACCAGGCTGGCCCTGGCCATTGGAGCTCTCTTTGGAGGCCACTCTTACTGACGCTTCGGGATTGTCAGTTGTCTATCACGTGACAAATGGAGGCAGTAGCTCCTGCCCCTGGGCTTTTGGGGTTCACACCTACCTCAACGCCTGTGGTGCGCCCTTAGATCAGTGCGCTCTTACTGTTCCAGTGACTGAATTCCAACCGTTGAGCGTGGAGAGAAAACTCCCAGTGGGGAATCGCCTTCCGGCGTGGGAGTCCGGAGTGGATTTGGCACATGGTCAAGACATGAATGATGTCATTCTCGATCATGCTTATGTGGCCTCTCCCTCCTCCCAGATGCGCACCGTGCGCCTCATTAACAGGGACGGAAAGGGCGTTGAACTGCGTACAGATCCACAATGTTCCTGGTTCCAGGTGTACACCGCCGACCCCCGTATCGACGGCGGTTTTCCCGGCCGGGGACGTGCCCTTGCGGTGGAACCGATGACCTGCCCGCCGAATGCTTTGGTGACTGGAGAAGACCTTGGCGCCTTGGAACCAGGGGAGACCCGCAGCATTGGTATTGAGCTTCAGGCCTATTCGGACACTGTGAACAACTGAAAACCACAGCTTTATGGAAACACTACTTTGTGAAAACTAAACAGCAAGGATCATCATGCACACAGATCAGATTCTGAGACTGGATGCTACCTGGGTGGACTACACCCTGGTTGCCTTGTACTTCCTCTTCGTGCTCGGCATCGGCTGGGCAGCGAAGCGCAGAGTCTCCAGTTCTATTGACTTCTTCCTTTCCGGGCGGGGACTTCCCGCGTGGGTCACCGGGCTTGCCTTCATCTCAGCCAACCTGGGTGCGGTGGAGATCATCGGAATGTCCGCCAACGGCGTTCAATATGGGTTCCAGAGTATGCACTACTTCTGGATTGGCGCTATCCCTGCGATGGTCTTCCTCGGTATTGTCATGATGCCGTTCTACTACGGCTCTAAAGTCCGCTCCGTTCCCGAATTCATGCGCAAGCGATTCGGAAACATCGCTCACCTCGTTAATGCCATTCAGTTCAGCCTGGCTCAGCTGCTTATCGCTGGCGTGAACCTCCTGCTTCTAGCGAAGATTGTCAATGCCCTCTTGGGCTGGTCCCTGTGGGTCACTCTCATAATTGCTGCCGTCATCGTGCTCTCGT
Organism: Actinomycetes bacterium; assembly: GCA_023432405.1. Taxonomy (GTDB): domain Bacteria; phylum Actinomycetota; class Actinomycetes; order Mycobacteriales; family Mycobacteriaceae; genus Corynebacterium. Next base: position 36,100 of record JAEYUQ010000028.1, on the reverse strand, counting down.
ACATCACTCTGGGTGGTCTGTCGGCCGCTATCTACAACGAGGTTCTGCAGTTCTTTGTTATTGTGGCTGCTCTGCTTCCGTTGACGGTGATTGGACTTCGCCACGTTGGAGGCTGGGGAGGGCTGAAAGACCAGCTTAACGATTACCAGTTCCACGCCTGGCCAGGTATGGAGCTGTCTGGCTTCAGCAGCCCCTTCTGGTCCACCGTGGGCATCGTGTTTGGTCTGGGCTTCGTGCTGTCCTTCGGGTACTGGACCACAAACTTCGTCGAGGTTCAGCGTGCTATGGCCTCTGAATCTCTCTCTTCTGCTCGGAAGACCCCAATTATTGGCGCCTTTCCCAAGATGTTCATCCCCTTTATCGTGATTATTCCGGGTATGGTGGCAGCCGCTATCGTCACGCCCATCAAGGATGGAACCTCAGAACCGAACAATGCCATTCTCTTCCTCATGCGTGACCTCTTGCCCAATGGTCTGTTGGGCGTGGCGGTGGCCGGTTTGCTGGCCGCTTTCATGGCCGGCATGGCTGCCAACATTTCTGCTTTCAATACAGTTATGAGCTATGACATTTGGCAGACTTATGTGGTCAAAGATCGTGAGGATGAGTACTACCTGAAGTTTGGTCGTCTAGCCACAATCGCTGCTACTGCCATTGCAGTGTTTACTGCTCTGCTGGCCAGCAACTTCGGCAATGTGATGGATTACCTCCAGACGCTCTTCGGATTCTTCAACGCTCCGCTGTTTGCTACCTTCATTCTGGGTATGTTCTGGAAGCGGATGACTCCTCATGCTGGTTGGGCTGGCCTGGTGGCTGGAACCTTGGGCGCGGTCTGCTTCTGGTTACTGTCTTTGGGCGACAACCCCATCGTGAATCTTCCTGGTCAGGGAACTGCGTTCCTCGCGGCAACAATTGCCTTCTTCGTGGATGTCATCGTCTCTGTGGTGGTATCCATGTTCACCACACCCAAGCCAGATAGTGAGTTGGTGGGCTTCGTTTCCTCGGTTACTCCGAAGGAACAGATCACAGACGCCTCCGAAGCAAGCTTGCCGTGGTATCGCCGCACGGTTCCCCTGGGAATCATCTGCTTGGTCTTGGTAATTGGCCTCAACGTCATTTTCTTCTAGTACAGAAAGTTGGTGAAAACTCATGTCACAGAATCAATCAGTTGATACGCACAGCGCTGCGTCCAAGAAGACTGCTGGAGCTTTCGACATTCGAAATGTCATCGGCTTACTGCTGGGAATCTATGGCGTTGTTCTCCTGCTGGCCTGGAAATTCTTGGATCCGGGAGTTAATCCGGACACTCAGCAGCTCAAGGAATCTGCCTACAACGGCTGGGTAGGTTTGGGAATCCTCATCGTGGCTGTGGTGTTTTTCCTCTGGGCCAAGCTGGCTCCCATCGTGGTGAGCACTGAACCCGGGGCGCCAGCCGGTGGAGTAGCTGAGCAGTAGGTCAAACCCTAACTACATCTCCCTTGTGACGTCTCAGGTGGACAGTCACCTGATTATCTGGGCAGTGCTGGTGTAACCGGGACTGCCCATTTCATACCCACATATTTTTAACTCACATATATACCTAAGGAGTACACAATTCCGATGTCTCTGACTGTGCGCCATGAGGTTCGCGCTACTGAGACCGTCATGGCCGACGGACGCCAGCTTATATACTTCGACGATTCTCCCGAATATCTTTCGGGTGAGAAATCCCGAGCAGTTCCGGATCCTCGTGATCTTCCAGAAACCAGCCACAGCTCTGAAATGCGTCGGGATCCATTGACTGGTGAATGGGTAGCATTCGCCGCTCATCGTATGAACCGAACCTTCATGCCACCAGCCAATGAGGATCCGCTTTCTCCTTCGAAAGAAGGTGAACTACCTACAGAAATTCCTGCCAGTGACTATGACGTGGTGGTGTTTGAAAACCGCTTCCCGTCTTTTGCTCTAAGCGCCGAGCTTGACGATGCCGCGGAGTTTGCGGATCCGCAGCATTTGGTACCGCGGGCTCCTGCGAAGGCTCGCTGTGAAGTGGTGTGCTTTACCCCTCAGATGGACGTGTCGTTTAAAGACCTCGAAGAGTCTCGAATTCGCACCATCATTGAGGTGTGGGCTCATCGAACACGGGCACTGAGCAACCTTCCTGGCATTAAACAGGTATTCCCCTTCGAAAACCGGGGCGTCGAAATTGGCGTGACGCTGCAGCACCCTCACGGGCAGATCTACAGCTATCCTTTCTTGTCCCCTCGTGCTGCAGCTATTGCTGCTTCGGTGGAGCAGAACCCCTCTCTGTTTGATGACCTCATCTCCTCCGAGTTGCAGGATGGGCGCAGAGTTCTGGTTGATGGCACGCATTTCTTGGTGTTTGTTCCGGCTGCCGCGAAGTGGCCTGTAGAAGTGATGGTGCTTCCCAAACGGCAGGTACCCAACTTTGCTGAACTCACAGACGACGAAAAAGCTGAGCTGGCGGAGCTGCTCAAGAAGCTCTACACCGCTTATGACAAGTTCTTCGAGGGAGTAGAGAAAACGCCGTACATCGCAGGCTGGACTCAAGCTCCCGTGGAGCAACCGGACCGTGGGCGCTTGCACTTGGATATGTTTTCTCTCATGCGCTCTCCGAATCGGATGAAGTTCCTGGCAGGCTCTGAATCCGCGCAGGCAGTATGGATCAGCGACACCACTCCTGAGCGTATTGCTGAGCGCTTCCGGGAGGTGTGGGCATGATCGAGTTTTGGCCTACCCGTGACGACGCCGACCTTGTCCGGGATGCCCAAGATCTCTACACTCAGCACTTCGGAGTAGAGCCTGATGGGGTGTGGGCAGCTCCCGGTCGTGTAAATCTCATCGGGGATCACGTTGATTATGCTGAAGGTATTTCCATACCTTTCGCCTTGGCTCAAAACACTGCTGTGGCTATGGCGCCGCGTGACGATGATCGCATCTGTGCAGTTTCAGTAATTCCGGGTGGGAAGCCGGTGCAGGGAGATATCTCTCTCAGCGACGTCGGTCCTGGTAATCCTTCAGGTTGGCTAGGTTATGTTGCTGGAACTATCTGGGCGCTCAGGATCACCCGCGGCTTTAATCTCGCCATTGTCAGCGATGTTCCCCTGGGGTCTGGATTATCCAGCTCGGCGGCCTTGGAATGCTCGGTTGCTCTAGGTGCTGAGGAGTTAGCACGGCCAGGTTCCAGCGTTGGTAGTAGTCCTCTTAGCCCTGATCCCGAATCTTCGTCGCATACGGTGTCTGCAGGGGCTCATCCCCAGAGCGAGAGCACACCAGATAGAGATCGCCTTATTTCTGCTGCTATCACTGCGGAGAACTACGTCGTCGGGGCGTCGACAGGTGGATTGGATCAGCGTGCATCTCTATTAGGCGCTGCAGGTCAAGCCTTGGTGTTGGACTTCTTCTCAGGGGACGCGCATTTGGTGGACTGCGATTTCGCCGCAGCAGGGTTATCTCTGTTGGTAGCAAACACCAACGCACCCCACTCGCTCTCTGATGGTCAGTACGGATCGCGCCGAGGCCTGATTGACTCGGTGATGACAGATGTGACTGAGCACGGTAAGCATCTCCGAGGATTGAGCGTGAGCGAGGTCATGGCTCTTGTACGTAACCCTGATGAGGTGACGCGGAGGCGAGTACGCCACGTGGTCGCTGAGACTCAGCGTACTGCGCAGGCAGCCGATATGTTAGCTCGCGGTGATTTTGACAGTTTCGGTCAGGCGATGATTGCCAGCCACGAGTCTCTTCGTGACGATTTTGAGGTGGTTACTCCAGAACTGGAGTCTGCGTTCCAGGCTGCGCTGACGGCCGGTGCGCTGGGTGCCCGGATGACCGGTGGTGGCTTTGGCGGTTCGGTGATTGCGCTGGTGAAGGAGGAGGACGTTACTGCGACCGCAGAGGCTATTGCCAGGGCAGCTTCCTCCCAGGGGTTCCCTCAGCCTTCCTTCCTGATAGCACAGCCATCGGCGGGAGGGCGTCGATTGGCCTAGGAGACTTACCGGAACACATTTGCCCAGGGAAATTAGGAAACCGCCTCAGCAGCGGTTACTTACTGGTGGAATGGGCGTACAAAGACGCACTTTGGTGTCTTGTTTTTACCCGTGAGCTCATTTTCTGCAAGCTGATAGGCAATGGGGTCATAGGCAAAACCAAAGTGGTCTGTATAGTCCTTTGAGCAGATGTCCTGCATCTCGATGTTTTTAACGCCAGGCTCACGGATGAAGGAATTGGTGTTAGGCATAACGACGTCGTCGTATTTGGTGGAGAGAACTGTGTACTTCACGCCCGGGCGGGTGATGGGTCCGTTTCCGTAGAGTTCCTTCATCAGCTCAGAACCAGCGAGCTGCTGCATCCAAGCGTCAGCGTTGAAGAATCCAGAAACAACTTCCAGGGGATAGCGCAGCTGAAGAACATCGGCGATTTTGTCGATAGCTAATGGCTGGGTTCCCCTATGACTGGGAACAAGTCCAATGAGCTGATCAACATAGGCTGCGCCTCCAAGCTTATTGAGGTAGTAGATCGGCAGTGGCCCGCCTCCCTGGGAATGGCCAACAAGATCCACTTTGGAAGATCCAGTAGCAGTCAAGACGCGCTGAGTGAAAGCTTTGAGAGCTGCAGCGCTCTGACGGATGTCACCGGCAAACTGAAGCCACTGGAGCTTCTCCTTATTGTCACCATGGACGGTGACTGGATTGTACTCAAAGGTGTACACGCACTTACCGGCTGCCTTGAGCTTGGGGCCGTAGTATGACCAGGTTGCATAGGCGCCTTCCCCAGTACCGGGGATCAAGATGACGGGTTCGTCACCTGCTTTCGGAATACAGTCCCAGTCATTGGTACCGCTGGGAGCCATGTTGGGGGTTTTCTGCGCTGCCAAAGAAGCATGGAGGAAGGAGTATTGAATCGGGCCCTGGCCGCCCAGAGGAGCACCGTTATCTGTGTTCATCGCTTTGTTGGGACCGATGTCTGGACCCGAGCCGAGATCTGACCCTGAAGCTGAGTTGGACGCGGATCCGGAAGCAGAGTTGGGGTATGAGCCGGCATGGGCAACCGGTGAACTCACCGCTAAGACACACGCAGCTAGCGCCGCGCCTACTCGCTTGAGAACCTTCATAGGAAACCACCTTTCAGAGGAGGTTGGAAAATGGAAATTATTACCTCTAGACCATACGCAATACCCAAGGAATAAAAACTCAAAATTTCCAGAAATAACCCCGAACGAGGGTGAGTAAGTTCTAATAGCTGAATTTTATAGTGCAATGAACTGCAAAATGGGGGTAGTAGTGACTAGTGGTACGGAAATAGCCTTTTGAGAACGCGGCCGCTACTTGTCGCTCTGCAGTGCGCTGCAGAAAGTGCGAAGAGAATACTCTGCTGACTGAGGAACCTCGGTTTTAAAGCGGTCAACCGGCGGTTTACTCTGAGACGAGCGCTGTTCTGACTGGGCACTTCATTCTTCTCAACTGAAGTAAGTGGTCAATGTTTAGAGAGATATCTGAATCCTCGAGTCGAGAATTATCGGGAGAGGATCTGAAAGGGAAAGATTTTTCACACTGCGATTTATCAGGCACCGAGACCCTCAGTGTCAGCGTTGCTCACGTCGCGGAGCGATGCCGACTTGGTCTACCGTGAGAAACGCAGACTCAGCCTCCGCCGCGTGCGATAGCCGAGACTGTGATGAAGTCTCCCGTGCGATCGAAGTGAGCATATCCCTGATACGCGCCTATGTCAGCCTGCAAGCCCGCGTTGATCGAGGCCTGCACAAGACCTTTGACCAAGACGCTGGCATTATCGGTGGACGTCGATAGCTCGCCGATCAGTTCGGCGATGTCCAGGTTGCCCATCAGCTTCGCGCTGATCTTGTTGCCACCGCTCGGGACTCATGGCCGTTATTCGGTCACACAGTAACCAATACCCGAAAACTCCTCCTAGATCGAAGCCTCACACACAAAACACCTAACACCCTCCCTACATCTAGCAGCCGACTACCTAGCATTAGAAAAATCGAGTACACGTATTGGCGGCAACACACGCGGTCAGCAACAATTGGAAAAGGGCAAACGCCTAGGAAGATAACCGAGTATATTTCAAAGCTTCGGTCCTCCTGGTTGGGATATGTGGCCGGAACGATCTGGGCGCTGGGCATCAAGCAGGCCTTCGACATAGCCATTGTCAGTGATCTTCCCTTGGGGTCTGGGCTGTCCAGCTCTGCGGCTATGGAGTGCTCGATTGCGTTGGGTGCTGCTCAACTGGTTGCCGAGGATGAGGTGGTGGGGCTTCGACAGGTGGTCTGGATCAGCGTGCCCCTCTGCTGGGCGAGTCAGGCAAAGCCTTGGTGCTGGACTTCTTCTCTGGGGACGCACATCTGGTGGACTGTGACTTTGCCTCCGCAGGTTTGTCGCTTCTGGTGGCCAGCCATGAATCGCTTCGCGACGATTTTGAGGTGGTTACCCCTGAGCTGGAGTCAGCCTTCCAGGCCGCACTTCAAGCGGGTGCTCTGGGAGCCCGCACGACGGGCGGTGGTCTCGGTGGTTCAGTGATTGCTTTGGTCAAGCAGAATGCTATTACTCCGGCTGCAGAAGCTATTGCTCAGGGTGATGCTGATTAGGGCTTCTTTGAGCCCTCCTTCCTGGTGGCACTACCATCAGCGGGTGGTCGAAGGTAGTCGTCCTAGAGTTGCTCAGAATAACAAGGGGCGTTCATGCAATTCGCGTGAACGCCCGTGAGCGCGCTTTGGTACCACGGAAACAGATGCGAAGGTCTTAGGGTTCTGCTGACTTCCTTCCCACGAGTTTGTTTTGAACACTCTGGAGCACCAGCGTCATGAGTACGCCGCCGCCGAGAGGAATAAGAGCCGGAGCAAGTAAGCCATCGGGTTGAGCGATGAGACAAGCACAGCCAATAACAGCAATGGTGATGGCAATACAATACTTCAGTGGACTCGGACTAAGACGGAAGAATGCTGCTAGTGATCCGTACAGGGTTCCCACGAGACCAAACATAATGAGAATCGCTGCGATTCCCTGCCACTGTGAGTGGACATCACCCACTGTGAGGGTGAGGAGAAGAACGCAGCCTCCTATAACGAGGACTGCAACTTCAAGAGTTGGGGTTAGCTTTCTCATATCAGTGAGCTCCTACAGATTGCCGAGATGAGCACCGGTTACCACGGTCCAGTAAGTGCCCCGGAACGCTTCGCAACCGGCTCTTCGCGGGTCGGTTGCTGTGTAGACATTGCTGCAAACCGTGCCCATATCACTCCATAATTCGTTGTTGCACGCTGCATATCCAATTCCAGCAGCATCAGCTCTGTCCATACACATATCATGTCGGGCACAAGCTCCGCTGAAATCTGCATTGAGACCTGGGGAAGGAAATTGATCAGGAGAATGGGTGCAATAGTCATGGCGCCCTGTGGGGGCTAAATTCGGATTATAGATGTAACCAGGAGGAACCTCGATTCCGCCACGATTAGATGCGTAGAAGGTGAAAGAGGATTCACCCTCTGCATATTCAATGATGTCTTCTCCGGATTCTCGGGGTGCGAGTGTTGGAATTCCAGTAGCTGGGTGAAGAACTACTTTTAGTCCGAGATCGTCACCTTCTGGGCTAACAATGATCGGTTCGCCCTCAGAATCTACGGCTGTAGTAAATTCGATCGGCTGTCCGTTCTGATCGGTGAGCTCGATCACCGCTGGGGGTAGAGAATCAGGCGTATCAGAGGCTGTAGTACTTCTGTATTCATCCGCAAAAGCAGAAGGTGGCTGAAGTGCAAGCAGTGTCTCTAGACACACAGCGCATAAAAGATGGCGCATATAATCAGACCTCTGGGATAAAGGGATGTAGGGGATAGGCACGAAGTAGCTGGGTTAATATCATCCACCTTAAAGCAAATGATTATTGATGGCAATAGTTTTGCTGAGCTTCCTTAAGTTCTGATTAGTTGTACGTACTGACAGTTGGTATGGGCTGATTTTTTCGAGCCTGTCGACTTGAGTTGGGCTGTGTCAAGTTTTGTGGACGGGAAAACCCATATTTGTAGTAGTTTAGGCGGTCTTTGGCTTTTGGTGTTGGGGTTTGCTGTGGGTTTGGTTGGCATCTGGGTTGTGTCACGGGTGTGGGGTAGGGAAGGATGGTGGTCATGCCCGAGGTTGTATGGCGAGCAGTTTATGGCTGATGTGGTCGCGCTTGTGGAATCGTGGATGACTTGTCGGCAGGTGTGTGCCGGTCTGGGGGTCTTGCGCTCCTTTCTATAAAAGTGGATCACACGCGCGTGTGTGCAGGCTGATGGGATGAGCCCCTCGAACGATCCGGAGGTCGCCAAGGAGATGAGCGTGGCTGTGAAGCGGATTCGTGAGCTAGAGATAGACAACGACGTTCTGCGCGCCGCAGCAGCCTACGTGAGCCAGGTGGTGATCGGCGAAGAAGAATCTTCCCGACCCTGGAAGCGTTCATCGTTCAGGGACAGGCAACCGTGACGATTCGTAGCTCGGGTTTTGACGTTTTCTGGTCAAGCCTTCTGCACATGGCAGGTTAAGCCGGTCTTTAACAGGCAAGCTCAGGAAGCAGGTTTTACCGAAAAGATTCGCCGGATTCACGCTGATGATCCTGAGTGTGGCTCAAGGTTTATTGCTGATGAGTTTCAGGATCAAGGCGTGAGGATGTCCGAGCGTCGTGTGTAACCCTTGTGCTCGCAGATTGGTGTGTTCTGGGTACTCTCTGGGCGTAGGCCGTGTGGGGAAGAAGACGGGTCCCCGGTCTACGCTGATTTGCGTGCTAGGCATTTCCACGCTGGTAGGCTCACCGTTGTGTGGGTCACCGGCATGACCGAGCATGGGGCCGGGGAGGGCAAGGTTTACCTGTGTGCGGTCAAGGATTTGTGCTTACGAAGAATCGTGGGGTAGGCGACCGGTTCGCGGGTGACATCACGTCTAGTGGTGGCAGCTCTTGATGATGCGATGAGAAAAAACGAGGCAGTCCTCATGGTGTGATTGTCCATTGTGATCGCGGCTTGCAATTGCGGTCTCGAAAGTTCCGTGCCGCCCTGAAATTCTACGGGGCGAAGGGCTTGATGGGCAGGGTCGGAGCCTGCGCGGACAATGCCTCGATGGAATCGTTCTTCTCTCTCGTATAAAAGAATGTTCTTAACTGCACATCCTGGACGAGCCACGGTGAGTTTTCCTCCGCGATCGCCTCCTGGGTCGAACGTACCTACCACAGGAAACCCCGCCAACGAGCCTTAGGGAAATTGACACCCATCGGATACGACACAATCATGGAACCAGCCGTGACCCTCGCGGCCTAAAAGATCAGAAGGAAAACTGACAACCAAACCCACAGCAATCCCGCCACAGCAACTGCGGCAGATCGAAGGCGATCCGGATGAGTTGGCGGTTGCTCCGGCACCTGTCGCGGAAACAACTGAGCAGGCGGTTGAACAGCTCACACAAAGGTTTACGGGCGGACTCTCAATGCGCCCAGCAAACAAGGGTCAGCACTCGTTTTCGTCTACAAGAATCATGACACCTCACAACAACTGTACCCCTTACTTATGAAGAGTCGCTGAAAGAAAGGTATCAATCAGTGCGTAGAATTCTTTTGGTTTTTCTCTGCGTACACAGTGCCTGCAGCCGGGAAGTAGTTCGCAGTGAATGTTCGGATTTCCAAGGGCATTAATGTCAGCGATGCGGTTTTCCCCTAGGAGAACATCGTCGCCGTCAGAGGTGATGATGAGTGTGGGAACAGTGAGTTCCTTGGCCACCTCCCTCCAGGACACCTGTGGTGCCACGATTCCGGTTTCTATGAACCTTAGATCTGTTTGTGTTTTGGCCTGCAGCCAACCGAGGGCGTCGTTAAGCGGCCAGGTGGGGTAGTCACGTTGCTGGTCTATGAAAGCCTCCAGTGGGTGTGCTCTACACCAGCGAAGATGTTTGGCAAGCGTTGCTCCTTGGGCACGGTAGTGAGCGATCTGGTGTGGTTCTAGCCAGGCGGGTTCTTCGAGAATGAGGCGGTCTACCAATTCTGGGTGTTGGGCTGCTATTACAGAAGAAATCGCCCCACCCATAGAGTGCCCCATGAGAATGACGGGGCGATCTTTGGCAATGTGGTGGATAGTGGCTACAGTGTCGGCGATCATCACCTGCATGGGGTCGCAACTGTGTAGGTCGGGGAACCGCGGCGATGATCCGTGTCCGGTGGCATCGATGGTTACTACCCGATAGCGTGTGGACCAGTGCTCTGCGAGATCAGTGAGGGAAGCGGCGTTATCTGTGACACCGTGAAGTGCCACCATCAGGGGAGCATCTGGGTTGCCTGTACTGGTGTAGGAAAGAATGCGGCCATTCATTTCATGTATCTGACTTTCTTATAGCGGCTTCCTCATCTGCGGAAGTGCGGGCTATCTTCTCGAGCTGGTAGGGCGATTATGTGGTGGACTAGCTGGCGTACTCGCGCTCAATCTGTTCGAGGCTCTTGCCCTTGGTTTCTGGGATAACGACGAGAGCGAAGAAGCCTAATCCCACAGCAACTAGGGCGTAGACGCCGAAGGTGCCGGCACCGCCGAAGGCTTCAAAGAGGCTGAGATAGGTCAGTGAAACCGCAAAGCTCATGGTCCAGTTGGCGGCCAGGGTGACACTCATGGCTGCACCCCTCACACGCAGCGGGTAGAGCTCGGAGGCAATGATGAAGACCACAACATTCAAGGTTGCTGCACACGAAGCGATGTACCCGAATACGCAGAGAATACCCATGGTTGAGGTCAGTGAGGTGTGAGACTCGGACATGAGGACGTAAGCCAAGCCGCCTAAGAAGATAGCCATAAAGAAAGCTCCGGTGGCCAGAAGCTTGGTACGGCCGAGGCGATCCACCAGAGCCATGCCCACAAAGGTAAAGAGGACGTTGACAACGCCTACTCCCACTGTGGCAAGGAGTGCTGCCGACGCCCCTAGGCCAGCGCTTTCAAAAATGCTGGGAGCATAGTAAACCACTGCGTTAACGCCTGTGAGTTGGCCAAGAAACTGCAGACCAATACCTGCAATGAGAACCCTGCGTAGACGACGATCGCCTAGGGAGCGGAATCCAGATCCAGAGGCTTCCTCCTGGGCGGCACTGGCCTGAATATCGGCCAGCTCGGCTTCAACTTCCTCGGGGAATCGAACGCTACTGAGAACTCTGCGTGCCTCATCAACCTGACCGCGCAGAGCCAACCAGCGTGGCGATTCATCGAGGAGGAGAATTCCGGCGCCAAATAGCAGAGAAGGAATGACGGCGAGGCCGAACATCCAGCGCCAGTCGTGCGAAATCCCGTGGAGAGAGTAGTTGGCAAGATACGCCAACATAATTCCTGTGACGATGAGGAGTTGGTTAAGACTGACCAAGCGCCCGCGCAGATGTGGGGGTGCCAGTTCAGAGATAAACATAGGCACGATGTTGGAAGCCACACCCACCCCGAGACCCAGGATCACACGGGCAATCACCATCATGGGAATGTTTATCGAGAATGCTGCTACTAAGGCGCCGAGAACGAAAATCACTGCTGAGGCGATAAGGACTAGGCGGCGTCCAAACCTATCAGCCAGGGCACCGGCGGCAAAAGCGCCGATGGCACAGCCGACAACCAGGGAGCTCACCACAACTCCAGAGGAAAGTGGCTTGAGGCGGAAATAGTCGGTCATAGACGGCAATGCACCAGAGATTACTCCGGTGTCGTAGCCGAAGAGAAGACCGCCTAGGGCAATAATGGCTGCTGCCCACAGAACCTTAGGCTTGGTGGGCGAGTGGTTGGCGGTGGAACCATGTTGAGTACTCACTGATTTCTCCTCAGCAACGAACACTCAAGCGGATAGTGACTACTTTATGAAAGCAGGACTTAACCCCTTGATATTGAATAATCAACCTTTATTATGGTCGCCTATCTCAGTCCTGGTCATAACCACCACTGAGAGATATGCACTTTCGTATTCTGAGGTTTCCTCATCTTTCTGCTCTGCGTTGAGTGACGTTCAATGTGAGTTCACACGAGTGAGTTAATCTGTGGTCTGTGGTTGGCGATAGTGGCTTTACTGGCGAAGGTTCTTCTTCTCCCCGGACGAATTCCAGTGGCTTATTACGGTTATCCGTACTCGCGTTCTTACTGGCAGTGACAACGGTTGTACTCGATTGCCAAAGCGCGATGTCACCTGCCTCAGCTACAAGTTTTCAGATACCTTCCTCCGCCAGTTCTGGAGATACCTGTGGTAACAATGCGGAGTGTCTCACGGTAAAAGGACGTTATTATCACGTTCTGGATGGATACCAGGATCTTCGTGCTCGTCACCCGTCAGTAATGAAGCAGAACCTGGATATGGTTGTGGCTATTAACAACAGCGCAGATTCGGCTCTGATAAAACGAGCCCAGGCTGATGCAGTAGTGGATACCGGAGGGCTTGTGAAGCAGCTCTCCTATGCCCTGGGCCCTCGCGTGGGCGGTGCTCTGAGGGCGGCTATTTCAGAACGGACAGTTCCCAAAACGACCATTCTCCTTGACAAGGGATGGGCATCGTTGGGAGGCGGACTCACTGGATCTACTGCTTTAGAAAAGGCAGCATTCAACGTCGATAGACCATTTCAGGTGGCGCCGAACCGTATTCAACGCTACAACCTGCCTGGTAACAACCTCTATCCAGCGGATAAGTCCTTCCCTTCGGGCCATACGAATCAATCCACATGGGTGAGTACGCTTTTGGCAGTTATGCTTCCGGAGCTTGGGCCTCAAATACTTAGTAGAAGTTCTGAGTCTGGATACCACAGGGTTGTTCTTGGCGTTCATTACCCACTCGATGTGATTGGGGGTCGAATGATGGGAACGGCCGTTGCTGTGGATGATGATCTGGATCCAGTTATGGGGCGCTACGTCAGGGATTGTACCTCTGAACTACGCACCGATCTTGAGCGTCGTCTAGGATCCACCATCGCTGAAGCCGTACACCAGGACGAGGCAGGAACGGCTGCGGGGCATGAAACCGGACTCATGTCAGATGCCGAGGCAGTCAGTTCCTATACGAAGCGTATGACGTACGGATTTCCCCAAATCGAGGCAGGAAACAAGCCGCTCACCGTTCCTTCAGGTGTGCAAGCACTGCTTAGAACTCGCTTTCCTCATCTCACGGCTGCGCAACGAGAACTGGTGATCCGATACACGGCTCTGCCTTCGGGCTATCCCCTAGATAACGGGGAAGGATGGCAGAGGATTAACTTGGCAGCGGCTTTCGCCGCAAAGGTATATGTTGCCAAGGATGGCGCCGTACGTGTGACTGTTCCTGGGGCGTGATGAAACTCAAATCTCTTAGTGGGTTTCCCGCAAAGCGTGGACGCATCCGCTTATGCAGCGTGTAATACTCGGTTTCCAGTGTTGAGCAGTAGCGCTCTTCTATCGCGTCATCAGAGCACGCCCCAGTGCGCCCTATTGATTGAGGTATCTTGGTTTTTCTTACTTCGTTTTTTTTGGGGGGGGATTGGAACATAGCCAAGGATGTACGCCTGTGCTTTCCTTGAGAGCTATTCCGACGATTAGCCCGGAGACACGGGCGGCTGGAAGGTTCACAGCCCCAGCAAGGAAAGTCCTAGGGAAAATCGCATCGTCAGGAGAAAGCCTCCGAAGCAAGAAGCTCTGAATAAAAGAGGTCTCTGTCACCTGCGGCTCGTGCCTGTTTGCCGGCTTCTACAACAAGGCCATGGAACAGAGCAAGCTCATCAACTGAAAAAGCCTCTTCCACAAGGTGGTGGTTGAGCGTAGCGCGAGCCTGCTCGTAAGTAGAGAAGGTGCCCAAACCCGCAACTTCACAAAGCCTGCGAGCATAGAGATCCCAGACGAAGACGGGGCGTCGATAAGCGTAAAGCAAAATATCGTCCGCGGTTTCAGGACCTATGCCACGGACCTTGAGCAGGCTTTGTCGGAGTCTCTGTGTGTCAAAGCCGTTGGCCTCTGCGTCATGGTTAATAAACCATTCGGAGAGTGCTTTGAGATACGTCGTCTTTGTCTTGTAATACCCAGAGGGGCGGATGAGTTGCTGGAGGGTCAGAGAGGGCATCCGAATCAGGGCTTCTGGGGAGAGAGCGTCAGCCCCTTTCAACTGGGCAATAGCCATCTCCACATTTGTCCAGGCAGTATTTTGAGTAAGAACTGCACCTACGCAAACTTCAAAACGAGTGTCCGCAGGCCACCAGGTGCTGGCGTCCACATGGACACGTAAAAGCTCAAAGAGTTCCCGCAGATGCATGATTCCTAGTTCGCCGGACTGGTTCTCGAAAGAATGTGCCCTGCACTCGGTATCCTTCCCCTAGCCGAGGATCTTCCCCGTACACTGCACTTTTTCTCGCTCTGGCATCCGCCTTCTCCTTAGTGCCCGTCTTTTACTCGGTTTCCTCAGTGGACTCGACAACCTGGGCGCCAGACTTCTTCGAGCTAATGGTGATTTCGTGTCGCTCTTCCTTCGGTTTCGGCAAAGGAATCTCCACCGTCAGCACGCCGTCGTCAAGGGATCCATTAATCGCGGTGGTATCAACGCCGTCAGGTAGCGAAATCCGACGCCTGAAGCTAGTGGAGGATTCACGCACCACATACTTGCGGTCTGCGTCCTCGGACTTTTCATGGCGATCCGCCGAGATCACCAGATACCCCTCTTCAACATTGACCTTGACATCATCGCGGTCGAAGTTGGGAAGGTGAGCTTCAACAAAGAGAGTGCCGTTCTTCTCGTAGACGTCAGTCGTAGGAACAGAAGCGCTGCGAACAAGCCCGAAAGGGTCGTCGCCGAAGAAATCGCGCTGGAGTGAGGCTAGATCTGCGAGAGGAGCCAGCGGGTTGAATCGTGAGAGATTAGACATTGTCTGTCCTCCTTCTGAAATGAATAGCCAGGCTGGGCTTTTTACCCAAACATGAGTCCATAACGCTCAACTTTGGATCTTTATTCCCTCGCTGGCAATAACTCTTCGACGATGAGCCCAGTCGGTAAGAGCTCGGTTCACAGCGGCTGGCTGGGATGGTTCTGCCTACAGGCCAAGAGCCGGTAGAGTATCCACAGTTAGCCACATCACGACGAGTTGAGGGTGTTCATCACAATGGCAACTAATCACGACAAAGACAGCCGACGTGCGCATTCAGGTCACTTAGACAACCAGCAGCGCAAGAGCGGGCGCACTGACCACACGCATACTCGTGAGAATTCCGCGCGCTCTCGCAACCGCAAGAATGGTGACCAGGAAGAGCGTCGGCGGCGTCGTGAAGGCCGGACTGATTACCGTCAGAGCCACACGCCAAAGAAGTTTGGCTACCGCGAGGAACGCCAACAGAAGTTCTTGCGCAATGAACCGAGTATTCCTGATGATGTTCAGGCGCAGGAATTGGATCCGATGGTTCTTCAGGACCTTAAAGTGCTCTCCAAAGATAACGCAGACGTGGTGGCCAAGCATCTCATTTGCTGTGCCATGTACCTGGATGAGGACCCTGAGTTAGCCGCCAGGCACGCACAGGCGGCGAAGGCTCGAGCTGGGCGGGTTGCGGTGGTGAGAGAAACCGCGGGTATTGCCGCCTACCACATCGGTGATTGGAAGGAAGCACTCTCCGAGCTACGAGCCGCCCGGCGTATGAGTGGAGGGCCTGGGCTTCTTGCAGTTATGGCTGATGCAGAGCGTGGTTTAGGGAAACCGGACAAAGCAATAGAGCTAGCAGCAAGTCCAGAGGCGCGTCAGTTAGATGCGGAATCCAGTATTGAGCTAGCAATTGTGGTGGCCGGTGCTCATGCGGATATGGGTCAGTATGAGGAAGCTCGGAAGGCTTTGGAAGTTCATAATCCGAAGCTTCATCCGGAGACGCTCACAGACCTGCGTTTGAGCTACGCTTACGCTGATGCCTTAGTGTCTGCGGGGGAGAGCAAGGTAGCCCTTGAGCGATTTGCGGCTGTGGCCAGTGCAGATACGCACCACCTTACCGACGCCGCTGACCGTGTTGCGGAGCTGGAAGGAACACTGTAGACCGTGGTCACACAGGATACAGTCATCAGTCACTATGACGGTCTGCTAGCAGATTTGGATGGAACCGTGTGGAAAGGCAAGAATGCTCTTCCACACGCCCTGGAGACTATGTCAGCGCTGAACGTGCCAGTTGTCTACGTGACAAACAATTCCTCACGCAGTCCGGAAACCGTGGCGACGAAACTCGAAGGGTTCGGTTTTTCAGCGTCCCCTTGGGATGTAGTTACCTCCGCAGAAGTTACTATCGACGCCGTTATTCGCGCCTACTCTGACCACGTCAAGGTGTTAGTGGTGGGTTCTCCCTATCTGAAAGAGGCCTGTTTACGCGCGGGGTTGACGGTGGTAGAAAGCTCTCACGATGCTCCCGATGCCGTTATTCAGGGATATTGCTCAGACGCCACCTGGGGTCAGCTGAGCGAAGCAGTTCTCAGTATCCGTCAGGGCGCAGGCTTCTTCATCACAAACACAGATCAGACTTTGCCAACGGAGCGTGGTCTTGAGATTGGTAACGGTGGAATGGCTCGAGTGGTAGCTGACTGCGCTGAAACACAGTGGGTCTCATCGGGAAAGCCCCAGCCGGATATGTGCCTTATGGGGGCGAGGCGCCACGGTATGAAGAATCCTCTTGTTGTGGGAGATCGTTTATCCACTGACATTGGTGCCGGAATAGCAAGCGGTTTTGATACTCTCCTTGTCCTGTCAGGGGTAACAAGGTTGCGGGATTTACTTGCTCCTCTCCCGAAGGAGTCTCGTCCCACCTACGTTGCTCCTGATCTGAGAGGTCTTCTCATGCCTGTAGAGGATATGAACCTCCAACCCAGTGGAGGTGTGCAGACCCAGATACAGGGGGACACTCTATTCCTGAGCGGAGGCAGCAGAGAAACAACTCCACTGGACGTGGTGAGGACTGTTCTTTCTGTCTCTTGGGACTTATCCGGGAAGTCCTCTCCCGTCACGATGATTGATACTCAGGAAGATGTTCTCAAAGATCTGTTGGAGATGTTGTGGTAGTTCCCCATGATCCGCGTACTTCCCGGGTGACGGTACAGCAGTTAGAAGAGGCGCTCAGCGCTATCCAGAGCCAACCTTCATCCACTCTGGAAGATGTGGCGAAGCAGTTGGAGGCTGAGCATCATATTCTCTCCCGAGCTCTCCAAGGAGAAGAGCTATGACTCGCCGGAGGTTGGATGCTGAACTGGTACGTCGGAAAATAGCGCGTTCGCGAGAACAAGCTGTGGAGTGGATCAAAGCAGGTCACGTTGTGGTAGGGGGATTTGTTGCCCAGAAACCAGCCACACAGGTTGAAGATTCTGTGTCCATCAAGGTGACAGTTCCACAGAGTTCTTGGGCCTCCAGAGGTGCTCATAAACTTCTCGGCGCGGTGGATGTCTTTTCTCAGGAAGGTCTTTCCTTCAAGGGGCGCAGAGTCTTGGACGCAGGGGCCTCGACAGGTGGGTTCACTGATGTGCTCCTTCGCCAAGGCGCCTCAGAAGTGGTGGCAGTGGATGTGGGTTACGGACAACTCCTTTGGCGCCTGCACAATGATCCACGAGTCACAGTGCTAGATCGCACAAATATCCGCTCCATTACTCCTGAACTGACGGGAGGCCTTCTGGACGCTATGGTAGGAGACCTTTCTTTTATTTCGTTGAAACTCGTGCTTCCAGCAATAGCTGGATGCATGAAAACCGGAGCTGATCTTCTTCCTATGGTGAAACCTCAGTTTGAGGTCGGAAAAGATCGTGTGGGGCACGGTGGGGTGGTACGCAGTCCACAACTGCGCTGTGAGGTAACAGCAGAATGTGCTGCCTTTGCTCAAAGTCTTGGGCTCAGTGTTCAGGGAGTCACAGCTAGCCCCCTACCTGGCCCTAGCGGGAACGTAGAGTATTTCTTATGGTTGAAGAAAGATGATGGTGACTCTGCTCAGCCGCAGGACGTTATCGAAGACATGGTGGCACGTGCCGTGCAGAAAGGACCGCAATGACGGCTTCAGGACGTCGCGTACTCCTCGTTCTCAATTCAGCACAGCGGAGTCATAGGGAATCTGCTGTACGTGCTGCAGAAATGCTGTACGCAGCGGGCATTGAGGTACTCATACGTCCCACTTTCGATGATGCTGCCTTCCCTGATGCCCCCGAATTAGACACATTGCAGCGCCTAGAGGATGAACTGTCTCCGGAAGACAATGTGGAGTTAGTTCTGGTGTTAGGCGGGGATGGCACCTTTTTGAGGGCAGCCTATCTGGCTCATCGAGCAGATGTCCCGGTTCTAGGAATCAACTTGGGTCACGTGGGGTTCCTGGCACAATCAGAGGCTGAATCCTTGGAGGATGCCATTCATCGAGTAATCCAGCACAGCTATAGCGTGGATGAGCGCATGACTATAGATGTCACCGTTTTTGATGGTCAGCGTGCGGTGATCGGTCGGGGATTTGCTCTCAACGAAGTCAGTGTCGAGAACCTCCAACGAAGTGGTGTTTTGGACGCCACACTGGAAGTTGATGGACGCCCTGTAAGTTCCTTTGGATGCGACGGCGTTTTGGTATCAACACCTACAGGGTCTACGGCGTATGCATTCTCTGCGGGAGGGCCAGTCTTGTGGCCATCCCTGGACGCCATTTTGGTTGTTCCCAACAATGCCCACGCACTTTTTACAAAGCCTCTGGTTGTAAGTCCCCAGTCTGTGGTGGCGGTGGAATCTGACTTTGCTTCCACTCAGGCAGAAGCTGTCCTTGACGGTTTTCGGAAAATCCCTATGCCGCCGGGGTCACGAGTGGAGGTTCAGCGCGGGCGTCGCTCCGTGAAATGGGTGCGGCTGGATGATTTCAACTTCACGGATAGATTGGTTTCTAAGCTGCAACTTCCTACAAAGGGGTGGCGTGGCCCTGGAGGACATGGTGACACTCAGGGAGGCAGTGCCCCTACAGGCGAGGGACTAGATGGCCATACTGCGGACGAGAGACAATAGGTAGACTGACCGCCATGTTGTCCGAGATGGCCATTGAAAACCTAGGTGTCATTGAGAAGGCTAACCTGGAACTGACTCCAGGCCTTACCGTGCTCACTGGTGAAACCGGCGCTGGAAAAACTATGGTGGTCACGGGTTTGCGCCTTCTTATCGGTGGCCGTGCCGATGCTTCGCGGGTGCGTGCGGGTACTACCGCAGCTACGGTGGAGGGGGCTTTTTCCGTTGAGGGTTTAGACGCAGACGCGGCTGCTTCCGTGGAGGAGGTTCTGAGGGAAACTGGAGCTGTAGCCGATGATAATGGCGAATACATTATCAGCCGCACGGTGAAGAACACAGGACGTTCCCGCGCGCATCTCGGTGGCCGGTCCGTACCAGCTGCTAGTTTAGGTCAGTTTACTCAGGATCTGTTGACCATTCATGGCCAAAATGATCAGCTTCGTCTGTTATCCCCTGAACGGCAATTAGAAGCTCTTGATGCTTTTGATCCACAGATTGCTGCTCTCAAATCTTCCTACAGGCAGATCTATTCCACCTGGTATCGCTTGGCACGGGACTACTCCCGACGGGTGAAATCTCGCAGGGAATTGGCGCAGGAGATGGATAGATTGCGCTTTGCGGTGATGGACATTGATTCCGTTCAGCCGCAACCGGGGGAAGATCGCACAATTATTGAGCAGATTCGGCGCTTACAAGATGTAGATACATTGAGAGAGGCTGCACGTCTTGCTGTAGGCGCAATTGATGGTTCCGAAGTTTTCGGTGACTATGGAGATGAGACAGCGGCTTCGGATGCGGTGGGGCAGGCAGCCTCAGCATTAGAACAGACAGCAGATCCAGTTTTGAAAGATCTAGCCTCTCGGCTCCATGAGGTTAGTACAGAGTTGGCAGATATCAGTTCAGAGTTGGGTGCTTATCTCTCCGAACTGCCTTCAGACTCTGGGCAGCTAGAGGAACTGCTCCAGCGCCAGCAGAACCTCAAGGCACTCATGCGGAAGTACGCTTCGGATATAGATGGTGTTCTTCGGTGGCGCGACGAGGCTGAAGCGAAGCTGGATTCCATTGACGTTTCTGACGAGGCCCTGGAGTCTCTCAAGAAGGACGTCCAGAATTCCGAAAAAAAGATGGTGTCGGCTGCAAAAAAGCTCTCGAAGGCGAGGCATCGCGCCGCAGAGGAATTGGCGCGGGAGGTCACAACTGAAATTCATGGGCTCGCGATGCCAAAAGCCCGCGTGGAGGTTGTGCTGTCTTCTCAGAAACCCACCGCCGATGGTATTGACTCAGTAGAACTTCGGCTTGCCCCTACACCTAAAGCGCCATCTCAACCCTTAGCCTTAGCCGCTTCCGGGGGAGAGTTGTCCCGGGTGATGCTAGGTCTGGAAGTGATTGTGGCTCGTGGAAGCTCTGGTACAACCCTGGTTTTTGATGAAGTGGACGCGGGTGTCGGTGGGCAAGCTGCGGTGGAGATAGGGCGTCGTCTGGCACGCTTGGCCACAAAACATCAAGTCATCGTGGTTACGCATCTTCCCCAGGTAGCGGCCTTCGCCGATGCTCATTGGCACGTGGAAAAGTCCACCAGTGACGATGAGGTCATCTCCGGGGTGGTGAGGTTAGATCGAGATGCCCGGATTGCCGAACTCTCGCGGATGTTGGCGGGATTGGACAATACTGAAAGCGGACGGGCTCATGCACGCGAGATTCTTGAGCTAGCAGAACGTGAGAAATCTGCGTTCTTCAGCGTGGCTACTGCGTCTCAGCGGTAACAATAGTGAACAATGACCCTCATGGGTTTATTCTCACGCAACGATGATTTACCTGGTTATCATGGAGTGATTCGGGATCTCACCTCCGGGGTGCGCTCCCGTAATTTTAAGCGTCTGGCACAGGGGGATATCGCAGTGATTAACGCTGCAGATATTGACCGCCGGTTTGCCCAAGCTCTTATCGACGCTAAGCCTGCCGCAGTGGTGAATCTCACCGAGTTCTCTACAGGTCGTATTCCCATTTATGGGGCACAAATGATGCTGGATGAAGGCATCACCTTAGTGGAAAACACAGGTGAGGATCTTCTCAAAGGATTGCGTAATGGGAAGAAAGCACGGCTGACTGAAGACGGCGAGCTTTTCTTTGGAACCGACTCTATCGGCGCTGGGACTGTCTTGGACCTAGAGCGCGCTCAGCTGCGCTTTATCAAAGGAAAACAGGCTCTCAATCACCACATGGAGAGCTTTTTCGAGGATGCTCAGCGTTTTGTCAAAACAGAGTCACCTCTCCTGATTGATGGTCTCGGAGTTCCAGACGTTGCAGAACGCATTTCAGGATGCAAAGTTGTGATTGTCACTCAAGATGTTGACATACCTGCAGCTATGGCTTCTCTCAAAGACTTCATCAAAGAGCAGTCTCCGGTTCTCATCGCGGTGGATGGGGCAGCCGATGACCTCATGGAATTGGGCTACAAGATTGATTTCATTGTTGCTAATCCAGAGGAAGTCAAGCCGGATACTCTTCGTGGGGGTGCCACAGTTATCCTTCCGGCTGACGCTGAGGGTGCCGCTGAGGGTATTGATCGCATTCAAGAGCTAGGCATAGGAGGCCTTACTTTTCCCTCCTCAATAAAGTCTTCCCGGGATTTAGCTCTTCTGTTGGCTGGCTACCACCAAGCTGACCTCATTGTTCTGGTTTCCACGGACTTCACCTTGAATTCGGTCATGCGTGGTACTGATAAAGACTCCGCAGCTCACCTCATGGTGCGTGCTCAGTGCGCAGATCGTCTTGTGTCCTCTGAGGCTATTAGCACTCTGTATAACACCAGAACTAACCGTTATGGTGCGTGGATCAGCGCAGTTCTGGCCGTCCTATTGGCAATCGCCGTGATTGTTGTCGTCATGGGCTTCTACGGAAGTGCAGGTTTTGTGGAGAACATTGAGAATTCGTGGAATCATTTTGTCCAGGGCGTAGCCTCCTCGATGGGGCACTAGGAAGGAACTGAGATCATGGCTCGGAAAGTCAATAATCGCCTCCCCATGCTTATCACTGGTCTTGGTCTTGGTGTTGCTGTGGGAGTGGCAGGCACCGTTGTGGCAACGGTCTTTTCAGCAGCTGGTTATTCCGCCCCAACGGTAGCCGGAGAGGAACTCCCTGAGTCAGTGTTGTTAATGTCCGAAACCTCTGACCTCTTGGTTCAGAAGAATCGGGCACGCCTTGTGGCTACAACGCTAGAGAATCGGCCTATCGCTGTACTTCATACTGATGATGCTGATTCTCATGTCGTGGATTCCTTAAAAGAGCTTATCGACGCCGCTGGTGGCAGCGTAGCTGCTGACATCACCTTGAACAGTGCGTTGTTCAATCCGAAGAATGGCGTGCCCGTGTTTGCTGCGGTGAAGAAGTCTCTTCCGGACTCTGTGTCTTTGCCGAAGAACCCAGCACCTGGCGAACGAGTGGCAACGGCTTTGGGTGCAGCGTTGTTGTTAGATAACGAAACAGCTGAACCTTTGGTGAGAGAAGCAGATCGGGCAGCCCTTCTCACTGGGCTTGCCGATCAGAAGGTCATTTCTTACACTCCCGGTACTGTGCTTCCCGCTCAGGCGGTGCTTATTGTCACAGGGGATATGCCTCCAGGAGATGCTCCCACTCGTCTTGCCACCATTGCAACCACTATAAAAAAGATGAGTAACGGTGTGGTTGTGGCTAGTCCGGTCACCGAAGCTCCTGGTGATGGAGTTGTTGGTATTCTTCGGTCGAATCCAGAATCTCCCGTGAGCACTGTTGATTCGGTCACCTATTCTCCTGGTCAGGTAGTGACTATCCTGGCCTTGGCGCAGCAACTTGAAGGCGCGCATGGAGCTTATGGAGTTGCCAGCAATGCTGCAGCTGAAATGCCCTAAAATGCCAGGCGCCTGAAGTCTTAGACTTCGGTGTTATACTGAAGACCCGTGGGAAACCAAGCCCGCGGGTTTTTTCTACCTGGGCTGGTTTCATGGAATGCCGTTCTACTACGAACCTCGCGGAGGCACTATGGCGCAGCAGGATACCAAGTTTATTTTCGTCACTGGAGGCGTAGTCTCCTCCCTCGGAAAGGGATTGACAGCCGCCAGCCTTGGTCAGCTGCTCATATCTCGGGGACTCTCCGTCACCATGCAGAAGTTAGACCCTTACCTCAACGTGGATCCAGGAACCATGAATCCCTTTGAACATGGTGAGGTCTTCGTGACGGACGACGGCGCGGAAACAGATCTCGATCTCGGACACTACGAGCGCTTCTTGGATCGCTCTTTGAACCAAAATGCCAATGTCACCACTGGTAAGGTGTATTCCTCCGTCATCGCTAAGGAGCGCCGAGGGGATTTTCTCGGGAAAACTGTTCAAGTTATTCCCCACATCACCAATGAGATTAAAGAACGAATCCTCGCTATGCGGGAGCCGGATGTCAATGGTGATGTTCCCGATGTGGTGATTTCGGAGATTGGCGGAACCGTCGGAGATATAGAATCCTTGCCGTTCTTGGAAGCAGTACGTCAGGTTCGCCAAGAACTTGGCCATGACAACATCTTCTTCATTCACTGCTCCCTCGTGCCATACCTGGCTACCTCCAAGGAGCTCAAAACCAAGCCCACCCAGCATTCTGTTGCTGAACTGCGTTCCATCGGGATAGTTCCGGATGCCATTGTGCTGCGCTGTGATCGAGATGTCCCCGTAGCCCTCAAAGACAAAATTGCACGAATGTGCGATGTAGAGCAAGAGGGCGTTATCTCATGTCCAGATTCTCGCTCTATCTACGACATTCCTGATGTGCTCTATCGGGAACACCTGGATACTTTCCTCATCCGTAAACTCAATTTGCCTTTCCGTGATGTGGATTGGACTTTGTGGTCTGATCTTTTGGACAGAGTCCGTCACCCGGAAGGCGAGATTCGTGTAGCGATCGTCGGCAAGTATGTTGATCTTCCGGACGCCTATCTTTCCGTGGTGGAGGCACTTCACGCTGGTGCTTTTGCCTATAAACAGCACGCCCGTATTCAGTGGGTTGCCGCTGATGACTGCGTGACGGAGAACGAGGCTGCACAAGCTCTCAGTGGAGTGGATGCCATCGTGGTTCCCGGAGGTTTTGGTATCCGTGGTATCGAGGGGAAGATTGGATGCCTTCGCTACGCCCTCGACCACAAGATACCCACTCTAGGCCTGTGCCTTGGTTTGCAGTGTATGGTCATTGAGGCTGCCCGAAGGGCTGGACTTCCTGATGCCACCTCCACAGAATTTGATCCTGAGACTACGACGCCAGTGATTTCTACGATGGCCGAGCAAATGGCTGCGGTTTCCGGTGAAGCTGATCTGGGAGGCACCATGCGGTTGGGCGCCTATCCGGCTGTTTTGGCAGAAGACTCCCTGGTAGCCGAGCTTTATGGTGAGCGTGAGATTTCCGAACGTCATCGTCACCGCTACGAGGTAAACAACGTCTACCGCCAGCAGATTACAGATGGGTCACAGCTGCAGTTTAGTGGGACATCCCCGGATGGAAATCTGGTGGAGTTTGTGGAGTATCCCAAGGAGGTCCATCCCTTCATGGTTGGTACCCAGGCACATCCAGAGTACAAATCTCGGCCGACAAAGGCTCATCCTCTCTTTAAGGGGCTTATTGCTGCTGCGCTTGAGCGGAAATCAGCTCACTAATGCATGAGTTCACTGTTCGTGAATCTGCTCAGCTCTGTGAATCCCCAATTCTGTCTGTTCGCAGTGATGTGCTTGATATGCCGGGCAATTCCACTGCCCATCGAGAGATTGTTGAGCACTTCGGCGCAGTAGCGGTTGTTGCTGTTGATCAGGATCACCGTCTTGCTATGGTCAGGCAGTATCGCCATAGCCTTCAGCGCCGTCTCTGGGAAATCCCAGCAGGGCTTCTGGATAAAGCAGGAGAAGATCCCCTGACCTGCGCACGCAGGGAGTTGAAAGAAGAAGCGGGATTGAGTGCTACATCATGGCACCTGCTTATCGACGTCGCGTCCAGTCCTGGTTTTTGTGATGAGGTTATCCGTGTGTACCTCGCTCAGGATCTCCAGGCAGTCGAGCAACCTCCTCGGGTTGATGAGGAACTGGACATGGAACTCATGTGGGTTGATCTCACAGAGGCACATGACCGCGTTCTTGCTGGCGAAATCTATAACTCAACTGCTATTGCCGCTATTCTCAGCGCCTATGAGGTTCTTTCAGGGCGTGCAAAGGCCCGCTGTGTGAATACGCCCTTCGATCTTCGCCCTACGGCTCTTGCACGGCGTCGTCAAGCAATGGGCGTTGTGCCTGATATGAAACGAATTCATGGCTAGTCCAGCGGAATGTGCAGATACGTGGTTAGCTCATCTTGTGGTGGAGAGGGGAGTCTCCTCCAATACTGTGGATGGGTATAAGCGAGATCTGAAGCGCTATCTTGACTGGCTAGATTCTTTGGGAAGAAGTGGCCTGGAGGATGTCACAGAGGCTGATATTGAAGCCTTTGTAGCCGAGCTGCACGACAAGAATATGGCTGTGTCCTCGGTGAACCGTGCTGTAGTGGTTATTCGTGGACTCCATAAATTTGCTCTCAGCGAGGGATTTGTCAGTCACAATGTGGCTGCCGATATACATCCCGTTGCCGGTGTGCGAAAGCTTCCAGAGACTCTCACTATCCCACAGGTCACAGCATTGCTGGAGTCCATTCCTGTAGGAGAGTATGCATCTGGGGTGGATCTTCGAGATCGCGCTCTCTTGGAGTTGCTCTACAGCACAGGGATGAGGATTTCAGAGGCGATGGCGTTATGGCTTGACGACGTCGCTCAGAGCGACGAGATGTTGATGGTGACCGGCAAGGGAAATAAACAGCGCCTCGTCCCTGTGGGTTCTGCCGCACGTGAAGCGCTTGAACACTATGTGGTGAGAGGGCGGCCAGCTTTAGATAAGGGACGCTCCCATGCACTGTTTCTCAACAAGCGGGGTGGGGCTATGTCTCGGCAGAGTGCATGGGAAGTGGTGAAAAAACGAGCACTAAGCGCCGGTTTGAATGAGGACATTCATCCTCACACCCTGCGTCACAGCTTCGCCACTCACATGCTTATGGGAGGGGCTGATGTGCGTGTGGTGCAGGAGTTGTTGGGGCACTCCTCTGTTACTACTACTCAGATTTACACTCATGTCACCGTTGATAACCTGCGAGAAGTCTGGGCATCTACCCATCCGCGTGCCTAAGGTAGGGTAGAGACTACGACGATGTAATTTGAGATTGTTCGTGTGTGGACTGTTCACAACAGAGAGGGTGGCTCATGGCTGATGAGGATTTACAAGATACCTCTCAGGGCAAGCGGGGATTGACTGGTCGTCCTTTGAGATCTCTCCCAGAACCTGAGCCTCTCACGAAACATGGCCCGGCTCAGATTATTGCGATCAGTAATCAAAAAGGTGGTGTGGGGAAAACTACTACCACCATTAACCTAGGCGCTAGTTTGGCATCTTTCGGACGAAAGGTCCTGCTTGTTGATCTAGACCCGCAGGGGAGTCTCTCGGCTGGACTTGGTGTCGCCCATGATGAGTTGGAGGAGACAGTTTATAACCTCCTCATTGACCACAACGTTGTTGTTCATAGTGTTATTCGACACACCGCTATGGACAATATGGATCTCATTCCAGCCAACATTGATCTGTCTGCTGCCGAGATTCAATTAGTCAATGAGGTAGGACGCGAGCAGACTCTGGCCAGAGCATTGCGCCCTATCAGGCAGGACTATGACTACATCATTTTGGATTGTCAGCCTTCCCTGGGTTTGCTGACCGTCAACGCCCTGGCCTGCGCTCAGGGGGTGATTATCCCTATGGAGTGCGAGTACTTCTCGTTGAGAGGTCTTGCCTCTCTGACCGATACAGTGGATAAAGTTCGAGATCGTCTCAACTTTGATCTGGACATTCTCGGGATTTTGGTCACAATGTATGACCGCCGCACCCGTCACGCTCGCGATGTCATGAATCGCTTAGTGGACGTTTTTGAAGACACGGTTTTTGATACTGTCATCACACGAACTGTTCGCTTCGCGGAAACCTCTGCTGTGGGTGAACCCATCCTGACGTGGGCCCCCTCTACCGAGGCTTCACATCAGTACCTTGACTTAGCAAAAGAAGTTATTGAACGCACCTCTGCTTATCAGTGATGTCCACGTGAATACTCTCACCTCTGAGACAAACGCACCCCTGTTGCCAGCCCGGCTGAAGTCTTGTGGGACTCATGCTGACAGGAGCAGTGGTGATAATCCGGTGCAGCCTGAAATCACTGGTTTTCGGGTGGCTCTTGCTAATTTTGAGGGACCGTTCGATCTTCTATTACAGCTCATCTCTGCCAAGAAGATGGATATTACCGATGTGGATTTGGCTGAGGTCACCGATGAGTTCTTGGCCTACACCAATACCCTGGATTCCAATAGCAATCTGGAGGAAGTGACAGAGTTCCTTGTGGTTGCCGCCACCCTCTTAGACTTGAAAACGGCTCGGTTGCTACCGCGCGGGGACGTTGAGAGTGAGGAAGATCTGGAGCTTCTCGAGATGAGAGATTTGCTCTTTGCGCGACTCATGCAATATCAGGCGTACAAGAAAGCGGCACAATTCTTGGGGGAGAGGCAATCCCATGCTCGGCGCCGGTATCCTCGCGCGGTGGGCATGGAAGATCACTTTGCTCATCTACTTCCCCCTGTGACCCTCGGCCATACTCCACAATCCTTCGCTGAACTGGCAGCAGCTGTGTTTCGTCCTCAGCCGCCACAACAGGTTGAGACAAATCATCTTCATGAAGTATCTGTGTCCGTACCACATCAGGCAGGAGTTATTCTCTCAATTCTTAAGGATCTAGGAGTTCACGTGTGGACGAGTTTTACCGCTTTAACCAGGGACTGCACAGTGACTATGGAAGTTGTAGGAAGGTTCTTAGCACTCTTAGAACTCTATAAAGCACAGGCGGTTGATACTCAGCAGGAACAGCCTCTTGAAAATCTCGACGTGCGGTGGACAGGATTGGATGTAGATCCAGCTGTCGTGGCAGCGTCTCAATGGGATTAGGGTGATGGTATTGCTGGGTTGGCGCAGATTCACCTCAAGAAGGGTGTCATCATGGACATGAGATCACCGTTGGAGTCCATTCTGCTGGTGCTGGATTCCCCAGTTTCTTCTGAAACTCTCGCGGGGGTTTTTGACTGTCCCCCAGAGGAGATTGATTCTTTACTAACCCAGATGGCAGAAGATTACACAGCGCGAGGCTCTGGGATTGATTTGCGTCTGACCGAGGAGGGCTGGCGCTTCTACACCCGCCCCGAGAATGCAGAGGTGGTTGAAAAGTTCCTTCTCGATGGAAGTCACAGCAAGCTATCTAAGGCAGCCTTGGAGACCTTGGCGATAGTTGCGTACCGCCAGCCGGTTACTCGCGCCCAGATTGCTGCCATCCGTGGGGTGAATGTGGACGGTGTGGTGAGAACACTTTTGTTGCGTGGGCTTATCAAAGAGCTGGATCAAGAACCTCTGACGGGAGCGCACCGTTATGAAGTTACTGAGCTTTTTCTAGAGCTCATGGGCATGGATTCCCTTGATGAGCTTCCTGAACTGGCACCACTTTTACCTGATATAGATTCGATTGACGTGGATTATTAGAGTAGACTCCCGCTGTCTGCATAATTTCATACTTTCAACCACGAGAAGGATTTTCACGTGACTCATACCGCTCGCCGTGAGGGCACACCGGAGAAGAAAGCAGAAGACTACTTGCTTTCTCATGCCAAACCGGCAAAACGTCAACATGTTTCCCCTGCTCAGCAATCTGCAGCTTCTACTCGCAAGAACCAAGGGGATTCACAGTCTTCTGAGGATTCCTCAGAGGGTATTCGTCTGCAAAAGGTACTTGCACAGGCAGGTGTGGCGTCTCGACGGCACGCTGAGATTATGATTGCGCAAGGCCGTGTTGAGGTCAATGGTGCGAGGGTGACGCGGCAAGGAATGCGCGTACATCCCGATACTGACATCATTCGTGTGGACGGCACCCGTATTCATGTCAATGATGAACTGGTGTATTTCATTTTGAATAAGCCGAGAGGTCTGCAATCTACAATGCACGACGAATTTGGTCGCGCGGATCTCACAGATATTGTCGGTGAAAAAATCATGGCTGGTCAAAGGCTATTCCATGTGGGTCGCTTGGATGCTGATACGGAGGGTTTACTCCTATTGACCAATGATGGTGAGTTAGCTCATCGCCTCATGCACCCTAAGTACCACATCACAAAGACTTATATGGCAACCGTGTTGGGTGAAGTGGATAAAAAAGTCATACGTGCCCTCAAAGACGGTGTTGAACTTGACGACGGCGTTGTGGCTGCTGATTATGCGCAAATTGTTGATGTCTACAACGGACAGTCCATTGTGCGCGTGGAGGTCCATGAAGGCCGCAAGCACGTGGTTCGCAGAATGCTCAAAGCCCTGGGCTACCCTGTGCAGCGTCTGGTGCGAACAAAGATACATAATGTGCAGTTGGGGGATCAGCTGCCAGGAAAAATTCGCGCGCTCAATAGTTCTGAGTTGAGTAGTCTGTTTAAGGCGGTGAAGATGTGATGTCTGAAACACCACTGGAGAAACTGTCAAATATGCCTGATGGAGGCCTGCTTGTAGCAGTTGACGGACCTTCGGGGACAGGGAAATCTTCTACGTGCAGAGCCCTGGCAGGAAAGCTTCATGCCAAGTACCTCGATACTGGTGCTATGTACCGCGTGGCCACCTTAGCAACCTTGCAAGCGGGAGTGGATAGCGCAGATATTCCTGGAGTTATCGCGGTGACCTCTCACTTGCCTTTGGAGATCAGCGATGATCCGCAGTCTACGGCTGTACTTCTGGGTGGAGAGGACGTTTCGGAAATAATCCGAGGCTCTGAGGTGACTGCTGCGGTGTCAGCTGTTTCTGCCATTCCTGAGGTGCGCAAGAACCTAGTAGAGCTTCAACGTCGTGTAAGCGCAGAGGCCCACCGTGTCATTGTGGAGGGCAGAGACATCGGAACTGTTGTTTTGGCCGATGCGCCTGTGAAGATTTATCTGACTGCTCGCCCTGAGGTGCGTGCTCAACGCCGCCACACTCAAAACATCCGTGCCGGTGTGGACTCACATTTCGACGATGTCCTTGCTGACGTCCTGCGGCGCGATTATGCAGATTCCTCCCGGGCAACCTCTCCTTTAAAACCAGCCGAGGATGCGATCCTCGTTGATACCTCAGAGATGACGCAATCCCAGGTTGTCAGTCATCTCCTGGAGATAGTTCGACGTTCAGGAACGGAGGAGGTCTAAGGTGCAAGATTTTGATGGGTCTGAGAAGCCGAATCTTCAGGAGGATCTACCTGATGTGGTTGATCTAGCTCTCCTGGACGAGGATCTGACTGACGCCCAGTGGGAGGATGTCGAAAAGGCTTACGGTGTTGAGCATGAGCATCATTTCGAGGAAGAGTTATGCACCGTGGCCATCGTGGGACGCCCGAACGTAGGTAAATCCAGTATCGTCAACCGAATGTTGGGTCGCCGCGAGGCTGTAGTGGAGGATCATCCAGGAGTGACCAGGGATCGGATTTCCTATATCGCGGAGTGGAACGGACGCAGGTTTTGGGTTCAGGACACCGGCGGTTGGGATCCCAATGTGAAGGGGATCCACGCTGCTATCGCTCGACAAGCTGAGGCTGCGATGGACTCTGCTGATGTCATTGTTATGGTGGCGGATATCTCAGTGGGAATCACGGAGACCGATGAGGTGATGGCTCGCCATCTGCGTCGCTCACAGACGCCGGTCATTCTGGTTGCGAATAAGTTTGATTCAGATTCCATGTATGGAGATTTGGCTGATTTCTATGGGCTCGGTTTGGGAGATCCCTTCCCTGTCTCTGCCCTGCATGGCAGAGGTTCTGCCGACGTGATGGATCGTGTGCTTGAGCTTTTCCCTGAGAAACCGCGTACTACCTCCATCACCAGTGGTCCGCGCCATGTGGCCTTGGTGGGGAAACCCAATGTGGGAAAGTCCTCACTGTTGAATAAGTTTGCCCAGGAAGAGCGGGCTGTGGTGGACTCCGTGGCGGGTACCACTGTTGACCCTGTGGATTCTTTGGTGCAGCTGGATCAGAATCTTTGGAAGTTTATTGATA
Organism: Actinomycetes bacterium; assembly: GCA_023432405.1. Lineage (GTDB taxonomy): Bacteria > Actinomycetota > Actinomycetes > Mycobacteriales > Mycobacteriaceae > Corynebacterium. The sequence goes on along the minus strand of JAEYUQ010000028.1, from coordinate 4,962 downwards.
CTGCAGGGTTGCGGAAAAAGGTCAAGAATGCGTCTGGACATGAGTACTATGCATCACTGCGTACTCGCGGAGTTATTGATGCGGCCGAGGTTTGTATTTTCCTTATCGACGCCTCTGAACCAATCTCGGAGCAAGACCAGCGCGTTTTAGGGATGATTCTCGAATCTGGAAAAGCTCTAGTGCTGGCGCTGAACAAGTGGGATCTTATGGATGATAATCGCCGCTATTACTTAGAGAGAGAGTTCGAGCAGCAGCTCGCCCATATTCCTTGGGTGAAGCGGATCAATATCTCGGCAAAGACTGGTCGCTCCCTTCAGCGCTTAGAGCCTGCGATGATGGAGGCGCTGGAAAACTGGGATAAACGCATTTCAACAAGTCGCTTGAATAACTGGCTGAGAGATGTTGTGGCCAAGAACCCGCCACCGATGAAAAACAATCGGCTACCTCGGATTCTGTTTGCCACTCAGGTATCAACTCGCCCGCCCACCATCGTTTTCTTCACAACGGGTTTCCTTGACGACGGATACCGCCGTTACCTGGAGCATCAGTTTCGAGATGCCTTTGGTTTCGAGGGCACTCCGGTGCGTATTGCTGTGCGGATTCGGGAGCGACGCGAACGGCGTCGTTAAGGATTAGTCTCGGTACGGCGTCTCAGAATGAAAGCATCCGTGCGGTAGGGCAGTTCTACCTGGGTGTCTTGGTTAAAGCCGAGATGGTTGTAGAGGTACCAATCAAGGTTGCTCGCCATCTTGGCTCGTTCTTTCTGAGAGGCCCGCAGCCAGTACGAGCGGGTGTGCATCAGCTCGTGGAACTGTGGCGGTGTGAGTATCTGAGTGAAGGTGGTTCTCAGGGTCTCGTCAAGCCTCCAGGGCGCGGCAACCTCGGGGACAAAGCCAGCTTTGTGAATATCTCCTGAGTGGATGATGCGAGTAAGACGAAGAGTCCACGGTACCGCAGTGACGTCGATAGTGTTCCACACAAGGAGTGCGCAGCCTCCTGGAACAATGACTCTGTCCCACTCTCGTGAAGCCTGCTGAGGGTCTATCCAATGCCAGGTCTGGGCACAACTGATGGCGTCCACGGAGGAACGCTGAAGACCAGTGGCTTCAGCAGTTGCTCGCCAGACAGGAATATGTGGGTGTAGCCGAGAAAAAGACTGAACCATGAATGTGCTCGGGTCAAGCGCAAACATGGAGTGGCCAGCACGCGCCAGCTGGTCGGTAAGCTTTCCCGTACCACAACCAACATCGAGAATACGAGTTGCGTTATGGAGAAGCGAGACAACAGCCTCGGGGTATTCGGGCCGAATGTCATCGTAGCTGGATTCCTTCTCATAGGCTTGGGCGCGCTGTATGCGTGCCTCAGCGGAAGAAAATTTTGGCGAGTTTTTCGTAGACGGCTTCATGGTTCTCAACGTCTGGAACTGTACACTAACGCTCGGGTTTGTCAGTGGAAAGGGACTAACGGTAGGCAGTGAAATCGTCTAATCTGAGCAAGACGGAAATAGGTCTAAGGATCACCCTCGGGGTGGTGACAGCCATCTTGGCGGGATCTGTAGCTGTCCTAGTCACTGAGGAATCAGGTGTATTCATGGAGGAGGAGACTTCTTCCCCCGAATCCACTGCAAGTGCTGCTGAACTTGCCTATGAAGCTCTCCACGCTATCCCTGGATCTGTGGTGGACAAGTCCATTGATATTGCTGGTAAAACTCGAAATTTCTTGGTTCATCTACCCCCTACGTACACTCCCTCAACCAAATGGCCCGTGATTATGGGATTCCACGCTTATGGTGAGGATGCTCCACAGCTACAAGGTCTCTCCCGTTTGGAGCGCTCAGCGGCCATCGTGGTATATCCCAATGGCGTCAATAAATCCTGGGAGGGAGCACCGTACTCAGCTGTTGGGCCAACAGAAGATCGCGAATTTATACGAGCAATACTTAGTGATCTTCACCAAAATTACAGTGTGGATGATGCGCGTATCTACGCCACTGGCCTGTCCAACGGTGGAGGCTTTGCAGCACGGTTGGCTTGCACCATGCCTGATACGTTTGCTGCCGTGGCTACAGTGGCTGCGGCCAACTATGACAACAACATATCCGCCTGTATCGATCAGCCAATCCCTATGTTGATGATTCACGGCACCAATGACGATGTCATCAACTACAACGGGGGAGAGCGTCACGGTATGCGATACTGGTCAAACGCCGAGTACACCGACTTTTTTGTGCGCCGAAATCAGTGCGTGGGTGAACCTACGGTGCAAGAGGATGACAGTATCGTGCGAACCCAATGGCAAGGGTGCGTACAGCCAGTCACCAATATCACAGTAAAGGGTGGAGTACACCAGTGGTTTGGCACAATTGGTGTACCTGGCCAGGAATACCCAGACTTTGCATCCACAGAGGTGCTTCGGTTCTTTGGGCTGATGTAACGGCCACAACTACCGGAAGAGGCAGTCCCCCAAGAAGTACTGCCTCACCAGAGTCCGCGCTACTTTAGGCGCTGGACAGCGTACTTTGCTTCTTCAGCGGTGAACTTCTTGCCCAGAGGCTCAGTGGATTTGAGCATCTCTTCAATTTCTTCCTTGGTGTAACCGGAAGCTTCCAAGACAAGAGCTTCTTGTTCGGCTACTTTTCGGTAATCCACCTTGAGGTGCTCAAGTGCATACTGGGCGTCCGTAGGTGAAATTCCGTTAATGCTGGTGAGCTGATAGAACAGTTCCTTTTTGGAGGTGAGCTGCTGGTTGACGTACACCTGTGCGCGTTGTGTGGCCTCCTTTTGGGAGGGTGTTGCATTGGGATCATCAATGATCTCTGCAAGCGGAGCCCCAGCCAGAGTGGATACCGGGGTGGCCGTCACCTTTGTAGAGCTGGAAGTGCTAGTACTCGTTGCTGAGGTAGTAGTACGAGAAGAAGTAGTAGAACTCCGAGAAGCTGTTCCAGCAACAGCAGTGCCACCTGAGGAACTGCGATGCGTGGTGGCTGTACTGGAGGTCTCCGAGGAGGAGACTGCGTTGTCCTTGTTGTTCTGCACAGTCCCGTACAGCCAGGAAATGAATACGAGGCCGAGGATGATAAGCAAGATAAGAATGATGATGCCCCATCGCTTGACCTTGCGGCGATGCTCTTCAACGTCAGGATCCTCAACAGGAGTTAACATATTGGGGAACTGTTGTTGAGATCCAGAAGGGTTGGAGTAGTACGGTCCGGTCACGTTCCTACACTTTTCTCGAGATTACAGAAGACATTTTCCAAAGTACCGTGATGTCACGGAAAAGAAGGTATAACCCGCCGATAGAGCCCCATTGCTGCAAAGGAAAACTGGGCTAGAGTCGGACTGACAGGATTTGAACCTGCGACCCCTTGACCCCCAGTCAAGTGCGCTACCAATCTGCGCTACACCCCGACGCCTTTGATTATTATAGCTCAAAAATAAAAACTTGTAAAGTATATAATTTGCAAATTTCGTCTTGCATTTTGTAATTTATTCTGTTACAGTTTAAATAACTATCTGTGACAGATAAATAAATTTATAAGGAAGTATATCAAATGAGTGAAGATAAAGATTTATGCGGCTGCGGATGCGGTTGCGACCATGATAATGAACACGATCACGACCATGATGAATGTGGCTGCGGTTGCGGACATGAAGAAGATATAATGACTATTACTCTCGAGGATGGAACTGAAGTTGAGTGTGCTATAATAGCAATATTCCCCGTTGGAGAAAAAGATTACATAGCATTGCTGCCTTTACAAAATGAAGACGAAGAAGGCGAAGTATATCTTTACGGTTTTGAAGAATATGAGGACGGAAGCTTTGAGCTTTTATCCATCGAATCTGATGCTGAATACGAAGAGGTTACAAAGGCATTTGATGAAATATTGGACGAAGCTGAAATGGACGAATTGTTAGACGAAGAAGACGAGGAATAGAGTTTACATTTAATAAAGACTGTTGAAAAAGTTCATCCTGCAAGGCGCCGGAAGCCGGGCAACCGCAGCGTATTAGACATACGTGAGGATTGACCGGCGCAGCGGCAACGACGCAGGGGAGATTTTTCAGCAGTCTGGGGCATCAGACTATATCTGATGCCTCTTTATATTTTCGGCAAATTCCCTTGCCTTTTCTTTTATATTTTCTGTTTTTTCTATATCTCCTATGTCATTTGCCGTTTCCATGAGAGCAAAATACGGTGGTAATATAAAGGTTTTGTTTATGTTTAACGCGCTTATGAGCTGTTGAGCCAATATATCGCTTCCGCTGAAGCCTGATACTATGATGGTGTATATGTATTTATCGTAAAATTTAACCTTTCTGAACAATGCTGTAAGCCGGTTAATCGTGGCAGTAAGATTAGCACTTATTGAATCATTGTAATTAGGGCAAAGCATTATTACTATGTCACAGTCTATAATTGCAGGATAAACCTCCTCCACCATTATACCGCCGTAAAAGCAGTTATGATTTTGTGAATAGTGCTTGCATGCCTTGTATGAGCACGCCTTACAATCCTTTACGGAGCCGTTCTCTATATGTATTTCGTTTATGCTGCAGCCATCCAGACTGCTTTTCACCATTTGCCAAAGAGAAAATGTATTTGATGTCTTATAATTACTTGCATGAAGGACGAGTATTTTAGGTTTAGTGAATTTTTCATCCTTAAAATCAGTTAATTTTTTAACAACATTTTCGCTGTCTTTGAGACAAATTTCATCGAGGCTTAAATCCGGTGACAGCTTTTGCTGGGTACTGAAATTTTTAAGCTGTCCTGCAGCTTCACACAGTGGTCTCCCGGGAAATGTACAGCCTGCCATGTTGCAATAAAGTATAATCTTTCGAGCCACATCCCTTGTATGCAGCTCATTATTTGAATTTATCAATATGCTTCCCACAGAATTTTTCATAAACGATTTGCCTGATATGCTTATTTTTTCAAGCATCCCGTACAGTCTTGCAT
>JAEYUQ010000018.1 GCA_023432405.1 Actinomycetes bacterium | reverse complement strand
GGTGCTGCTCGGACTCCGACAGCGCAGCGTGTGGTGGTGTCTAATGTGCCGTCAGGGGCTACTGGCTATGCCGAGTGGATGCCTACCAACATCCAGTAAACAGGCCCCACCCGACACAACACCGCCGACAGGCTCCTGATCCTGGCCACGCTCTAAATAGAAGTAAAACGGCCTAGGCCAGGAGACAGCAAGAAAGCCCCGCGTGAGCGGGGCTTTCATCTATGTGGAGCTATCAGCGAATAGTAGAAGTGCTGAGGCTTAAAGAATAGTAGAAGTTCTGAGGCTGTTCCCACTGAGGCTTCCCCCACTCAGGCAGCAAGCCAGCGCAACATTCGGTACAGCAGCTGCGTTGCCCCGGGCATGAATCCCGAGCCGTGATGGTAAGTGCAGTCCATCGTGGATACCACAACCTCTGCCTTAAACGTCTCAGCGTCGTGATAGAGCAGGATATTCGGGTGCCCAGGTATGGCCTTGTAGTGTCCTCCCCAAGGATCTGTTCCGGTGGAGGAAATGCACCCGTCATTGGCGCCCTCCGGCAGTTCGGTAAGCACCACCAGCGCAGTTGCGCTCTCCGGTGCGCTGAGCACACCGTGATAGTGCCAATGCACCGCGCGATCCTCCAAAAAGCCCCACAGATAGTGCTCAGGGTTAACGCTTCTCCTGCCTACATCCTCACCTATTCTCCACGCCCAAAAGTTGGTTCCACGGTGCGTTTCTGTGGTTCCTGGAAGCCAGTCTCCCACGTTGTTTTCACCGTCTATGTAAACCTTTGTGCCTTCTCTGCCAAGGAACTCCACAATAAAGGGAGCTATTTCCTTGACGACGTCGCTATGGAGGCGTGCTGCGATAAAAACGGCGTCGATTCCGTCAAGACTGTGTGGCGTCATCTCGGGTGCGTAGACGCTGTGAACGTCATAGGCCTGTACGGCGGGGTCTTTGAGTGTGGCCAGATGGAAGAAAGAGCCGTCGTGGATAAACGCAATGCGCCGTGGGATTTTTCCCACTGCGGTGTGTTCTGCTGAGCTCATGCGTGGGTGCCTCCCTGTTGTGCTGATGTGTCTTGTGTTGTTGTTGTCGGTGCCAGGTCTGCTGAGTGCCTACTGCTGAACCTTTCTCCTGCAAGATAGGTGTAAATCTGCTCAGAGAAGTGTTGTGCGCTGGTTCCCTCGCGGGAGAAGCCGTGGAGATCATTCCCGTTGTGAACAATGACTTCCCCGGAACCTAGGCGATAGCTGATGTCCACCGGGAGGCGTTGAGCGCCAATGCCGGTAATAATCACGCTTTCAGCGGGGAGATTTCCCAGATAGGCACGGGCGTAGAAACCAGCAACTCCGATGGCTTTCAGTTCCTGAAGCGTATGGTGGCCAGGAACGCCGGTTCTCAGTACAACGTCCTCAAGATTGATTCCTTCCCACATGGGATGATTGTTTACTTGGCTTAGCCACACATCGTCGAGTCCTCGGAAGTCCAGTTTGCGAGTGATGGGGAGCCCCCTGAGGAAGGGCAGCACAATATGCCCGTTAATGAGAGCTTTCCCGCCTGCTGTAATCCAGGACTGTACTTGATTCTGGTGCTTCTTCAGGAAAATCTGGTCACAGCTTCCTGAAATAATCAGCCCTGTGTACTCAGCTAAATCAATCACCGGAAGCTCATAAAGGTTTCGGGTTTCTTTGACTATTGCGCCCTCAAGCTCTTCAATCTCCTTGTCGGGGCTCATACGCAGAATCAGTAGTTTTCCCATAAATATCTCCTTTGCAGAGGGGGAGGAATCAATGTGGTACGAGGTTGGTGTGGGGTAAAAACCTGTGTGGTTTATGGTCAGACCTCGCGTTAATGAAGGTCAGGAACCACAACTCGTCGTCGCCCAGAATCAAACTGAATATGCGGAGTTTTTATGGGCGTTCTATACAGCTCGCTGAGTAATGCTTCGGTGAGCTGCACATCCGTGGACCCATGAGTCACCTCTTTGTCCATGAGCAGGGTGTGGTTCGCAATCTCAAGGGCATGGGTGGGATCATGCGTGGTAAAAATCACCGAGATTCCCTCCCGTGCCAGGCTTGCCACAATAGAGAGTGTGAGACGCTGGTTCTTCATATCGAGAGCCGAGGTAGGCTCATCCAAAATGACCACCGCAGGGTTACACACCAGCGCCCTCGCAATAAGCACAAGCTGGCGCTGTCCTCCCGAAAGCTCAGAGAATCTACGGTGGGCACGGGTCTGCATCCCTACGCGCTCCAGAGCCTCCCAGGCGGCTTTCTCGTCTTCGGCGGAGGGCGTGGCCCAAGCCTTCATGGTGCGTGTACGCCCCATGAGAACCATTGTGAACACGGTGAAGTGAATGGTGGATGCCTGGTTTTGTGGTACAAAGCCAACGCCACCCTTCACGCTGACGTCTCCTTCTGCCGGGCGTATCAACCCTGCCAAACAGCTCAGCAGGGTGGTTTTCCCGCGCGCGTTGGGCCCTAACACCGCCAGGATCTCCCCTGGCTCCACAGTGAAACTAATGTCCCTGAACAACCACGGCCCCTGTGAATAACGGTGCCCAAGACTTTCTGCTTTAAGCATCCAGACCTCCTTGTTTGGACTTGTTGAGCAAAACGCAAATAAAAACGGGTGCCCCAATAAGCGCGGTGAGAATCCCCACCGGCACCTCAACTTCTGTCAGTGAGCGCGCAATGGTGTCAATAACCAGCACATACAAGCCCCCAAGGAGGAAAGAACCAGGGAGAACCACGCGGTTATCCTGGCCAACCAGCAGACGCACCAGATGGGGGATAACTAGCCCCACCCAGCCCACAATTCCTGCCGCTGCCACAGTGGCAGAGGTCAGCAGAGCGGAGGCCGCAATGAGAAGAAAACGAGAACGCGCAGGATTAATGCCCAAGGCGAGGGAATCGGCGTCGCCGAGGGAAAGAACGTTCACCCGCCAGCGCAGAAGGAATATCACAAGGCACCCAAGGGTGATGGGGAGGATAACCATACGCACCTTTATCCAGGTGGAGGCCGAAAAGGAGCCCATGAGCCAAAAGGTGATGGAGGGCAGGGTGCTGTCTTGGTCTGCCATGTAAGTGAGCAGGGAGACAAGGGCGTTAAAGAATGCGGAGATAACAATCCCGCCCAGGACGATAGTGAGGATGGGGGAGGAGGTTCGTAGGTGACCCAGGAGAAGAACCAGGAGAGTAGCCACAAAACCGAGGGCGAATGAGCCCGTCATAAGGGCTATAGTGCCTGCGCCGAAGAAGATAGCCAGCACGCCACCGAAAGCTGAGGCCGCTGACACCCCGATGACATCTGGAGAAACGAGGGGGTTGCGGAATAGCGCCTGGAGAACGGCGCCAGCCAAAGCTAATGCTCCACCCACCAGTACTGCCAACATCACGCGCGGGGCGCGAATAAGGCTCACAGCGCTACTTTCGCTCCGGGACCACGTGGGCTGCGAGAGGTGTAGGGATTCTAGCCCTGCGGCAGTGGTTGCGTCATACCAGAGAATCTCCGCTACGCGCAGAGGGGAAATGGACAGTTTCCCCACCCCAATAGCCACAATCATGGAGATAACCAGCGCGCCACCAAGAACCAGGAGAAAGATATTCTTGCGCATATCGTAGTTAGCTGGTCACCAGATTATAGTTAGCCGAACTGTTATTAATATCGGTACGCAGGATGTGCTTTAATTCAGATGAATCAATCTGGTAGTTATACACTTTTTTAATGAGCTCTTCTGTCTTTTCTGGAAGATTTACAGAAAAGTCATCGCCATAGGCAAGCTCAGCTACCCAGTTCCAAAATAGAGGAGATTCCGCGCACGGCACCTGCCAGCGATAAACACCCAGCGGTGCGCGATACACCCTCTTTTCCTTTACGGCGGTGACATTGGCAAGGCGTGGATCTTTATAAACGTCCTCTGGGGTGGCTTTATCAAATGCGGAGAGGAAAATAATCTCCGGGTCCCATTCCAATATTTGTTCCGCATTGACGACGCCGTCCTCCACCTGGGTGTCCTTAGCCACATTGGTCAGGCCAGTGATGTCAAACACGTATTGTGCATAATCCTTACCGCTGGAGACGGAAAGCTTTTCATCGTTGTAGGAAAGGCTTAAAGCCCGCGGAGAGCGCTGTTTAATCTGGGCCACTTTCTGCTTGATGTCCCGCTCTTCGCTGTCCATGATGTCGAGGAGCATCTGGGCGCGCTCAGGTTTGCCCAGCATGACACCAAACATATCAATCCACTTTTCCAGATCCTCCTGGGTGCCGTACTCCAGGCCGAGAGTAGGGATTCCAGCTTGTTCTATGGGGGCGGTAACATCTGTGCCTCTATCACCCCACTGGATCATGACATCGGGATCAAGCTTCACAATAGCCTCCATGTTGGGGGCGAAGGTTCTATCTGACACCACTGCCGTGCTAGTGGAGTCCGGGAAGATTGTGCCAATAATTCCCTCTTGGTTGGATTCCAGGAGGGATTCATTGATTCCTGTGATGCGATTCCATGAGCCGTCTACTGCCGCAATGATGGTGGGTGCGGGAATGACGGCGGAGGCAATTTTAGTGACCGGCTGTGGAATGGTGACCTGTTTTCCTCGCTGATCGGTAATGGTGACTGAGTTTTCCGATTCCTGGCTGCCGGTGGTGGTGCTTGTACTGCCGCAGGCGGTCAGTGACAGGGTGCTAGTCATGAGGAGTGTAGTGCTGAGAATGGCTAGAGCTGTGCGAGAAACCGTCACGGTGCCCCTTTCCTCTGAATGTAAAGTAAAGCGTACCTAACTAAGATAAGGGAAACCTTAACTAGAGCACAACAGCCCAGGGGAAATTGGCAAAGTAAGCCAGGTGGGTGGGAAAGGCTCGGTGAGCTGGCGGGGCTGGCCAGGGTAAATCAGCGGGTCAGCCCCACCAGGCAGGCCAGGGTAGGACTCCGGGGCGGGTATGACGGCTTACCGCGTCACTTCCTCCAGCAGTTCCACAATGTGTTTATAGGTCTTGCCCGTTGCGGTGCTCATACCGATCTCGCAAGTTCGGTTGACAGAGGCGTGAGCCTGAGAGTTAATCTCAGCTACGTCTGCGGCTTCTGCTGCGGTTGCAGAGGCTGTCAGCTCGGGATGCAACATTCCTCGGTCACCGGCATAGGCACAGCAGCCTGCATGAACGGGAACGGAAACCGTGGTGGCCACGGCGTCGGCAAGGGAACGCAGTGCAGGATTAATCCCCATGCGCGTAGATGAGCAGGTGGGGTGCAAGGTGAGAGACTCCACGGGGTGAGTCACCTTCAGGCGAGGCAAAAGCTCCTTGAGGGCAAACTCCACGCCGTCCATAACAACAAAGCCCGGCTTATCCTCACTGTTTTCGCCTTCACCCTCATGCATGGATTCAATAAGAGCTTGGAAACCTTCGGAGCAGCTGGCACCATCGGACACCACCGGCAGGTTGCACATATAGCCCAGGGATTCCATCAGCTCAGTCACCCGAGTGCGCATCACCTCTTTCCCCGAGGCCATGCCTTTAGAGGACCACGGCGTGCCACAGCAGAGGGACTGTGCTCCCTCGGGAACATACAGGGCCACTCCTGCGCGCTTCGCACATTCGATGAGGGCGTCGGTGGCCCCTAACCCGTCCTTCTCCGCAGGGCCAAACATGGCGTTCATACAGGAGGGGAGGTAGATGGCTTTAATCGGTCCGGTAGGGGATCCCACCCTGCCCACCAGTCGGCGCCTGTTCTTCCCGCCACGCGGCAGAGCACCACCATAGTGCGGAATGCGATCCTTATCTCCCAGGGCGCGCGCAGCCTCAGTGACCATACCCACAAGTTTCTTGGGCAGCAGGTACGCCCCGCTCAGCGCCACAGACCCCAGTTGGGAGCCTGCACCCCAGTTCTTAGCCGCGATTTCCCACGCCTTGCTGAGTGCCGGAGAGTTGTTTTCGCTCCGCAGCCTGCGCACCAGATCTCCAGTGTTAATACCCATCGGACACGCCGTCTGGCACATACCATCCACCGCGCACGTCTGAATCCCCTGGTACTCGTAGCCTTTTTCGAGTTCCTGGGCTAGATCGTCGTGGCCGCGTCCGCGTTCCTGGGAAATTCTCCGCCGGATTACAATTCGTTGCCGTGGTGTGAGGGTCAATCCACGAGCAGGGCAGACGGGCTCGCAGTAGCCACACTCGACGCAGCGATTTGTCTCCTCATCCACGGTCTCCGGAAGCTTCAGAGACTTCATGTGTGCATCCTCGTCCTCGGTGAGAATTACTCCAGGATTCATCACCAAAGCTGGGTCTGCGGCACGCTTGAGCTTCCACACGACGTCGTAAAGTTCATCGCCGTATTGACGCCTCACGTAAGGTGCCATAGCCCGCCCAGTGCCGTGCTCTGCCTTGAGGTTTCCGCCCGCACCCAGAATGAGGTCGGCTAGCCCCTCGTTGAAGGAGTGGTAGCGCCCCAGAGCCTCATCACCCTCAAAGCGGTCCGTAATCATGAAGTGAATATTGCCGTCCTTGGCGTGGCCAAAGGTCACCGCGTCTGAATACTTGTGAGAGCGGAACAGCTCCGTCAAGTTGGCGCAGGTATCAGCCAGATGCTCTACAGGCACCACAACATCCTCAAGAAGCGCCGTTGTTCCGGCCTTCCTATACCCCGCCACAGCCGTATAAAGACCTTTGCGGAACTCCCAAGCTCGCTCGCGCTTTTCCGCGCTTGTGCCCAACGTGACCGGACTTTGAAGCTCAAAACTGGACAGAAGTTCATTGCCGCGCTTGGTTTTCTCCTGGAGTTCTTCCTCAGAATCTGCGTAGTACTCAATGAGTAGCGCTGCCTGCGTATCAACCTCAAACCCCATGATGGACTCAGGGGCTTTCTCAAGTCCCCGACCCACCAGAATAGAAGCAGCGTCCATAAGTTCCAGGGTGGCGGCGCCGGACTCCACCAGGGCGGGCAGAGAACGGGTGGCGTCAACCAGGGAAGGGAATACCGCCACCGTGGTGGTGGTTAAGCGACTCACAGGAACTGTGCGCAAAGTGGCCTCAGCCACAAACGCGAGAGTTCCCTCAGAACCCACCAAGAGATGTGCCATGAGTTCGGAGGGGGAGTCATAGTCAAGAAATGAGTTCAGACCGTAACCCATTGTGTTCTTGAGGGCAAAGTGCTTTTCAATGATGGACACGGACTCGGGGTTTTCCCGCACCCGCTTCTGCAGCCTTAGCAACTCCTCAAACAGCTCAGGCTCTAACTCCCGGAAACGCTGGTCACAGTCCGGGGCACCAGTGTCAATCACCGTGCCCGACGGCAGGACAAACACCAAAGATTCCAGAGTTTTATAGGTGTTGAGCTGTGTTCCGCACGCCATGCCAGAGGAATTGTTGGCAATCATCCCGCCAATGGTGCAGGCACGCTCGCTAGCCGGATCTGGGCCCAACTTGCGCCCATAGGGCGCAAGATACGCATTGACGACGCCGATTGTTACCCCTGGCTGTACTCGAACTCGCTGTCCGTTATCCAGCACTTCCACTGTGGTGAAATTCTTGCGGACGTCGATAAGCCAGCCCGAGGTGGAGGCCTGCCCGCACAGGGAGGAACCACCTGAACGCAGAGTAAAGGGGATATTGTTTCGGCGAGCGGCCGCCATGATAGATCCCACTTCTTGAGCGTTAGTGGGGGTGAGTACCGCCTCCGGGGTGAGGAGGTAGTGGGAGGCATCAGGAGCATAGGCCGCTCGAGTGAAGAAGTCACTGTGAATGGCGTGTTCGCTTGCAATAACATCCTCAAGCTGACGGAGGGTGTCAGTGTGAGCGCAGTGGGCGCCGGTGTGGGTGCCGGTGCCTGTGCTGGTGGCGCCGGTGTGGGCGCCGGTGCCTGTGCCGGTGATGTGGGTGCCGGTGGCGCCGGAGTGGGTACAACAGCCAGATGATGAGCTAGAGGAGTGAGCACTGTGCTCAGAAGCCGAGATCATGGGAGGTCCTTAGAGTTAGGCAAGGATGTCAGAGTTTCTGTATATAGGTATTCATGTTAAATGTTTTTCTGCACTCATAAGCAGAAATCCCGTGACCTTAGAAGGCCACGGGATTTTCGCTACATACCTCGCAGTGGTACGTCCAAACGCCTGAGTCTGCTAGCCCAGTTGCTGATCAATGATGTGCCAGGGGACGAAGGCTCCTCGATAGTTTGTGTCTGTGTCGCTATCAAAGGCCCCGCCCACGTTCACACCGACAACGTTGTTGTTGGCGTCCAGCACGGCACCGCCGGAAGCTCCTTCCTCCGTAGTCAATGGCGCCATTGTGGCAGCTGAGCCGGGAGTGTTCAGCCATTGCAGCAGTGGCTCAGCGGTGAACTCGGAGGAGGTGTAAATCTTGCCCAAACCGCGGACCGTAAGCGGCTCACACTTCTTTAGGGTGCTGTAATCCCGCCTATGCCACTCTCCATCAGTGGTCAGGCCAGGCACGAGGTTGATCTTGATAACGTCAAAGCCTTCCTTCATGGCTGCAATGTGCCCGATGAGCTTCGTCCCTTGCTTGTCATAGATGGGGTCACCAACCTTCCAGGTGTCACCCCCGTGGCCTGCGCAGTGTCCAGCGGTGTATCCCACGCCATCAGCAATGGTGAGACTGCAGAATCCAAGTCCGGGGCCTGCTTTAATGTACTGGCCTTGCTGAAGGTCAGCGTTACTCTCTGGAAGAGGTTGAGTGGGCGGAAGTGGTGGGCGTCCAGGAGTAGTTGTATCTACCGGGGAACACACAGGAGCTTCTTGTTCAGAGGATGGTTCCGCAGGTGCGGGTTCTTCAGAGGATGATTGGGGTGCCTCTGGCTCTGGAGCCTCAGGCTCCGAAGATTGCGAAGCGGGCTGCTCGGGAGTTGAGCTCTCAGGAGAAGTTGTCTCAGAACCGGGTTGATCCTCAGCAGGCTGATCGGTACCGCTACTGGGCTGATAGGTAGCAGGCGTGTCCTTGGCCGGATAAAAAGTAATAGTTGGCGTGGCGTTAGCCGTTATAGCCACACCAGCACTGGTACACACTGCCACCAGTACAGCCGCAAGCTTTTTGTTGAATCCCCAATACACAATCTTCTCCTAGTATGTGCGCAGATTTGGTAACCGTGAACACCAGTTCAGGAAACTCACAACAGCTGTAACGGGGAGTGTTTATCCTCTTTTCCCCTTGACAACGCCCGCCTAAGCAGGAGAGCTTTCGCTCACAGCTATCTCTCATCTGATTGACATTTGTGTGTCTAGTGTACGTTAGTGTGACGTTCTTAGTAAGGGGGATGATGAAGAATCTTGGGAAAAGCTGAAAATGCCGGTCTTCAGAACATGAGGGGCACACGCTTCAGCTCAGTGGGTGTTCGTGCAGGTTATAGGTATGAGAACCGCAGTGCTTCTCACCATGACTGACTAGATGCAGTTAATGGGGGTACGGGGGACTGCTGATGTTTCTGTTCACTGTGGTGTTGTCCTCAGGCCTGCTATGACTTCTTGGCCTCTGAGGAGCCATAGGCCCCACCTCATACCCAAGAGTTCATGCTCCAGGGATTAGCGAGGCAATCCCGGAAGGAAAGGACATCCGCGCTCTCAGTATTTTCACAGCAACTGTTAGATATTTCTAAGTTATCTTCCAAAAACCTAACAGATTAGGTAGAGTAGACGCTGTCATTGGAGGGACGCGGTGATCCTTGTCCCTTCGCTGTCTCTGGTTCGATATTCCTGCTTCTGGGTTGCAGGGTTCCTGTTGCAGGGTTTTGAGCTAGTTAATGGTTGACCATGAGTGAAAAGGATCTTGGATCAATGCGTGCTTTGAAGTCTGTAGCGGCCAGTGTTACCGCCGTGAGCATTGTATTCTCGGGTGCGGTATCAGCAAACGCTGATGAGTGGACACGGATTAACCAAAAGCAGTGCGATGAGGCTCATGCAGCTATCGCAGCTGGGTTGCCGTTACCTGATCCCTGGCTGTTTGGCATGGATCATACGTCGATGGACGGCAATGTATTGGAACTGTATATCACTACAAAGCTGAAAGATGATGTTCTTGCGGCTGTGGACTCCTGGAAAGCTGTGACCGACGGAAAGGTGGAGTTCCGCATCGTGGATCAGCCCACTGACCGCTCCGTGACGGTGAGGGATTCTGATTATGACATTGGAGCTGCAGGGTATAACCGTGTGGAGCCTACCCGCGAGATTCTAATAAATTATTTGTTGCAACCGGGGCAGACGGCTCGCTATGTAATCGCTCACGAGATGGGTCATGCGATGGGGCTAGGGCATACGTGCCCAGGAGACATCATGCTGGCTGGCGGTACCGGGAAGAATCCGTCATTGGTTCCTACCAAGACGGATGGTGCTGCTGTAATTGCGAACATTCGTTAGGTGTCAAGTGAAGTAAGTAATCATAATCTATTGCTTCGCTAATAATAACTATATAAGCAGACGATGAATGAGATGGTTATGCATACCCTAAGAAATCTATTCAAAACGATAACGTCGTTTCTCTGTGCTATTGCAATAATTTTAGGGGGAGCTGTTACGGCACAGGCTCAGGAGAAAAATAATGGCCTGGGTGAAGTAGTGCCGAATGTGAAATCCACATATTATGCTGATCTCGGACTGGCATCAGATAAAGATTATGTGGGATATGGTGCTATTTCGCTGAAACGCAATGGAAAATTTAAGGATGAAGCTGAGGGTCTTGGCTGGTGTATTGACTATATGCTGGGTCATCCAGAATTCAAATCTGCATACGACTACACGGAATGGCGTAAGTTAGAAGGGGTCAGGTCCCTGGACGCCTCGAGGCCCAACGAGGTGTTAGATTTCAATACGGCGTATGACGGTCATCTCAAGGATTCTGCTATTCACCTTCTAAAGCAGGCAAATAAAGCAATTAAAGAGCATGATAGTGACGCCGCTAAAAAGTATAGTATTGTACTTTCGATTTTGATTGAAGGTAGGCAAACTTCTTACGCTGATCTGGTTTTATATGAAGCTAATGGCGGAATTAACGGAGTAACTCGTGAAGTTTTTCATGAGCTCTCTGGTTTTAAAATACTTCAAGATTCCAGTACTCAATATTATCTGGAATGGGATCCTCAGGGCGATGGTATTCCACGTGCGGGAGAAAATGAATTTATAACAGCTGCGGCACCCGCTGATTATCAGCTATTCACTAAGGCTGGGGGCGGGGTTGGTCTGCAACGCATAGTTCCGATTGATCAGCCAGGCTTGGATGATGAAGTTAAGCCTAAGTTTGAGCCTGTGGTGGAGACGTCTGCTGAACCGAAGACCCTGTCGGATGGGGTGACTGAGGTGACGGACACGGTGACGGTGTCTGGTTTGGTTGAGGGTGCTTCCTACCAGTTGTTAGGCGAGTTGTATGCCAAGGGTCAGGATGGTTCCCAGGGTGTGTTGTTGGGTAAGACGGGCACCCCGG
>JAEYUQ010000014.1 GCA_023432405.1 Actinomycetes bacterium | reverse complement strand
GGCCACCGGCTTCAGGTGTTACCGACTTTCATGACTTGACGGGCGGTGTGTACAAGACCCGGGAACGTATTCACCGCAGCGTTGCTGATCTGCGATTACTAGCGACTCCGACTTCATGAGGTCGAGTTGCAGACCTCAATCCGAACTGAGACCGGCTTTTTGGGATTCGCTCCACCTTACGGTATTGCAGCCCTTTGTACCGGCCATTGTAGCATGCGTGAAGCCCAAGACATAAGGGGCATGATGATTTGACCTCATCCCCACCTTCCTCCGAGTTGACCCCGGCAGTCTTCTATGAGTCCCCGCCATAACGCGCTGGCAACATAGAACGAGGGTTGCGCTCGTTGCGGGACTTAACCCAACATCTCACGACACGAGCTGACGACAACCATGCACCACCTGTATACGGCGCCGAAGCACTCCCTATCTCTAGGGATAGACCGTATATGTCAAGCCTTGGTAAGGTTCTTCGCGTTGCATCGAATTAATCCGCATGCTCCGCCGCTTGTGCGGGCCCCCGTCAATTCCTTTGAGTTTTAGCCTTGCGGCCGTACTCCCCAGGCGGGGCGCTTAATGCGTTAGCTACGGCACAGAAGTCGTGGAAAACCCCTCCACCTAGCGCCCACCGTTTACAGCATGGACTACCAGGGTATCTAATCCTGTTCGCTACCCATGCTTTCGCTCCTCAGCGTCAGTTACTGCCCAGAGACCTGCCTTCGCCATCGGTGTTCCTCCTGATATCTGCGCATTTCACCGCTACACCAGGAATTCCAGTGACCCCTACAGCACTCAAGTAATGCCCGTATCGCCTGCACGCCCGAAGTTAAGCCCCGGAATTTCACAGACGACGCGACACACCACCTACGAGCTCTTTACGCCCAGTAAATCCGGACAACGCTCGCACCCTACGTATTACCGCGGCTGCTGGCACGTAGTTAGCCGGTGCTTCTTCTCCAGGTACCGTCACAACAAAGCTTCGTCCCTGACAAAAGAGGTTTACAACCCGAAGGCCGTCATCCCCCACGCGGCGTCGCTGCATCAGGCTTGCGCCCATTGTGCAATATTCCCCACTGCTGCCTCCCGTAGGAGTCTGGGCCGTATCTCAGTCCCAATGTGGCCGTCCACCCTCTCAGGCCGGCTACCCGTCGCCGTCTTGGTAGGCCATTACCCCACCAACAAACTGATAGGCCGCAAGCTCATCCTGTACCAAAACACTATCTTTCCACCACGATCACAACACCATGGTCCTATGCGGTATTAGACCCAGTTTCCCAAGCTTATCCCACAGTACAGGGCAGATCACTCACGTGTTACTCACCCGTTCGCCACTCGAGCACCCCAGCAAGCTAGGGCCTTTCCGTTCGACTTGCATGTGTTAAGCACGCCGCCAGCGTTCGTCCTGAGCCAGGATCAAACTCTCCAACAAAAAAATGCTAAAAAGCCCAAACACCACACACCACCACACAACAACGCGGCAGCACATGGCACCCAGCTACAAACAAAAAACAAAAAAACATGGCGAGCCCCAACGAGGAAAAACCCGCCACAACCATCACCACACCACCACACACAACGTGGCAGCATGACAACAAACAACATGACACACTATCGAGTTCTCAAACAACACAGCAAGCACCCACAACAAGGCACCCCGCCACCACAACCACACGGACAACACCCGCACACCGCAGCGACCCGCACTACTCTAGCCACAAACCACACCAACACCAAATCCCCAGCACACAACACATTTATTTGGGATATTCGTGGGCGCAGTATCTGCTACTGAGAGGTCTGCTTCGCACCTTCTACTCTCGGCTCTCGCGGCGATACAGTTCCTACTCAGTTAATCGAACAACCCTGCCACCCAAGCTGCTCAATGTCTCGGTGAAGTGTGGGTACCCGCGATCAATGTGGTGAACACCATGAATTTCCGTGACCCCATCAGCCACTAACGCCGCTAGCACCAACCCTGCTCCTGCCCGAATATCTGAGGACCACACTTTGGTGGAAGAGAGGGATTCCACCCCTCGGATAACCACGTGATGCCCATCAACTGTGGCGTCTGCTCCCAATCTGGTCATTTCATCGACAAAGCGGAATCGTGATTCAAACACGTTTTCCGTAATGACGCTCATACCGTCGGCAATGGATGCAATAGCAATTGCCATTGGTTGCAGATCCGTAGGAAAACCGGGGAACGGCAATGTTTGATAGTCCACTGCTCGTGGTCGGGAATCTATCCGTACACGAAAACCTTGGGCGTAGGTATCTACCTGTGCTCCCGCCACTTTGAGCTTTTCTAGTACGAGATGCAAGTGTTTAGGATCAATACCTCCAACAGTAATGTCACCACGGGTCATGGCTGCCGCATACGCCCAGGTACCTGCAACAATGCGATCACCAACAACCTCATGCGTTGTCGGTGAGAGTGTGCGTACCCCATGAATGGTGAGCGTGGAAGAACCAGCCCCTTCCACCTGTGCTCCCATTGAATTGAGCATCTCGCAGAGATCAACCAACTCAGGTTCTCGAGCAGCGTTGTCTAATACTGTGGTTCCCTCCGCTAAAACAGCCGCCATGAGGATATTCTCGGTAGCGCCCACGGAGGGGAAATCGAGAGTGATATGGGCTCCATGAAGGGACTCCGCTTCCGCAACCACCGCCCCGTGTTCTACTCGTGTTCGGGCACCAAGCTGCTCTAGACCTGACTGGTGCATATCTAGAGGACGGTTCCCAATGGCGTCTCCCCCCGGAAGGGCAACCACTGCTCGCCCGTTACGTGCGGTCAGTGGACCAAGAACGCACACGGAGGCGCGGAATTGTCGGACAGCCTCAAAGTCCGCATTTCCCGACACATAACGCGGCGTATCAATAGTGACCACAGTGTTATCAATGGTGACACGACAACCGAGCCCCACTAGCACATCCCGCATAAGAGGAACGTCACTATTTTCCGGACAGTTACTCAGTACTGTTCTACCTTCCGCCAGAAGAGCAGCAGCCATGAGTTTGAGCACACTGTTTTTAGCGCCGCTAACCCTAACCGAGCCTTGCAACCGTGAACCGCCGGAGACTAAAAGCTTTTCTTTCACGCCCCATACTCTAGACTGATTTGGCAATTACGGAGATGCCTTGCCAATGCATGACATCTATGTCATTTCTCAAGCACTCCAGCAGTGCTCTCTCCATACCTATGGTGAGACCGTACTTATCCGAAGAACCTGTTGAAAAGGATCACCTGTGCTTAAGGGTTTCAAAGACTTCATCATGCGGGGCAATGTCATTGAACTGGCTATTGCTGTGGTCATCGGCTCTGCATTTACAAATATCGTTACGTCCATCACCGAAGCAATCATTGAACCTTTGCTTGCCGCCATTGGCAGCCCCAATGTTGCCGGTTTCGGTATTCAGCTCGTGAAGAGCAAGCCTGCCACCTTTATAGATTTCGGCGCCGTTATCACCGCTGCCATCAACTTCCTCATCATTGCCGCAGTGGTCTACTTCATCTTTGTAGTACCCATGAACAAGTTCATTGAAGCTCAGAAGCGTCGCAAGGGAATTGCAGAGGATGAGGCAGACGTTGAGCCGAACATTGTGTTGCTCACTGAAATCCGTGATCTGCTGAAGAAAGAGGTTACAGAAGGCAAAAACCTTGACGACGTCTCGCTAAACAACGACGTCGTCAAGGGACATGGTGCTCAGTAATAACTGAGTGATAATTCAGGGCTCAACAAAACACCATGTGAGGTGGGCTAACCAAAGCGCCACGAGGAGTGGAAGCGCCTGAACCAGGAGCCCGATTACGCGATTACGGGAGAGCGCCGACACGTCGTGCGGCATTCACCGCCTCGTAACGGGTATGGGCACCTAATTTGCGCATCACTGAGCGAAGATAGCTCTTGACGGTTTCAGCACCAATACCCATTTCTTCAGCAGCCTCCACATTGGTGTGTCCAAGGGCTACGCAACTGAGTACATCAAGCTCACGAGCTGACAGTTTGGTGGACTGTTTCACTCGCACGGGTGAAACCATCTGATCGCAGAGCACCTCCAGCTCTTTGCGGAGGGCGTCATCTTCCACTCTGTTGGTGAGCATCCGAAGCTTGGAATGGGTGGAACGGATTTGCTCCCACTCTGCCCCGTTCATCACTCGACTAGGTTTGGCCAATCCAGCCTTTCCGGCATCTCCACGGCGCAGAGCAGAGTTAATAGCAAGATCTTGTTCCAGGGTGCGGGCAGTCATCTCTGCTTCCCTGGTGATTTCCTGGGAAAAATGGTTCTTGTGGGGGCCACATATATAAAGCACTCCACGGATTTCGCGATGCACAATAACGGGGAATGCAGCCAGAGAAGATAGCCCCTCATCCATAATCGCTCGGTCATTTTCGTGAGTGATGGACTTTGTCTCCGTGTAGTCCGTAACACCGAGAGGACGGAGATTGCAGATGACACGGCCACCGATTCCTGAGCCTCGTTCCACGATGAGATTCTGCATCGAGGGTGTGCGAAGACCCACCCAATGAGTTATCTGGAGACGGTTATCCGCAAGCAGTGTTCCGTACAGAATCACTGAAATGGCGGTTGCCGCTTTCAGAGATGTGAGAGCACTGCGGATAGCTTCATCATCGTCACGCATACGCAGCGGATCTGTAGGCATGATCTGTCATCCTCTCAGAAGAATTCCCTGGCGAAGCAATCTAACCGCTGATACTTTCCTGTGACCGGAAAATTATTCAGCGTTGATCTCTTGTCCTGAGGTAGTTTATAGCACAAACGGGGGTAAAGGAAAACCCGCAAATCTGTCTCACTATGTGGAATTTAGGAGAGATCCCCCCAAGACTTCCCCGTTTTTTACACCCTGGAACGTACTTTTGGTTGAAAATTTTGTCCTCCATCCCAGAAAAAGCAGCTCAGAAAATTAAGTAGACCATTCGGTCTACTTTAATTAGACTTGATTGTCTATCAATCTGAGGTACCATGCATATGTTCGCCAGGAGATGAGAACTGCGCACAACGAGCAAATTCTCCCTACTCCTGAACATCATGAAAGAAAGGCTAGAAAGTAATGAGCAATATCAAGAGCAGCATCTTGGAAGCTATCGGCAACACTCCTTTGGTTCGCCTCAACCGTCTTACCGAAGGGCTTGATGCCACGGTGTTAGCCAAGGTGGAGTT
This sequence comes from Actinomycetes bacterium, assembly GCA_023432405.1. Lineage (GTDB taxonomy): Bacteria > Actinomycetota > Actinomycetes > Mycobacteriales > Mycobacteriaceae > Corynebacterium. The sequence goes on along the minus strand of JAEYUQ010000014.1, from coordinate 43,593 downwards.
CTATAATCCCGCCAATTCAGTAAAAGACCGCATTGGCGCAGCCATTATTGAGGCTGCTGAAAAATCTGGCGTTCTTCAACCGGGCGGGACCATTGTGGAAGCCACCTCAGGAAATACAGGCATTGCCCTCGCTATGGTGGGCGCCGCGAAGGGCTACAAGGTTATTTTGGTGATGCCGGAAACCATGTCTGTGGAGCGTCGCATTGTGGTACGTGCTTATGGCGCACAGGTTGTGCTGACTCCTGGCTCCGCAGGAATGCAGGGAGCAGTGGATAAGGCCAATGAGATTGTGGCAAACACTGATAACGCTATCTTGGCCAACCAGTTTGCTAACCAGGCTAATCCTCGTGCCCATCGGGAAGGAACCGGCCCTGAGATTCTGCGTGATACTGACGGGAACGTGGACATTTTCGTTTCCGCTTTTGGTACTGCAGGAACAGTCTCCGGTGTTGGAGAAGTTCTCAAAGAAGCTAACCCTGAGACTCAGGTGGTGGCGGTAGAGCCTGCATCTTCTCCCCTGCTCACACAAGGCCGTGCCGGCTCCCACAAGATTCAGGGCATTGGAGCTAACTTCATCCCTGAGGTCATGGACAGGAAAGTTATTGATGAGTTCATTGCTGTAGCAGACGAGGATGCCCTCAGAACTTCTCGTGAGCTTGCCGCCAAGGAAGGTATTCTGGGCGGAATTTCTGCCGGAGCTAATATTTACACCGCCCTGGAGTTAGCAAAGCGTCCGGAAAATAAGGGCAAGACCATTGTGACAGTGATTCCGGATTTCGGGGAGCGCTACATCTCTACGGTGCTTTATGAAGACATCCGGGATTAAAAGGGAAAGCTCTTCCTCATATTTCATGCTTCACACCTGGAGAGACTGAGCAAGAGATTCCTCCTTATCGACGCCCCCGATTCGCCTCGGGGGCGTTCTCGTTTCTGGACTGCTTCCCTCAGCAGGCAAGGGGGAACCCAGTGTGCAACCCTGATAGAGTTTCTCCGTGTCAAAAATACGCACAATCTGGACAACGATTCGTGAGGATATTGCGAATGCGCGGGATCATGACCCTGCCGCTCGTGGTGATCTTGAGATCTTTTTTGTCTATTCAGGGCTTCACGCCATCTGGTGTCACCGTCTTTGCCATGCTCTGTGGGTGCGTGGACACACCACAACAGCGCGTGTTCTTTCTCAGATCAACCGCTTCTGGACAGGAATTGAAATCCACCCTGCAGCCAGGATTGGGCGCCGTTTCTTCATAGATCACGGCATGGGGATTGTGGTTGGCGAAACAGCCGAGATAGGCGATGGGGTCATGCTCTATCACGGAGTAACCCTCGGCGGACAAGTACTCACTCAGACCAAACGGCATCCCACGGTTGAAGACAATGTCACCATCGGTGCAGGAGCCAAAATACTCGGGCCTATCACTCTTGGCCATGACTCTGCCATTGGCGCTAATGCGGTGGTCACCAAGGACGTGCCACCGTGCAGTATTGCCACGGGAGTACCGGCGACGGTGCGCCCACGCAAGGATTGTGAAACCACAAAGCTGGTTGACCCAGATTTTTATGTGATCTAACCCTGGAAGCAGTACAACAATTCGGCTAACGGACAATGAAAACAGCCCCCTGGCGTATGCCAGAGGGCTGTGTGCTTTTCGAGTGGGCCCCGTGGGTCTCGAACCCACCACCCACGGATTAAAAGTCCGTTGCTCTACCCGATGAGCTAGAGGCCCGGAAAGCACTTAGATTGTAACGTAGTGCTTCCCAAAAGCCTAAACTGCTGGTGAGCTGACTGCTGTTTTCTAAGGGGAAGGAATACCCTGCCACCTGGCTGACCGGCTTCTTTGCCAGTCAGCGTGGTCACTGGCCAGGGTGTCTACTGGGCGCGCATGGTGCCCGTCTGAAGGGCGTTGATGTGGAAGCTGAAGGCAGTCTCCAAATCATGCGGCTCCGCCTGGAACTTGCTCTTGAGAGCACGCTCGTAGTACTCCTCCAGCTGAGGACGGTAATCCGGGTGAGCAATGGCAATCATCTTCTTCACGCGGTCACGTGGAGCCAAACCGCGAAGATCTGCCACGCCGTGCTCGGTGATAACCACCATGACGTCATGCTCGGTGTGATCAACGTGAGACACAAAAGGCACAATTGCTGAAATTGCACCGCCCTTGGCATCAGATGGGGAGATGAAGGAAGAGATATAAGCGTTGCGGGTGAAGTCACCAGATCCGCCCACACCGTTCATCACTCGAGAACCATTGACATGAGTGGAATTCACGTGGCCATAGATATCGGCTTCGATCATGCCGTTCGTGGCAATAAGTCCTAGACGACGAATCACCTCTGGATGGTTAGAGATCTGTTGCGGACGCAGCACAATGTGCTTCTTGTAGTAATCAGCCTGCTGATTCATCTTCTCGGCCGCTTCGGGGGACAAGGAGAAGGAGGTGGCTGAAGCCACCGTCATTTTCCCGGCGTCGATAAGGTCCAGCATTCCGTCCTGAATAACCTCGGTATAGGCAGTGATGTTCTCAAACTTGGAGTCCAAGAGGCCAGCCATCACAGCGTTAGGAACGTTGCCCACACCTGACTGCATCACGTAGCCGTCATAGCTCAAACGCCCAGCAGCAACTTCTCCCTCAAGGAAATCAAGGAAGTAGCCTGCAATTTTGGCGGAGGTATCATCAAACGGCTTGAACGGGGCGTTGCGGTCAGCAGAATCAGTCTCCACCACTGCCACAACCTTATCCAGATCAATGTCAATGTACGGGGAACCAATACGATCCCCAGCTGCGGTGATCGGAATCGGAATGCGGTTGGGGAGATGAGGCATACGCCAAATATCCGCCATGCCCTCGAGATCCTCTGACTGCCAGGAATTGACCTCAATGATGATCTTTTCTGCATTATCAAGGTATTCCACGTTGTTACCGATACTGGAGGAAGGAACCAGCTTGCCGTCCTCGGTGATACGGGTGGCTTCCACCAGCGCCACGTTGAGAGGACCGAAGAATCCCTGTTCCACCCACTGCGCAGAGTGGGAGAGGTGAATGTCCTGGTACTTAATGACACCTTCGTTAATCTTCGTGCGCATTACCGGATCAGACTGATAGGGCATCCTGTAGCGGATAGCGTCAGCTTCTGCCAGGATACCGTCGGCTTCGGTGGCGGTAGAGGCGCCAGTGTAGAGATCAATGCGATACTCTTCACCCTTGGCGTGGAGTTCCTTGGCGCGCTCCGCAATAGCTGCGGGCAGGGCCTTGGGATAACCGGCTCCGGTGAAGCCAGACATACCAACGTGGTCCCCGTTCTCAATGAACAGTGCGGCTTCTTCGGCCGACATGATCTTGTTCCTGAGTTGAGCGTTGGCTATGCGATCAGTCATTGATCCTCCTTGTGGTGTCACGTTCAGTGATGATTAGGTGAAACACTCATGTGCCGCAGTATGAGTTGCGATGGCGACAGTGTGTGAAACACAGGGTACTGGAAAAATCTCTCGAGAGGTGATTTTCGCCACACCTCGGTTACCCCCGAAGGTTGCCAATTGTTGTATGGGTTCTGTCCGAAAACCTGGTGAGGGGGACAGTGTTTTGCCGCTGAGGAAGCTCTCAGACAACAATGGAGCGCGTGACTCTCAAAATTGGTCAGCTGGAGGTTGAATCCCCCATCGTGTTGGCACCCATGGCGGGGGTAACCAACCTTGCCTTTCGTCAGCTTTGCCGAGATATTGAGCAAGAACTCACCGGCACCATCTCCGGACTGTATATCTGCGAGATGATTACTGCCCGTGCTCTGGTGGAGCGCAACCCGCAACCGCTTAAACTCATCACTTTTGGGGAGCAGGAATCCCCACGCAGTGTTCAGCTCTACACCGTGGACCCGACGTACACCTATAAAGCCGTCCGCATGATTGCAGATAACAACATGGCGGACCACGTTGATCTGAACTTCGGCTGTCCAGTGCCCAAAGTAACTCGCAAAGGCGGGGGTTCTGCACTCCCCTATAAACGACGCCTCTACGGGCAGATTGTGGCTGCAGCAGTACACGGTGCTCAGGGCACCCAGATTCCCGTGACGGTCAAGTTTCGGACAGGAATTGACGACGCCCACCGCACTGATACCGACGCCGCTCGGATTGCAGCTGAAGAAGGCGCTGCTGCCGTCACCTTGCACGCCCGAACCGCTGCTCAGCGCTACTCCGGGCACTCTGATTGGAACGCTATTAAAGCTCTCAAAGACATGGACTTAGGCATTCCCGTACTAGGAAACGGAGATGTTTTTAAAGTCACTGACGCTCAAGCAATGATGCAACGCACTGGCTGTGACGGGGTGGAAATAGGACGTGGATGTCTGGGACGCCCGTGGATTTTCGCCCAAATATCCGCGCATCTGCGAGGAACCCCCATTCCACCAGAACCCACCTTGGGTGAGGTGACCGATATTATGATCCGCCACGCGCAACTCCTGGCAGGGTTCTTAGGGGAAAGCAAAGGTCTGCGGGATATGCGCAAACACATGGGGTGGTATCTGCGAGGTTTCCCCGTGGGCGGTGAACTTCGAGCCAGCCTCACACGAGTGACGTCGCTAAGGGATATGGAAGAGCGCCTAGCACCCTGGCGAGACTCAGATGAGCTGTCCATTGAACCCGACGCACCCCGAGGCCGCCAGGGCTCCCCTGGAAAAGTGATCCTTCCTCAGGGGTGGTTGGAGGATCCTGAAGACACCACCGTTCCTCATGACGCGGATATTGAAAACTCTGGAGGATAGTTTTCCATTACAGTCAGAAGTATGTCTGTGCGCCCATCAAGCGTGGATCAAAACAATCCGTTTAACCGCGAATTAACTGTTATGTGTGACTCCGTTGGAGAGCTGATTGCTGAGGCGTCCGCAGCACTCTATAACAGCTCCTTGGCTCAGGCCGAGGGGGCGGTGAGCATTAAAGATGAGGTGGATGATTCCCGGAGCCGGTGCCTGAAACTGCTGCTGACATCGGAAAATTTCCAGACCATAGACATCATCTGCGCCACTGAGGCTGTCAGCGATCTCAATAGAATGGCAGTACTGGCCATGCACATTGCCACTATTACGCGACGGCGCCATCCCGACACCGCCATCCCCGAGGAATTCAAAACAGAGTTTGTCACCCTCAGCGGTGATGTGATGGAGATGCTGGGGGATGTCCGCACTCTTTTAACAAACCCGGATACTGATGCTGCACTGGGCATCATTTGCCGTGACGACGCCGTGGATACCCGCGCTCAACAATTGTTTACGAGAATCACACAGAACGAGTGGCCATATAGTGTTCAGCATGCTGTGGACTGCAGCCAGATTACAAGGTTTTATGAGCGTTTAGCGGATCACTGCACCAACCTGGCGGCACTGGTGATTTACCTCAACAGCGGGCTTACCCCTGAAGATTATGCCGCCCAACACCACAGCTCTAAGTTCTCTGAACTTCGGCGCTTCTTCCGTACTTCGTAACCTGCCAGATCTTTCTACTGCGTCCGAGAGTAGAGAACGTGGCGTTCTTCCACCTCAAACCCCAAGCGCTGATACAGCCTCAACGCAGAAGCATTATCGCTTTCCACATAGAGAATGACACGTCCCTCACCCAGGACATTGAGCCCTGCTTGAAGTAGCGGTGTACTCAAACCTCGCCCTTGGTAGGCATCTGCCAGGCCGATGACGTACACCTCACCGATTCCCGCTGAGTGGCGCTTAGTCCAATGAAAACCGGCAAGGGTATCCCCGTCCCACAGCATGATGACGCCGTCGGGATCAAACCATGCCACGTCGCAGTGGCGTTGCAAATCTTCACGAGACCAGTTTCCCTGCTCAGGGTGCCAGGAAAACGCCTCATTATTAACTGCTAACCACTGAGCCTCAACAGTCTCGGCGCCTCGGTGTTCACGAGAGGTAGACAGACTTTCTAGGGAGAGGCTCGCAGGAAGCTTCTGCGGAAGTTCCTGGATTGTCCAGTGTCTACCCATCACCAGCAACTCCCGCTGGGGACTTAGCCCCACCTTGCTAGCGATACGTTGAGCAGCGGGAGTATCCCCGTGCGCCCAGATAGCCGGAACCTCAGTGAGAGCCTCTTGTACTAACACAGTGCCAAGCCCTTTGTTGCGGTAGGGAACTGCCACAAATACCTCAGCTGTGTCGGCGTCGTAGGCCACAAGCCCAGCAATGTCACCTGACTGGTCTGTTCCCGCCCTGCACACCAGGTGGTTATGGGAGAGACGGGGATCTTCAAGCCCGAGGAGAAACTGCTCAGAGAGAGGAGCCACACCATCTTCCTGAGCAGCTATCTGGGCCAGATAACGAATAGACTCTGCTTCATTGTGGTTCACACTCTGCCAGGATACTTTCAGGTAAAACTAGAGAGATGAAGAAGTGGCGGAAAATCCTTCAAATATGTGCAGCGGTGCTCATCGTGGCGGTAGTTATCACTGTGACGGACACTGTTGTTGCTATTCGGGTGGAACGCCATATTGCCAGCAGTGTGAAAGCTGATGCGGGCTTGGAGAGAGAACCGGAAGTGTATGCTGCCGGAATCCCGTACATCGGTGGGCTTATCACACAGAAAATTCCTCTGATAACAATAGAATCTCAAGACATTGAGGCACCTCACCTGGGATTAGTTAATTCTCGAGTGGAACTCACAGACCTCAAGGTCACCCGCCAACAACTTCTCAGCGGGGACGTAGTGGGGGCTAGCTCTAAACTAGTGAGGAATCTTCTGAGCCTGGACGGTGTAGCGGTGGGCCGCCACCTCAATATCACCGATCTGACCATCAGCAACCCTTACGATATTTCTCCCGCTGGAGGTCAAGCCTCTGAAGCCACACTGACGGGCACACCCCCAGGATTCTCGGAGCCAGTGAGCGTCATGGTGGCCTTGCGCCTGCGCGGAGACACCTTTGAAATGCTTCCACGCCAGTTAATAGATGCCCCCGCAGGACACGAAAATAAAGCCCTCAACGCTTTTCGCTGGAGTTTTTCCACCCTCTCTCTCCCGCTATCAGGGCCAGCAGAATCCGTCTACCTCAACGGTGGTTCCATCTATTTTGAATCCGAACGGCGCAACACCACCATCACAAAGGCCGATCTTCTCCCCCTCCACTAGAGACGGATGAGATCACGGAGAACTGTCCACAGTGCTCGGCGTGGCAGAAGCTCGCGGTTCAGAGGCACGAACACCTCAAGGGCCTGAGACTTAGCCCCCAATTCAACATGGTGATGAAGCCCCTCCAACTCTCCATCCACTTGGAACAGCTGCGGAGGATCACAAGACAAGCTAATAGACGCGGCGTCGTCAAGGGTAATAATGCGGCTTTTCACCCACCACTTCAGGCTGGGGGCAGTGGGAACACCCATGAGAGAAAACACCGAGGCCAGGCCTCGAATTCCGTGGAGATTAGTTACACCGAACACGGAAAGCCCGGTATCCAGGGAGTTTCGAGGGTTAGGAACGACGGGAAGTGGCCCCAAGTATGTCCAGGGGTCTGTGTTGGACACTATGCAGAGGGGAAGCTCCTGAACGGTGAGAGAGTTTTGATCCCGAGTGAGCGCCTGGACGTTAATGGCAGGTGGTTTGCGCACAACGTGGCGCCAGGCTTTGGCTGTGACATGAAGATAGCGCAATGGGGTGGCAGAAAAGCCCTGGCTACGGGCGCGTTCTACCTTCTCGATAACATCTGCGTCTATACCGAAACCAGCATTGACAGCAAACCAGTGGTTGTTCCACGTTCCCAAACTCACCTGGCGAGTGTGATGTTTTTCCAGGGACTCGATGAGCACGTGGAGCGCAAGGCGCGGGGAGTTCGGAAAACCCAGAGCGCGGGCAAAAACATTGGCTGAGCCGGTGGGGATAACCCCCAAGGTAGGTAGATTCTGCGCGGTGGTGCCCTGGTGGGTGCTGGAATCCCCCAACAGTCCGTTGATGACTTCATTGACTGTGCCATCCCCACCGAGGACTAGAACAGTGTCATAATCCTCCCGAGTAAGCCCGGCAACAATGCGACGAGCTTCCCCCGGTTTGCTGGTCATACAACTGCGCAAGCGCACACCCGGTACCGCCATAATGCGCGGCACAAGGTAGCGCATGAGAGCTGGAGTTTGGGTGGTGGAGTTGGGATTCGACACCATCAGCACCTTCATGCCCTCCAGGATAGAGAATGCTCTGTGGAAGGGTCAGTTAATCTGGTGGGCATGGATGAAAAGAAGCTCAACGGAAACGATGCCATTAACCGTGCGGCACAGCAGGCAAAAACCACAGCGCACCGCAATATCCCTTTGGTAGGAGAACTGCCTATTCCAGATGACACCGCTAATTTGCGCCTAGGCCCCAACCTTCATGATGGACTGCTGGCGCTTCTGCCTCTGGTGGGTGTGTGGCGCGGTGAAGGGCAAGCCGACACCTTGGAGACTGCTGAGGGCGGTCAATATCGCTTTGGGCAGCAGATTACCTTTGCTCACGATGGTGAGAACTATCTCACCTATGAATCCCGGATCTGGAAACTTGACGACGCCGCTGATACCAGCACCCCAGACCAGCGTGAGACTGGTTTTATGCGCATTAACCTCAAAGATGAAATTGAACTGGTGTGCGCTCACTCAACCGGAGTGGTGGAGATTTTTTATGGAGATCCTCTCAATGAGCGATCCTGGCAACTTGAATCTGCTTCCACATTGGTAACTGCAACCGGCCCTCAAAAGCTGGGGCCCGGCAAGCGCCTCTATGGCCTTATGCCCAACAATGATTTGGGCTGGGTGGATGAGCGCCTGGTCAATGGGGAATTTCGCCCACGGATGTCTGCGCAATTGACGCGCGTGGTGGGTTAGAGCTCCGTCGGTGCGGGGCGTCGGTGCAGGAAAGCCACTGCGCGAGGTCGATATGTGCTGGCCTAGTGCAAAGCGGCTTCCACCATCGCACGAAAATCCTTCTGATGGGTTTCTGAAGGGGTTGGCAAAGCCTCCCCATTCAAGGAGATCACCCGAACAGCCAGCCGCGTGGAGCTCACCAGCCACACCGATTCTGCTTCCACCACATCTTCCATGAATAGTGGCCTGGCCTTGGCACGAATTCCATGCTCAGCGGCATACTCGAAAAGCGCAGCTTGAGTGGTTCCAGGCAAAATTGTTCCACCGGGAGTTGGGGTTCTCAGCTTCCCATTCTTCTTCACCAGAACCACGGTGGAGGTAGCGCCCTCCAGAATCCGATCCCCCTCGGTGTAGATGACGTCGTCAAAACCGTGGGCACGCGCGTAACGAAGTGCAGCCATAGATGACACGTAGTTCAAGGTTTTAGCACCAACGGTAAGCCACGGCGCCTCATGTTTGGGTTCACTGCCCTGAGTTACCTCAGCAACACCGGGGAGCTTGGTGTCCAAGGTGTATCCCCTGGGAGTTGTCATCACCCTTACCCCTTGAGAGCGCTGTTTGAGAACAGACTCGCTAATGGGCTGTACCGCTATCCAACAGGTAGGAATCCCTGTAGAGCGTCTCCCCCGCGTCAGTGTCCAGGTCATCTTGCCGTCCTCATCGGTCTGCTGCGCCCATGCTTCCTGAGCATCCCGGGTAGAACGCATCCAGTAATCCTCATCTGGGACAGGCAGACCCACCAATTTGGCAGAGGCCTTAAAACGAGCGAAGTGCCGCTGAAGGTTCATAGTGTGTCCACCGCGAACAAGAAGAGACTCAAACACGCCATCTCCGCGAGTAACAGCGGCGTCGTCCCAGTAAATGAAGGGAAGCTGAGGGCTTTGCTGCCGAGGAGAACCACCGTAGGCTTCCAAAATAATGATGACAGGTTGAGGTGGGCGAGAAACTCCAGATGTCTTGGCAGCCATAGTTGTTATCTTAAACGCGAGCGTGGCTTCTAGAATGCTGATATGGCTTCAGTCTCCACCTACACATCTCCTCTTCTTGGCCGGCCTGGCGCTGCGGAGGCTCCAGATTCAGAAGCTCTGCTCGATGCTCAGGGAGTGGCGTGGCACTATGGGAATCCTCTTGTGGAGCAGCGCACCGCGAAAACACAGGGTGCTGTTATTGACAGATCTCACCGACAGGTTGTGTCCGTCACCGGCCCTGATGCTGGAGCCTTTCTGCACAGTTTGCTTTCTCAAAAACTTAACGACGCCCCCGCGGGTTTCAGTGGGCAGGCACTGAATCTGGATGCTCAGGGGCATATTCAGCACTGTGTGGATGTAACTCGCACTGAATCTGGCTTTTACCTGGATTCCCCCACGGCAGAAGCTCTCGAGCTAGTGGAATATCTCAGGCAGATGACCTTCTGGAGCGAGGTTACCATTACTCCCACTGAACTGGGAATTCTCACCATCCTGGCCCCCCGGAGCGATCTCCTCCCCGAATCTCCGAAGGAAGCCGTGTTCGCTCGTCACTATGACTGGCGTGGGATACCACGCCTAGACATTGCTGTGAAACGCTCCGATGTGGAGTCTGCGGTGGAACACCTGGGGCTTCCTCTAGCGGGGCTTATGGCCTATACCGCTCAGCGTGTGAAAGCGGTGGAACCGGAACTGGCAGCAGATCTGGACACCAAGACTATTCCTCATGAAATTCCCCACTGGATAGGACGCGGTGACCACCTGGGCGCCGTTCATCTTCATAAGGGCTGCTACCGAGGTCAAGAAACCGTTGCCCGTGTGGAGAATGTGGGACGCCCTCCCCGAGTACTAGTGATGGCTCAGCTGGACGGCTCGGCGCCAAGCTCCCCTCGGCCGGGGACAGAAATTCAACGCGGAGGACACAGTATTGGACGTCTAGGCACAGTGGTGGATGACTGTGATGAAGGCCCCATTGCGCTGGCACTAGTGAAGCGGGCTGTTCTTTCCCAGCCAGAGGAACCGTGGTCTATTGAGGGGGTAGCTGCCAGACTGGATACACAGTCTCTACCTCTTGCTGAGGCTGAGGGCAAAGGGCGGGAGGCTCAGGCTCGTTTCCGCCGTCTACAGTCCCAGTAGCCTGCGCCGAGATGTGATTTCCCTATCAGTGTTGCCTTCCAATGGGGGAACTGTTAGGGCTGGTCATGACTAAAAATAGGGGTGGTGCGGTAATTTCAGCACAGACAGGCTATTGTGTTCCTAGGACAAATTATTACGGAACCCAATGAGAGCATCTTCAACCCTGGGATGCTCTCTTAATGCGAGGGGGTTAGGCCCATGGGTCGCGGTCGCGCGAAGGCAAAACAGACGAAGGTTGCTCGTCAGCTCAAGTACAACTCTCCGGAAATGGACCTGGATTCTCTCCAACGCGAGCTCGCTGGGGAAAAACAACCGCATGACACCGCTGAAGATCACAGTTCCTCTAGCTATGAGGACGATGATGAGTTTGACTACTCCGAGTACGCCGAACGGTATGCAGACTGGGATGAGGATTCTGAAGAGGACTCTTCCAAGTAGAGCGTAACTTTTCCATAATGCCTGCTGAGTGTTTTCAGCAGGCATTTATTGTCGTCTCAGGAGCGAGGGTGAACCCCCGTGACCACTGCCCTGCTGGTGTCTTGCTCAGTAGCGCTTCTCACTGTTCCCAGCTCCCAAGCATCAATATGGCGCGCGGTAAGCATAGCCAAGGTGCGCTCCTTATCGCTGGAAGACACCACCGCTACCATGCCGACGCCCATGTTGAAGGTCTTTTCCATCTCTTCCTGGGGTACTTTCCCAAGCTTTTCAATGGTGCGGAAAATCTGACCGGGAGCCCAGGTGCTGCGATCCACCGTAGCCACCACGCCTTCAGGGATAACCCTCTCCAGGTTTCCAGCTAATCCCCCACCTGTGACATGGCAGAAGGTATGCACATCACATTCAGCCATAAGCGCTAGGCAATCCTGAGCGTAAATCTTGGTGGGTTCCAAGAGTTCTTCACCCAAGGTGCGCCCAAAATCTTCCATAGCTTGATCCAGAGGAAGTCTGGCATCTTCCAGGAGCACTTTGCGCGCCAATGAATAGCCATTCGAGTGCAGACCTGAGGAAGCCATAGCAATAAGGGCGTCGCCAGGGCGAACACGCTCAGCACCCAGGAGATCCTCTTCTTCTACCACGCCTACCGCAGTGGCGGAAACATCATATTCCTCAGGTTCCATGAGCCCCGGATGCTCTGCAGTTTCCCCACCAAGGAGAGCACACCCCGCCTGGACACAGCCCTCAGCAATACCTGCAACAATATCTGCCACCTTTTCTGGAACTACTTTGCCGATAGCAATGTAATCCTGGAGAAACAGAGGCTCGGCACCACAGACAACCAGGTCATCCACGCACATGGCCACCAGATCAATACCAATGGTGTTGTGTTTATCCAGAGCTTGCGCCACTGCAAGTTTGGTTCCCACTCCGTCTGAGCCTGCGGCAAGGAGGGGTTTCTTGTACTTACCCAGTTCAAAGAGCCCAGCAAAGCCGCCAAGCCCCCCACGAACTTCGGGGCGACTCGCCTTCTTAGCAAGAGGAGCGATGAGCTCCACGGCGCGATCTCCCGCGGCAATATCCACACCGGCTGCAGCATAGGAGTTAGTGGATTCAGTCAGTTCTGTCATGTGAGTAATCTCCTCTCAGAGGGGTGGGGCCTGCTAGACGGTGTTCTGAGTTAAACGGTGATATTAGACGGTCATGCCCTGCATTCGGGCCACTGTTTCGGCATTGGTGTTTCCGGCGGGCAACCCGAGCGGGTAGTGCCCATCAAAACAGGCCATGCACAGCTCCGAGGCTGGCTGCTCCGTGGCAGCCACCATCGCGTCGATGGACACATAGCCCAGACTGTCTGCCCCAATGGCTTGGCAGACAGAATCCACAATTTGCTCTTCCGAGGTCTGATCAGCGTTGGCGATCAATTCCCCTGGGCTGGCGAAGTCTATGCCATAGAAACACGGCCACTTGACCGGCGGAGAGGCAATGCGAACGTGTACCTCAGCAGCCCCGGCCTCGCGAAGCATGCGGATGAGAGCGCGCTGGGTGTTTCCTCTCACAATGGAGTCATCCACCACAATGAGGCGCTTCCCCGATATGACCTCTTTGAGCGGGTTGAGTTTCAAGCGAATACCCAATTGCCGAAGCGTTTGGGAGGGCTGAATGAAGGTTCGCCCCACATAGGCATTCTTGACTAGCCCTTGCCCGAAAGGAATTCCGCTTTCACGGGCATAGCCCACCGCCGCTGGGGTTCCAGATTCTGGAACCGGAATGACAAGATCCCCTTCCACAGGGAATTCTTGGGCTAAGCGACGCCCGATGTCCAAGCGTGCAGCATTCACATTGCGGCCCCGAATATGAGAATCAGGACGGGCTAGATAAACATACTCGAAAATGCATCCTTTGGGCCGGGGCTCGGCGAAATGGGCCGAACGCACTCCAGCGGCGTCGATAGCGATAATTTCTCCAGGATCAATCTCCCGCACAAAACTTGCACCCACAATGTCCAGGGCGCAGGTTTCAGAGGCCACGACCCAACCATTGTTGAGACGCCCCAACTCCAGGGGACGGACTCCCTCTGGGTCCCGCGCGGCGTACAAGGTATTGCCATCCGTGAAGGTGAGACAGTAGGCTCCTTGTACCCGAGGAAGAAGCCGTTGAGCAGACTCGAACACAGACACACCACTGTGAACATCCTCGCTGAGCAACGCAGAGAGCACCACGGAATCCGACGTCCCGTCCTCTGTGACCAAACCGCGCTCCTTGGCCTCCTCGCGCAAAGCCACGTAATTGACCAAGTTGCCGTTATGGCACAAAGCCAAATCGGTGCTGTCCGGGGAGGTACGGAAAGTGGGCTGCACATTGGCCCACACCGTAGAGCCATTGGTTGAGTAGCGGACGTGACCTACAGCCACATCACCTGCCAAGGCGTTGAGAGAAGACTCATCAAAGATTTGGGATACAAGACCCACGTCTTTGAACACGAGGAGGCTTTCTCCGTCGCCTACAGCAATCCCGGCAGCCTCCTGCCCCCTGTGCTGAAGTGCATAAAGACCAAAGTAGGTGAGCTTGGCTACATCTTCGCCCGGAGCCCACACGCCGAAGACCCCACACTCTTCCCTCGGCTCATTTTCGATATCGGTTGTGACACACGATTCCACTCGGGCTAGTTTAGTACGCTTTCCTGCTGAAACTCCAAGATAGGTAGGCAGTGAGCTACGTCACCCGCGCGACTCCCCGAAGATTGCACACGCCCCTGGGCAACAGCGGCATCGAAAGTGGTCAGTCCCAGCACTAATTGCACCCACACCAGGGGGTCAGCCTCCACCACATTGGGGGGAGTTCCTCGGGTGTGGCGCGGCCCCTCAATACACTGCACAGCTACATAAGGCGGGATTCTCAGTTCCACGCTGTGACCCGGCGCCCTCTGTGCTAGCAGCCGAGCACTGAGCCGCACAGCCGTGGCCACTTGGGCTTTGGGGGGCTTGGCGACGCCCTCGGGGTCAGCAGCCCAGGCGCCTACTGCTTCAAGGGCAGCAAAGGTTTCCTGCGGGTCAGCCTGTTTCATGGTCTCAGGCTACATCGCAGAAACCACAACAAACCAGATAGCAATCAGGTGGAGAATGGCGGCGATGATGGTGGCGAGGTGGAAGTATTCGTGGAAACCCATGTAGCGCGCGCGTCGTCCAGGCCATTTGAATCCATAGATGAGAGCACCCAGACTGTAGACAATTCCCCCGGACAACAGCAGCCACACCACCGCTGGGCCTGCCTCCTGCCAGAGTTGAGGCAGAAGAGGAACGATAAGCCACCCGAGGAAGAGATACACCACCACATCCAGCCAGCGAGGGTGACTGATCCAGACCAGGTTGAGGGTAACGGCGATGAGGGCGCCCGCCCAGCAACAGCCGAGCATCCAGGCGGAGGTGGCGCCGGGGAAGACGATGAGACACAGCGGGGTGTAGGTGGCCGCAATAAAGACAGAGATGGTGGCGTGATCTGCTCGGCGCCACCATTGCACGGTGCGAGCGTGCTGCCAAGGACCGAGATGATAGGCAGCAGACACCCCGAAGAGAACTACCACGCCCACGGAGTAGACAGTTACGCCGAGAGCTTGCCACCAGCGCAAGGTCATCCACGAGAAGGTGGTAAGAACAGTTCCTGAAAGCGCACTGACAATGGCAGCAATGAAGTGGAACCAACCCCGTGTTCGTGGGCGAACACCGCGGTCATAGATCCAACGCGTGCGTGGAATGAGATTAACACCTACCGCCGACACCATTACCTCCTTCCCCGTAACTTACGGTTCAGTAAATAATAGTGAAGGGTCTTGCCGAACGCAATCCTCTGTAAATATCCTGGTAGCAGAAACGATGTCCACTGGGTAGCCCGTGATAGAGCCGTAAACGCACGGGTTCCTCCCCTGCCAACCTGAGAGGACAAGTAAGTGTATAAGGGCAGCGCCGCCATCCTCACAACAGTAATCTCAATACAACAGCAATCTCAATAATCTCACTCGCTACCGCGCCAGCGGCCAACGCTCAGGAAGAATCAGTACCAGAGTCAATAACAATTCCTTAGGTTCTCTCAGAATCGCCCTCGATTGATGGGGCTGTGAACCGCTCCGGCAGCTACGGGCCATGCACACTGAAGCTAGATAATGTGCATCTCCGGAAATCTGGAGGATGGCGAACCGCAGGTTTTAAAGCGCATACGCACTGTACTGCAAAAGTTACTAGCATCCATCACAGCTCTGATTTGCGGTACAAGTACTATTCATGGTGGAAGCTGGCAGTAGGTAAAGTGACGGCCGATGCTCGCGACACTACAGAACTCAACCAGCAAAATCTCGAGTTCACATGCACCGGTAAAGTCGATACCGCCTTCAAGGGAACGACGGTCGGAACGATCGTCTACGGCGGAAAAACCTACTATGCCCGAGGTTATTCCAAAACATCACAACTACCCTGTGAGGTGTAACCATGTCTATGAAAGTAACTATCTGCGTGATCTATCCACGATTCCCTGATCGCAGCGAACCACTGGGAGGATTCGTAGAATCCGAGGAGACCGCACGAGCTATTGATACATGGTGGCGCTCACAGCCCGGAAACATGATTGGAACCTGGGAAGACTTCGAGGTAGAAATCGACAGCAGAGACCAAGTTCTTTACGGAGTATTCACAGGAACTCCAAACACCGATATCGATGAACCTGGTTTTTTCGGTCCAGTCTGTCAAGGGATATACACCACACGGAAAGCAGCAGAAAAGGCGACACAACCCACATCATGGGTTGAGGAAAAAATATATGAAGCCCAAATTTGTTCTCCCATTTCGCATTGGCTGGAAAAGCGAAAAATACTATCCCGACGGTAAACCTTGGCCACCAGACAAGCTGTAATTTGGAATGTGAGTCGATACGAATCGAATCCATTTCACCCATTGCTCCGATGCTGTAGAATCGCTCCATATGATAGTCAGAAACCTGCCTGCTCTCATTTTTGGAAACGTAGTTTTGGAGTCCAGTCTCACAGGCTGCACCCTTCGAATCTACTCCGACGACTTGACTTCTTACAGTATGCATACCGATCCCAGAGTTGAATTAAAACTGCCGCTCGATGAGCTGCGCGAGAAGATTCCACTTGTTAAAACAAAAGAGCTTGCGCATACCATTCTCAAAGACGTAGAGAAAGAATTGGAGGAGACCTACCCTGGAGGACTCGAAAAAGCCACTACTGAACTGTCTAGGTGGCTCTCCAAGCGAATCTAGACATTGCAAGGAAGATGTACTTCGTTAGACACACCAACACCACGATGAGTTCCAGCTTGGATAGAACCACTTATGCGGTAATCATGTCCTGAAGTTGATGGTCCACAGATTGCTTCGCCATTCAAGGGAACTACTGTCGGAACGATCGTCTACAACGGAAAAACCTATTACGCTCGAGGGTATTCCAACACCTCGCTGGTTCCCTGTAAGGTGTAGAGATGAGTATAAAAGTAACTATTTGCGTTATTTATCCGCGGTTTCCCGACCACCGCGAACCACTGGGAGGATTCGTAGAATCTGAGGAGACCGCACAGGCTATTGACACCTGGTGGCGTTCACAGCCTGGGAATATGATTGGAACCTGGGAAGATTTCGACGTAGAAATCGACAGCAGAGATCAGGTTCTCTACGGAGTTTTCACAGGAACCCCTGCTGCGGATATTGACGACCCCTATTTTTGGGATCCAATCTGCCATGGGATTTACACCACACGGAAAGCTGCTGAAAAGGCCACACGACCCAAGTCACTGCACGAAAGACGATACGGGCCACCGAAATTTGTCCTACCATTTCGCATTGGCTGGAAGAGTGATAAATACTATCCCGACGGCAAACCGTGGCCACCAGACAAGATCTACAACAGAGAAGTAGATAAACCCGAAGATTCTCTTGATGAGCAGGAACCACAAGAAAGGAAAAACCGCAGCAACAATTCCAAGAATAATGTGGATCTTACTACGAGCGACTACTCCAAGAACAGCGCGAGCAATAAAGAGCCCCAAAATACCTATCCTTTTGGTAAAGGCGTCCGATACCGTACTCGGAGGTTTCACCACTGCAGAAAGAACCACTGACACATTGCACACAGCTGGAGTGATACTAACAGGCGAAACATCTTTGTTGTTTTGCAATCTCATTGCAGTACCTCTGCGAAATATGGGCACCGCGTCATCTGTATTCGGAAACAAGCACCCGCATAACGCAAAAAACAATGTACGAGAACTCCCCCCTCAAGGCTGCGAACAATACCCTGGGAAAGTTTCTTAGTTATTGCGAATGATCTCAGCGATTTCGTCTTCTGAGACTGGCCTGTGCCATGCGTCCCAGCCAACTTGAACTTCCCGTGAACCCGAAACATACGCAGTGGGAGAATGCGTATGCCCACATAAGAGCCATTGTCCACTGCTGGAGAGCATCTTCCCGCGCTTTCACATCTTTGTCTTCACGTATGTCACTGTCGGCGGTGTACGGAAAGTGGCAGAGCATGGCATGTTGGTGCCATTGCTCCTGGTGAATCACAGTTTGAGCAACCGTGCCCACCCAGGGAAAACAATCAACAGTGTTAGGAAAAGCACCGATCGAGCGCGTCTTATTAAGCGGGTGAGCGAGGTCATGGTTGCCAAGGATGAGCCGAATATCGCTGTTGAGGCGAGCAGCAATCCACTTGTACCAGTCGCTGGAGGGATTCTTCAAAGAGAAGTCCCCCAAATGCCACACAACGTCGTCTG
Source organism: Actinomycetes bacterium (assembly GCA_023432405.1). Classification (GTDB taxonomy): domain Bacteria; phylum Actinomycetota; class Actinomycetes; order Mycobacteriales; family Mycobacteriaceae; genus Corynebacterium. Next base: position 25,400 of record JAEYUQ010000014.1, on the reverse strand, counting down.
GGGCTACCGTGCTATTCCATGTGCGAATAATGTGCTCATCGTGCGCTTGTACCTCAAGATCAGTGACGCCGGTTCTCTCCTGTGCTTCGGAGAAGCCACGAAGAAACGCCATAAGTCTATGACCGAAATGTGTGTCTGATGTAAACCATGTTGTCATTGTTTCACCGCCTTGCAGGGGTGTAGAAGCTCCTCCGGTTTAGACGAAACCAAAGATTTTTACCACTACGAGGAACCACAACAGTGGGAAAACGGCTGCAATTACCCCGAAGATGATGTGAGTCTTGCTATGGGCAATAGCGCCAAGGACTACTGCGATAATGCCAAGAATAGCTCCGGGGATGAGCAAGTCACCCAGAGCTACAGTCTTGGTGACGGTGACGAGTATCGTGCCGATGATGACCAGTGCGGAGATTACCGCAGACACCGTTCGGGCTATTGCTCCATGCTGAGTACGACTAGGTTCCATGTCAGTTCTTTCTGATAGGTAGACGAGTGACTTGATACTTCATGCAGTAACTGGATCAACCACTGACAGGATACCGAGGCTCGTAGGGTTTCGTGTCCTAAGACATCACAACCCGCTTCCCACGAGATTATTGGAAGCGGGTTGTAGCCGGATGTGAGGCGCTACTCCACTACGGAGTTGGAGCCGGCAGCGTTCTCAAAGAGTTCCGGAAGAGTACGTGACCAAGCCTCTCTGAGATCGTTCACAGATACGGAGGTATCGGCGAAAGCGATGATGCCACTCTCAGTAGTGCGCCCAATCACTGCAGCCGGAATGCCTAGTGACTTCGCCCGTGCAAGGACGTCGTCAAGGTAATCGGCTGTAGTACCTACCACAACGCGGGAGGCAGACTCCGAGAAGAGCGCCGTGAACTCGTCGTTGTGAACCTCGCAGAGATCCAAAGCCACACCGCGGCTACTTTCTTGAACCATTTCAAAGATGGCTTGGGCAAGACCACCTTCAGAAAGATCATGGGCAGCGGTAATACCCGTATGATCTGCAAAGAACTCAGCAAGTTTCATTTCGTTGGCAAGATCCACGGCAGGCGGCATTCCCTGAAGCTCATTGGCAGACACCTGCTGCCAGATAGAACCGCCGAACTCCTCCGCAGTTTCTCCCAGGAGAACGAGCATCTCTGGCTCCTGAACCTGCCCCAGGCGGTGCTTGATGGAGTGAGCAACGTCATCGAGAACACCTAAAACGCCCACCACTGGGGTGGGGAGAATGGCCTCAGATCCAGTCTGGTTATAGAAGGAGACATTACCGCCGGACACTGGAATGCCCAGTTCCACAGCACCATCCCCAAGAGCGTGAACAGACTCACGGAACTGCCACATGACATCGGGGTTCTCTGGGGAGCCGTAGTTCAGGCAGTTTGTAATCGCCACGGGACGCGCTCCTGTCACCACCACGTTCCGATACGCTTCCGCCAGAGCCAGGCGCGTTCCGGTGGCTGGGTCTAGGTAGGTGTACCGCCCAGAGGCGTCAGTACTGATGGCCACACCACGCCCGGTCTCCTCATCAATCCGAAGCACGCCGGCATCGGCATTCTTGGCCTGCACCGTGTTACCGCGCACATACCGGTCATACTGCTGCGTGATATAGGCTCGGGAGCACAGTGCCGGTGAAGACACCATATCCAGATACGCCTGCTTGAGATTCTCCGGGCGGCGGATGGTTGCCGGTTCTTGCACGGCGTCCTGCCACTCGGGACGTCGATAAGGGCGATCATAAACCGGGGCGTCATCAGCGATAGTGGAGGCAGGAGCATCCACCACTACCTCACCGTGGTGGGTGATAACCAGATGATCCCCGTCCGTGACCTCACCGATGACGGCAAAGTTCACATCCCACTTCTCGCAGATCTTGCGGAACTTCTCCTCATTCTCGGGAGTGACCACGGCACACATACGCTCCTGGGACTCCGAAGAGAGAATCTCGGCGGCGGTCATATGAGCGGCACGCAGAGGAACCTGATCCAGATCCACCAGCATTCCTCCGTCTCCGGAAGCTGCTAATTCTGAGGTGGCGCAGGACAGACCTGCTCCGCCAAGATCCTGGATACCCACGACGACGCCCGCCTGATAAAGCTCCAAGCAGCACTCAATGAGTACCTTTTCAGCGAAGGGGTCGCCTACCTGAACTGCGGGTAGTTTACGCTCGGCGCCATCCTCGAAGGTTTCCGAGGCCAGCACAGAGACCCCCCCGATACCGTCCAACCCTGTACGGGACCCGAAGAGGATGACCTTGTTTCCTTTCCCGGAGGCGAAGGCTAATTTCAGATCAGAGACCTTGAGGGTGCCCACACACAGGGCGTTAACCAGCGGGTTTCCAGCATAAGAGGCATCAAAAACGGTTTCTCCACCGATGTTGGGAAGCCCTAGGCAGTTGCCGTAACCACCCACGCCGTCAATGACTCCCGGTAGAACGCGCTGGGTATCGGGGGCGTCGGCAGGGCCGAAGCGCAGCTGATCCATCACGGCGATGGGACGTGCCCCCATAGCCATGATGTCACGCACAATGCCGCCCACACCCGTGGCTGCGCCCTGGTGGGGTTCCACATAGGAGGGATGGTTGTGGGATTCCACTCGGAAGGTGACGGCGTTGCCGTCTCCGATGTCCACCACACCGGCGTTTTCACCGATACCGGCCAAAAGTTTAGAGGCCATATCCTCGGTGATGGTTTCCCCGAAATAGCGCAGGTGAGCCTTGGAGGATTTGTAGGAGCAGTGCTCGGACCACATGACGGAGTACAGTGCCAGCTCCGCATCAGTAGGACGGCGCCCTAGGATCTCGCGGATCTTGAGGTATTCGTCCTCTTTGAGTCCGAGTTCCCGCCAGGGTTGAGGAGCATCTGGGTCACTAGCAGCGCGAGCTACGGTATCAATCTGAGATTCAGTCACGTCTTCTCCTAGATGCTTTCAATGACGGACAGGAACATGGTGAGGCCGTCCAGGGATGGCCCAGTGAGCTTTTCGACGGCGTGCTCAGGGTGCGGCATCAAACCCACCACGCGGCGGTTTTCGCTGGTGACCCCCGCAATAGAGTTCAATGAACCATTGAAATTGTCTGTGTAACGGAACACCACTCGGTGCTCAGCTTCAAGCTCCTCAATGGTCTGCGCACTGGCTTGGAAGCGGCCTTCCCCGTGCTTGGCGGGGATAAAAATCTTCTGCCCTTCCTGGTACTGATGAGTCCAGGCGGTGTCAGTGCTGGCGACTTCCAAGTAAACATCATCACAGTGGAAGTGGAGATTCTTGTTTCGGGTAATTGCTCCGGGTAAAAGTCCGGCCTCGGTGAGAATTTGGAAGCCGTTACAGATACCCAAGACGGGCATTCCCTGTTTAGCCCGGTCAATGACGGATTGCATGACGGGAGCAACAGCCGAAATAGCTCCTGCACGCAGATAGTCACCGTAGGAAAAACCTCCGGGGACAACGACGGCGTCTACATCTTTCAGATCAGTATCCGCGTGCCAGAGGGAGACGGGCTGAGCCCCAGCAAGACGTACAGCGCGGGCTGCATCGACGTCGTCAAGGGTGCCGGGGAAGGTGATAACTCCTATACGTGCGGTCACTCGACAACCTCGAAATCTTCAATCACCGTGTTTGCCAGGAGCTTTTCGGCAATTTTCTTGAGGTCTTCGGTGGTGACGGTGTCTTCAACTTCAAGTTCAAAGCGCTTGCCCTGGCGTACATCTGTAACGCCAGTAACGCCAATACGGGACAAAGCACGGGTGACGGCTTGCCCCTGAGGGTCCAAGATTTCTGCCTTGGGCATGACATTTACAACAACACGAGCCACAGTATTTCCTTCGTGGACGCTGGGAGATATGGACGAGTGCATTGTATCGCGAGACCGCGCGGTGCAGTAGCCCGCGCGAGTAAATGCACGGTGCCATATCCCGGTGCAGTAGCCCGCGCGCGTGAGTGGGGCGGGCGTCGCTCAGTGGAGGCAAACCAGCTGGCTGGCTTTACGGCAGTTCCTCAGAGCGCCGCCGTGATGCGCGCTCTGCTTCCTCTGCCTCCAGACGTTTCACCGACATACTGCCCTCGTAAGCCTCCAGGTTGATCTGAGGCGTAGGAGGCAGAACCGCCGTCGCCGGGTTCTCCACCTCGGGATTACGCAAACTCACCTCGGAATCTTCCGCCGTAGCAATGTACGGATCTTTTCCTGAAAGCACCCTCTGGGCTTGCCCCAGATCCACGGTCTTTGTCCACTTCCCAACGAGGAACGTTGCGACGGCGTTACCGGAGAAGTTAGTCAAAGCACGCGCCTCAGACATGAATTTATCAATACCCAAGAGCACAGGAACACCGGCCAAGAGTTGCGGGCTGTGAGACTGTAGACCAGCAGCCAAGGTTGCAATTCCCGCACCAGACACACCAGCCGCACCCTTGGAGGCAATCATCATGAACACCAAGAGCCCAATCTGGGCTCCCAGACTCATGTGGATATTCATGGCATCGGCAATGAAGATAGCGGACATGGTCATATAAATGGCAGTTCCGTCCAGGTTGAAGGAATACCCTGTTGGAACCACAATGCCGACGGTCGCTTTTTCCACACCTGCGTGCTCCATCTTGCGCATGAGGTTAGGCAAGGCGGATTCCGAGGAGGACGTTGCCAAGATGAGGAGATACTCGCGAGCCAGGTACTTAACCAGGCTGAAAATATTGAGGCGAGTAAAGACCCACAACACGGCACCGAGAACCAGGAACACGAAGAGGAAACAGGTGATATAGAAGGCCAGCATCAAGATGGCGAGTTGCCCCACAGCGTTAAGGCCGGAAGCTCCGACAACTCCTGCCATCGCTCCAAAAGCCCCAATAGGAGCCAGCCAGAGAATCCAGTTCAGGAGTTTGAACACCAAGCGCTGCAGATGGGAGATGAAACCAAGAATGGGCTCACCTTGCTCCCCCATCGACTGCACGGCAAAGCCCACAAGCAAGGCCACGAAAAGAGTTTGAAGCACAGCAGAACCGGCAATGCCTTCAACGCCTGGGAAGATGACGTTAGAGGGGATAATCTCTGCGATGATGTCAAAAAATCCGTGTGATTCGGCGGACTTCGCGCTGGGATCATAGGTGGCATTGGGGTCAATGTTCATGCCACTGCCAGGATCAATGAAGTTACCCACAATAAGACCGATTGCCAGAGCAATGGTGGACATGGTGATGAAGTATGCGAGGGCCAGACCACCAGCTTTACCTACCGACGCCGCTGCTCGCACCGAGCCAATTCCCAGCACGATGGTGCAGAAGATGATGGGACAAATCAACATCGTGATTAACTGGACAAAAATTGTTCCCAGAGGTTTGAGGGAAGCCCCCAAACTTGGGGATGCAATTCCCACTGCGATACCGGCAATAATGGCGATAATCACGCCGATGTAGAGCCAGTGAGTTCTGTCTTTCTTGGGGCCTTTTGCTTTTGCAATCTTGGGGGCGCCATCCAGCTTGGTATATGTAGCCACGCTGCACTCCTTTTCTTCACTCTGAGAGACGGGCAGCGTGGCAACGCCACCATACATTCTTGACCCTGCTGGAAAAGCCTCAGCCTCAGGGGCAGCTGGAAGTCACGTCACCGTCCTCTTTCTATTGATTATGAACGTAGCAATATGAAATCGGTACCAGCAGTCCCCTAAATTGAGGTAGCTTTCGTGAGCGTCCACGCATACTCAAAAGCAGTCTGCTCCCACTGCTTATAGCGCCCCGAAACACCTCCATGACCAGCAGACATCTCCGTTTTTAAGAGGAATTCTCCCGAGCGGGCGGTCGCTTGCAAATGGGCAATCCACTTAGCCGGCTCCACGTAGAGCACACGAGTGTCATTAATTGAGGTCACAGCCAGAATATCCGGGTAATCCTGGGCGGTGACATTCTCGTATGGGGAGTAGGACGCCATGTAGTCATACACCTCAGAATCGTGATATGGGTCACCCCATTCATCCCACTCAGTCACTGTTAAAGGCAGTTCGGGTTTGAGAATAGATGTCAGAGGATCCACAAAGGGGACGATGGCTTGGATGGCGGTGAAACGGTCAGGAGCCATGTTGGCCACAGCTCCAATGAGAAGGCCTCCGGCTGAACCGCCCTCCCCCACCAGGCGATCAGGTGCGGTGAGCTGAGTGTCTATGAGGTAATCAGCGCAGGCAATGAAATCCGTAAAAGTATTCTTCTTGGCCAGTTTTTTGCCTTCGTCGTACCAGCGACGCCCCTTCTCCCCTCCACCGCGAACATGGGCTACGGCAAAAATCATGCCGCGATCCATGAGAGAGAGTCGCGCTACAGAGAATTCGGGATCTGTGGAGCTCTCGTAGGCCCCATAGCCGTAAAGGAGCATGGGCCGAGGCTGGGTGGTGTCCAAGTCAGCGCGGTGAACAACGGAGATGGGAATCTTCTCACCGTCGGAGGCAGTGGCCCACAGACGATAGGCGGTGTAATCCGCAGGGTTATAGCCTCCTAAAACTTCCTGCTCCTTGAGGAAGGTGCGCTCACCTGTGGCTACCTCCAGCTGAAAAACCTGAGTGGGTTGAAGAAATGAGGAGTACGACAAGCGCACCACAGGGGAGCTCCACTCTGCTGCTCCAGTGATCACTGCGGTGTAAAGCTCCTCCGGAAAAGCTACCTCAGACCACTGGGCAAACCCCTGATTCAGGCTCATCAGAGCAGCCCGAGCAATCCCATCTCGCCGGTACCCCAGCACCATGAAATCTCTGTACGTATCCACTCCGAATACCCGTGTGGAATCGTCATGCTGCACCAAGGGGGTGAGGTTGCGCAGCGGTGGTAATTCCTCATCGACAACACAAAAACCCACTGAGAAGTTGGGCCCCAGAGCATTGTGAGTAACTACCCACTTGTCCTGGCCATCCACCACAGCATGAGTGGTGGAGTATTCCACGCCGTCTTCCCTCTCCCACAGCACACGCAGCTCACCTTCTGGATTCTGCGTGGACAGCACCCACTCTTCTGAGGTGATTTTGGAGTTTGAGCTCACACACAGAAATTCTTCGGAGCTCGTGGTATCCACATCCACGGTGAAGCGGGCGTCTGGCTCGTAAAACACCCGAACATCCTCTGCCTGGGGTGTTCCTACTGTGTGGCGCCACACAGTATCAGGACGCCAAGCCTCATCCACTGTGATGTAGAAGAGATACTTCTCCCCAATCCAGGTAGCCCCGTAAAACAGGTTGCTTAAGGTGTCCTCCAGGTGCTCGCCTGTCTCCAGGTTTTTAATGCGCAGCTCAAAGCGCTCATCCCCCGCATAATCCACGGAGTAGGCAAGGAGTTTTCCGGAGGTGGTCACAGACGATGCCCCCACGGAAAAGAACTCATGGCCTTCAGCAAGCTCATTGAAATCCAAGAGAATCTGCTCATTCTCAGCCTCCTCAGAGGAAGCAGGAATGGTGGGGGGCATCCAATCAGCGGCGTCGTTAAGGGGAATACGGCAGGAATAGGGGTAGTTCTTGCCTTCCTCTGTGCGCGAGTAATACCAGTACTGCCCAAAGCGCATGGGCACAGACATATCTGTCTGCTTCACACGGGAGCTGATCTCGTGGAAAATCTCTTGGCGTAGCTGCTCTTGATCTGCGGTTTTTTCCTCGGTGTAGGCGTTTTCTCCCTCCAGAAACGCCAAGGTTTCCAGCGAGGTTTTATCCCGCATCCACTCGTAGTTGTCCACAAACTCCCGTCCGTGGAAACTGCGGGTGATGGGGTGAAGAGGCGCAATCGGTGCTGTCATGCCCACCGATGGTAATAAACCACTTCGCCTTAGGCGTAGTCACCAATCCAATCGGAGAACTTGTTGCCAGAAATCACCTCATAGGCCTCGATATAGCGCTGGCGAGTGGCCTCAACAACACTCCCAGGTAACGCCGGAGGCTCCTCATTGGAGCTACGCTTCCACCCGGACTTGGAGCTCGTGAGCCAATCGCGCACATACTGCTTATCAAAGCTGGGCTGAACCTTCCCAGGTTCGTAGCCCTCTGCCCTCCAATAGCGGGAGGAATCAGGGGTAAGGACCTCATCAGCCAACACGAGGTTGCCATCCTGATCCAGACCAAACTCAAACTTGGTGTCCGCCAAAATCAGGCCACGCTGAGCAGCAATCTCGGCGGCCTGAGTGTAAATCTCCAGTGTGGCGTTTTTCAGCTGAGTTGCTCTGGTTTCTCCTAACTTATCGACGACCGCTTCAAAGTCCACGTTCTCATCGTGATCTCCCAGGTCTGCTTTGGTGGCCGGGGTGAAGATAGGCTCCGGAAGTTTAGAAGCCTCCACCAGCCCCTCTGGCAAAACATTCCCGCACACCTTTCCAGTGGCCTTGTATTCCTTCAACCCTGATCCGGTGAGATACCCGCGCGCCACGCACTCGAAAGGCAGCATCTTAAGGCGACGGCACACCAAAGCCCGCCCAAGTACCTCCTCGGGGATACGAGGATCGTCGATAGGGCCCGCCAAATGATTGGGGAAATCTATCTGCCCGAAGAAGTACAGACTCATCGCAGTCAGTACGCGACCTTTGTCGGGAATCTCGGAGTCAAGAATGTAGTCGTACGCGGAAATACGGTCAGTGACCACCATGAGGAGGGTGTCCTCATCAATCGCATACATCTCACGAACCTTCCCTGCGGATACGTGAGTGTAGTCAGACAATTCAGGACGCATGGGAGGAATCATAGACCCGCTTGTATAAGAGATGTAATTGGAACGAGAATTTGTTACAGAATATCGCCTGGACGGTACGAAGCCGCCTGGGGATAGTTATTCACCAAATCGTTGATTTTGGCGCACACCCGGCCAACCTGAGACGTGGCTGCCCCGATGAAGGCGTGTTTATCAGCCAAGGCTTCATCAATGTCCTCCCTGGTGAGCGGAAGCCGCTCATCTGCCGCCAAGCGTTCCACTAAGTCCTGCTCAGCGCCGTTTTCTCTCATATTCAAAGCCACAGCCACAGCGTGTTCCTTGATAATTTCATGGGCAGTCTCACGCCCCACTCCGGCACGCACAGCCGCCATGAGAATGCGGGTGGTAGCCAGGAACGGCAGATAGCGATTCAACTCCCGCGTAATCATGGCGGGGAAGGCGCCGAACTCTTCCAGAACTGTGAGGAATGTCTCAAACATTCCATCAAGAGCGAAGAAGGCGTCGGGAAGCATAACTCGGCGCACCACAGAACAGAACACATCGCCTTCATTCCACTGCTGACCTGCAAGATCGGCAGCCATTGTGGTGTATCCGCGCAGAATCACTTGGAAACCGCAGACCCGTTCACAGGAACGTGCATTCATCTTGTGGGGCATGGCCGAAGAGCCAACCTGACCTGGTTTAAAGCCCTCCGTGACGGTTTCATTTCCAGCCATAAGGCGAATGGTTGTGGCCAAACTAGACGGGCCTGCACCTAATTGTGCAAGAGCTGAGATCACATCAAAATCCAGGGAGCGCGGGTAGACCTGCCCCACAGAGTCAAAGACCTGCTGAATACCAAGGTGATCTGCAATACGGGTTTCAAAGCTGGCCAGTTTATTCTCTTTGCCACCCATCAGGTCAAGCATGTCCTGAGCAGTGCCCATTGGCCCTTTAATGCCTCGCAGTGGATAGCGGCCCAGGAGGTCTTCCACACGCTCTACTGCCACCAGCATTTCATTTGCTGCCGAGGCGAAGCGCTTACCAAGGGTAGTTGCCTGGGCAGGCACGTTGTGAGAGCGGCCAGCCATAACAGTGTCTGCATAGGTCTCCGCAAGCTTTCCGATGTGAGCCAGTACAGCCACAGCTTTATCTCGAATAATCTCCAGGGAAGAATAAATTTGGAGCTGTTCCACATTCTCCGTGAGATCACGGCTAGTCATTCCTGAGTGGATGTACTCGTAACCGGCCAGGGCGTTGAACTCTTCAATACGGGCTTTCACATCATGCCGGGTGATTTTTTCACGCTCGGCAATAGAAGCCAGATCCACCTGATTCAGACATGATTCATAGGCCGCAATGGCCTCTGCGGGAATGTCCAAACCCAGGTCTTTCTGAGCCTTCATAACAGCCACCCACAGCTGACGTTCCATGATGATCTTATGCTTGGCACTCCACAGAGTAACCAGCTCAGGAGATGCATACCTGCTGGCCAGAACGTTTGTGATGACTGGCTTAGATTCCGTAGGTGCGGATTCCAGGGGCGTTGATTCGGACACGGGAGAAAATACCTACCTTTGCTAATGATGCTGTTCTATACAGCTACTAAGTGTGCTGGTGTTCTGCGCTCCTAAGCGCTGTGGGTACTAGATGGAAATGCGCCCCTCAACTGCAGGTAAAGCGATGTCTTTCCGATAGAAGCTACCGCGCATCTGCACGCCTTCTATCACCTGATAAGCCTGCTTCCTCGCCTCAGCCAGAGAGGCACCCGTGCCCACCACAGAGAGAACACGTCCTCCAGAAGAGACGAGATTCCCGTCACTATCCCTGGCAGTACCGGCATGTAAAACCTGTTCGGGAGCGTAGCTTTCCACCCCAGACAACACATCCCCCTTCACAGGAGATGCGGGATACCCTTCGGCGGCAAGTACCACCGTCACAGCAGACCCTGGAGTCCACCTCAGTGGCGGTTGCTCTGCCAGCCTTCCCTCAGCCACCGCGCGAAGGAGCCCTCCCAGAGGAGTTTCCAGCAACGCCAGCACAGCTTGAGTTTCTGGATCCCCGAAACGGCAGTTGAACTCCACCACCGCAGGGCCTTCCTTCCCCCACGCCAATCCAGCATAGAGCAGTCCAGAATAGGGTGTGCCTCGCTTCACCATTTCCGCTGCAACAGGCTGGCATACCTCCTGCACAATGCGCTCTACCCCACCTTCAGGAAGCCACGGCACCGGAGCATAGGCACCCATGCCCCCAGTGTTGGGGCCTTCGTTGTTGTCATAGGCGCGCTTGTGATCCTGAGCTGGAAGAAGAGGAACAACAGTCTCGCCGTCTACCAGGCAGAAGAGGGACACTTCTGGGCCATCCAAGAAAGACTCAAACAGGACAGGATTTCCAGCGGCCAACACCTCGGTGGCATGAGCGCGAGCCACCGCAGGGTCATCGGTAACTACAACACCCTTGCCACCGGCAAGGCCATCGTCTTTCACCACATAGTGCGGACCGAAATCGCGAAGAGCTGCCTCAATCTGATCGGCATTCTCCACTCTGAGGGCTGTGGCAGTACGAACTCCCGCAGCCTGCATAACGTCTTTAGCAAACAGCTTGGAGCCTTCCAGCTGCGCAGCAGCAGCCGAGGGACCAAAGACGGGAATACCGCGGGCGCGCAGGGCGTCGCCAAGGCCAGCTACCAGAGGAGCCTCAGGGCCTATCACAACCAAATCAACACCCAAATCCACGGCCAGCTGTTCAGGATCAGTATCGGGGTGGAGGGTAGCCAGCTGAGCCATCCCAGCGTTACCGGGAGAGACGTGTAATTCGGTGACCTCTGGATCTTTGTGAAGGGCGGTGAGAATGGCGTGCTCACGCGCGCCGGAGCCGATGACAAGAATGCGCATGACGCTATTCTAAGTGCATGAGTAGTGTTTTCTCGAAGATTCTCAACGGCGAACTTCCAGGGCGTTTCATTTATCGGGATGAGACTGCCGCAGCATTCTTAACCATTGAACCTGTGGCCTACGGGCATACCTTGGTGGTGCCCGTGGCGGAGGTGGATAGATGGACGGATCTGGAGCCACAGGTGTGGACACATCTCACCCAGGTGGCTCAGTGGGTGGGGAAAGCCGTGGTGAAAGCCTTTGACTGTTCACGCGCTGGAATGATGATTGCCGGTTTTGATGTGCCCCACACCCACATCCACGTGTTCCCTGCTGAGGATATGTCTGGCTACAACCTCTCCACAGCAATGGGAATGAACAACACAGATCCCGCGCTTATGGATGAGGCTGCCGCTCGACTTCGTTCAGCTTTGGAGGAGCTGGGCGTTCCAGCCGCACAGTAAAGGTAGTGCCCTCTCCTGGAGTGGAATCCACGGTGACAGTTCCACCGTGTTTTTCAACAATGGACTTGGTGATGGCCAACCCCAACCCGGAGCCCCCAGAAGCGCGGGAACGAGATTTGTCTGCACGATAAAAACGCTCGAAGATATGGCTGGCCGTCTCCTCGTCCATACCGCGTCCAGTGTCCTGCACCAGGGTTTTCACAAAGGTGTCATCGTCCTCAAAACACACCGTCACCTCGGCGTCTGAACCGCCATGCACCAAAGCGTTGTTGACTAGATTGAGCAGAATCTGGTGAAGCTGTCCCGAGGCTCCATCCACAATAGGAATATCTGCACAGTTGTTTTTAATGTGAATAACCCGGTCAGGATGTGCGGCCTTGAGATTATTGACCACATCAATAGCCACTTCCAGTAAATCAACAGGGTGTTTCACCAAATCATTGCCCTCAGAGCGAGATAGAGAGAGCAAATCTTCCACTAGGGAAGACATACGGTTGGATTCAGACTCAATAGTTCCTAACACCTTATCGACGTCCTGGGTGGCACCTTGGCGGTAAAGCTCCACGTAACCACGCATGGAGGTAAGCGGGGTGCGAAGCTCGTGGGAGGCATCTCCCACGAAGCGGCGCATTTGATCCTCTTTATCCTGGGATTCTTTAATAACCTCCTGGAGCCTGCCCAACATGATGTTCATGGTGGAGGCAAGCTGTCCCACTTCTGTATTCATCGACCAGGTGGGCATCCGCCGATCAAAATCACCACCGGAAATAGCAGCAGCAGTTTTTTCAATCTCATGGAGTGGCTTGAGGGCTTGACGCAGGGCGTAGTATCCCAACACCCCCATGAAAATAATGACAATGGCCGTAATCATCATTTCCGTGAGATACAGCCCGTGAATAACCTGCTCTTCACGACGAAGAGAACGCGCCACCACCGTGGTAACACCACTATCATCCGTTCGAGCAATGGCACGCCACTGTGGCTGTTCCTGCGAATCCTTGGTGGAGGGAATGGTGTGTGGAAGCCCATCCACCAGCATATTATTAACATCCGGAGTGGCACTCTGGTTATTAATGCGCGCCATTGCGGTGGATGCCATGTACCGAAACACAGCATAATCTGAAGGCAGCATACTGTTCTGAGTTGCCGTGAAGATCGTAGGATCCCAGGCCCAAGAATCAATTGCATTCTTCAGGTCATCATCCACTCTGGCCTGCATAGTGTTGGCCGTTACCTGAGCCACAGCAAAAGCCGTGGCCACCAGCCCAATTCCAGAGATACCAACGATGATGGCAAGCAGCAGCGTGCGAAGAGGAAGGCTATGCCTACTACTTTTCATTTGTGACGCACACGCAGAACATAGCCAACGCCACGAACTGTCTGAATAAGAGCAGGCTCCTTGGTATCAATCTTCCGTCGCAAATAGGAGATGTAGGATTCAACCACGTTTCCATCCCCACTGAAGTCGTAGTCCCAGACGTTTTCAAGAATTCTCGCCTTGGAGAGAACTACCTCCGCATTCACCATGAGGAACCGAAGAAGGTTGAACTCGGTGGGAGACAAATCAATAAGCTCCCCATCCTTGCGTACCTCATGGGTGTCATCATTGAGCACCAGGTCTGCGTAGCGCAGGGTGTGATCATCCGCAGTCTCAGCGGGTTCTGCGGTGCGCCGTAGAATAACTCGAAGCCGGGTAATTACTTCTTCAAGAGAGAACGGCTTTGTCACATAATCATCGGCGCCAATGGTTAACCCGTGGATTCTGTCTTCCACGGAATCTTTGGCGGTGAGAAACAGCGCAGGTGCTGTTATTCCTTCCTCACGTAACTTCGCCAGCAGCTCAAAGCCGTCCATCCCGGGCATCATGACATCCAGAATGAACGCATCAGGGTGGAAGACGCGAGCCTTTTCTAACCCCTCTGATCCAGACTCTGCGGTAACAACGTCGAAGCCTTGGAATTTCAGACTGACCTTGAGCAGCTCCACAATGTTCGGTTCATCATCAACTACAAGAACCTTGACATGATTTTCTTCCATGCGACTAAGATAACGTGATTTTGTGCAGGCTGGCTAAACCTTAGGGATATTTCGGAGGTTGGACTTAGCTAAATTCACCATTGCGCCCACACCACCCCCAAAAACGGTACGGGTGGCAGCCTTGGAGAAGCCAAAGAGCATATCCCAGGTGATGTTCGGCGGAATTGAGAGAGCGTTGGGATCTGTCACAAACTCCGTGAGCACCGGCCCCTCGGTGGATAGTGCCTCCTTGACCGCACGTTTCACGTCCTGGGGATCTGTCACCCGGATGGAATGTATTCCTGCCCCTTGAGCAATATCCGCATAATTAACCGGCGCATGATCCGTCTCAAACTCGGGGAACCCGGCCACATACATTTCCAGTTTGACCATCCCGAGGGAAGAGTTGTTAAACACGAATATTTTGATGGGCAGATCATGCTGGCGCACGGTGATGAGATCCCCCATAAGCATGGACAACCCACCATCACCGCTGAAGGTAATCACCTGCCGACCCCTATCTGCACTCTGGGCGCCGATGGCGTGTGGTAGAGCATTAGCCATTGTCCCATGCCGGAAGGAACCAATCTCTTCCCTCTTGCCATTAGGAGTGATATAGCGGGCCGCCCACACATTGCACATACCAGTGTCAATGGTGAAGATGGCGTCCTCGGCAGCAAGGGCGTCGATAGTATCAGCCACATACTCCGGGTGAATGGGGATGTGCTTATCCACTTTACTGGTGTAGGCATCCACCACATCCGTCATCTTCTTGGCGTGATTGCGAAGCTGCTTATCCAAGAAGGAACGATCTGTCTTTTCCTTAATATGCGGCAGCATAGCCTCAATAACTGCGGCAACATCTCCTACCACGGGATATTTCACTGCTGTACGACGCCCGATGTGGGCGGCGTTCACATCCACTTGGGCCACGTTCTCTCGGGGAAGGAAATCGTTGTAAGGAAAATCTGTTCCCAGCATGATGAACAGATCAGCTTCCCAGGAAGCGTCATGGCAGGCACCATAGCCAAGGAGGCCGGACATACCGACGTCGTAAGGGTTATCAAACTGGATACACATTTTCCCACCGAAGGCGTGCCCGATGGGCGCTTTCACTTTCTGCGCTAAAGCTAGCACCTGCTTCCGCGCGTTTTTGACACCTGCTCCACAAAAGAGCGTGATTTTCTTGGCCGAGTTCACGGCATCTACCAGCGCGGCCACCTCAGTGGGATCAGGCAGTACCGTGGTGTGAGCGTGAGAAATAGTGGAGTTAGCAAAGGTGAAATCCTCCACTTCCTGCGTGGAGACATCTCCGGGAAGGATGAGAACGGATACTCCGTGCCCAGCCATTGTGGACTGGACGGCGTTATGAAGAATCCGAACTCCCTGGTCTGCGGAATGGACCATCTCACAGTAGCCAGAACATTCCTGGAAAATCTGCTCTGGATGCGTTTCTTGGAAATACTCGGAACCAATCTGAAGCGCCGGAATATGACTGGCAAGAGCCAGAACTTTGGCGCCGTTGCGATGAGAATCGTAGAGACCTTGAATGAGGTGAGTATTTCCTGGCCCACACGACGCCGCGCAGACGGCTAAATCACCTGTGACTAGGCTTTCTGCTCCAGCAGCGAAGGCTGCTGTTTCTTCGTTGCGGACGTGAATCCACTCAATGGAGGACTTGCGGACGGCATCCGAAATGGGATTGAGGCTGTCTCCTACAAGACCAAAAATTCGCTTGACGCCCATCTTTTCAAGAGTGGCCACCAACTGCTCTGCAAATGTCACTGCCATTGATTAACCCCTTTAACTGTTCGAGCACTGTCCTAGTGCTGGTTCTAGTTCGGTACGTCCTGAATGAAGGTTCAGATGTCCCGCAAGGAGGATCACCTCTGAGGAGCACACCACAAGAAATACTACACGCGTCAAGTAAATGTGGTCTTGAGGAGAACTCATGGGCAGGAATGGGGATGCTGGGCCCTCGCACTAGGATTCCTCGTCCTTGGCACTGTGTTTTGGCTTATCAGAAGGGTATCTGCGCTTCTCAGGAGCGCCTACACCTCCATCACCGTGTGAAAGTGAAGCAGGCAGAGAACAAAAACCCGCCAGCACCCTGGGCGCTAGAACCCGAGGTGCTGGCGGATACCAACCGAGCTGGAGACGGGGCTCGAACCCGTGACCCACGCTTTACAAGAGCGTTGCGCTACCAACTGTGCCACTCCAGCAGTGCTTGCTATGGTACCTGAAGCCCACCGAATTGAGAATTCCGCTGGACTGGGAAGTCTCTTCACATACTCAGTGAGGTTCCTCAGGCTCTAGGAAGCCGCCTGGCACTCTAGGCGAGGCGAGAAGAACTCACCCAGGTTCGCCGCTATCTCCCCGGTAGCGTACAATGGAGGGGCTATACAGCTACTTTTCCAGGAGGAATCTGTGCCGCCTAAGGTCACTGATACACGTCAGAACGTTGAGTCTTTGCACACTGTAGAGGCAGAAACTGCGGAAGCAGCACAACGTATTGTTGCCACCTACGCCGATGACCTATTAGACGGTGTCACTCTCATGTGTATGTTGGGCGTGGAACCTGAGGGCTTGATTTACAAACAGGTTCTTGCTGACGTTGAAGCTGCACAGCCGAAGAAGACGTCCAAGAAGAGTACGCGGAAGTCCACAAAGAAGACTGCAGCTAAGAAGACAACTGCGAAGAAGTCCACCGCCAAGAAGACAACCAAGAAAACAGCTGCCAAGAAGTCCACCGCAAAGAAAACGACGGCAAAGAAAACAACGAAGAAAACCACAGCTAAAAAGACCTCTAAGAAAACTACCTCTGCAAAGTCCAGCGAAAGCTAGAGCATGAGTGGGAAGAGCGATCTGGTAGTGGTGGCTAATCGCCTCCCCGTTGACGCTGATCGCACCCCATCACCAGGGGGATTAGTTTCTGCTTTACAACCTGCTCTCCAAGAGAGGCACGGCTGTTGGGTGGGGTGGCTGGGGGCTCCCGATGTCCACGAGGAACCTTTTCACACCCACGGCATTGATTTGGTTCCAGTAGATCTCTCCAGCAAAGATTTTCAGGAATACTACGAAGGCTTTTGCAATGCAACGCTCTGGCCGTTGTACCACGATCTCATTGTCACTCCGGAGTATCACCGCTCCTGGTGGGCGTCCTATCTCTCAGTCAACCGTAAGTTTGCGGGAGCCGTCGCTCAGGTAGCTGCTCCTGGGGCAACAGTGTGGATTCAGGATTATCAGCTCCAACTGTTACCGGGACTCCTCAGAGAACTGAGGCCAGATCTGAAAATTGGTTTCTTCCTGCATATACCATTTCCTGATGTGGATTTGTTCCGCCAGTTGCCGTGGCGAGAGAACATTCTTCAAGGACTGCAGGGAGCCAACCTCATTGGCTGTCACATTGAAAGCTATGCGGCTCACCTGAGGAAACTAGGTCTTACGCAGGCTCGTGCTTTCCCCATTTCCATTGATACCTCGTCTCTGGGGCCACGGGACGCACAGGCGGCACAGCTTCAACGCTCACAGCTTCCAGGCACAGTGTTGTTGGGAGTGGATCGGCTGGACTATACCAAGGGGATTTTGCAGCGTCTTCACGCCTTTGAGGAGCTCTTAGAGGAGGGACTGCAGGATACTGCGCTCATTCAGATTGCTACACCGTCCCGTGAGCGGATTTCAGGCTATCAACGTGAGCGTTCCCGGGTGGAAGAAGCAGCTGGACGCATTAATGGGCGTTTTGGGCAGGTGGGCACCCCAGTGGTTCATTATCTGCACCGCTCTCTTCCGAAATCCGAGCTTCGGGTGTTTTATGACATTGCAGATGTCATGCTGGTGACTCCTTTCAAAGATGGCATGAATCTGGTGTCCAAGGAGTATGTGAGTTGCCATGAGGACGGCTCCGGAGCACTGGTTCTCTCAGAGTTTGCAGGGGCTGCCGAGGAGCTAACCCAAGCTCATCTGTGTAACCCCTATGATGTGGAGTCCATCAAAATTGCTATCCGAGACGCCATAGCATCTCGTGGCACCCCTCAGGCGCGCGCGCGTATGCAAGCCATGTACCAGTATGTTCATACTCACGATGTTCATCTGTGGGCCAATACGTTCCTGACCGCCTTGGAGTCTGCATGACAACACGTAGTTCACATCTCGAACGTGGCAGACGCAGAGGCCACGGGGATCGGAAGTTCTTTGCCGGACAGAATCGAACATCTCGCCTGGCAGGTGCGGCTCTCCTGCTGAGCACCTGCTTTGCTCTCAGCGGTTGCAGCACTTCGCAGGAATACCCGTTAGCTGAAACACAGTGGGCTATCACACAGATGTACCTCACCCCCGAGGATCCAGCAGTAACTCCTACAGGGGCAAGCATTGCCTTTGGCCAGCGCTCAGCTGTTATCACCACAGGTTGCGCACCTATTCAGGCCACGGTGAGCTACCACAACAACACCGTTAGCTTTGGGAATCTCCAGGTGGGGGAGATTAACAGTTCCTGCACCGGAATGAAGCAGTTTGTCCATGACAATCTTCTCAGACTCTTCACGCAGACTCTCACTGTGAGCCTTCACGGGACGCAGGACGCAACCTTAACGGTGAAGGACGGCGATCAGGTCACCACAGCCTCCCTTCGGCTGAGTACCATTGCAGGCTAAGGCGTAGCGCTTCTTTGTGCACTACCTCTGGAGTAGCGCTTCTTGTCGCAGTACCTTTACGACGCCGCGCGCCCTCATCACAGCCTCGAGAGCATAGGCTAGGCAACATGATTGAAAGCCTTAAGGAACGTGTGTGTCAGGTGGCAGGTACTGCACATCTGTTGGTGGTCTCCGATTTTGACGGCACTCTTGCCGAATTTGCTGAAGATATTTATGCCGTGCCCATTAACCAGGATTCACTGCACGCCTTAGAACGGCTTGCCGCTATGCCCAACACCACCGTTGCTCTGCTGTCTGGACGCCATGTGGCCGGGTTAAAAAAGGTCCAACCCCTGCGCAGTCCCGTGGTTTTAGCTGGATCCCACGGCGCTGAAACGGAGGGGCACGATGCCGTCGTGACACCTCAACAGCACGAGGCGCTCTCCCATTTAGACACCCAACTGGAAAAACTCTTGGCTCGTTTCCCTGAAGCCACCCTGGAGCAGAAAGTGTTTCAGCGTGCCATTCACGTCCGGGCTCTCCATAAGCACAATCCAGCGTTGGCTCAGCAAGTTATGGCGGAAGCCGCCCAGATTTCTGTGCCTGGGGTAAGCACCCATGCTGTGAAGCAGGCCATCGAGTACTCTGTGTCCTCGTCCACGAAGGGCTCCTGGCTGACGGAGTTGATTCACCGCACCCACCCCACCTCCACGGTGTTCCTGGGAGATGACACCACAGATGAGACAGCTTTCCAAGTCTTGAACCCCGCGCAGGACCTCGGAATCAAGGTAGGTGCAGGGGATACTGCCGCAGGTTTTCGCGTTGCCGATACGCACGGCGTCGCCACGGTATTGCAACGCTTAGCTGATGAACGCGCGAGGTTAGGCGCTTCGCTGTCCACCCCCCCCACACATTAATTGACATCACTTTCCATTAGTGTTGGAATGTCCGTATGCGTATGACCTCCCTTCGTTCCAGCATTGCTACCGTAGCCGCGTGCGCTCTGACAAGCGTCGGACTGATTGCCTGCTCCTCCGCAGATTCCGACGATTCCGCGCTGTCCATCGTGACCTCCACGAATGTGTGGTCCGATATTGCCGATGAGGTCATTACCTCTGACAACGTCACCATCACCCCGATTATCAATGGGGATAGCGTGGATCCCCACAGTTTCTCCCCCTCGGCCAAAGACCTGGCCAAGGCCAAAGAAGCTGATCTGGTGGTGCTAGGCGGAGGCAATCTGGATGCGTGGTTATCGCGTGCCTTCACGGATCAAGACCGTATTATTCATGCACTTCCCTTAAAAGATGACGGAACCACCAACCCCCACGTCTGGTATGACCTGGACAAGGTTTCAGAAGTAGCTCAACAGATTGAAACCCAGGTGAAGAAGAAAGACAGCTCCGTGAGCACTGACGCTGCAGCCTTCACCCAAAAGCTCCACGCTCTCAAAGACCAGCTGAGCACACTTCCTCAGAAGTCCTCGGCAGCAACGGAACCTATTGCGGAGTATCTCCTGGGTGCCAGCCCCCTCCAGGATGTCACTCCTGAGGGGTATCGCAATGCTGCTGAGGATGAGTCTGAACCTGCCGCCTCAGATGTGGCAGAGTTCTTGGAAGCCTTGAGAAGCGGAAAGATTGATGTGCTGATTTTCAACCCCCAGGCTGAAACGGATGTGGCTGTACGTTTTCGAGACGCTGCCGCTGAAGCCGGCGTGCCCGTGGTGGAGATGAAAGAAACCCCCGCCGCCGGAGAAAGCTACTTGGATTTCATGTCTCAGAATGTGGAGAACCTCCAGCACGCTGTCCAGAGCTAGGCTGAATTGCTGTGCTCCTCTCCCTGAACGACGCCGCTATCACCCCGCTGTGGTCCCACCTCACCCTGACCATAGAACGGGGAGAGTTCCTGGCAATCCTTGGCCCCAATGGAGTGGGGAAATCCACTCTGCTGCGCGCCATGATGGGAGAGCTGTCTTTGGATCAGGGCAGCATTGACTGCACGGCGCGGCGGGGCTATATCCCCCAACAGACAATGTTTTCCCCGAGCCTGCCGCTGCGCGCCAGGGACTTAGTGTCCTTAGCCTTAAGCCACGGCATTGTGCGCCATAGAAGCCCTGCCTCCCACGACGTTGATGAACTTCTCGCTGAGGTGGGCGCTGAGCAATTCGCCCATCTGCGAGTGGGGGCATTATCCGGCGGCCAGCAGCAGCTTATTCGCCAGGCACAGGCTCTGGCCACGGACCCGGAGCTTCTACTGTGTGACGAGCCCCTTCTGAGCCTGGATATGGCGCGCCAGCAGGAGACTGTGCAGCGCTTAGAGCGGCGTCGCCAAGTAAAAGGTTGTTCTGTTGTGTTTGTCACCCATAGCCTCACCCCGGTGATGGGTGTGGTGGATCGAATCCTCTACCTGGGGCCGAAGGGGCATAGTGTGGGAACGGTTGCTGAGGTGATGAATTCCGAGGTGCTCTCAGAGCTATACGGCACCCACGTAGATGTGGTTCGTGTGGGGAATCGCGTGGTGGTGGTGTAGATGCAGTGGATTGGCAACCTCAGCTGGGTGCAGGACACCAGCTACCTCCTGGGTGTGGATTTTGTGCAGCAGGCTCTAGTGGCCTCGGCTATTTTGGGAGTTCTTTCTGGGGTCATGGCTCCCCTGATTGTGTTGCGCCAGATGTCCTTTTCTGTCCACGCCACCTCAGAACTTGCGCTCATGGGTGCGGCAGCCGCCCTTCTGGGCGGAATCAACATTGGCGCTGGAGCAGTGATTGGCTCCATGCTGGCCGCCCTCTTGCTGGCTCTCCTTGGGCTCAAACAACAACAGGACGCCACCATCGGCGTAGTGATGAGTTTTGGACTGGGGCTTGCCGTCCTCTTCATCCACCTCTATCCCGGCAACTCCACCACAGCAATGGCACTTCTCACGGGACAAATTGTGGGTGTCTCAGGCAGCTCCACGCTTCTTCTCGGGGTGGTTACTGTCCTCGTCGTAGGCATTATTGCCCTGCTGTGGCGCCCACTCCTTTTCGCCTCTGCCGACGCCGTGATGGCTCAAGCGATGGGCATCAAAGTGAATCTTCTCTCGGTGGTTTTCGCCGTGCTTGTGGGACTCACCGCCGCCCAATCTGTTCAGATAGTGGGCGCGCTCCTGGTGATGGCACTCCTTATCACCCCAGGAGCCGCAGCCGTTCACATCACAAACTCCCCCACCGCGGCTATCTTCTGGTCTGTTCTTTTTGCTGAAATCTCCGCCGTCGGCGGGCTGGTGCTCTCCCTGGCACCAGGACTCCCCGTGTCTGTCTTTGTTGCAACTCTCAGCTTTGTGATCTATTTGCTGTGCCGCGCAGTAGAGGCACTACGGCGCTGACGAGCAAACTCGCTGAGTACCACACCGGCAGCCACTGAGGCATTCAAGCTCTCCACCCCCGGCGCCATAGGAATAGCCATGATGGAGTCACAGGTCTCACGCACCAGCCGAGAAAGCCCCTTCCCCTCGGAGCCAACCACAATCACCGTGGGTGTGGTGCCGTCATAGGTATCTAAAGTGTGATCCCCACCGGCGTCCAACCCCACCACCTGAAACCCTTGTTTCTGAAACTCTTTCACAGTGCGGGTGAGATTCGTAGCACGCGCCACCGGAACACGCGCCGCCATCCCAGCCGAAGAACGCCAGGCTACAGCGGTAACGGCGGCGGAACGTCGTTCAGGAATAACAACGCCGTGCCCCCCAAAGGCTGCCACTGACCTAATCACCGCACCCAGGTTCCGGGGATCCGTAATGTTGTCCAGCACCACCACAAGCCCAGGAGTGCCGTCGTGGGAGGCGCTCATAAGGGCATGAACATCAGTGTAGGAATAGGGCTCCACCACCAGCCCAATACCCTGGTGAAGACTATTTCCTGTCAATTGATCCAGGTAAAAGCGATCCACCTCACTGATGGGAATGTTGCGCGAGTGAGCCAAACGCACGGCCTCTGTCAGACGCGGATCATCCTTGGTACCCAAAGCCACATACAACTGGCTGGCCGGAGCGTTGGCATGGAGGCATTCCACCACTGGATTGCGCCCCACCACCATATCCGGCTTTTCCTGGATATGGCGCCCGCTGTTTCTCCGATCATTCTCCTGCTTGCGTTTATAGGCGGCATGGTAGGGGCGATTCTCCGCCTTGGGTGTGGGCCCCTTCCCCCGCAAGCCCTTCCTATTCAAGCCTCCCGAGCCTTTAGAAGGGCCTTTCTTCTGGGACTTTCGCACACCGCGGTGCTGGCTACCGTTACCGGGCATTTAGGACTCCTCCGCTAAACTCCACTCGGATCCCTCAGCGGAATCCTTTACCACAATCCCTGCCGCCGCAAGCCGATCCCGCACAGCATCGGCAGCAGCCCAATCCTTCCTGGCACGTGCCTCCTGGCGTTCCTCCAGCTCTGCACGCACCACACGATCCAAAGCCCTGAGCGCAGCATCACTCTTCCCGCTACTGTCAGCCCAGGTTTCTGACTGCGGGTCCACACCCAGTACAGCCGTCATAGCCCTTATCGACGCCGCTATCTCTTCTGCTGTGTGCCGATCCCCCGCCGAGAGTGCTGTATTTCCCGCTCGCACAGCCTGGTGAATCTCTGCAAGAGCAGCTGGAACACCGAGATCGTCGTCAAGGGCTGCGTCAAATTCCGGCGTTCTGGTTCCCACGGCCACCGGACCTACTCGTGTGAGAAAGTCCTCAATGCGACGGTATGCTGCGGCAGCTTCTGTCAGAGACTGCTCGGAGTACTCCAGGTGGGAACGGTAGTGGGCTGAGCCCAGGTAATAGCGCAACTCTACTGGGCGCACCATTGTGAGAATGTTTGAGACGGATAGCACATTGCCAAGGGACTTAGACATCTTCTCCCCTGCCATTGTGACCCAGCCGTTGTGCATCCAATAGTTAGCAAACTTGTCGCCTGCGGCGTGGGCTTGAGCCCGCTCATTTTCATGGTGGGGGAATTTCAAGTCCAAACCACCACCGTGAATATCGAACTGACCACCTAAGTACGTGGTGGACATAGCAGTGCATTCAATATGCCATCCCGGACGCCCCGGCCCCCAAGGGGTAGGCCAGGAGGGCTCGCCTGGTTTCGCTGCCTTCCACATCGTGAAGTCTCGGGGGTCCCGTTTCCCAGTTCCAGCCGACTCCCCCTGATCCACCTCATCGAGTTTTTGCCCAGAGAGCTGTCCGTAATCAGACAAGGTGCTAGGAGAGCAGTACACGTTTCCATCAGCGGCATAGCCGTGACCGTTATCTATGATCCGCTGCATATAAGCAACCATCTCTGTGATGTGCCCAGTTGCACGGGGTTCAATGGAGGGCGGACGCACTCCCAAAAGCCGATAGGCCTCCTGGAACGCGCGCTCATGGGTGGCAGCCCACTCCCACCAGGGGCAATCGTGCTCGGCAGCTTTTGCGAGAATTTTATCGTCAATGTTTGTGACATTCCGCACAAAAGCAACCTCATAGCCTTTGGCCTCCAGCCAGTTGCGCAAGATATCGAAGGCCACCCCTGAACGAACATGGCCAATATGCGGAATCGCCTGAACCGTGGCACCACACACATAGACAGAGGCGTGTCCTGGACGAACGGGAATAAAGTCCCTCAAGGTGCGGGTTTCAGAGTCGAAAATTCTCAAAGTCACTCGCTCAGTGTAACCAATGACTTTTCCAGGAACGCATCCACAGGATCTGCGCCGTGAATCAGTATGCTGGAACTCTATAGATTTTGTTTCATTTATATGTTTGAGGTGGTTCTCATGTGGAAGAAATCCATAGGAATCGCGATGTCTTTTGTCGGACTGATTGTCGGCGCAGGCTTCGCTTCCGGTCAGGAGATGACTCAGTACTTCGTGTCCTTCGGCAAAATAGGTGTGGTGGGAGCCGTGCTGGCCTCCCTCATCATGCTGATTGCTGGAATCTCCACCTTGGAACTGGGCAGCTACTTCCTGGCTGGGGATCACTCCAAGGTGTTCAATAGTGTCTTTCATCCCATCATCGCCAAAATTGTGGATGTAGCCATTATCTTTTCACTGTTCTCTATTGGCTTCGTGATGTTTGCTGGCGCTGGAGCTAACCTCAATCAGCAGTGGAATCTCCCCACCTGGGTGGGCGCCACCATTATGGCCGGACTTGTTTTAGTGTCAGGTTTACTGGATGTTGAAAAGCTCTCCAGCGTGATTGGCGCCGTGACCCCGGTACTCATCCTCATTATCCTTGCTATCGGGGCATATTCCCTGGTCACACAGCTTCCAGCAGATACAGCCATGCTAGACCAAGCCGCTTCGCAGGCTGCCAATCCTATTTCGCACTGGGTTGTTGCGTCCTTGAACTACGTGGGCCTCTCCTTAATGACGGCCGTGTCTATGTCCCTGGTGATTGGTGGCAACCACCTCGATCCTAAAACTGCCGGGCGCGGTGGCCTCTTGGGAGGTTGCTTCTTTGCACTGTTGCTCATTATCTCTACGGTGTCCCTGTACCTCAACGCCGATGAGGTGGCCACCGCAGATATGCCCATGCTGGCTCTCGTGGGTACGGTTCACCCTTGGGCAGGCACCTTTATGGCCGTAGTTATCTTCGTCATGATCTACAACACCGCGGTGGGAATGTTCTACGCCCTGGGTAAGCGCGTCACTGCCTCCCACCCCCGCCGCTTCTTCCCTGTGTTTGCTGTCACGGTGATTATCGGCTTCGGACTCTCCTTCGCTGGTTTCAAAGACCTCGTCTCACTCACCTTCCCCATCATCGGTTATGTGGGTGTGGTTCTTGCT
>JAEYUQ010000024.1 GCA_023432405.1 Actinomycetes bacterium | reverse complement strand
CCACCTCAACCGTGGCAGCATTCTGCTTACCCTTATCCTGAGCATCCTTAAACTTCTCACTGGTAACCGGCGCCTCAGGATCAGCAGACACAAACTTCTTCAACTCAAGCTTCGGACTCTTCGGCTTCGGCTTGTCATCGAGTCCAGGCTGGTCAATAGGAACAATTCGCTGCTCAGTTGAAGCATTGAGGCTGGTGAAATTGTAGCCTTTAGGAGCCATAGCTGTGATGTATTCATCGTCACCAGCTTTGGGAATGTCAATAGAGGTGTCCCTCACCAGAGCTGCTGGTACTGATCCGTTACCACCAGTCAAGGAAAAGCCGGAGAGCTCTCTGAAAACTCCGGTTGTAACACCATTGACACCGCCCTGTGCAGAATAACTAATGAAATCTGTAATGCCCATGGGATAAGACCCAATCAGAACATTGAGTACGGTGCCGTACCTCTTAGCGGTCTCCCCATCACCGTTGTGATAAGCCTCTACGGCTTTCTTCAACACATGGATGGCAGAATCCCGCAAATCCCCTTCCAGAGGCACGACACCACTGCCATCCTTCTTTAAGACATGGGTCAGCTTGGCGGGGGCACTGTAGTGGTTCGTACTGTTTTTAGTGGGAGTCTTGAGTCCGTAGTCAATACACCACCCAAGTCCATAGACCCCACCTAGCTGTGGCGAAGGTATATAAATACCACCGTATTTAGTAATGTCCGCAGTGTAAGCAGCACCCCCATAACCATCTGCATAGGGATCCGCAACAGGGGTGCTTTTCACCCCGGAAACTGTTTCACCCAAACCGTTGATGCTCGTATCAGCACGTGCAACAGAGGTGAAACTCAGTAACATTGCGACAGCGCACAGGAATGTGATGATCTTTGCGGATAGTGTCTCTAGCTTGTTCATGTCTCTCTCGCTACACGTGCCGTTTCCTCATGTACGGCACATTGTTTAGTTTTAAGTGTCCGAAACTTTCGCATCCAGACAGAGTTTTTAGTTCAGTTCGTTACCGCGCTACTGCGGTGTCACGGTGATTACCGCAGGTTGGCTACAACAGCTGCGCCATCTGTTTTTGTGGGAACCAAGGAGGGGTTCTTCCCGGTACCGCCAGCCAGCATGATGTCCCCTGGGCACGTGTGCCCAAGCCCCATTGCATGACCCATCTCGTGTGCAATCACATACCGTGCAGACGTTCCAGGCTGCATCAGGTAATTGATTTCAATCTCACGGGTTGGCTCGGAGCGGTTATACCCCGCAGCTCCGATGTCATAGTCGGAGTCCCTCAGCGTCACAGAGCGCTCAGTGGGCTCATCCACAATACGGAACTCCACCTTGCCGTCTGTCACAGCCTTCCAGCTCTCCACAGCAGCCAAAGCATCATCCTTGAGCTTTGTGGTGATGTAAAGCTCCAGTACATTCCCGTCCATAGAAGTGTGATCCATCGCAAACAAGGACGGATTCGGCAATGGCAGGCCCGCCTCGATGGCAGCATGAGCCTCATCACACTGCCGCTGATTAATCTTGGTCCACTGGTCAGCACCAGCAGACGGCATAGCAGACATCACAACACACGAAGCGGCCACAACAGCCACCACAGACTTCCTTACACGCACAGCTACTTGCTCCTCATAGCTCAACGGTGTGCGTAGGCCACTTCACCTACACTCCAACAGTACATAACATAGCAGATTCTTAAAATTCTTTTAATAATTTAAGAAACTTTCTCCTGGCTTTATGTGAATTCGCTGGCAGAAGGCTTAGAGCTAGATAGGTGCCCCCAGGTACACCCGAAGCACCTTTGAACAGCACTAACACGTGACGACGCCGCTCTCATCCTGGAATCTCTCACAGCTTCAGATTCACCGAAAACTGCACAGCAACTGAGAACTCTGGAAGCCTGCGCGTCTGTGACCCCTAAGCGCAATCTTAAGATTTCTTAGCTTTCAGACAGGTGCGAACAGAAGCGTCCAAGGTCGGAGAGGCCAAAGCTCCGGGGCGTCGATAAGGATTCGAGGCTCAAACCTCTAAGGCCAGAGAGGCCAAAGCTCCGGGGCGTCGATAAGGAAGATAAGGAATATCCTCCGTAGGACGATGATTCGAGAGCCATTCCACAGAACTTAATCCATAAGTACGATGGATGAAGTCACACTCTGAGAAATCTGACAGGGGTTGATTCCATAGGTGATCTCCGTCCTTATCACATTATGCCTAGCAGCCTTAGCGGCACCTTTCCTGATAAAACTGTGCGGAAGGTGGGCTTTCCTTCTCCTGGCTACCGTTCCCGCTGGGTGTCTCACCTGGCTTCTTCTCACGGTTTTAGGCTCAACCCCCGGCACCCCCGCAGCTCCAGGGCCCTCAGCCTTAGTCGCAACCCCAGGCCCCGCAACCCTGGAAACAACGAACCTAGGCGCGGCCCTCAGCTATAGCCACCCCTGGTTACCCAGCCTGCACCTGAATATCACCTTCCGCGTGGATCATCTCTCGCTCTTCTTCGCGTGCATTGTTCTGGGAATAGGCGCGGCCGTTCTCCTGTACTGCTGGGGGTACTTCAACCGGGTGTCTAACAGGCTGGCATATTTCAGCGGGTATCTTATGGCTTTTGCCGCCGCCATGTTTGGACTTGTCACCGCTGATAACCTCCTTCTCCTTTATATCTTTTGGGAAATCACGTCCCTTCTGTCTTTCCTCCTTGTGGGCTATTACGCAGAACGGGCCTCGTCACGGCGAGCCGCTCTTCAGGCTCTGATGGTCACCACCGCCGGTGGTCTGGCCATGCTGGCTGGAATTGTGCTGTTCAGCACCCAGACCGGGGTCTGGGAGCTTTCAGGTATCCCCACTATTGCCCACCTGAGCCAGGTTCCGCACATCACCACAGCTGCGGTGTTGATCTTGGTGGGGGCTCTGAGTAAATCAGCCATTGCCCCTGCCCACTTCTGGTTGCCGGGCGCTATGGCCGCACCCACTCCCGTCTCCGCATACCTCCACTCGGCAGCGATGGTGAAAGCCGGAATCTACCTGGTGGCACGTCTATCCCCGCAGTTCCATGAAATCTTTGTGTTCTTCCTGGTGGCCATTGTGGCAGGCCTGTTCACTATGCTCCTGGGCGGGTGGATGGCTCTCAAACAGCAAGACCTCAAACTGATTCTGGCCTATGGCACGGTCAGCCAGCTAGGGTTCATTATTTCTCTTATGGCTGTGGGAACTCCGGAACTGACCACCGCCGGACTTGCCCTCACCGCAGCCCATTCTCTGTTTAAAGCAGCTCTCTTTATGAGCGTGGGGCTCATCGACCACACCACGGGTACCAGGGACATTCGGAAAATCTCTGGATTGGGACGCAAACACCCTGGTTTAGCTACCTTGGCGACGCTCGCGGGCACGTCGATGGCGGGAATCCCGCCGATGCTGGGGTTTATCGCCAAAGAAACGGCGTTGGATTCTGCTCTGCACGCACAGTCTCTGGTGGGTATGCCCAGAAACCTGGTGGTTGTAGCCATTGTGGCTGGCTCTGCTCTCACAATGGCATACACCTTGTACTTCCTTTACAGTGCCTACGCCACCAAGCCCGCCTCCCATGCCAGCGGTGGCGGGACCTCGCCAGCGGTGGAAACTATGGAGCACGTCAGCATTCCTCTCTGGCTACCCCCAGCGATACTGACTGCGGGCAGTCTGGTGTTGGGGCTTCATCCGGCACCGCTTGACAGCCTGATAGGGCACGTGGTTTCGGAGCTCTACGCTGGCACCACGGCTCCTCACCTCCAGCTTTGGCACGGTTTCACACTTCCGCTCCTGCTCACAGGGGTGATTCTCAGCGCCGGTATCCTCATCTTCTGGCAGCGCCGCCTCCTGCGGTACTTCATTTTTGAAACCCCTGCTCTTGGTAGCGCAGACACAGCCTATGACTCTGTTCTGGCGGGACTTCGCCGCGTGGCGCTATGGCTGACAAAAACTACACAGCGCGGGTCCCTGAGCTTCAACCTGGGAAGTATTTTCCTGGCGGTCACCATTCTTCCGCTCCTAGTGCTGGCGCTGGGCGCTCGTCCCACTGTGCGCATGGTGGTGTGGGATACTCCCTTCCAGGGCTTAGCCGCCGGAATTCTTATTGTTGCGGCCGTGGCCGCCACACGGATGAAAACTCACCTCAGCGGTATCCTCCTCGTGGGGCTCACTGGGTACGCCACAGCGGTGATTTTTACCCTCCACGGCGCACCGGATTTAGCCCTCACACAGTTCCTTGTAGAAACCATCTCTGTGGTGATATTCATGCTGGTGCTGCGCAAACTTCCTGCACAGCCACAGTGGCGTGGCTCGGCGGAGAACCGTCGGGGACGTGCCTGGTTGGCAGCTGCTGCAGGGTTCTCGATCAGTATTGTGACTCTGTTTGCCGTGAACGCCCGAAACCTGCCACCAGTTTCTTCAGTCATGAATCGCCTGGCCCTGGAGATTGGCCACGGACGCAATACCGTCAACGTCATTCTGGTGGACATCCGCTCCTGGGACACCTTCGGGGAAATAACAGTCCTGGTGATTCTGGCCACCGGGGTGTCCTCACTCATTTACGGAACCCGTGTGTTCACCCAGGAATCCTCCCGCCCTCGGCTGTCTGCCCTCAACCGGCAGTGGCTGGCTACCCATGCAGACCAGCGCTCTGGGCATCGCTCTATGGGAATTGACATACTCACACGGCTGCTTTTCCCCACCATGATGGTGGTATCTGTGTACTTCTTCTTCACCGGCCACAACGCCCCCGGTGGGGGATTTGCTGGCGGCTTGGTTGCGGCCCTGGCCTTCACTTTGCGTTACCTTGCGGCAGGACGCCAGGAACTTGAAGCAGCCCTGCCCATAGACTCCGGCAAAATTCTAGGCCTTGGCCTGGTGATAGCGGCGTCGTCAGGGATTATTCCGATGTTGTGGGGACAACCGCCACTCACCACCACACTCATAGAGTTAGGAGAGATTCATATTCCCACAGCCATGCTGCTTGATGCCGGGGTGTACCTGGTGGTGATTGGAACGGTGATGCATATACTGCGCGCCCTGGGTGGGCGCATAGATCTGGATAGCGCGATGAGGCTTCAGCGAGTTCGCAACCGCGCGGCAAGGAAGAAGCCATGATCGCTAACCTTGTGCTATTGCTGGCCTCTGGGACAGCCATTTCTGCGGGGGTATATCTGCTACTAGATCGCACCATGATTCGCATGATGATGGGTACCTTGCTGATAGGCAATGGGCTTAACATCCTCATGCTTCAAGCCGGGGGCGCTGCCGGTAACCCGCCAATTGTGGGGCGAAACACTACGCTGTGGGCAGACCGCGTGGCAGACCCTCTGGCTCAAGCTATGATTCTGACCAGCATTGTTATTTCCCTGGTAACCACCGCTTTTCTGGCGGCTTTGGCATACCGGCAGTATCGCTACCGCACAGCAGACATTGTTGATGATGACCATGAGGACGCCGTGATTGCTGCCCGCCCGGGCTCGGCGCTGGCCGCCCCGGACCATGACGCCTCTAATGATCCCACAGGAAAGCTCACCCCTCAGGGAGATCAGTTTGGTCCGCGCTCCTTTGAGGCGCCCGTGACCCACGCCCTCAGTGAGGAAGCCAGGAGGTCACAGGATGCTGAGTAATCTCCTGAACCACACCCTGCCCGCCTCTACTGTTGCCCTGCCTATCATTATTCCCGCGCTGGCTGCAGGTTTGAGCTTGCTTGCTGGGCGACGCCCCCGTATCCAAGTGGCGCTGAGCTGGTTTACTCTGCTTGCTCTCATTGTGCTCAACATTGCTGTGCTGTGGTTTGTGGATACCAACGGAATCCAGACCCTCCACATCGGTTCCTGGGGGAGCCCTGTGGGCATTGTGTTGGTGGCTGACCGCCTGGCCTGTGTGATGCTCACCGTCAGCTCCGTGGTGTTGTTCTGCGTGATGTGGTACGCCATCAGCCAGGGCATTAGAGACGCTGGCGAGGATGAACCCGTCACCGCCTTCCACCCCATCTATCTCCTGCTGACAATGGGAGTGAATCTTTCTTTCCTGGCCGGGGACCTTTTCAACCTCTACGTGGGCTTCGAGGTGTTCCTGGCCGCCTCCTATGTGCTGATGACCTTGGGTGGTTCTGCTTTACGTGTGCGCGCTGGCATTAGCTACACCCTGGTGTCTCTGGCTTCCTCAATGGTGTTCCTGGTGGGCCTTGCCTTGGTGTACGCCTCCGTGGGCACTGTCACGATGGCGGAAATTGCTCGCCGGATGAATGAGATTCCCAGCGGTGTGCGAGCCGCCATTTTCGCTACTCTCCTGATTGCCTTCGGCATTAAAGCGGCGGTGTTCCCTCTGGACGCCTGGCTGCCAGACTCCTACCCCACCGCCCCCTCGCTGGTGACAGCGGTTTTTGCTGGGTTGCTCACCAAAGTGGGCGTGTACGCCATTATCCGCACGCGCTCCATCATGTTCCCCACGGGTGATCTGGACTCTCTTATGCTGTGGCTGGCGGCTGCCACCATGATTGTGGGCATCCTCGGAGCATTGGCGCAAAACGATATGAAGCGTCTGCTCTCCTTTACCCTGGTAAGCCACATCGGCTACATGATCTTTGGTGTTGCCCTGGGCAGTGCCCAGGGGTTGTCTGGAGCCATCTTCTACGCCGTCCACCATGTGCTTGTGCAAACTGCGCTCTTCCTGGTGGTGGGACTTATCGAGCGCCAAGCTGGCACCAGCTCTCTGCGGCGTTTAGGCTCCCTGGCTAAAGCCTCCCCGGTGATTGCCCTGCTGTACTTCATTCCCGCTATCAACTTGGGCGGGGTACCCCCGCTGTCAGGGTTTATTGGCAAAGTTATGCTGATCCAGGCTGGCGCAGGACAAGGCGGGTTCTTAGCGTGCTTACTCATTGGTGGGGCGCTGGCCACCTCACTTCTCACCCTCTATGCCATGATGACCGTGTGGTCCAAGGGGTTCTGGCGTGACCGTGCCGACGCCCCGGAAGGCAATATCGCTATGGCACGTCCGGCAGTTCTGGCAGAGGTCAGAGACGAGGTGGAACTGGCTGACCGTGAGGACGTTGGCACAGTTCCTCCTGGAATGTTCCTTGCGACGTCCTGCTTAGTGGCGGCCTCCCTGGCTGTCACGGTTTTGGCCGGACCGCTTATGGGGATTACTGATCGCGCCGCTGAATCCACCCAGGATACGAAGGTGTACCAGAACGCTGTGCTCAACAACGAGGGCGTGCGCGCACCCTCACCTTATACTGACACGGCTGCTGACGCCGTGGCACCCGGTACATCCACATCAGACCCTGAGATTGGAGGGCTTCCTTCAACGGCATCCGCGCCTGAAACCCTCCCCGGCAACAAGGCACAACATCAGGCCGTTGCACAACATCAGGCCGTGGGGGTGGGCAATGAACAGGCTTAAGAAGCGTTTTCGGCTGGGAGCATTCCTGTGGATTGCCCTGGTCTGGTTCTTCCTCATGGGCGAGTTCAGCTGGCTGAACCTGCTTGCCGCTGTGGTTGTGGGGTTCTTGATTGTTGTACTTCTACCACTGCCGCCTATGCCTCTGGAACACGTGGCGTTCAGACCTGCCCAGATTCTCTCCTTGCTGTGGTTTTGGATTACAGGACTGATCAGTGGGTCTATCAGCGTGGCGTGGCTGGCCATGCGCCCAGCTGCACCACCCCCCACGGGACTCATTGTGGTACCTATGCGCCTGGAAACAGAACTGGCCATGTTTGTGGGGCTGGTGCTCTACAACCTCCAACCTGGGGGCACGGTCACGGATGTGGACCTCAGCAACAGGCGCTGGGTCATTCACCTTATCGACGCCCAGACTCCTGAGAAAGTGGAACAGGAAAGGCAGAAGGTGGCTGACCTGGAAAAGCGGCTGATTGCCACGTTTGAGGGTGGCTCAGGGCCACGAAGTGCAGATACTGGACGGCCAGCGAAACAGGACACTGATATGAGTCGGCCTGCGAAACACAAACCGAATACCTTTCCGCAGGCGAAAGAGAACACTGATATAAACCGGCCTGCGAAACAGGACACTGACATGAGCCGGCCTGCGAAACAGAGGAAGGGAGACTAAGGATGTATGCCGTTATTCTCGGTATTGCCGCACTGCTCCTGGCAGCTTCGTTCCTTATCACACTGTGGGCAATCCTGAAGGGGCCTCACTCCCTGGATAGATTACTGGGAGTTGAAGGGCTTACAGCGATGATGCAGTGTGCCCTGGCCACCTATATCTGCTGGTCTCTCAATACCACGGCGAGTTCCGCAATGCTGGTGATAGCGCTTCTGGGCTTTATGAGCACGCTATCTATCACTCGGTGGAGAAAGCGAGATGATTCCTAATGCTTCACACGCTGGCTGACGTTGTTTCTGCGGTATTCCTCCTAGCCGGGGCATTCTTCACCTTTTCGGCAGCGCTGGGGTTGGTGCGTTTTAGCAGTACTTTGGCAAAGATTCATGCCATTACCAAGCCTCAAACCATTGGACTTATGCTGTGCGTGGTTGGAGCAATTATTCGGGTTGCGGGGCACCCGGATTTCTCCATCAATAACCACAGTGACCTAGGAATCCTTGTTCTCCTGGTGATTTTCACGCTCATCACCAGCCCTATCGTGGGTCAGCGCGTGGGACGGGCGGCGCGTAAAGAGGGTCTTTATGATTCCACCCTTTCCGTCAACGAATCCCCCACACGGCCTCGAACATCTCGAAAGCGCCAGGACAGCAAGTAACCACTCCTTCGATTTCGCCGGTTAATCCCTTTCCCTCTTCCTGATACTGCTTATTTGCTCTGTCAGGTCATGCCAGCTTGCTCTGCAAAGTGAAAGCCTGCTCACTCTACCGGAAAACACTTACTTACTCTTCTAGGATCTTGCTCTTGCTGTTTTCCCTTAGACCATAAGAAAAAGGGAGGGGTATCACTGGTGTAGTACCCCTCCCACACACCCCGGAAGGCCAGAAAACCTAGCCGCCAACAGGTGTGCCCACCACAACACACCACAGAGCGTGACTAGCCCTAACCGATGGACGCAGGAACACCCACACC
>JAEYUQ010000023.1 GCA_023432405.1 Actinomycetes bacterium | reverse complement strand
CTCCAGCGTTAGGTGATTGGTTAGCTGGAGGGCTAGCACTGGGGGACTCGTTCTGGGGGGCTCGCTTAGAGTGTCAGGTCGGTGCTCGCGGAAGAGGACTAGATGTAAAAACTAGCCTGCGGTTGTGTAGATACTGAAGCCCACTCCGTCCGGGTGGAGAAGTGGGCAACACATATCGTTTGGCGTTAGCTGTCTTTAATCTGAAGGGCTATTCATCACGGGGAAAGCCCATGAGTACACCACGAATTCCTGAATGAAATCCGTCCCTGAGATCCACGCGCTGAGACTGGCTCAAGGTGTATTCATGGAGAGTTTCACAGGCAAACTGGAGTAGTGGCCGATCCACCTCAGGTGGAAGTCCACCCCCGGAGAGCATATGGGCTTGATCTCTTTGCTCCTGGGTAGCAGCGTGATCGAACCACCAGGTTGCATATTGCTGTCCCACATCGAAAGGAGTCTGTGCTCCCTGTGATGTCCATACTTCATTGGGCAGTGGCACATACCGAGACCGTAGCTTTCGCCGTGGGGCCATCATAGAAGGTTTTGGCCGTTCCGGTTGTTTCCTCGGTTCGGTGTGAGCCTCTCCATCCTCCTCTGAGACAGTGCCCTCAGCGCCTGTATCCCGAGGGTGGACGTCCTCAGCGCCAGTGTGTTCCTTAGGAGTGGACTCAGGTGACACTGCGGCAGAGACTTCGGCGCCCGTTGCGTGAGAGAGCGCGGTGTCCTGTCCTACGGAAGCTGTGGTGTCCTCCGTGTGAGAGGGTGCCGTGTCCTGTTCATGCGGCGCTTGTGCAGCAGGAGCGTCCTCCGTGTGAGAGGGTGCCGTGTCCTGCGCTGCGGAAGTGGTGCTTTCCTCTGCGGCAGTAGTTGCTGAAACAGCGCTTTCAGAGTCAGCGTCCTCGGTTGCCGAGTGCCTGTATTCAGGACTGGCGGTGGAATCACCATGTACTAAGGAAGCGGGAGTAATCCGATACTGCCGAGGCTGCTGGAGCGTATCCGGGCTTTGAGGAGCGCGGGTATCGGGCCTGAGAGAAGCACAATCCTCACGCTCCTGTCCAAAACCGCTCGTGAGATTAGCTGCCGTGTGAGATTCCGTAAAGCGGTTAGCTGCCAGCTCCGCCTGGTCCACAGAGAAGTTTTCCGCCGAGTTGGTTCCCGCAGGGGTGTGTGCCACCTGAGCTGCCGCTTGGGCTGCATCTTGGGCAACATTGGGCTGTGGCACGCTTGTCTCATTGACATGAGTATCCTCAGCTGCCTTGTATGCAGTGTGAGGAGCTAGCGTGCCTGGGTCGGAGACGGGCTCCGACGGTGCAGAGAAAGCGTCTGGGATGGAATCCGGGGATACCGTTTCGTCCTCCAGATGAGGAAGCGGCGTCGCTCCGGTTTCTTCGGGGCAACCACCATCTCCCACGGGTTTGATGTGGGGTGCCGGTGGAACAGGCCCCTCAAGAACCTGAAGCTGCATGGTCTCTGTGAAGTCCTCCCGCGGATCTAGCACGGTGGTGGAATCACAAACATGGCGCAGGGCTGAAGACATTGAATCCCAGCCAAAACCATAGAGATGAACACGAATTCCCGCGTTAGTGGCTTCTTCGACGCCGGGAATCATATCGGCATCCCCAGATACCAGCACAATGTCAGAGACTGTTTGGTGCACCGCCGTGAGCACCATGTCTGCTACCAAACGGGTGTCCACCGCCTTTTGGGTACGGCGATCTCCCCATTCAATGAGCTGCCCGGTACGCAGAATCACTCCATCGCAGGTGCGCAGGGCGCGCTGGTAACGGTGGGGACCGGAATCCGGAATGCCGTCGTACCAGTACTGACGGTGGATGGGTTGGCGTAATTGCTTCTGGATCATCTCCCCGAGGATGTGAACTACCTCGGGGAGGTCAATAGATAGTTGGGCTCGTGCTCCCGTCTCCCAAGAGTTGTAAAAGCTAGCTAACAAATATGATGTGTCAACAAGGACGACTGTCCGTTCAAGCATGGCTCCTAATTTCTTTCATTAATTAATAAGTAAGTGCCTCCTAGATTAGGCGCATTATGCCTAAAAGTGTAAGTATTACCCGCTTACCAGGGGATATAGTCACGAAGCCTGAGCGGTGAACTGGGATTGATAGAGCTTGTAATACGCTCCCTTGCGTTTGAGGAGCTCCTCGTGAGATCCAGACTCCACAATCCGCCCATCTTCCATCACCAGAATCACATCGGCCCCCCGGATGGTCGATAGCCTGTGGGCAATCACGAAGGAGGTCCTCCCTTGTTGCAAAGCAGCCATTGCGCGCTGTACTAAAACCTCAGTGCGCGTATCCACTGACGACGTCGCTTCATCCAAGATCAGCAGTGCCGGTTGCGCAACAAAGGCTCGGGCAATGGTTATCAGCTGGCGTTCACCTGTGGAAAGAGGGCCGTCGTCTTGGCTAATGATGGTGTTATATCCCTCTGGAAGAGAACGCACAAACCGATCCACGTAAGTAGCCTTGGCTGCGGTGAGCACTTCCTCATCTGTGGCATCCAGGCGCCCGTAGCGAATGTTCTCCATGATGGTGCCCTTGAAAAGCACAGCGTCTTGAAGCACCATGCCCACATGGGAGCGCAGCTCTTTACGAGACATCTGTGCAATATCGTGACCATCCACGTAGATATGCCCAGAGTTCAGGTCATAGAACCTCAGAATGAGGTTCACCAGAGTAGTTTTCCCGGCGCCGGTGGGGCCTACAATCGCAGCGGTTTCCCCTGGATGGATATGTAAATTCAAATCTTCAATGAGTGGTTCCTCACTGTAGGAGAAACTCACGTTCTCAAAGCGCACATCCCCGCAGGGGGAGGGGCCTAATTGGGTGCTGAGGGACGTATCTGATTCCTCTTCCGGGGCGTCGAGAAGCTCGAAAATACGCTCAGCTGACGCCACTCCCGATTGCAGCATCTGGGCCATACCACTGAGTTGGGATAGAGGTTGATTGAACTGACGGGAGTACTGAATAAAAGCAGTTGCTCCACCCAGGGTCATGGTTCCCTGCGCCACCTTGAGTCCGCCCAGAACCGCAATGGCCACATAGGAAAGGTAGGAGATGAACTGCATCATGGGCATCATGAGGCCTGACAAGGTTTGGGCGATAGCAGAAGAGCGATACACCGTTTGGTTGTGCTGCGTGAAAGTACCCAGAGAGTCCTCCTGCGCTCCGAAGAGCAGAAGCACATCAAACCCAGAGAAGGCTTCCTCTACCTGACCATTCAGGCGACCAGTAGATGCCCATTGTGAACGGAACTCGCGCTGTGAGCGTTTCCCGATGATTGCCACCACAATGCCTGTCAGCGGGATGGTGAGAAGCGTTACCAATGCCAGCTGCCAGGACACCGAGAACATCATTCCGGTTATGCCGAGGAGAAGCAGGAGAGACTGAAGGGTTTGAGACAAAGACTGTTGGAGTGTCTGCTGCACATTGTCAACGTCATTGGTGGTGCGAGAGAGAATATCTCCACGCTGAGCCTGGTCAAAGTACCGAAGTGGCACCCTGGCCAGCTTGTTTTCCACCTGCGTGCGCAGATTGTAAATCAGCTTCATCACAATGCGATTCATCATGAAAGCCTGCCCCCACATGAGGAGACTGGCTCCCAAGTACATAAGGAGAATAAGGACAACTACCTCACCGAGGCGGTTGAAGTTAATCCCTTGGCCAGGAACCACCTGCATTCCGGAGAGCATATCCGCATAGTTGTTCTGGCCTGAGGCGCGCAGCCCTGCTTCAACCTCGGCCTGGCTTATTCCCGCTGGCATTCGGGCAGAGATGATTCCCGAAAAGATGATGTCCATAGCCGTGCCAATCACTCGGGGAGTAATCACGTTGAGAGTGACGCTTCCCGCGATGAGCAACGCAACAACGCCTAGGAGCCACTTGTAAGGAGTAAGAAGCTTCAACATTCGCCCGGCAGAAGGCCAGAAATTCTTTGCTTTACGCGGAGCTTTGGCGCCGTGGCGCCCGCCGCCGCCCACCTTATCTTCCAGCTCCAGAATCTCCTCATCTGTGAGCTCAACATCAGCTTTGGCAGGTTTTTGAGCGCTCATGAATGGATAGGAATCCTGTGAAGTTGATGGAACTAGGGGATTTTCTTCATTCTGGGGGTTGATCTCGCTGTGGGGTTGGGAACTCATCAGGAAATCACCTCTTCTGTTAATTGGGAGGCGACAATTTCTTGATACTCAGGCGAGGTAACGCACAGTTCCTCATGGCGGCCCCGCGCAATAATGCGGCCGTTGTCCAGCAAGAGAATCTGATCGGCATCCATGATGGAACTCACTCGTTGTGCAACGATGATCACAGT
Organism: Actinomycetes bacterium; assembly: GCA_023432405.1. Taxonomy (GTDB): domain Bacteria; phylum Actinomycetota; class Actinomycetes; order Mycobacteriales; family Mycobacteriaceae; genus Corynebacterium. The sequence continues at coordinate 1,836 of JAEYUQ010000023.1, read as the reverse complement.
GGAATCTTTCAGAGCAGTGCGAAGCCCTTGGCGTACAGCTGCATCCGTTGCCATATCCAAGGCGGAGAAGGAATCATCAAACAGCTGAATCTGACGGTGAGACACCACGGATCGCGCAATGCATAGGCGTTGTCTTTGACCTCCAGACACATTGGTTCCTCCCTGGGCAATAGCCATATCCAGCCCGTCCTCGTGCGAGAAGACGAAGGTGGCCTGGGCTATTCCTAGTGCCTCCTCCATTTCTGCTTCATCGGCAGACTGTCGGGCAAGCTGCATATTGCTGCGAACTGTCCCACCAAAGAGATAGGACTTCTGGGGAGACATAGCTACTCGCTGTGTTATCTGTGAGCGAGTGAAATCTGTCACCGGGATTCCGTCGATGCGGACTGTTCCAGAGGACGGAGTGTAGAGCCTGGCAATAAGGTTGAGGAGTGTGGTTTTCCCTGAACCAGTGGCACCGATTACAGCAGTAACTGTGCCTGGCTTCGCATCAAAAGAGACGTCGTTAAGGACAGCATCCTCTGCCCCCGGATAGCTGAAGCTGACATTTTCGAAGCTCACGGTCCCTGTCAGAGGCGGGGAGCTGGGAGTTTCCGGCTCAGGAATGGAATTATGCCTGCTGAGCACTTCCTGAATGCGGCGTGCACAGACAACCGCACGTGGAAGCATCATTGCCATGAACGCTCCCATCATCACCGCAGCCAGAATCTGCATCATGTACTGCATAAATGCGGTGAGGGATCCCACCTCCACCTGGCCGGTGTTCACCCGCTGAGCACCAAACCACAGCACAGCCGTGATGGCAGCATTCAAAATAGAGGACATGAGCGGGAACATGAGCACAAAGAAACTGCCAATACGCAGGGAAAGAGCAGTGAGTTTGGAATTAGCACCGTCAAACTTCTGGGCTTCGTAGTTTTCGCGTCCAAAAGCACGAATCACTCGGATGCCGGTGATTTGCTCTCGCAGAACCCCGTTAATCTCGTCCACCCGCAGTTGCATTTTCTGAAATAGAGGCATGAGGTTCACCATGATGAGAATCATTGCAATCAGAAGCACGAGCACACTTACTGCTACCAGCCAGGACAATCCAGCGTCCTCGCGCAAGGCCATGAACACGCCGCCGAACATCATGATCGGCATAGTCACCATGACGTTGAGCGTCATGAGGACCAGCATCTGAACCTGCTGCACATCATTCGTGCCACGAGTGATTAAAGAAGGTGCGCCGAAGTGTCCCACATCCTCAGCAGAAAAAGACATCACGCGCTGAAAAACAGCCTGTCTGATGTCTCTGCCCACTCCCATCGCGGTTCGAGCACCAGCCCATACCGCTACTGCGGCAGTGATGAACTGAGCAAGAGCTACTGCGAGCATCACTTCCCCGGTGTCCCAGATGTATTGCACATTCCCCTTAGCGACGCCGTTATCAATAATGTCTGCGTTGAGAGAAGGCAGGTAGAGAGTTGCAAGGGACGATATTGCCTGAAGAGCAATGACCAGAAGAATCAATCCCTTGTACGGGCGAAGATACCGTTTAAGTAGGCGAAATAACTCCACGTACTCTCCTTTAATTCTTGAAGTGCTACGAGTTGGAATCAACAATACTGCGCGGCTTTGAAGGGCTGGATGTCCGAGAAGAGTCTGCTGGACTTCTAGGAATTCCAAGCACTCAAAACACATAGCTGTCTGAGTGTCCTAGAATTTCATATTTTTGTGTTGTGTGCTGGGGATTTGGTGTTGGTGTGGTTTGTGGCTAGAGTAGTGCGGGTCGCTGCGGTGTGCGGGTGTTGTCCGTGTGGTTGTGGTGGCGGGGTGCCTTGTTGTGGGTGCTTG
>JAEYUQ010000008.1 GCA_023432405.1 Actinomycetes bacterium | reverse complement strand
TTGTGCACGCTGATGGTACTGCCCCTGGGAGGGGGTGGGAGAGTAGGTTGCCGCCAACATTACAACTTCATTACTTCACGTGTGTGGCCCTAGGCTACGCCCCCCGGTTATCCACCGGCACCCCCCCACAACAAAAGGGAGGGGTCAAGGGGCGCAGTCTAGGGCCACACCCATAAAACACACACACCACACACCCCACGGCTAAATAAATGGGGAAAATAAAAGGGGTTTTGTCTACTGTGCCCCCACTTCCTCAGGAACGCGCGTTAAGCAGGCGTTTCTATAAGAAATATGAAGAATGACCTTCTAGCCTAAACTTTCGCAGAATATGCGTAATTGGGTCCTCAAACTCAAGCTGATAAGACTCCAATAGAAGAGGTCGCTGGAAATCATCCTTAAACTCCACTTCCTCATAGTTGCTCTCCCCTTCTTTTTCTTGGCCTGTGTATATCGGATCTCCCAGTATCGGAATACCTGCCTGTGCCATGTGCAGGCGCAGCTGATGAGTTTTCCCGGTGCGCGGATGCAGGTAGTACTCCCCGAGAGGAAGCTCGGTTCCATACCGGGTTTGGAGTTCCAGCTCTGCTTCGGGTTCCAATCGACGAATCGCTGATACCCAGGTGTCTGCATTGATTTCTCCAGGCACAATATGTGCTTTAAGATCCCCCACTTGTTTCACTATGCGGGATCTCCAGCGAGCTCCTTCCACCTCCGGGCGAAAAGCCGCGGCGGCTCTATACATTTTGCGTACACTCCGGTTTTCAAACAGTCTTTGATACGCACCACGCACAGCAGGGTTAACGATGAACACCAACAACCCTGACGTTAAGCGATCTAATCTGTGAGCTGGAACCAGATTAGGAAGCTGATAGCTGTTGCGGAGCCTGACCAGCGCTGTTTCGGTTACATGTTGTCCGCGAGGGGTTGTAGCCAAAAAGGGAGGTTTGTTGACCACCAGGATATTCTCATCGCGGTGTACCTCTTCGATACTGAAGGGTATTTCTGGCTCCTCCATCGGCATTCTGTAGAACCAGATATCGTCTCCAGGGTGCAGAACACTGGATTCCTCCAGAGGCTTACCGACGCCGTTCACCACTTCTTGAGCACGAAAGCGAGCGGTGATTGCAGCGGCGTCGTCACGGGGATTGCGATGGCGCTGAGTGGCGATGAGGTGAGCTAAGAACTCTCCTGCAGTGATGGTTCTATCCGTGCGCGCTCGGGAGGGGTTGAGACCCTGGCGAATGGGTAGCGGCGCGTGAGAACTCATACGATTACCCTATCTTGTAGGTAGGAAGCCACAAAGAAGAAACCAACCCCCTCTGTAAGGCGGTACTATGGGGGTGGCAATAGAAAATCGCCATTACCTGCGGTTATGTAGGAATGTGCAGGCATCGCAAGGAGCTCGGAGATGGATCACGAAGATATCATCGTCGTTGCAGTAGATGGTTCAAAGGCCTCGAATGTGGCGGTCCAATGGGCAGCCAATGCGGCGAACAAGCGTGGATTGCCGTTGCGCATAGCAACCAGCTACACCATGCCTCAGTTCCTCTATGCGGAGGGGATGGTGCCTCCTCAGGAGCTTTTTGAGGAGCTTACGGCTGAGGCTATGGAGAGAGTGAACAATGCCAAGGGCATTGCACGTGAGATTGCTCCGGATCTGAAAATAGGCCACACAGTTGCCGAAGGCAGTGCCATTGATATGCTCCTTGAGCTCTCTAAGCGTTCCACCATGATTGTGATGGGCTCGCGCGGGCTTGGCGGCTTCTCTGGCATGGTGATGGGTTCGGTGTCCGCTGCGGTGGTGTCCCACTCTAAGTGCCCCGTTGTAGTGGTGCGGGAAGATAGCGCAGTCACCCCGGAAACCAAGTATGGCCCCATTGTGGTAGGCGTGGATGGTTCAGAGGTTTCGCAGGAAGCTACTGCCTTGGCGTTCGTGGAGGCAGACGCACGCGGGGCGGAGCTGATTGCCGTTCACACATGGATGGATATGCAGGTGCAGTCCTCCCTGGCGGGACTCTCCGCCGCCACACAATTGTGGGAGGAAGTGGAAGATGACCAGAAGGAGCAGCTCAACGAATGCCTGGCCGATCTCACTGAGAAGTACCCAGATGTCACGGTGAAAACGGTGGTCACGCGGGACCGCCCGGTACGCGCCCTGACGGATTACTCCCAAGGCGCTCAGCTTTTGGTCGTGGGCTCCCACGGACGCGGTGGCTTCAAGGGAATGCTTTTGGGCTCTACCTCCCGAGCCTTACTCCAATCGGCCGCCTGCCCGATGATGGTGGTGCACCCCGAACACTAACCGTGCAATTAGCAACCTTGTAGCCTGCAAGGTTGCAGGTTAGTCATTAGGGCGGTGTTTCTGGCGAAGAACCTGGCGACGAAGAGGCTCCACCCCGAAAGCTGTGGAGGACACCACAAGGACGCTGAGGAAGAAAGTTATCAGCGGCATCATCACGTGGGTGAGTGGGTAGGACTCAACAAAGGGGCTAAACATAATCCACGATAGCCCCATTCCGAGAAGATAAGCGCATCCCCCTGTGAGGAGCATGGGCACAAAAGTTTGCCGGAAAGCAACTTTGCCGTGTATCGCTAAAGGAGCACCAATAAAGTCCAAAGCCTCAGTAAGTTCTGCTTCCTCATACACACTCAGGGCTTGGGACAGTGCTGCTGAAATAAGTGTTATCACCACACCAATGACAACAGTAAGCAGCATTCCGTGGAGTACGTCTGTCTCCATGATGATATTCGGAACGGAAGCGCTGTGTGGCGGAGGAGTGAAGGCGATATAGCCCAGCAGTACGCTGAGGAATGTCATAGTGCTCACACGGCCCCAGGTCTGTTTCCCATGCGTGACCACGCGCCGAGTTGCTATGAAATTCGCGCTTCCTGGCAGAGAGCGTGAGAGGAATCCGAGTACCTGCAGACCCCATGATCCAATAATGCTGATAGAGCTCACTACCATCAGCAAAACCAGGCTCATCATTACCAATACGGGGATATCGGTGATGGCCAAAGATACGTCAGTGTGTGTGAGATACAAGAAGCCAGCAGCGAGGACAACACAGAACACAACTGCGCGCCACCATTGAAGCGCCTTGGGAGGTTCCCTCCGAGCCACCCCGAGTGGGGTGATGAGCACTCGTCTTAGGCCCAGGAGCGCTGCGAGGAGTGCGAGCATGAGCACAATACCCCAGACCAGGGGATAGCCCCACCACGGTAGGAGCATTTCCCAGGTGGATATACGGAGTCCTTGAAAGCTGAAGAGCACCCATACCGGGGCTGTGACTATGGAGAGTACGGTTCCTAATATCAACCCAAGAAGGGTCTGACGCATAGTGCCAAGGAGAATCATTCGTACAACATCTCCAGTACTAAGACCGATAAGCCGCAAGGTGGCCAGCCGATATTGGTGAACGGAGGCTCCCAAAGCTGCAGATTGGGTGATGAGTGAAAACAGCGGCGGAATGACAAAGACACAGGCTACGTATGCAAACAAAACAAATAGTTCTAATACTGTGTCATCAATCTGAGCCTCAGGGGGGAATTGGGAGAGCGGAAGATTCTTCCGCTCCATAAACATGAGCACACCACCACTAACGATGAGGGCAATCCATGTACTTGCGGTCAGGGCTGTTAGTACCAGAAAAGTAAGCCACCCTGTTCCGGTTCTGCTGTCTCGTGGTGCGCGCTGCAGCTGTGCATTGAGCTGGCTGAGAGTGCGTGTGGATATCATTTAGCGCACCCCCGCCTGCATACGATCGACGTGGATGATACCGTCACGGATTTCAATACGACGGCTGCACCACTGGGCCACCTTGAGATCGTGAGTGACCACAATGAGTGCGGTACCCACCTGCTGAGTAAGGGCGATTAGCTGCTGCATTACTTCGTGGCCTGTGGCCTGATCGAGTGCCCCTGTAGGTTCGTCGGCAAAGATAATGGAAGGACTGGCCGCCATCGCGCGAGCAATAGCAACCCGCTGAGCTTGTCCTCCAGACATTTTCCCTGGACGACGCCCCTCCAACCCGGCAAGCCCGACACGCTGGAGCATATCCTCGGCTACTGCCAAGGCTTTCTTTTGTGGGACACCTCGAAGAATTGCAGGTAGAGCAGCGTTTTCTTGGGAGGTTAGCTCTGGTAGCAGCTGACCGTCTTGGAAAACGAACCCAAAGTCTCGGAGGCGAAGTGCGGAGCGTTTACTGTCTGAGAGTTGCGAGAGTGCCGTGGAGCCGAAGAGAACCTGGCCGTTGTCTGGAACCAGGACTCCGGACATACAGTGCAGGAGCGTGGATTTTCCGGAACCGGAAGGGCCCATGATGGCCAAGGTTTCACCGGGGTTGACCTGAAGTGAGATTCCGTTGAGAACTGTGAACCCGTCGAAGGACTTGGTGATGTCCTGGAGAATCAATGTGTTTCCTGTCATGGTGCTCAGTTCACTCTTTCTCGGGCGTAATAGCTACAGTGCTAGCTCCCGTTATGAGGTAGTGCTAGCACTACCTTTTCAGCAATCTCACCAGGGGTTTCCTAGGATGGCTGGCATGAGGTTCTTTCCACACCGGGGGTTATCCCGACCTGGGGCGCGTATCCAAGCGGAGCAGTTTCTAAGCCATGACGGGCAGGGCGAGGATGTGCGCGGTCGGCTAAGCCAAGACGGGCAGGGGGACGTTGTGCGCGGGTGGATTCATGTTCAGAAGCAAGCTCCTGTGGAGACTCGGAATCATGGGGGTTATGAAGCCCAGGCAGCTGCACGCATTGCAGAACTCACAGCGTCTCGGCGCGCTATTGCAGATGCCTACGAAGTAGAGCGCCACCGCATTGAAAATGATCTCCACGATGGTGCTCAACAGTATTTTGTGGCAGCCGCTTTGAAGTTGGGTGAAGCAGAGTTAGTTGCTATGAACTTGGGCAATCAAGAGCTGAGCGACGCCCTGGCTGCTACTCATGAGCATTTACAGGAGGGGTTGTCTGCTCTACGCCGAACTGTTCACGGCATTCATCCGCAAGTTCTCACAGACCGTGGCCTTGCCGCAGCCGTTGAAGAGGTGGCGGAAACCTATGGTCCTCACGTGAGTGTCTATTGTCCTCATCCTCTCCCTACTGTGTCACCAAGTGTTCTGGCAAGCGCCTATTTTTTCTGCACTGAGGTTCTCACGAATGCCGCTAAATATGCACCTGGAGCTAAGGTCACGGTCCTCATCACAGCTGATGAACACCTGAAAATATCTGTCATAGATCAAGGAAGCGGAGGGGCGCAGCTTCGTCCAGGGCATGGTCTTGCAGGGATGCGAGATCGTTTAAGTGCCTTCGACGGAACCCTTGAAATTGCCTCTCCTCCTGGGGGTCCCACTCAGGTAGTGGCGTCTATTCCTCTCTTACTTCACCGTGGAGAAAGTGGGGTGGCATAGATGAGGATTGTTATTGCCGACGATTCTGCGCTGTTGCGCGAGGGAGTAGCAGGGATCGTCGAAAAGGGAGGACATCAGGTAGTTGGCAGAGCTGGAAATGCCTCGGAGATGATGGAGGTAGTAGACCAAAAGCTGCCCGATCTCCTCATAACGGATGTGCGAATGCCACCCGAGATGAAGGACGATGGGCTGCGTGTAGCTGTTGAGCTGAGGAAGAATCATCCTCACCTCAACATCATGGTGCTTTCTCAGTATGTGGCACCCGTCTATGCTCGGGAGCTGTTTGAGAGGTCAAGTGGGGGAACTGGGTACCTCCTCAAAGACAGAGTGGCTCAGGTAATGGATTTTCTCAGTTCCCTAGAAACAGTAGGGGCTGGTGGTGTGGTGATTGATCCGGAGGTAGCTTCTGCCTTGATGCGCTCCGGACACAGCGGTTTGGCTGATCTTTCAATCCGAGAACGAGAGGTGCTCGAGCTAATGGCTCGGGGGAAGTCTAACAAGCAAATTGCCCAGGACCTGTATCTATCTGGAGCTGCGGTGGCAAAGCACGTCTCCAATATCTTTTCCAAGTTGCAGCTTCAGCCGGGTGAGGAAAATCGACGTGTGCGAGCTATTCTCACCTATTTAACGCAGACGTCAGAAAGAATTTAGCAAGCCGGTATATTTCACCTCTGAACAGCGATTATTCCTTCTACCTGGCTTCTTGGAAGGACTCCTTGCCATTGACAAGGGTAAGCAGTGTGCTTAGCCTTGTGAAGGTACACCTACTAGTGATTAGTTTTTGATAGGAGAATCTAACATGCCGGGTTCAGTTGGTTTCATTGGTTGGATTATTATTGGTGCCTTAGCCGGATGGATTGCCTCCATGATTAAGGGCACGAACGCTCAACAGGGCGGCTTCATGAACATTGTTGTAGGTATCATCGGTGGTCTTCTGGGTGGCTGGCTCCTCGCTCTCTTTGGGGTAGATGTTGAGAGTGCAGGAATGTTCTTCACCTTCCTGACGGCTCTCCTGGGCGCAGTTATCCTCATCAGCATCGTCCAGTTCTTCACCAAGAAGCGCTAAGAGTTACTCACAACCTAGACTCTAGGTTTGTCGGCTTGTGCTGAATTGATGAGCAATTCACAGTCGACAAAGCCTATATCTCCCCTGATCTTTCTGAAAGGTCAGGGGTTTTTGTTGCGCCTAACGGGGAGTGTTGGTTCGCCTAACGGAGGAGTGTTGGTTACGGAAGACAGATCTGTTCAGTTGTTCTCACATTTAGACTAGAACGGGTGGTCTAGTTTAGAATCTGGTTTACAATAAAGATTCAGAAACTGCACAGCTCATAGCTGTGTTTCACATATAGAGAACTCACTGCTAAGGAGTAGAGAGGAAGCTTTCGTGACTGTTGGAACGCGCTCCCCAGAGGACTCATCACGTGCATCAGGCTCGCATCAGTCTCTAGGTGCTCGGTCTAGCTCCACTCCCACTCAGCCCCAGATAGCGTCGTCAGCTCCCTCGACAGGAGGCGCCAAGAAAACCAGGAAGTCAGACAGAGCTACGGGCGGACGCAAGTATTCTCGGCAGAACCGTCCAAGCCCCAGAGAGCGTCTTCTTGCTAGTGCTACAAATCTGTTTACCAGTGAAGGCATACGGGTAATTGGAATTGACAGGGTGCTCAAAGAAGCGGATGTGGCAAAAGCGTCTCTGTATTCTCTGTTTGGTTCCAAGGACAATTTGGTGATTGCCTATCTTGAGAATCTGGATCAGCAGTGGCGTGAAAAGTGGTTTCAACGCACGGCTATGATGACCTCCCCAGAGGATAAAATCTTGGCTTTTTTTGATATTTCCATTGAGGAAGAGCCAGCAAAAGAATACCGAGGGTCCTATTTTCATAACGCCGCCACTGAATATCCACACCCAGCAACTCCTGTGGAGCAAGGCATTATCGACGCCGTCGTGGAGCATCGTCGGTGGTGCCACACCACTATCACGGAATTGCTGAATAAGAAGAATGGGTATCCCTCGGGTAGTCAGGCTGAGGAAATTCTGCTGTTCCTCGATGGTGGTTTAGCCGGGGCGACGCTCGCGCGCAGCACCCGTCCGCTGATGATGGCCCGGGATCTGGCCAAAGAACTCCTCGGCGCACCCCCTGCTGATTACAGCATTTAGAATGCTATGCCCGTAGAATTCGGCATCTGCCTCCACCCTTGCGGAGTTCCACGTGCCTTTACTATCTGGTAGTTGCAGTATATGCATTTTCGCTTTTTCGCCGAAACTCAAGGAGTGCTGTTCTTCGCCTGGGTATTATATGGAACTTCTGCCGCCCTTGATTCGGGAACAATAGGCAATGACATTATTTTGAAACTTCGTAAGCATCTTGCAGATAAACCAGATACTAGAGCGTCTTTTGTGGATTATCTGGTCCGAATAGATGCGCGAATTGATGGACTCTTCATGCTCTTAGGTGGAGCGCTTGGAGTTGTCCTCAATGGTTTCACGGCTCGCTTCCATTGTTGTTCTGGGCCTTTTGACGCTTGCCCTCAAGGGCTTCTCGGTGAGTATCGTTGTGCCATCCATGTTTTTACTGGCAGTAATTGCGATTGCGTTAGCCACTTCAACTCGCAGGGTTAGGTGAGCGAAGCTTCCTTATGAGGTGTTAAGCCACGCCAGGTGGATGGTAGGTTCTCGTGCTATCTGAGGAATCCGCGGCGTTTTCAGAAGAGGCGTTCTTCTTAAGCTTCTCCTGTTCAGCGAGGGTTTTCTTGAGCTGAGTGAGTGTCTGTTTGCGCTCGGCCTGCACCTTTTTCGCACTCTGCTGAGACAGCCGACGCTGAGCCCTGTGCCGTTTATTCAATTCCCGTACCGCATCAAGGCGCGCCTTCGCCTGCGAGGGGTGAGCCGGGATACCTCCCAGCGTGGAGATTTTCCACCGCAGAGTCTGGCGCCACCGTAAATTCTTCACCATAAAGAGGCGGCGACGAGACTGAATGAAAGACTCCAGCTCAGGGGTGATGGGCAGTGTTGTGTCCACATAACGGTAGAGGATGGCGTTTTGAGCTAAGGTCCAGCCACTATTGAGTGCCCAGTAGAACACGCAGGCAATAGGAAGAGGGCCTCGAAGCGCCATAGTGCTCAGGGAAAAGGGCAAGAAAACCGTCACCGCAGCGATAATGCCCAGGCTGATACGGGAGGAAACGAGGGTGGGATCAGTGGTACGGTAGCTACGGATAAGAGAGCGTATGAGGTTGCTGAGGTTGAACAACACCGCCAGTGCAAGAAGCGGAAGAGTGAGCCTAACGACGTCGCTTTCTGTGGTGCCGAGCGCATCAAACTGGAGGGGTGTCATGGCGGGGTACGCCGGGGCCGGAATCCCAAAGATAGGTGCGTGGATAAACGCAGAGACATCCTCGGAGGTGATGAAGCCGATGGATTTGTGCTCTGCGTTGAGGCCTTCCCGAGGGCGAGCCATCCACAGAATCATTCGGTAGAGGCCCAAGATGGCGGGAATCTGGATGAAGAGTGGGAGACACCCAGACAGAGGGTTGTAGCTTGCGGCTTTGCTGAGGCGATTGTTAAGGACAGTGTGGCTGAGCGCCGCTTCCAGGTCGGCTCGCCCAGCATAGACATCTGTGATGTGCTCACGGGCGGGCCGCAGCAGAGTTCCTATCCTGCCGTTGCGCTGCTGCATAACATACAACGGCACTAGGAGTCCGCGGATTACCACTACCAGGCCAACAATGGACAAAGTCCAAGAGAGGTGCTCTGGAATGCCTAGTGCGTTATGAAGGAGCAAATGCCACAGTTTCATCACCAGAGACACCGGATAGACAAATAGCATCATCATGGGTGCGGGGTCCTCCTTAACATGACTGTGGCGTGCTCCTGTTCCGGTGTACTCCGAGCTGTTTGCTCTCTTCGTAGGCTACTAAAATGCGGTGGCATGACTGCCACGGCACACACTGAGCGCGAGGACACAGTATCCACTAAGCGGGAGGATACCGCCCACCATGAGAGCCAGGGCGTCGTCAAGGATGGGCAGCATGAGCAGCGCAGGAGATTTCTGAGTAAACACCACGATGTCCTTCCTGACGTTGCCGCGCTGACGATGGGTATTCACATCTTGACATCCCTGATTCTGGCGTTTGCGGTGCTGAACTCCCTGGGTGAGCCTCTAGAGGATGCCATTATCACTCTGCTTCTGGTGGCGTCCTTTACCTTTGTGTACTACTACGGTTCGGATTGGAAAGACCACTGGACTCAGAGTATGCAACTCACCTGGGTAATGGCTTTGACGGTGCTGTGGCTGGCCATGCTTCCTACAGTGCCGCTGGGTGTTTACCTGGTGTTTCCGCTCTTCTTCCTCTATCTGAGAGTGATTCCTGGCTGGGCAGGGATGATGTGCGTGATAGCCGCCACGTTTGTTGCCATCATTTCTCAAATTCCGGTGGGCCTCACTATTGGCGGAATCATCGGGCCTATCATCTCAGCCCTGATTACCTTGGTGATTAACTACGCCGTGATTGCCTTGTGGAAAGCCAACCGCGAGCACCAAGAACTCATCCGTCAGCTCATGGAAACACAAGAGGAGCTGGCTCAATCTCAGCATGAGGCGGGGGTAGCTGCCGAAAGGCAGCGTCTGGCCCATGAGATTCACGACACCCTTGCCCAGGGGCTGTCCAGCATTCAGATGCTTCTCAATGTGGCGGAGCAGGAGATTCACTCGGAATCTGGTGATCCGCTGTCCCGAATCCGTCTGGCTCGAGATACGGCGGCCGATAATTTGAGCGAAGCACGAGCCATGATTGCTTCTCTTCAGCCTGCCGCACTATCGCAGACTTCCCTTTCCGACGCCCTTCATCGCATCGCAGAGACAACCACTGCGCAGTCTGGGATTGACGTGGCTGTGGACGTGGATGGTTTGGCAACAACCTTGCCTATGAAGAAAGAAGCGATGATTGTGAGGATTACTCAGGGTGCGCTTGGAAATGTGGTGAAGCATTCCCGGGCGTCGAAGGCAAGAATTACCTTGACCTATAACCCTCAAGATGTGCGACTGGACATCGTGGATAACGGCCAAGGGTTTGATCCCGAAACCGTGCGAAATAAGCCTAAGGGGTTGGGCCATATTGGATTGAGGGCAATGCGTGAGAGAGCCGCTGAGGTGAATGCCACCTTTGAGGTGGAGTCCAGCCCTGGGGGTGGAACAGCCATTTCAGTGGTGATACCACGAAGCTAAAGTCCATCTTTGATGTCCCCTCAATCGGAGTGGTCTAAAGTAGGTAAAGATAACGACACACTAAGGAGCGGCCATGATTCACGTACTGCTTGCCGATGACCATGAAATCGTCCGTCTGGGACTCAAAGCTGTTCTGGACACAGCTGGCGATATTGAGGTGGTAGGTGAAGTAGCTACAGCGCAGGACGCAATTAACGCGGCTCTGGCGGGTGGAATTGACGTTATTCTCATGGACTTACGCTTCGGGCCTGGAATTAGTGGCACTCAAGTGATGACAGGTGCTGAAGCGACTGCTCAGATTCGCACTCAGATGGCCAACCCCCCAGCAGTGTTGGTGGTGACTAATTACGACACCGATGCTGACATTCTAGGGGCTATTGAAGCCGGGGCTTTAGGGTATCTGCTCAAAGATGCCCCACCGGAAGATCTCATTAATGCAGTGCGCTCTGCAGCGGAAGGGGATTCCACAATGTCCCCGGTGGTGGCAAATCGTTTGACCATGCGTAGCAGAGCGTCCAGCACGCTAACCCCCAGAGAGCTAGAGGTGTTGCAGCTGGTTGCAGGAGGATCCTCTAACCGTGAAATTGGACGGATTCTCATGCTCAGTGAAGCCACAGTGAAGTCTCACCTGGTGCATATTTACGACAAATTAGGAGTTCGTTCCCGTACCTCAGCTGTGGCGTCTGCCAGGGAACAAGGATTGCTATAGCAAGATGCGCTCCGAATGAGGTGCGCAAATACAATACCGCCGAATATAAATGCCACTGTGGGCACTATATTCGGCGGTATTGCTTCAAACTGCGAGTTTTCTTTGTGCGAGCTGTGACTCTGGTTATCAGCCCGTTGTTATGTGGCCCCGAGTATCGCAGTGGCATTCTCGGGGGCTTGTAGATTTAGGCGCCGTGAGCTGCCTTGTATTGTTCGATGATAGCCACGGACAGTTTTCCACGGGAGCTGACCTCCAAGCCCTGTTCAACGGCCCAGGCGCGAACCTTCTTGGGATCAACCCCGGCATATTTAGGAGAGGAGGTACGACGGCGATTGGTAGCAGGAGCTGCAACGACCCTGCGTGCGGAGGAGATGTACGGCTCCAAAGCCTTTTCAAACTCCTGCAGGTGAGACTCAGAAAGATCAATCTGATAATTGGTGCCTTTGTATCCGAAGGAAACTACATTCACTTCAGATTCGGTGAGGGCGTCACCACTGATATCGTCGAAATACTGGATTACCTCTTTGCGACCCATTTTCGCGTACTCCTTTAGATAAGGGGAAGATTCGCCACAATTCTAATCTATAGACGCGAAATTGCAAACACCGAATTTTATTACGCTGTGTCTTATGCGGTCTTATGTGCTAGAAGAACTAACAGGCAGGAATCAGGGTGCGGTCATTTGAATTGTGGTGAACTCTGAGTTGCCTGACCGCAGCCCTTCAGAAGCTACGCTGTCTTAAGCCGAGCCTGAATTTCAGAAGACAGGCGCTCAATATCCTTAGTAATGGATGAGTGAGTGCGTTTACGCTGTTCAGGCATAAGGTTTTCTGCATTGTCAAGAGCGGTGTGTAATTCTTTGATGCGCTTGTCCACATCTTTCTTGAAACCCGAAGGAACATTTGCAGTTTCTAGGTACTTCTCCAGGGTTGCAAGTTTGGCATGAAGGGGAGCGCCATGCCCAGAGAATTCGCTCAGCCGGTCGGGACTTACCCCAAGGGCACGGGCACGCCGGTTTTCTAATTGCTGTTTGCCCCCAGTCAGAAGGCGATAGAACAGGGGAGTAGCCAGGGGCAGAAGAAGTCGCGCAGCTCCTAGGTAGCGCTTAACCGTATCCTTGTTAAAGCGCCCTGCTTTGGCAATAGCTAACTCCTGCTTAGCTAATTTGCGTTCGTGCTTTTGCTTGCGCTTAGCCCCGGTCTGCTCCAACTTGAGAACACGTTTCTGCTGATTTGATAGCAACTTTTCCTGTTGCTTCTTCAACTTGGCGGCTGATTTAACCTCAGCTTTAGCTTTTACCTTCGCTGCCTTGGTGGCTATTTTCTTGTCTTTGGACGCTTTCCGCAGTTTCTTGACAAATCCCATGCGTTGATCCGTTCTTAATCCTTGAGCTTAGAAAAACCAGTGGCAGGTTCCCGATTGTGTTTGGTACCTGAATAACAGGTTCAACCCTACCTCACCGCGTGTTTTATGCTTAGCACCCGTGACCACTTTTGCTGCTAGAAAGCCTAGCGATCTGACGGGTTGTCGCTATAAGCGCACCCAAGAGCAGCGCTTCCCCCATATTCCTCCGACGGAGATGGACATTCAGCACCGTGCTCTGCATCAAGAGAGCACAGCCGCTTTTGTGGCGGCTCTTCCTCGCCACACGAGTATTGGAGATTCCCTCAAAAACTTTTCTTTCGTGGACGTGCAGCACGATTATCTTGACACTCTTGAAGCCTTGGCCGGTGGTTGTACCGTTATCGCCAATCCGGTTCTCTTGTGGCAGGAGACAGGGATGGAGATTGCTGTCGATGCTGTGGTGAGAACTCGCTCGGGGGAGTATCTGCCTGTCCTGGTGAGTACTCACCGTGTGACGCGCCCCAGCACAAGTACAACAGTCTCCTGTGTTGCTGTCTCTAGGTTGGGTGTGGGCACTCCTGTGACCCGCCATGCAGCGTTGCGGCACCATACCCTCGATGGATACACCTTGGGGCTGGCTGCCCGAGCTCTCCGCGAGCTGGGTGTGGACAGTGGGAAGGGGGGCGTCGTCGGACAGGATTTGGAATGGGTGGTGTTAGTAAATACCGCCACCTATCAGCCCTCCCTGGATAGAGCGCTCGCCGTTCCTGCTGCGTCCCAGGCGCGGCGGGTTCGTGACTGTGCGGGCTGTCGTTTCTGGCCGCAGTGCCAGCAGGAGCTTCAGGCCGTCGATGATATTAGTCTGCTCCTGCCAGGGGATAAGGGGGATCCTTATCGACGCCGCGGCATCACCACGGTGTCTGCTTTGGCGGCGGCTAACCTGGGGGTGGCCTCAACTCTGGCGCAGGCTTATGTGGAGGGGGAGGACTTTGTACGCCGTGCGGAAGGCTTTAGGGTAGCGGTTCCCCGCGCTTCCGTGGAGCTGGATATTGACATGGAAGCCTACCGGGACGAGGCGGCGTACCTATGGGGAGTGTTTGACGGGGAGCGTTACCACCCCTTTGTGACATGGGATCTCTCTGAGAAGGCAGTGGCAGACAATTTTGCGAGATTCTGGGGTTACCTACGGACGAAGCGTCAGGAAGCTGAGCGCCGGAACCTCAGTTTTTGTGCCTACTGCTATTCCCACCACGCGGAAAACCGCTGGCTTATCCGTTCAGCCCAGCTGTATGCCGGGTATCCGGGGGTGCCCACAGTGGAGGAAGTGACCCAGTTCCTTGGTTCTGCTCAGTGGGTAGATGTGTTCCAACTGGTGCGAAGCCGTCTTCTGGGAGTTCATGGGACGGGCCTAAAAGCCGTGGCCAAAGCGGCGGGATACCAGTGGCACCAGGAAGATCTGGCCGGAGAGGCAAGTATGTATGCCTTTAAGAATGCTCAGGACAATCCCACTGAGCAATCCAGGATTATCTCCTACAACCGTGATGATTGTCAGGCCACCGCCACAGTACGGCAGTGGCTTGACGACGCCGCTCCGGGCATTGTTCTGAGCACCTAACGGCCCCCAGGCCAACGCGACGACTGTTGGGGAGCAACGCCGTGAGTGCTGGGAGAAAACCGCGAGTCCTAGTGAGCAATGCCGTGAGTGCTGGGAGGTTACTCCTCTGGCAATCGGTGTGCGCGAGTACTACGAGGCAGGCTCACTCCCCTGCGCTTTAGGGGGTGAGCCTGTGGAGTGGTGCTTACTTGGTGGCAGAGGCGAAGCGCTCGGCGGCGTCGTCCCAGTTAAAGACGTTCCAGACGGCCTTGACGTAATCAGCCTTCACATTCTTGTACTGAAGGTAGAAGGCGTGCTCCCACATATCCAGCATGAGGATGGGGGTCAGGGCGATGGAGAGGTTGCCCTGCTGATCGGTCATCTGCTCAATAACAAGACGCTGGCCGATATGGTCATAAGCCAGAACGGCCCAGCCGGAGCCCTGCAGACCTAGAGCGGCAGCAGCAAAGTGAGCCTTGAACTTCTCAAAGGAGCCGAAGTCACGGTCGATAGCTGCGGCCAGCTCACCGGTGGGCTCTCCGCCACCGTTGGGGGAGAGGTTCTTCCAGAAGATGGAGTGGTTGGTGTGGCCGCCCAGGTTGAAGGCCAGATCCTTGGACAGGCCGGTAACAGCGCTGAAATCATTGGCCTCGCGGGCAACTTCTAGCTTCTCCAGAGCTGCGTTGGCGGAGTTCACATAGTTGGCGTGGTGCTTGTCATGGTGCAGCGTCATGATCTCTGCAGAGATGTGAGGCTCAAGGGCATCGTAAGCGTAGGGGAGATCGGGGAGAACATAGGGAGTAGCCATAATTAAAACCTTTCGGAAATGTGTAAATAAATAAGCACAGCTTTTGTGCGAAGTCCAGGATAGCGCAAAAGACGGCGGAGCAACAGGGGTAATTTGTACTCTTCGAGAATTGTTGTTGCCATCAGGGCGATAGACTGAAGGCTTCGAATGCGCGCAGTTACGACGGTCATGGCAGCGAATGCAAGTCGGCTTCCTCGTCCAAATAGCTAGGCTAAATAGGTACGAGGCCATACTACGGTGTTCGTGTCCGCCAGTAATTTCCAATTTTCCGAAAATGCAGTGACTTTATCTCCTTGATTCAGGATCAAGTACCCACATTCGAGGGTTCCCCTGTGAAATCTCGTAGGGATGTGACATCAAAATCATGTAACTTAGGTTAGGCTACGGTTGGAATCCCGTTCAACTGATCGCATGGTATGCGTTCTCTGAAAGGAAAAATATGCGTGGCAAAAAACTACTAGCCATCTTGTCAGGTATCGCTTCTGTCGGTTTGAGTCCTGCAGTAGCTAATGCGGCTCCGGGCGATTCAGGTACATCATCAACTACGGGCTCTAGCGCAACCTGCTCCATACATCGAAAAGGAGCAGGCATGGTTGCTGATTGTTGGGTGAGGGATAAAGTCGTCGACCGATATACCACGCGAATCGAATGGTGGGGACCTGGAAAAAATGGCAAAGATAATGTCTACGACCAAGGTGCAGCGGCTCATTGGACATACACTTTCGGTAGTGTTGGCAAATTTGGGTTTAAGGTTGTAGAGGACAAGGGAGCACTTCCGGATGCGGTAGGCAGAACAGTAACACTGTATGGGTAATTGCCAGTGGTTGATGTAGAGCAAAATTCGGTTACCCCGTACGCCCTTGAAGCCCGCAACCTTTCTGTCGCCTTGTCTGATCGTGTTTTGTTTAGCAAGGTGAATCTTGTTGTTGCTCTTGGGCAGAAGGTGGCTATTGTTGGGCGAAGTGGTGAGGGGAAGTCCACTTTGCTTCATGCCCTGGCCGGGCTCCTTGAGCCCCAGGAGGGTCAGGTATTTATTAACGGCACTCCTCTTGAAGGGCTTTCTCCAAGGCAGAAGGCTCGCCTGCGTATCGACAGCCTGGGTTTTGTGATGCAGTTTTCGGAGCTGATTCCGGAACTGTCTCTTCTGGAAAACGTGATGGTGCCTGGACTCCTGGCTGGTGATAAGAAAAGTGAGCTTGCCCATCACGCCACAGACTGTCTGGCTTCTGTGGAGCTTACTGGCTCTGTTATTCACAGGAAACCTTCGGAAGTCTCTGGTGGTCAGCTCCAGCGTGCTGCTATTGCCCGCGCGTTGTCTCGACGTCCCTCGATCATTTTCGCTGACGAGCCCACGGGCGCTCTAGATCATAAAACCTCCCAGACCGTACTGAACCTGCTCATAGAGCAAGTTGAGCTATTCCACACGGCTCTTGTGGTGGTCACCCATGACCGCGAGATAGCAGATCAGATGGATTGCACCTACCAGCTTGACCGAGGCGCATTGTGTCCTACCCATTCCGCAGCCAGGTAACGCTTTTTCCGGGGGCACCCGATAAGGGTGCCCCAACGAGGATGCCCTATGAGAACACACCCAATGAGAGCGCGCAGTGGAGAGACTGCGCATGAAGGTGGTTGTGCAGTGAAAGTGACCTGGCGAGCCCTCAGGTTGGGTATCACTATTGGTCTGCGCGGCCGTTCGTGGGCTCATGGTGCGGCTGTTCTGGCTGTTGGTGTGGCCGCGATGTTTCTTGCTATTGCCGCGGCCCTTCCGGGCACGGTGACTGCCCGTATTGATCGGGATACCAGCAGGCAGCCTCGCTATGATTTCACGGCTCCTACTTCCGCACCGTTTGTTTTGACTGATGATCGCCTGCGCCTGGTGGAGGGTGATCCTCTTACCGAGTTTGTGGTTGCCCCGTCCAGTCCCGCCTCGCTGAGCTCTGTGGATCAGGTGTCCCCGCCGCCAGGTCTTGCTCGCCTGCCACGCCCGGGGGAGGTGTTCGTCTCGCCTGAAGTGGCTGCTCTTACACAGGAAGGCAAGCTTCCATGGCTTACCCACCCTTCCACTTCAGTGGTGGATCTCATCGGGGAGGAGGGGCTTCGCAATCCCCATGAGCTAGTTATCTGGCGAGGTGTTTCCTTTGACGACGCCGTTCGTTCCAACCAGGGTGGGGCTCAAGCACAAGGATTCGGGTCCGGGTTTTATCCGGCTCATGGTTTCGGATGGGCAGATTCCTCGCCGGCACTCTCCCAGCTGGAGGAGCATGGGATTGATCCGGCCGCCCAAGGGGTTCTCCTGGTGTGCGCGCTGGTGGCGGCTCTGCCCTGTCTTATTGCGGGGGCAACAGCTTCTTCTGTGGTGGCCCGCCGCAGGAAAGCGGTTCTGTCAGGATTGATCTCTGCCGGTTTGTCTGTGCGCTCAGGAAAGATCATCGCCGCAGGGGAGGCAGCGTTCATCACTGCACTGGGCTGGGCTGTCGGTCTTGCTGCCGCTCCTCTGGTTGCCCCGCTGCTCAACAAATTGTTGTCCACGGAAGCCCAGTGGTTTAACCAGGAGTTTCACGTCTTCACCCCCGTTGTGCTGGCCGTAGCGCTGCTCAGCGTGGTTGTGGTGGGTATTGGAGCGTTCCGGGATACGAAAGACCGTACCCCTAAACCCACCGGCCTCTTGGTGTGGGTGGCCTCCTGCCTGCTGATGGCCGCAGCAGCTGTTTTCTCGTCGAGGCTGCGGGAATTCACACTCTTCCTCGGTCTGGCGGGCTTGGCTTTGGCGGCGTTGGCACTGCGGCCGGCTGTCTCCTACAGTCTCCTAGGCATCAGCCGGTGGGTGAAGAAAATCGGCCGGGCAGGGTTTTTCGCGGGCGCTCGGTTGTCTGCCGAGGCTCGCGATGCCTCACGAGGCCCTGCCGCTGTGAGTCTTGCCGTTCTTGCTTCAGCGCTCACGTCCACGATGACAGGCCAGCTTATCGCTTATCAGCAGGGTGTTGGCATCATCGATGAGCTCAACGCCGGACGGGGAACCCCGATTGTGGTTCACACCCAGCACCCTCACGAGGTCTCTTCCATAGCCGACGGCGCGGTGGTTCTCGCAACAGGCGAAGGCGGCAGGGTCTTTGGGGATCCCGCACAGGTGAAAACTCTTGAGCCGTGGAATGCGTACACGCAGCCAAGCATTCTGGACTCAGTAGGTCGCACAGGGGTCACCCACTCTTCTCCCCCTGACGACGCCGCTTGGTACGTGCTGTGGAAAGACACTACAGTGACCAGCCCAGCAACTCACGCCACAGCTACCGCCAGCCCAGCAAGCACTGCCGCAGCAAACTCCGAGGAATCTGCCACCGCCGCAGCAAGCCCGGACGGATCCTCTGCTCTGGTGGAGAAAATTCTTCAAGTAGATCCAGTGGCGGTGATCTATACAGAGCAGATCTATCGTGCAGCGCGAAACTATGCTTCTGACCAAGTAGCTGCCCTCTACCGGGTTGCAGCCTGGTGGACGGTGATCACCTGCGCTGTATTTGCTCTGGTAGCAGCCGCCGCAACGGCGTCCCATAGAAAGTCGCTGGTGGCCTCCCTGGGGATTGTTGGTGTTCACGCGGGTGTGCAGAGGCGAACATGGCTGCTCTACGCGCTTGTTCCTCTTGCACTATCACTTGCTCTTGGGGCTATCACCGCGGTGGTAGCCGACGTATCCCTGGTGGCCCTGCTTGATATTCATGCTCAGCTGGAATGGCGCGGCTACCTTGTTCCAGTAGGCGTGAGCATCCTGGTGGCTGTAGTACTCGGTGGCCTGTACTTCCTCATAGCTGCCCGCGCCATCTCGGAGACACCTCAGCTCAATCACCTGCGCCGCGACTAATCAGGACCAGATCAACTCTGAGAGGCTGCGGATAGTGGCGGGGTCCGCGGGGACGTCGGCGGTGTCTGTGGTGAGGAAGTCGGCGGAGTCGCCATTCCGGTTGAGGTAGATCGCAGATAGTCCGCAGGCGCGAGCAGCAACGACGTCGTTAGGGAAATTGTCTCCAATCATGAGCGTCTGAGATGGGGAGGAGCCCATGATGTGAAGCGCGGCGTCGTAGGCTTTGGGATCTGGTTTGGGGGCGCCGAGCTCTACTGTGGGCAGAAGAGTGACTCCAGGGAGATTGAGGCCAGTCACCTTCAGTTTTGCTCCCTGCATCTGCCTTGCGCCGTTGGTGAGAATACCTACTGTCCGCCCGCTATCCAGGGCGGCTTCCAGCGCAGGGCGCGCGTCTGGGAATGCCACCCAGTTATCTGCATAGGCTGAGAGGTAGCCGTCGTAGAGGGCTAGTGCCTCCGTTTCGGATAGTGACGGACGGCCCAGAAAGTCCCGAGCTCGCCCTGCGCGTTGTCCAAGGTGTGTTGTCTCCCCACGTTCGTAGGCGGAAAACCATGTGGTTTCCAACTCTTTCCACAGGGCAGGGTAGGTGGGACTGTCAGGGAGTCCACACTCCACTGCCCACTGGTGGACAGCTGCTGCGGCGGCAGCGTCGTGGTTGAGGAGCGTGCCATCGATGTCAAAAAGAACCGTTGTGATGGTGTCTGAAATGCGCATGAGAACAGGGTATTCGATGTGCGCGGGCGCATGGGTGGGCTGGGTGTGGTTTTCTCCGCGTTAAAACGGGATAAAACGGGCATGAACGGGCGTAAAATACCACAATAGAGTGGTGAGTTCAGTGTCCGAATGGGCATTTGTGCTCACGCTAGAGGTGGGCAGAGCCGATGAGGCTCGGTGAAGCAATCAATAGAGATAGAGAAGAGATAGAGAGAGGAACTACAGAATGAGAAGGCTACACGGAAATAAGGTTGTGCTGGTTGGTGCTGGGGACGTCGGGGTGGCGTACGCCTATGCCCTGGTGAATCAGTCGTTGGTTGATCACCTTGCCCTCATCGACGTCGATAAGAAAAAACTGCACGGGAATGTGATGGATCTCAATCACGGTGTTGTGTGGTCTGGGTCTACTACTCGGGTAACGGAGGGGAGCGGGGCGGATTATGAGGACGCCGATATAGCTGTGATCTGCGCGGGGGCGGCCCAGAAGCCTGGTGAGAGCAGGCTGCAGCTTGTGGATAAGAACATGAAGATTATGAAGTCCATAGTGGATGAGATGATGGCTCATCACTTTGACGGTGTGATTGTGGTGGCCAGTAACCCTGTGGATATTTTGACCTACGCGGTGTGGAAGTATTCCGGGTTGCCGTATCACAGAGTGTTTGGTTCTGGCACCATCCTGGATAGCGCCCGATTCCGCTTCATGTTGGGGGAAATGTACGAGGTTGCTCCCTCCTCCACGCACGCCTACATCATCGGGGAGCACGGCGATTCTGAACTGCCGGTACTTTCCTCGGCGTCCATTGCCGGTAAGAGTATGCGGAAAATGCTGGAAAAGGACCCCGAGCTGTACTCGCGTTTAGAGGGGATTTTTGAGGAAACTCGCGACGCCGCTTATGAAATCATTGATGCCAAAGGTTCCACCTCCTATGGCATTGGAATGGGGTTGGCTCGGATTACTCGTGCCATTGTGAAGAATCAAGATGTGGCACTGCCGGTGTCTGCCTATATGTACGGCCAGTACGGTGAGGAAGACCTATACATCGGCACGCCAGCTGTGATTAACCGCAGCGGTGTGCGTCGCGTGGTGGAACTGGAACTGACTGCCCATGAGTTGCAGCGTTTCAAGGATTCAGCAAGAACTTTGCGAGAGGTTAAGGAGCGTTTCTTCCCGCCGGAGGGGTAGATGGGAGAGCTGTGGGGCAGAAAAGTAGAGGACATCGGGTGGCTGTGTGACAATCATGGAGGATTACGTGGAATAACCGCATGAAAGGCACTCAGCTCACATGGATCGCGTGGATTGCATGAACCACAGGAACCAGCAGAGTCAGACAGAGCGCATGAAAATCATTGCGCATCGAGGGTGGTCCAAGAAACATCCCGAACTCACGGAGGCGGCGCTGGTGTCTGCCTTGGAGTATGGGGCAGACGGTGTTGAGATTGATGTGCGCCTAACCAAGGACGGAATCCCCGTTCTCATTCATGATCCCGTGCTCAATCGAGTGTCTGACGGGCAAGGTAGGGTGTCTCCCCGCACCTTAGCTGAACTTAAGGAACTGAACTTCGGTACCCCGCAAGAGCCTCAACAGGTTCTCACCTTGGGGGAGGCACTTGAGATAGTGGAACCCTACCCCCACGCACATCTTTTTATTGAAGCCAAACACCCTATCCGCTACGGCCGGATTCTAGAGGAGCAGATTACTAATACCCTGCTTTACCACGGCAAGCTTAACGATGAAACCATACACTTCATCTCCTTTTCCACCAGCTCCATTGTGCGGCTACGGTACTTGGCGCCGAAGCTGGACAGGATTCACTTGCGCCGAAGTTGGGAACGGTGGCTCAACCCTGTTGCCAGATTCAAAGGTGCGCCTACCGGATTAGGTTTTGAGATTAATCGCTTGCAGCGCAACCCAGACTTTGTGAACTGTTATGGCAAACCCACGTATGCCTGGACAGTGGATGAACCAGAGCAGATGAGATGGGCGCTGGAGCACGGTGTGAGCTACATGGCCACTAACGACGTCGCTGTGGCAATGGATGTGTGCGCAGTTGTGAGGCAGTAGCTGACAGAGCGCTACTGCTGGGGTGTGGGTGGTACTGCTGGGGTGGTGAGGGAGGGGGAACTACTCGTGCCCAGAGCGGTACTGCTTGAGCGCTACTGCTTGAGCGTTCAGAAAATGCCAGATTAGTTGTACCCAGGGCGGTGCTGAGATTCTGGGAGGGGCGTCGGTAAGTTAGAGCGCATGGCAAAAAAGAAGAAGCATGAGGATCTTCCCGAGGGGATGAGCCGACGGCAGGCGAAGCTGGCTAAGCGGGCGGCTGAGCGTGCGCAGTTTGAGAAAGTGGTGCGGCCTTTTGAGGGATTTGTCATGGAGGCAGACCTGGTGGCCTTACAGGAGTTTGTGCCCTCTGCTCTGGCTCCGGTGACGGTGGCTGGCACTGACAAGAAGGTGTACCTGGGTACGGTGCTCCCGGGTGCCGGTGCAGGAGTTGTGCGTGAGGATGGGACTGCGATTGTGGCGCTCCAGGTGAGCAGCCACTCCCAGAATCCCCACAAGGACTTAGCGTATGCACTGGCATGGGCCCGAGACGCTCAGCCAGGAGATACCTTGCAGTCCACAGCGGCGGATGGTTCTCAGCCGGAGCTTTCAGAACTGCTGAGTACTACAGCTGCTCTCACAGTGGAGGCTTTTGATGACTTCAGTTGGTGGTTCCCCAACGGAACGGCTGGCTTAGATCCTCAGATGCAACAGGGTATCCAGGCAGCCAATGACGCTGTGGTTCCCTCAGTCCAGCTTGCACCAGAACTGCCTGGGTCTTTGTGGTGGGTGAACCCAGGTGGCGGAAAGGCGCATATCCGATGGGTGCGTACTGATTCGGAGAATCAGTTGCTGAAAGCCTTGGCGCGGATTGCTGCCCGAGGGGAGCTTAACCTCGGGGAGAATACGAAGTTTGCGGGAGCATTCCGCACTCATGGACTTCTGGTTCCAGTATTCGATCTGGATCCCTCCCAGGATCCCGAGAGTTTTGTGCCTGAGCTGGAGCGTCTCAACGACGCTGCGGAGCAGGAGCTGGAGAATGATGCACAGCTGACGGCGGAGGAGCGTCGCCAAGAGGCAAATATCAAGTCCCGGCAGGTGACTTTGCGTTAGGTGTTGCACTCGCCGGTAGGTTGAGCGGTTTTGGGGAGTGTTGCGCGCGGCTGTGGTGCTGGGGGGGTGGCGCGCAGTGCAGTGCTCAGCCGGGGTGAAAGCAGAGCTGGTAAGTCAGCTGGCGTTCCTAGCGAATGGCGGCGAAGAGCTCCTCGGCGGCCATCTCATCCCAGAGCACAACGCTTCCCACGTCTGTGTCCTGGAAACTACTGATAGGTACAGTCTCTGTACTTACCCCAGACCGCATAGCCCAGGCCACCCGAGCTAAATCCCACACATGGTCATGATTATCCACGGTGAAAGTGCCGGAAGCATGGCTAATCAGCGGCATAATATCGCCAGGGTTAGCAAGAGTTCTCGGTGAGGTTACCGTATTCATCAGGGCCGCGAAGAACTCGCGCTGATGCTTCACACGATCCAAATCCCCCATGCCAGAAGCCCGAGAGCGCACATAACCCAAAGCCGTGGCACCGTCGAAGGTTTGGCAGCCCGCATCAATGGAGATATTGGCGTTGGGGTCATCCATAGGCTCATCAGGACACATGTGGATGCCGTCCACAAGATCCACCAGTTTGGCAAGTCCTCCCATACCAATTTCGGCATAGTGGTCAATACGCAGTCCAGTGGCATTTTCCACCGTGTGAGTGAGCAACTGAGAGCCGCCGTAAGAATAGGCGGCGTTGATTTTATCCATACCGTAGTCCTGGATGCTCACATAGGAATCGCGTGGAATAGAGATCAGCTGAGCCTGACCCGCGGTGGGAATATGGAGCAGCATGATGGTGTCCGTTCGCCCGGAGCCACCCAAGTCCCCGCCTGTACCGTACTTTTCAATCTCGGCGTCACTCAGGCCTGCACGAGAGTCAGACCCCACTAGCAGCCAGTTGGTTCCCGCCGTATTTCCGATGTGCTCCTCTGGCATGGCGTCTACACGGTTAAGCCGTGCATCTGCCCACACTGTGCCTAAACCGAGGAGGACCAGAACAATAATCAGCGCCACTCCAAGGGCTCTCATGCATCCTGGACGACGCCCACCTCGCCGGTGTTGGCGCCCTCTAGTGGCGTGGAGCTCGGGCCGTGGGGAGCGATGATCCGGGCGTGCAGAGCGAATGGGCCGTGCGGAGCGAGGGTCTGGGCGTGCAGTCTGCATACGCTCGTTTCGGGAGAGGCGAGCGTCGTAACGGGTCTGCTCGTAGTAGTGGGCATTATCTTCCCCTGCCTGGTAAGGGGCATAATCGTCCTCTAACTCCTGTGGGCGACGGGGGATGTACTGCCGGGGAGGTTGGGATTCAGAACCGTAAGGCCTGCTTGGATACGGCTGGGCTGGAGTGCGTCTGCCTGGGTACTGCTGACCCGCAGGACGCCCGCTCGGGTATTGCTGCCCTGACGTGGGTCTTCCCGAATACTGCTGGGCTGGGTACTGAATTTCCTCGCTGTCAGGGCTTAGTATCTGGGTTTCCTCAACTGGAGGCCGCTTTGGAGGGAACACTTGCTTGGAAGTAGTTGACGTGCTCTTGGGCCCTGTGGAGCTGTGTATGGACGCGGGGCGCATCCGAATTGGTCGCCCAAATTGGTCGCGGCGCAATGAACCGTCCGGATTACGGAGATATTCCGGACGTGCATTGTTGTTACCGCGAGAAGTCATACGAAACACTCTAGTTCACTTTTGTCACTTCTATTACTTAGCGACTCAGCTGTTTCACGAGGTTTTATATCAGTGTTGTGCCAGGAACTCCTCCCGAGACGCCACACCAGGCAGAGCCCGGGCATCACTCTGGGGCTGCTCCGATACCGGGAACTCCCCTCTATCCTGCTGTAGTCTCTGGAGTATGTCCCACTCGGGTACCTCACAGAGAACAGTCTCAGCCCCCACGCCCACTACCGTGGCCTTCCTAGGACCTGCCGGAACCTTCACGGAAGCAGCCTTGCGCCTCTTCGATGAGTACAAAGAAACTCATCGGCGCTGGTCTGGGCAGCTGCAACCACTACCTGCTCACAGCCCTGCGGAGGCTTTGGCGGCGGTGCGGCAGGGAGACGCTGCTTATGCGTGTGTTGCCATTGAAAACTCCATTGATGGTGTGGTCACCGCTACTATGGATGCGCTGGCTGGATCTCCTGAGGACCCGCCTGTGCAAGTGTTTGCCGAGGTAGATGTACCAGTGGAGTTCGCAATTCTTGCACGAAATAGCGTTTCGGACGTTCCTCAGAATTCTGTCCAGAACCCTGGCGACAACCAGCCTCAGCCTTCTGTCCAGAACCCTGCGCAGGGTTCTGGTGGGGATTCTTCATCTCGACCCGTTACTCTCAGCACACATCCGGTGGCCTATCAGCAGGTGAAGGAGTGGCTCTCCAAGCACTACCCGGCGGCAGAGTTTATCCCGGCGTCCTCAAACGGGGCGGCGGCGCAGAGCGTAGCTGAAGGCATCTATGACATCGCAGTTGCGCCACTGCACGCTGCCACGGTGTTTAATCTGAAGGTTTTAGCTGAGGGGATTGCAGACCATCCTGGCGCTAAAACTCGCTTTCTGCTGGTAGGGCGGCCAGATGTTCCCACAGCTCGCACAGGGAATGATCGCACCTCGGTCACCTTCCTTGCGCCCAATGAGCCTGGCTCCTTGGTGGCGTGTTTGTCTGAGTTTGCCCAGCGCGGAGTGGATTTAAGTCGGATTGAGTCTCGTCCAACAAAAACTGAGTTAGGGTCCTATCGGTTCTTTGTGGATTTGGTGGGTCACATTGACGACGCCCCTGTCAGTGAAGCTTTGCGAGCCCTCTATCTGCGCAGTCAGGATACGAGATTCTTGGGTTCGTGGCCGTCGACAGAGGCGCCGAAGTCCTCTCACCCAGAGCAGGATCGGATTGTGGAAGCAAGCCGGTGGGTAGATGATTTGCGCGCCGGGCGGCGTCGTTAAGGGAAAGATTCGTTAAGGAAAAGATAGGGAGAGGGTTGTGGCGGGAAGAATCCTGATGTTGAGACATGGCGAAACCTTCTCTAACCGAGAGGCGAGGCTGGATTCTGCGCCTCCTGGGGCGGAACTGACGGCGCGAGGCAGACAGCAGGCACAACAGGTTGCGCAAGAATTAGCCCGAGAGCTTGGAGTTTCTCCAGGAAGTTACGGCAGGTTGCGGCGGATTGTGTGTTCAGTGGCTATTCGTGCTGGGCAGACGGCTATGACTGTGGCTCGTGAGCTTGAGAGCATTGCAGGAATGCCCTACCGGAGTGTGCCTGTGGATACGGTGTGGGGGATTCAGGAGATTTATCTGGGAGATTCCGAAAACCATGTGGATGAGGAGGCCTATAAGAAGTATCTGGTGGCGCTGAGGGGCTGGCTGGCTGGTGATATGGACGCAGGTGTGGCCAATGGTGAAACCCTACGAGATGTTGTGCAGCGGTATCGGCCGGTGCTGGAGCAGTTGACGGCCGAAGTATCTGAAACAGACCAGGACATCGTGATGGTGAGTCACGGTGCGGCAATGCGAGTCATGGCTACCCTGGCAGGTGGTGTAGATCC
>JAEYUQ010000025.1 GCA_023432405.1 Actinomycetes bacterium | reverse complement strand
GCCGTGGCTATCGCTTGGGGCAGACCCAGAGACACCAAGGCAACAAGAATGGCTAATACACCTGCTACCACGGCTCCCACGATGGGAATAAAACCTGCACAGAAGGTAAGTACGGCCAGAGCTAAGGCCAGCGGGACGCGGATGATGAGGAGGCCAAGGCCGATGAAAACGGCGTCGACAAGGGATACGAGAGCTTGAGCCTTCACAAACCCTGACAGAGTTATCCATCCGCGGGAGAATAACTCCGTCATGTGCCAGCCCACGGTGCGCCCAGTTGCTCGTCGTAGCCAGGGAAGGAAACGATCTCCATCTTTCAGGAAGAAAAAGGTGAGAACCAAAACGACGCCGGTGGTAATAACGATGGACGTGGCTGTGGTGATACCACTGAAAACACCTCCTGCGATGGTGCCCACCTGCTGTTGAGCCCAGGTGCCTGCGCGAGTGATGATGTCTCCAATAACCGTGGAGTTTTGGTCAATAGGAAGATTTTGTGCCCACAGTTGGAGGCTCAAAATAGCTTCATAGCCCTGTAAATACAGTGTTCTGGACTGTCTCACCACCGAGGGTGCTATAAGCCACATGACCAGACCAAAGCTGGCAAAGAAACCCAGGATCGTGAGTATAGCTGCCAGCCCTGCGGGAGTGTGATGGCGTTTCAACCAGTTGGCGGGTGCGGCAAGCACAGTACAGAGAATGAGGGCGAAGATGATTGGGAGAATCCCTTGCCAGAATTGTCTCGTAATGAGGAAGAGACCGTAGCCAACCACAGCCACAATAGCAACGCGCACAGCCCACAGCGCCGTATGAGAAAGAGCCTCGTTGAACACTACCGAGCGGTCTACCTGGTTGGGATAGCCGGAGGACAAACGCTGGTGGCGGTCACGGGCAATATCGTCAGACGCGCTGAGATCCGAGGGGGCTGTGCTGCTGGAACTATCCTTCGCTGAGACGGAAGCCGGCGAGCTGGCGTGTACGGAGACGCTCGAGGGACGACGATCTTCGGACTGAGTCACGCTCTCATTGTGCCACTGGAGAAGTCAAGAGGGTAAGGAGCGGCGTCGTGAAGTGAAAATAGTGTGATTGCTTCGAGCATTCAGGTTATGGAGGTGGGTTGTTAAGATGAGGGCTCGTGAGCCTAACACTTGGAATTGTGGGTCTGCCAAACGTTGGTAAGTCCACCCTGTTTAATGCATTGACCAGAAACGACATCCTGGCGGCGAACTATCCTTTCGCCACTATTGAACCCAATGTGGGGATGGTGGAGCTGCCTGATCCACGGTTGGATGCTCTGGCGCGGATGTTTGATTCCAAGCAGATAGTTCCAGCCACCGTGTCTTTTGTGGATATTGCAGGAATTGTGAAGGGAGCTTCTCACGGGGAGGGGATGGGTAACGCCTTTCTTGCCAATATTCGGGAGGCGGATGCTATCTGTCAGGTGGTAAGAGCCTTTTCTGATGGAGACGTCATCCATGTGGATGGGAGAGTAGATCCGCGCTCAGATATTGGTGTTATTAACTCAGAACTGGCGCTGGCGGATTTACAGACCATTGAGAAGGCCCTGCCTCGTTTAGAAAAGGAAGCGCGGAAAGACAAGGACAAGGCCGCTGAGGTGGCTGGGGCAAAGCTGGCGCAAAGCATTCTAGAAGATGACCGGACGCTGTTTGAGGCTGCACAAAACGGTGACATAGATCTAGGAACTGTGCGGGACCTGCATCTCATGACGGCCAAGCCCTTCCTTTACGTGTTCAACTCAGATGAAGACGTCTTGACTGGTGAGAATAAAAAGCAAGAGCTACGGGATTTGGTGGCACCTGCCGAGGCAGTGTTCCTGGACGCTAAAACTGAAACCGATTTACTAGAGCTTGATGATGAGGAGCGGGCAGAGCTTCTGGCTTCTGTGGGGCAGGACGAGCCGGGGTTAGTCACCCTCGCGCGTGCCGGCTTTGCCACCTTGGGCTTGCAAACATATCTGACCGCAGGGGAGAAAGAATCCCGTGCATGGACTATCCGCCAGGGGAGTACGGCACCTCAAGCAGCAGGCGTCATCCACTCAGACTTTGAGCGCGGCTTCATCAAAGCTGAAATTGTTTCCTTTGATGACCTCATGGAAGCCGGTTCCCTGGTGGAAGCGCGAGCGCAAGGGAAGGTCCGTCAGGAGGGCAAAGATTACGTTATGCGTGACGGTGACGTGGTGGAGTTCAAGTTCAACGTGTAGAGGTGAACGTACTGGGGTATGTACTGGAAGTTCGTGGCAGACTC
Organism: Actinomycetes bacterium; assembly: GCA_023432405.1. Taxonomy (GTDB): domain Bacteria; phylum Actinomycetota; class Actinomycetes; order Mycobacteriales; family Mycobacteriaceae; genus Corynebacterium. Next base: position 151,925 of record JAEYUQ010000025.1, on the reverse strand, counting down.
AGTATGTGAATGTGCAGTAAATGGTACGGTTAGCTCCGTGAAGAAGTGCTCAGTTGTAGTTTCGGTCCTATTGTCTGCTTGCTTAGCTCTTCCGGTTGCCAACGCCAGTGAGAATGATCCTCGCAATGGGCAACCCGGTACTGCTGCTGAGTGTTCGCAGTTCCACTGGGCGGTGGATATGGGCACGGCTATTCCCAACCTCCAGAATTGGTGGATTAATCCGCCTGTGCTTCGAGGTAATACGCTGAAAATTCATTCACAAACCCAGCAATACGAGTACCTTCTCAAAGCGTTTGATATGTGGAATGAGGCTACCGATAATCTCATCAACTTTGAGCTTGTGGATTATGACGGTGATGATGTAGCTACTGTTTACGATGTCACGCCTGCACAGTTGCCGAACGCCTTGGGTGTGTTTACGTATGCAACGGGGGATATTGGTCTGAATCTGGCGTACACCACTGATGTGAAATCCAAGATATTTGTCATTGCGCACGAATTAGGTCACGCGATGGGGCTTGGACATACCTGCACCGGAGATCTCATGGTTGGCGTGGGAAACAGCGCTTTTGAAGTAACCCGTTACGACGCCGAGCTTCTCCGTCAAACCGTTGAAGCCAGAGGTTAGAGCACTCCTCACTTAGGAGCTTGTACCTCGTGTTTGGCCATGAGGTACATCGTGTGTGGAGGTTAGTTACTCCACATTCGGGGGTAGTTATGACAGGTTATAACAGCTTTGTCAAAACTGGCTCTAGACATCAGACATCGGATGTATGATCAAAGCTAGTTTCGCACATGTATAAGATTTGAGGTACACCATGCCTAGTCAAGGATTTGGCACTCTCAACTGGATTGTTCTGGTTGTTTACCTCTTGGCCATGCTCGGTGTGGGTGTTTATTTCTCCCGCCGAGCCGGAAAAAGCCAGGATGATTACTTCAAAGCTGGCGGTCGGATTCCCGCATGGGCTGCAGGCTTGAGTATGTATGCCACCACACTGTCAGCTATCACCTATATGTCCACTCCGGAGAAGTCGTATCTGACGGACTGGTCATACGCTGCTGGTACCATTGCCATTTTTGCCATAGTGCCCATACTGAGCAGGTACTATGTTCCCTTCTTCCGTAAGTTGAACGTGACCACCGCCTATGAATACCTGGAGGAGCGCTTCAACGTTGTCATTCGTACCATCGGCTCCGTGCTCTTTGTGCTCTATCACCTGGGGCGTATCGCCATCGTGGTCTACCTGCCCACCTTGGCCATTACTTCGGTGGCGGACATTGACCCCATCGTGGTCTCGGCGGTGATTGGTATTCTCTGCATTATCTACACCTTCCTTGGTGGCATGGAGGGCGTCGTCTGGTCAGACGTGATTCAAGGTATTCTGCTTCTGGCTGGCGCCTTTGCCATTGTGATCGGAGCAATGATACTCACGCCAGATGGATTTACTGGCGCTCTGGGGGATGCAGCTGCCGACGGTAAGTTCTTGTCCGCTAACAACTTCGAGCTGACCTCAATGGATAGCATTGCTGTCTCTGTTCCGATCATCTTCATCGGAAGTATCTTCAACAACCTTCACCAGTACACCGCCTCTCAGGATGTGGTTCAGCGTTACCAGACCACACCGACGGTGAAAGAGGCTAAGAGGTCACTGGTTATTAATGGTGTACTGGCGATGTGCGCTATTCCGCTGTTCTTTGGCATGGGAACTGCGCTCTACAACTACTACGAGGCGAAGGGCGGACTTCCCGACGGCGTGAATACCTCCGCCATCGTTCCTTACTTCATCTTGACTGTGCTGCCTGCTGGTCTTGCGGGCCTCCTGATTGCTGCTATTTTTGCGGCAGCGCAGTCCACGATTGCCTCTTCTTTGAACTCCATTGCCGCGTGCGTGGTGGTAGACCTTCACGATCGCTTCACTCACCGTAAAGGTTCTGTGATGATGTCCCGAGTGATTATCATCATCGCCGGCATTCTGTCTGTAACTGGGGCCGTCTACCTCATCATCACGAACCAGTCTGATCTGTGGGATCTGTTCTTGGCGATGACCGGTCTGTTTGGTGTGCCCTTGGCTGGTGTGTTTGCCCTGGGTATCTTCACCAAGCGTGCGAACTCGACAGGGGTGGTGTTGGGCTTAATCTTTGGTGCTTTCATGGGGTGGTACGCCGGAACCCTTAACGTGGGGCCACTCATTGTGTCTATTGCAGCGTTTGCTGCTGCCTTCATTGGCGGCTACCTGCTCTCCCTCATCTTCTCCTCGAAGAGGCAAGTGGAAGAGACCTTGCCATTGACTATCTACGGTATCGATAAGGAGTACGTCCGCTTCACTGCTTCTCCATCGGAAAAACCGCTGAGCGCCTAAGGCGCTGCTGCCTTGAGAGGTGCCTACGATAAAAGCTCCTTGGACAATCTCATGAAGAGTTGTTCCAAGGAGCTTTGCTTTTCTGAGTGCTGAGCTCGCTTGTCCGAGAGTATGACTTCGGAGGCTTGTGGCAACTACTTATTTATCCCAGGTAAGCATCAATCACATTCCAGGGAATGAAGGTCTCGCGGTAGTTGACAAATTCCCCACTGGGGAGAATGTCGTACACCTCACCCACATTCACGCCCACCAGGTTGTTATTCATATCCAGAGCTGCTCCGCCTGAGGTACCTTCCTCCACAGTTGAGGGTGTTACCTGTGCGGCTACTCCTTCATACTCCAACCACTTGATCAACGGCGCACCAGTGAATTGTCCTGCTGGGTAGCTACGTGCAAGTCCGCGGACGTAAATAGCTTCTCCGGGAACAAGCGAGTTGTAGTCGCGCTTGGGGTAGACGCCATCAACAGTGAGTTTCGGGTTGAGCTTGATTTTGACCACATCGAAGCCGGGCCTCATGGCGGTGATACGCCCAATGGGGCGTCCGTTCTTGTCCGAGATGAGGGACCCTACAGTCCATTCTCCACCTGCACAGTGGCCGGCGGTGTAGCCGATGTTTCCCTCAGTTATGGTCAGGCTGCAGTAAGCAAGGTTTCCACCTGCTCTGATGTACTGCCCTTGCTGAAGATCAGTGAGAGCCGCCTGTGCCGGTGTCACCAGCAACAAGGATGCCACCAGAGTAGTTAGGAGAGCGGTCACAGTAGAACGAAGTGTTCTGAGCATTCTTACAATCTCTTTCTCTGTGAAAAGTTTGTGACCGTAAGAATAGTCCCTCAACGCCTCTAAGGGAACTCACAGCTTCCTGAATTTTATTATTCTGCAAAAATCTGGGTGTTTTCTAGCAAATACCGGAACTACGTGCTGTTGCTGACATGGAGTTCCGGTATCTACAATCTTCAGGAATTTTCCAGGAGTCCTTCAGGAATTACCTGCTCAGGCTCAAAGAAGAACTGAGGGCCGCGTTGATCTGATTGACGGATTCTTTGGCATCACCCAACATCATGTCGGTGTTTTCCTTGAAGAAGAGAGGATTCTGAAGTCCGGAGTATCCGGCGTTGCCCATCTTCCTCTTGGAAACAATGACCCGCTTGGCGTTCCACACCTTGAGCACCGGCATTCCTGAGATGGGAGTATTAGGCTCTTCGGCCGCAGGATTCACAGTGTCATTGGCGCCAATGACCAGAACCACGTCCACGTCCTCCCAGTCATCGTTGATTTCATCCATCTCATAGACGATGTCGTAGGGAACCTTAGCTTCGGCCAGCAGAACATTCATGTGCCCAGGCAGACGCCCAGCAACAGGGTGAATACCGAAGGAAACATCCACACCGGCGTCGCGGAGTTTCTTGGTCATTTCTGCCACCGGATACTGTGCCTGAGCCACAGCCATACCGTAGCCAGGGGTAATCACCACCTTCTTGGAGTCAGCCAGGAGTGAGGCTACCTCCTCAGGTGTGATTTCCGTGTGAGTGTCTTCAATCTGCTCACCACCGCTGGCAGCAGGGGCGTCGCCAAAGCCACCGAGAATCACTGAAACAAAAGAGCGATTCATAGCCTGGCACATGATGTATGAGAGGAAGGCACCAGATGAACCAACAAGAGCGCCGGTAATAATAAGGAGGTCGTTGCTGAGGATAAATCCGGCTGCTGCTGCAGCCCAGCCTGAGTAGGAGTTCAGCATAGAGACCACAACGGGCATATCGCCACCACCGATGGCCGCCACCAAGTGAAGTCCCAGAAGCAGAGCCAAAACAGTCATGATGATAAGCGCAACCAGAGATCCTGTCATGATGAACCACACCATGATTCCCAGAGACACAATCACAATGCCAAGATTGAGGAGATTGCGTGCTGGGAGAGTGATGGGGCGTCCCGACATCTTTCCTGAGAGCTTCAAATACGCGATGATAGAGCCGGTGAAGGTGACAGCACCAATGAAAATTCCCAGATAGATTTCTCCAAGGTGGAATCCACGATCTGAGGTTGCTTGCGTGATGTCAAAGTAAGAGTTGAATCCCACAAGGACAGCAGAAAGACCCACAAAGGAGTGCAGGAGTGCAATCAACTGCGGCATTCCCGTCATCTCAACACGCTTGCCGGTGATGAAGCCGATGACCGCTCCCACCGCCATAGCAGCAGCAATAAGCACAAGCGTGCTAAGAGCACCGCGCTGAGAGTCAACGCAGGCTAACCAGATTGTTGCTACCAGGGCAATGGCCATTCCAATAATCCCGGAATTATTGCCGGACTGGGCTGATTCCTGCTTCGAGAGTCCGCGTAGAGCGTTGATGAAGCACAGTGCCGCAATAAGGTAGGCGAGTGCCAGAATTTGGTCAGTAGTAATCATCAGGTCACTCTTTCCGGAACATGGCAAGCATACGGTTGGTTACCGTAAAACCGCCGAAGATGTTGATGGAGGCAATGGTAATTGCCAGGAGACTGAAGATGGTGACGAGGAGATTATCACTGCCTACCTGCAGTAAGGCGCCAACCACAATGATGCCTGAAATTGCATTCGTCACACTCATCAGCGGTGTGTGGAGGGAGTGAGTCACCGAGGTGATGACGTAGAAGCCCACCACAATAGCCAAAGCCAGCACAATGTAATGGCTTGCAATAGCCGTGGGGCTAAACAACACCAGAAGAACCCCGACGACGCCCGCGAGCGCCAGCCAGAGTTTACCCGCACCGGACTTGGTGGTTTCTTCGGAGCTCTGGCTGTCTACCGCAGACTCGGTCTGGGAATCACTCGCCGCTTGAGGTGCGGGAGCAGCGGACACCTTCACCGGCGGTGGCGGCCATTTAATCGTGCCCTCATGGGTTACCGTGACCGCACGGATAATCTCGTCCTCAAAGTTGAAGTTCGGCTCACCTTCTTTTTCTGGTGTTAGCAGCGCCAAGAAGTTAACCACATTCTGTCCATACAGTTGAGAGGACTGTGTAGGCAACTGAGCAGGAAGATCATCGGCACCTACAATGATGACGCCGTTGTCCGTGGTAATGGTTTCCCCGGGAACAGTGAGCTCGCAGTTACCGCCATTAGCAGCCGCCATATCCACGATCACGGAGCCAGGCTTCATTGTGGCTACGTCATCGGCAGTCAGCAGGATAGGAGACTTCCTGCCAGGGATATTGGCCGTGGTAATAACAATGTCAGCGTTGGACGATTCCTTGCTGTAGAGCAGTGCAGCAGCCTCGGCCTGAGCCTGAGACATCTCCTTGGCATAGCCATCAGAGGATTCCTGAGCGGGAGCTGGAATTGCGACGAATTCGGCCCCCATAGATTCAACTTGCTCGGCTACTTCTTCGCGCACATCCGTGGCACGCACAATAGCGCCCATTGAGTTAGCAGTACCAATAGCGGCAAGTCCCGCCACACCAGCGCCGATGACGTACACAGTGGCTGGGGGAACTTTACCGGCAGCAGTGACTTGTCCGGTAAAGAGGCGTCCAAAGGCATGAGCCGCCTCGATAACGGCGCGATAACCGCCCACATTAGACAGGCTGGATAAAACATCCATAGACTGCGCGCGAGAGATACGTGGAATTGCGTCCATAGCAATGGCAGTGACGCCCTGATTGTTGAGTTTTTCGAGAAGCTCAGGCGAACGTTGCGGAGCCAGGCGAGACAGGAATATCTGCCCTTTGTGAAGAATAGAGAGATCTTCCGGTGGATCCACCGTGGTCACGATGTCGGCTGCCCACACGGCGTCGTGATCGACGATCTCAGCTCCGGCCTCCTTGAACATCTCGTCGGTAAAGCTGGCTGAAGTCCCAGCTCCTTGTTCAACAACTATCTGGTAGCCCAGTTTGATGAGCTTTTTAACAGTAGGTGGCGTTGCTGAAACGAGGGGCGAAGCTCCAGGCTCAGTAGGGACACCAATCTTCATGGTTGTGCCTCCAGATGCTTGGGGTAAAGGCACGCCGTAGCCACCATAGGTGCAACCTCTGCGTACAGAACCCAGAACGGATATGTCCTGTGGAGTCAGACTCAGATAAATGCGGCCACTGTGGCAACTACCGCTGTGCTATAGATCTTGGCATTTCCATACTAGAAGCTGTCATAGTAAGACTGTGCATCTGCCTTAGTAAATGCACAGTCTTAGCAATAGGGGCTCCCAGTACCGCTGTGTGATTTCCCCATTCCCCCCGTTTATTCTTTATTCCTCGGTTTCCCAGTTCAAGGTGCGCTCCACGGCCTTGTTCCACTCGGCGTAAAGGCGATCGCGCTCCTCGGCATCCATCTTCGGGTGCCAGGTCTTCTTGATAGCTAGGTGCTGGGAAAGCTCGTCAGTGTCTTTCCAGAATCCTACGGCGAGGCCAGCGGCATAGGCTGCGCCCAACGCGGTGGTCTCAGCAATCACTGGACGCTCCACAGGGACGTCGAGAATGTCAGACTGGAACTGCATGAGCAGATCGTTTTCCACCATGCCACCGTCTACGCGCAGGCTGGTCATATCATGGCCGGCATCGGCAACCATAGCATCGAGTACTTCGCGTGTCTGGTAGGCAGTGGCTTCCAGGACTGCGCGAGCTAAATGGTTGCGGTTAGCAAAACGGCTCAAGCCCACGATGACTCCGCGGGCGTCGGGACGCCAACGTGGCGCGAACAAGCCCGAGAATGCCGGCACAATATACACACCGCCGTTATCCTTGACTTCCCTGGCTTTGTTCTCAATAGAGGCAGCGTTAGGAATAATTTGGAGGTTATCGCGCAGCCACTGAACCAGTGAACCGCCAACGGCCACCGAGCCTTCCAGAGCATACTTGGGGGCTTCGCCCTCAATTTGGTAGGCCACGGTGGTGATAAGCCCGTTGTCTGAATACTTCGGGGTATCACCTGTGTTCATGAGAAGGAAAAGGCCAGTTCCGTAGGTGTTCTTTGCGTCGCCAGAGGCAAAACACGTCTGACCAAACAGAGCTGCTTGCTGATCTCCCAGAACGCCCCGAATAGGAATACCGGCCATAGCTCCGCGGTCCCGCACAGCGCGGAAATCCCCAGAGGAGGGACGAATCTCGGGGAGCATCGACATGGGAATACCCATAGCGTCGGCAAGCTCTTCATCCCACTGAAGAGTCTTGATGTCCATGAGCAAGGTGCGGGAAGCATTGGTGACATCCGTCACATGGAGTGCTTCCTGATCCCCGTCGCCGCCAGCGCCGCCGGTGATATTCCAAATAAGCCAGGTATCCATAGTGCCGAAGAGCAGGTCACCGGCCTCGGCGCGTTCCCGAGCGCCCTCCACATTCTCCAGAATCCATGTGACGCGCGGCCCGGCAGGATACGAGGAGATACGCAAACCAGTTTTCTTCCTCCAGCGATCTGGGCCTTCCTCGCCTGACAGCCTCTCAGCAATCGGAGTAGTGCGGGTATCCTGCCAGACAATCGCGTTATACACGGGCTCGCCTGTGTTTTTATCCCACACAACGGTGGTTTCCCGCTGGTTGGTAATGCCCAGGGCAACTACATCCTTGCGCTGAACATCGGCTTCCGCCATTACTTCAGCCATGACTTTCCTGGTATTGGCCCAGATTTCCATAGGATCATGTTCCACCCAGCCTTTTTGGGGGAAGATCTGCGCATGTTCCATCTGAGAAGTGGCAACGATGTCACCATCGTGATTGAAGAGAATGCAGCGTGTGGAAGTGGTGCCGTGGTCTAGAGCGGCAACGTATTCACTCATGAAGTGTTCCTTTCAAGAGCTCAAAGTATAGAAACAGGAACTAGTTGGCGGCGCGAACTAGAGGAGTACAGCCAAACCGCCCGCAGCGCAGGCAGCTAGCAGTGGGGCCACGATGGGCACCAAGGCATAATCCCAGTGAGCGGAGCCTTTCCCGGGAATGGGAAGCAGGAAGGCGTATGCCAAGCGTGGGCCGAAGTCACGAACAGGGTTGATGGCGTATCCGGTGGGGGAGCCCAGGGACATTCCGATGGCCACGATGATGATGGCCACACCAAAGTACTTCAGGTTCGAGATTTCCCCACCTGAGGGGCCGAAACCAATGAAAGCCAGCAGGGCAAAAGTGGCAATAAACTCGGTGACACCGTTCCACAGTTTGCTGGGGTGCGCCGGGATAGTAAAGAAGCAGCCGCCTGAGTGAGCGTTGTCATCGTGGGCGTCGAAAAGCTGCTTGAATGTTGCCCAACACAGCACTGCGCCAAGAATTGCTCCTAGGAGCTGACCGGCGATATAGAACGGCACCAAGGACCAGGGAGTTGAGCCCTGAATGGCAAGAAAGATGGTGACCGCGGGGTTGAGATGACCGCCGGTGGGGTCTGCCACGCTGGCGCCGATGTAAACGGCAAAACCCCAGCCGAAGGTAATCAGAAGCCACCCGGTGTTGTGACCTGCAGAGGTACGCAAGTTATTGACGGCACAGACACCATTGCCGAAGAGAAGAAGCAAGGTGGTGCCGAAGAACTCCCAGCCAAAGGCCTGGAGAGAGGTAAGAGAGTCCACGTCAATGACCTTTCTTAGAAAACAGCGGGGGCACCTCCCTTGTCGGCCTTATGCCGACGTTGGGAGGAACCCCCTCTATGCGGTAGTGGGCTTTTAGATATGAGGATTGGGACGAGGAGCGCTGGTGAGCACAGAGTTTGCAGCTTCATCTGTGGGCAGCGTCTGGCCATTGAGGAATGCCTTGGCGCGCTCGGTGAAGACGTCCAGCTCTTTTTGCTTGGTGGCATCATCCCAGCCCAAAAGGGGAGCCACAAAATCTGCAATGGCGGCCGCTGAATCCAGACCAGCATTGGGATATTCCATGCTGATGCGGGTGCGGCGGTCAATGATGTCATTGAGGTGGAGTGCGCCTTCGTGGTCCACCGCATACTTGACCTCTGCCCACAGATATGCAGGAGCACCAGGAACGGTCTCTAGCAGGGCAGGATCCTCCGAAGAAAGCACTTCGAAGATGAGATTTCCATAGCGATCCAAGAGGTGATGGATTTGCTCCTCGGTCAAGCCGGACTTAGCAGCTAGGCTTGCCGCCTCATTATTCAAGGCTGCGTAACCATCGGCACCCAGCAGCGGAACGTGCTCAGTGACAGACTTACCCACGGACCGCTTGATGTCCTTGCACGCCATATCCACGGCATCTTTTCCGATGACACGATAGGTGGTGTACTTACCGCCTGCCACAGATACCAGTCCAGGAGCTACCCTGGCGACGGCGTGGTTACGTGACAGCTTAGTGGTGGAATCTGATTCACCGGCCACCAGAGGACGAAGCCCTGCATACACGCTGATGACGTCATCACGGGTGAGAGGTTTCTTGACTCTCATATTGAGCTCATCCAGGATGTAATCAATATCTGCCTGGGTGGCGGCAGGATCAGCCAGATCCAACTTCCAATCGGTGTCTGTGGTTCCCACAATCCAGTAAGCGCCCCAAGGGATGACGAAGAGAACGGACTTTTCGGTCACGAAGGTCAGTGCGGCATCGGCTTCAATGGCGCTCTTGGGAACTACCAGATGAACACCCTTAGAGGTGTGAACGGTGAACTTACCTTGAACCTTGGCCAGTTCCTGAAGCTCATCTGACCAGATACCCGTGGCGTTAATGAACGCATCAGCGTAAATGGTGGTGGTAGCGCCGGTGTCGGTGTCCTTAATCTTGGCGCCGATCACACGCTCGCCATCTTTCACAAAGTCAATGACCTCTGTGGCACTTCGCACCACGGCACCATGAGCTGCGGCGGTGCGCAGGGCAGTCATGGTGTGACGGGCGTCGTCGACAAGGGTGTCGTAGTAACGGACACCACCAACGATAGCATCATCTTTCAGGCCAGGCGCCATCTTGAGGGCACCTTTGCGGGTGTAGTGCCGCTGCATGGGCACTGTCTTGGCGCCACCCATGAGGTCGTAAAGGGTGAATCCGCCGAACATCATGACTCGTTCCCAGGCATGGTGGGTGAGTGGGAAGAGGAACTTGAGGGGTTTCACCAGGTGTGGAGCTAGTGTGGACATGGAGAGTTCACGTTCATGGAGACCTTCCGCCACCAACTTGAAGTCCAGCATGGAGAGGTAGCGCAGACCACCGTGGAACATCTTGGATGAGCGCGAGGAGGTGCCTGCGGCAAAGTCTCGCGCTTCAAGGACGGCAACTTTAAGTCCTCGGGTGGCGGCGTCGACAGCCGCTCCTGCACCAACAGAACCCCCGCCTATGATGACCAGATCGAAATGCTCTTCCTCGAAAGCACGCCAGGCTTCCTTATAGCTTTCTTTATTGAGTACGGGTGAAGGAACCTTTAACACTATGACTCCTGTCAGTGAGAGGGTGTTCTACTGGGAGAAGCGCCAAAAAATGCTCTTTTACCAGCAGAAACATTATTCTTTTGAACGATTTCGAAAGCTCTGAAAGTTCTGCAATCTATGCTAACGTGCTCCGACAAAAGTAGCACGTACATTCCCTTATTTTGGGGGAGTTCAAAAGGCTGATTTAACCGTGGTATCGGTGGATTTGTGACGAATCTAACGCTCTGAAGGCGATATTTTTACCCCCGAGTGCAAAGTTTTTGAGTGGTGTTACAACATGATGCCAAAGAGGATGATGAGCACAATCACCGCCAGCACAATGGACCACGTAATAATCCGTCCTGAGTGCTGCTGTGGTTGTGTGAAATCAGAGTCCCACTCCTCCGGGGACGCGTTGAGATGTTCTGGGGTGTGGCGTTCCGGCTCAGGTGAGGTGAGCTCACGGTCAGCTATAGAGGGAGAGAGGGAAGCAGGCACAGGTGTCACGCGAGGCGTGGTTCTGGCTGTAGCTACAGGGCGTGGACGCTGCCGGTTCATATTGCGTTGAAAGGCAGGTCCCGGAGGTAGAGGGGGTACTGGCCACAGGGGAGTCTCGGGCATATCTCGTAATGCCTCTTCCACCTTGCGACGCCCCTCGGACACACCCATCTCCATACCTACATGGGGCTTTTGGGTAGTTACAGCTTTAAAGGCTTCAGTGGGTGGTTCGGGAGGGGCAGTAGGCTGGGACTCCGTTTTCGAGAGTGCTGCCTCGTACTCTGCTATGCGTTCAGGTGTCACAGCTGGAAATGTCTCTGAGGGCATGGTGAGCGCCCACTGCCCGTTGCCCTTGTTTGTGACTGTAGCCGGTCCTCCCGCCACCTGGATGACCCCTGTTTGGGCTAGATCGTCGAAGGTGGATGATGAAGAGCTGCCAGTCCCAGGTGTTGCTCCTGATTCGTCAATGAGCTGACGCATGGGAGAAATAGGCGGCTCTAATTGCTCTTCGGTGAGATCAGCTGTGCGGATTGCCTCCACCGTGGCCTTTCCATCCCAGGAATATGCCCGAGCCACGGGAATAAGACCAAGCATTTCAAAGTGGTTGATGGCATCTTTTAGCTCTGTATAGGCGGGCTCATGGAGTACACCTACCACGTCATCTTCAAGTTCTTTTCCGCCAGCTAAAACAGCGATGGAATCGTCGTCCATCAATGCCAGGCGGACAAGAAATTGACGGTGGTTACAGGCAGCTAGTTTCTGCTTCACAGAGGTACTCGAGATTTCCACGTCAATCTCAAAGGGCTCTCCATAAGGCATCAGCATCCAGGGGGAGGCTGGCCACTTATTAATAGGGAGAAGAAGCCCGGGATCTGCAAGCTCCACAGAAATGCGGAGCCCTTCGTGATCTGGTGAAATCCAGGCTGTTACTTCGGGATTAAGGGAAGAACGCAGAATTCGGGTGAGTTCTGGGTAGTGTTGCCGCACAGTCTGGGGGAGCGTACCAATTACGCCGTAGTCCCACTTCACCTTGAAACCCCCACCACGAGGGTCGTCGAGAAGGGTGACCGGGACCGTGAACTCTTGTCCTGTCCACTCGGCCCGGTAGAGGCGGGAAACCAACATGGACTGGTTGGTATGCGCCACATCGTACCTGTGGGAGGTGCCGTGTGCGCGAGCCGGAACCGGGAAGGGGTGGAAAGGCATGAGGATACTCTCCTGAATTCTGAGGGAACTCTTGGAATTCTAGTGATCTTTCTTCACATTGAGTACTATCCTTTTCACAAGTATCACAATCCCCATAATTACCAGGCCCCAGATGAGGCCAAAGACCAAGCTCACTCCGGTATCGCCCAGCCAGCCGAGGATTCCGCCTCCGCTGGATGCAGTTTCAGCTAGGTGATGCGGCCATTCCCAACCAAACTCCGCGCAGCCAGTGATGAGAATGTGTCCCCCCACCCACAGCATTGCGAACATTCCTACCACGGTGATAATGCTCAAAATGACGGGCATGGCTTTCACCAGAAGGGTCCCCAGGTGTTTAGTGGAGTCCTTCTGCTGCATTTTTAAGCCGACATCATCAATTTTGATGAGGACGGCCACCACAGCGTAGACGCCTATGGTGATAGCCAGCCCCACACAAATCAAGACAATGAGGCGCTCCCAGAACGGCTTATCCATCACCTCGTTCATGGACAGAACCATGATTTCTGCCGAAAGAATTAAATCAGTGCGGGTTGCCGAGGCAACAAGCTCTTTCTCGGTGCGAGCGGTGTCCTCCTCAGATTCCTCAGATACAAGGTGGAGCTTTTCTGCTACCTTCTCGGCGGCTTCAAAGCACAGATAGGTGCCGCCCAGCATGAGGATAGGAGTGAGCAGCCAGGGTGCTACCCACGCCAGGAGCATGGCCACCGCCAGCACCAGAGCCTTATTGGCCAGAGAGCGCACAGCGATTTTCCCGACGATAGGAAGCTCCCTCGAAGGATCCACCCCCACAAGCTGGCCAGGGATAACAGCGGTATCATCCACCACCAATCCAAATGCTCTCGAGCTTGTTTTCACTGTGGCGGCAGCCACGTCATCCACGCTGGCTGCGGCAGCCTTCGCCAGCACCGCGACGTCGTCAAGTAAAGCGGCAATGCCAAATGCCATGGTGATCCTTCCGCGTTTCCCACTTCTTTTGGGGCTCTATTTTACGGGACGTGTGCTATCCTGCTCCCGGAACCGCGGGTGTCATCAGATGCGATGGCTGAGATATATCGGGCGTAACCGAGTAAACCGAATGAACCTGATCCGGATCATGCCGGCGATAGGGAAGGAAGTCATGGTGAAATCGTGGCGTGTTGTGGATATTGTGAGCGCCTCAGTGCTGGGGATGGCCACCGGAGTCCTGTTCGTAGTATGGAATTCCCTGGGTGGGATTTGGTACGCCCTCATGGATGCTCTCACTCCTGGCCTCGGAGGGCTGGCTAATGGAATCTGGCTCATCGGGGGAGTACTGGGAGGACTCATCATTCGCAGACCGGGCGCTGCACTTTTCGTGGAGCTGTTAGCTGCCGCCATATCTGCTACAGGAAATCAATGGGGGGCTACCACCTTGCTCTCAGGACTGGCACAGGGCTTAGGTGCGGAGCTGGTGTTTCTTACTTGGCGACGCCTCAGTGTGACGGCGGCAGTTCTCGCTGGAATGGGTGCAGGTGTAGGGGCGATAGTGCTGGAGCTGTTCCTCTCTGGAAATCTGGCTAAAACACTGGAGTTCAATCTGATCTATACGGGATGCACTCTTGTGTCGGGGGCTGTGTTGGCCGGTCTAGTGGGCTGGTGGTTGGTGAAAGCCCTGGTGCGAACAGGGGTGTTGGATCGCTTTGAGGCTGGTCGTAGCCTGTGAGTGAGTCTCTAGCTGGGGTGCCTGGTAGGGCTGTGATTGAGCTTCGAGAGTTTGAGTACCGCCATCTGGGGAGCACCTCGGATACCCTGCACAAGATTGATCTTCGGGTAGATGCCGGAGAAAAAATCCTCATCACTGGCCCATCTGGAAGTGGTAAGTCCACACTGCTGAGGGTTCTTGCGGGAGTGGATGACGATGCAACGTGGCGAGGAAGGAGGAGGGTAGAAGGGCCTGTAGGGCTGGTGCTGCAAGATCCAGATTCGCAGGTGATTGCCCCCCGTGTGGGCGACGACGTGGCCTTCGGATGCGAGAACCTCAAAATTCCCAGGCAGGAGACGTGGCCTCGTGTGGAGGCTGCTTTAGAGCAGGTAGGTCTTCACGTACCATTGGATTTTCCAACGTCCTGCCTGTCCGGCGGCCAGAAGCAGCGGCTAGCTCTTGCCGGGGTGCTGGCGATGGGTGCCCGTGTGATCCTCCTGGACGAGCCCACCGCCAATCTCGATCCTGCCGGGCGTCTGGAAGTCATGCAGGCTATCAATAGGCTGGACGTGGCCGTCATCGTTGTGGATCATCGTCCGTGGCCCGTGGATCGAGTATTGCTCTTGGACAACGGTGAGTTGCAGGAGGGGGAGTTTCCGCAGCGCTCCGCACTGCCGCCTGCTCGTTCCTGTGAAACCGTGCCATCGTTGGTGACGGCCACAGATCTGCTCACAGGGTGGAGCGGGACGTGGGGTGAGTCGGGGCGTGGCTCAAAGGTACGCCAGCGGCGGGCAGCTGGCAGCAACCAGCGGCGTGCACCAGGTGTCAAAGCCCATAGCTTGAGGATTCCAGAGCAGAGTTCAACCGTTATTGTGGGGCCTAATGGCGCTGGGAAAACCGCCCTTGCTCTTACGATTGCAGGACTCTTACCCTCGCTGGGCGGTGAGTTGCGTATGGCTCCATCGCTCTTTCCGCCTGGTCAGCTACCCAAGGTTCATCCCGATAAGCAGCTACTTCCGGCGTGCCCTGCGCTCTGGGCATCGGCCGAGTTGGCCTCTCGGATCGGTTTTGTCTTTCAGAACCCGGAGCACCAATTTGTAGCCCGCACCGTTCGCGCGGAGCTTGAGGTAGGGCTTCATGCTGGGCTGACTCGCCATTCTCGCTGGAGCCGTTTCTGTGGGCGAAAGTCCTCCTGTGAATCTGAAAGGAACTCTGATAGAACCCCTGGTAGGGCTCAACACCATCGAGTAGACGAGCTTTTGGACAGACTCAGACTTCGGCATCGTGAATATGCCAATCCCTTTACCCTCTCAGGGGGTGAAAAGCGGCGTCTTTCCGTGGCGACGTCCCTTGTCTCGGCCCCGAAGCTGCTCCTGCTGGATGAGCCCACCTTTGGGCAGGATCCTGATACGTTCAAAGAACTGGTCAGTCTGCTTCGTGAACTCACCGATGATGGTGTCACGGTGGTGTCTGTGACCCACGATGAGGACTTCATAGCCACCTTGGGAGATCACCGCATTGAGGTGACAGCGCCATGAAGCAGCTAAGGCCTATCCACCGAACGGTGTCTATACATCCTGTGGCTCGGTTGTGCGCACTGATTGTCTGGACTGTGCCACTCCTCCTGACCCTAGACATTCTCTCAGCAGCGGCTGCGGCTCTTATAGCACTATGTTTCTTCCCGCTTTGCGGATGGAAAACTCTATGGAGGCGTTGCCTCCCTATCTTTCTCATAGCGCCCGTCGCAGCTATGTCTATGGTGCTCTATGCTCAACCGAAAGGTCAGCAATACATTCACTTCGTAAGTGCCACCGTCTCGGACAACTCCCTAGTGATGGGGGCCGCAGTGTTCTTGCGTATTCTGGCTTTTGGCGTGCCTGCGGTGGCTCTCTCGACGCGGGTAGACCCTACTGATCTTGGAGATGGACTAGCTCAGATCCTTCATCTACCTGCTCGTTTCGTGATAGGAGCTGTTGCGGGTAGTCGCATGATCTCCCTGCTGCGTGAAGACTGGACATACTTGGCTCAGGCTCGTCGTTCACGCGGTATGGGAGATCAGGGGCGAGTTCGCGCGTGGCTGACTATGTCCTTCTCATTCTTGGTGTTTTCTTTGCGTCGCAGCACTACATTGGCCACAGCTATGGAAGCTCGGGGTTTTGGACTCTATCCTGACAGAACCTGGGCGCGGGTATCTCGTCTGACAGTACAAGATGGTGCCTTTATCGTCGGCAGCTTCCTGCTGGGAAGCAGCTGTGTGGCTCTTTCGATTTTTTGCGGCACCTTTCATCTCGTGGGAGCTGCGTGAGCTGAACTCGTAACCCAGCCCCCGGAGCGTGGTGTCACTCTCAGCAAGGTTGGGCAGCTCACGTCGGCGCCTCGACGTCGCCCAGTTCAGGGTGCAATAACCACCTAGTTCGAGGGTGGATACAAATCCTTGGAGCCGGCGTTGTGACTTCTGAGGCGCTGCTGTGGGTTAAGGTCTTGTCATAACTTTGTGGAGTGAGAAAGGACCGACAGTGAGGACAATTCTTTCGATCCTCGTTGCCGCGTGCGCTGCTTTGAGCTGTGTTGCGTGTGCATCAGGCAGCGAAGACAATCCCAACTACGTGTACGCTTTGAGCTCTGAGCCGCAGAACCCACTTATTCCCGCCGATACTAATGAGACCTCGGGGGGAAAAGTTGTCGATCTCCTCTTCAGTGGGTTGGTGGCTTATGACGTGTCCGGTCGTGCCTACAACGACCTCGCTTCCTCCATCATCCAGGAGAAACCAGATCTCTATAAAGTCACCCTTAAACCCGGAGAATTCTTTTCGGATGGCACTCCGGTTCTGGCTCACAACTTTGTGGATGCCTGGAATTATGCGGTGGCCCATTCCCTCATCAACGCTTCCTTCTTTGAATCTATTGAGGGATACAGTGAGGGTTCTCCCAGCATGAGCGGTCTCAAGATCGTTAATGATTACAGCTTTACTATCAAGTTGGCTCATAGGGAGGCAGATTTCCCGCTTCGCCTTGGGCACAGTGCTTACTATCCGCTTCCAGATTCTGCATATAAGGACATCAAAGAATTTGGTGAACATCCCATTGGTAACGGCCCTTATCTTCTGCGTAGGTGGTTGCACAATGAGTCCTTAACCTTGGAACCCAACCCCCACTACAAGGGCTTGCGGCGTCCCAAGAATGAGGGGGTTCAGTTTGTGTTCTATGCCAAACCCGATGCTGCCTATGCCGATCTGCTGGCGGGGAATCTAGATGTGATGGATCAGATTCCTGATGCTTCTTTCGCTGCTTTTGAGCAGGAATTGCAGGATCGTTCCATTAACCAGCCCGCAGCAGTTTTCCAGAGTTTCACCATCCCAGAGAGGCTGCCACACTTTAGCGGACGGGAGGGCATCTTGCGGCGCCAAGCTCTGTCCATGGCTATTGATCGCCCGCTGATTACTGAGATGATCTTCTCTCACACTCGGACCCCCGCCACTGATTTCAGTTCCCCCGTGCTTCCTGGCTTCACTGGAAAAGTTCGGGGAAGTGAGGTGACCGTCTACAACCCCAAAAAGGCTCGGGATTTATGGGCACAGGCTGATGCTCTATCTCCGTGGGAGGGCACCTTCTCCATTGCGTACAACGCTGACGGTGGACATCAGGTATGGGTGGACGCCGTTTCCAATTCCATTCGTAATACTCTGGGCATTGAAGCGGTGGGCGCACCCTATCCAGATTTCAAGTCCCTGCGTGATGAGATTGTCAATAGGACTATTACCACTGCATTCCGTACTGGTTGGCAGGCTGACTATCCCAGTATTGGGAACTTCCTGATCCCTCTTTACATCACCTCAGCATCCTCAAATGATGGTGATTACTCCAACCAGGAATTTGATGCCGCCATGGATAGAGCCGGAAACGCAGCCACGCCAGAGGAATCCATCAAGCTTTATAACAAGGCCCAGGAAATCCTGTTCCGTGATCTTCCTGCTATTCCCCTCTGGTATTCCAATGTCACAGGTGGTTATTCCGAAGATGCTTCCAATGTTGAATTCAACTGGAAGAGCCAACCTGTATTTCACAACATCGTTATCAACCGAGATTAAACACCGGACAAGGAGGTCTTAATGCTCAGATACGTGGGTCGCCGTTTACTCCAAGCCATCCCCGTGTTTTTTGGCGCCACTCTTCTCATCTACGCCATGGTCTTCCTTATGCCTGGTGATCCTGTTCAGGCCCTTGGCGGGGATCGTGGAGTCTCCGAGGAAGCCGCAGCACGCATAGCCGCAGAATATAACCTTGATAAACCGTTCTTTATGCAGTATCTGCTCTATCTCAAAGGCATCCTGACTTTGGACTTTGGCACAACTTTTTCTGGGCGCCCCGTCACAGAAGTTATGGCTCATGCCTTCCCCGTAACCATCCAGTTGGCACTTATGGCCATCGTCTTTGAAACGGTAGTGGGGGTCATCTTAGGCTTTATTGCCGGAATTCGTCGTGGCGGAGTATTCGACTCCACAATCCTGGTGGCCTCTCTCTTGGTGATTGCCGTCCCCAGTTTCGTTATCGGCTTCCTCATGCAGTTTGTCATCGGCATCAAATGGGGTCTTCTTCCTGTGACAGTAGGCCGCCGGATGTCCTTTGAATCCCTCCTCATGCCCGCGATTGTGCTGGGATCACTGTCCTGTGCCTACGTCATTCGCCTCACCCGTCAATCCATCTCAGAGAACCTTCGCACAGATTATGTGTGCACCGCCCGGGCAAAGGGGCTCAGCAATAGAGCCGTCATGGTGAGACACGTGCTCAGAAATTCCATGATTCCGGTGGTTACCTTCATTGGGGCTGATCTTGGAGCACTGATGGGTGGAGCCATTGTCACCGAAGGTATCTTCGGTATCAACGGCGTCGGCGGGGCAATCTACCAGGCCATTCTGAAGGGAGAACCCACCACTGTGGTGTCCTTTGTCACAGTTTTGGTTGTTGTCTTTATTCTCGCCAATCTCCTTGTAGACCTCCTCTACGCTCTCTTGGACCCAAGGATTCGCTATGCCTAAATCTCAAGAACGCTATGTGGCAGACATTGACGAAACTGGTCTGGGTGCCGTTGACGCAGTCCAGGATGCGTCTGCTCCCTCCTCCCAGTGGACAGAAGCCTGGCATTACTTGCGACGCCGACCTCTCTTCTGGGTGGCAGCCCTCCTTATTGCTCTGGCTGTGGTCATGGCTCTTTTCCCTGGTCTGTTTACCAACACCGATCCTCGGTCATGTCAGTTGATGAATTCTCTCGATGGTTCCAGACCTGGACACCCCTTCGGGTTTGACCGCCAAGGCTGCGATATTTATGCCCGCACCATTTATGGTGCTCGTGCCTCCGTGGCAGTAGGAGTGCTCACCACAGTGACCGTGACGATTATAGGAACAGTGATCGGCGCTCTTGCTGGGTTCTTCGGAGGGTGGATTGATGCGCTTTTCTCACGGCTCACCGATATTTTCTTTGCTGTACCGCTGGTTCTTGCAGCCATTGTGGTAATGCAGCTGTTCAAAGATAACAGGACAATCCTGACAGTGGTGGTGGTTCTGGCTGTTTTCGGCTGGACATCTATAGCTCGTATCGCCCGAGGCGCTGTTCTCAGCGTGAAGAACGAGGAGTATGTGACAGCAGCACGAGCTATCGGTTCTTCTACCTGGCGCACACTGACGGGTCACATTCTGCCCAACGCGGCGGCTCCTATCATCGTGTACGCAACGGTGGCGCTGGGAACCTTTATTGTGGCGGAGGCAACGCTCTCCTTCCTCGGTATTGGACTTCCTGCCGACGTGGTCAGTTGGGGTGGGGATATAGCTCGTGGTCAGGCGTCTCTGCGTACCCAACCCTCGGTTCTGTTCTATCCAGCTGCCGCCTTGGGGCTTACAGTGCTCAGTTTCATCATGATGGGCGATGTTGTTCGCGACGCCCTTGATCCGAAGGCGAGGGTCTCGTGAAACCTTTACTCGACATCTCAGATCTGAAAGTATCTTTCACCTCTTCTACTGGCGTTGTTGATGCCGTGAGGGATTTCAATCTCACTGTGTACCCAGGGCAGTCCGTCGCAATTGTGGGGGAGTCAGGATCTGGAAAGTCCACTGCCGCAATGGCTGTATTGGGACTTCTTCCAGGAACAGGTCGTGTCACCGCGGGAACTATCACCTTTGACGGTCGAGACATCACTCATCTCACGCCAGAGGAATACCAGGAGATTCGCGGCTCCCGTATCGGTCTTGTTCCTCAAGATCCCATGACCAATCTCAATCCGGTGTGGAGAATCGGAACACAGATCCGTGAGGCCTTGACAGCACATGGGCTTCCCGACGGCGATGAGGTGGTCCAGGAGTTGATGAGTGCTGCCGGGCTGCCCGATCCGAAGCGCCGCGCTCGGCAATACCCTTATGAGTTCTCCGGGGGAATGAGGCAGCGAGCCCTTATCTCTATGGGACTTGCCGCCCAGCCCTCTCTTCTTATCGCTGATGAACCCACTTCTGCCTTGGACGTGACGGTGCAGAAGAAAATTTTGGACCATCTGGAGCAGCTGACCAGGGACACTGGAACCGCATTACTGTTTATTACGCATGATTTAGGTCTGGCCGCTGAGCGTGCCGAGCATCTCGTGGTGATGCATCGCGGCCGTGTGGTTGAAAGTGGCCCGAGCCTTGATATTCTGCGAGAACCTCGTCATCCATACACTCAGCGGCTGGTGTCTGCTGCGCCTTCCGTAGCGACGGCGCGATTGGTCAGCTCTTCAATCTCGCGTGAGAATATCGACGAACCCCTCGAGAATGCGTCAGAAGTATCTGGCGCATCCCATAGCGAGGACCCATCTGCACGCTCTGGCACTGCTTTATTGTGGGCGCGTCATCTGGTTAAAGAATTTGAGTTGCGTGGGACTCGGGAGAAGTTCCGTGCTGTTGATGATGTGAGCTTAGATCTCTACCCTGGCCGGACTTTGGCTCTCGTAGGTGAATCCGGATCTGGTAAATCTACGGTGGCTAATATCTTGGTCAATCTCATAGATCCGACGTCAGGGAAAGTTTTTTATAAGGAAACAGATCTTTCCACCTTAAGCTCCAAAGAACTTCTGGAAATGCGCAGGCACCTCCAGGTTGTCTTTCAAAATCCCTTTGGTTCCTTAGACCCTATGTGGTCTATCTATCGCTGCATTGAGGAACCCTTGGTTGTTCACAAGCAAGGCTCCCGAGCTGAGCGGGAAAAACGGGTTGCAGAGTTGCTGGACGTGGTGGCTCTTCCTCGTTCTGTTATGCGGCGCTATCCCAATGAGCTGTCTGGGGGACAGCGTCAACGGGTAGCTATTGCTCGGGCACTGGCCTTGAGGCCAGAGATCGTCGTTCTGGATGAGGCCGTGTCTGCCTTAGACGTTCTGGTGCAAGACCAAATTCTTCGCTTGCTGGAAGAATTGCAACGCGAGTTAGGGCTGGCGTACTTGTTCATCACCCATGATTTAGCTGTGGTTCGTCAGTTGGCTGATGATGTTGCTGTCATGCAAGCCGGGCGCATTGTGGAACATGGTGAGGTAGAACAGATTTTCACTGCACCGCACACGGAGTACACGAAGACGCTCATCGCATCAGTGCCTGGGCTGGGTCTTACTGTGGCGGAGCCAAGGTCACCGTCTGGGCCCAGGTAAGTTCGATGCCTTGGGACTGCAACCACTCCATAACGCTGTTGTGGTGTTGTGCAATCCCGGACACCGCTTTAAAAGTGACGTCCAAGGCGTACTGACATTCCTCGGGGCTGATGTATCCGGCGGCCGTAGCGGCAGCCAGTTCATCTGCATCGAGAACCTCGACGGAACGTCCAGTGACGTTCACCACATCCAGATACAGATCACGGGTGGTCCACGTTGTGTTGTTCGCGGTGATCTGGGCTGCATCCACGTAGAAGTCTTGTGGCTTTTCGTGGCCTGGACGGAAGTGGAAAATAGAGACTCTCAGACCTAGATCAGGTAGCAACCAGCTCTCAAGGTATCCAAAATGCGGATGGTCGGCTGGGCGTGCCATATAGAGACCAAAACTGGTTTCTGTGTATGTATCGACCTCTCGAAGAAAGCCCTTGGGATCCACATTCCTGCGGTGCGCAACGTCAAAAGTCTCTACCTTGATGGGGTGTAGTTGCATAGCCCCAGAATATCCTCTGGTGTCTTAGCGAGCCTCGATGTATCCGGCTGTGGGTATATAGGTGCAGGGCAAGGATGTGGTGTTTACCGTTCCTCGGGCAACGGCAACAATGCGTCCTTTTCCGGTTTGTGCTGTGCCGGTGAGGGTGACCGGACCTTCCGGGTTTACTCCGTTGTACTCCAAGGGGGTGGTGCCCCAGCGCCGGTTATCCAGATTCACCCAATCCACCACCATCTTTCCCTGCGGTGAGGTGGGTTTCCCAGTTCCTAAAGCGGTAAATATGAATACTGTTTCGTCCTCCGCGGCACCAGGGAAGGGGAGAGCCGAGGGGCCCGTCACTGCGGCAGCTGTACCTACGGAATTGCCGTGACCGGCAAGGCATCCACCTGCAACGGTGGGCCAGAGGAATTGAGTACTGCTGGGCAGGGGTGCAGGCTCTGCGTGTGCTGATGCGATACCTCCGGTTATTCCAGCCACTGCCATGAGCAGGGCATATATCGCTGCCCTCAGAGCTTTCACTGTTCGCACCTTCGGTCACCTCTCTTTAACATCAGCAACGTGGCTACTGATTTGTTATATCCTGTAACACCTTAATAAGGGTTCCTGCCTCTTTCCAAGTTTTCGGTGGGTTGAGAATCCACTCTCACGCATGAACCTGCGCCTGGTTCTCCAGCTCACCACAGTGCCAAAGTCCGGCGTGCTGCG
This sequence comes from Actinomycetes bacterium, assembly GCA_023432405.1. Classification (GTDB taxonomy): domain Bacteria; phylum Actinomycetota; class Actinomycetes; order Mycobacteriales; family Mycobacteriaceae; genus Corynebacterium. The sequence continues at coordinate 129,053 of JAEYUQ010000025.1, read as the reverse complement.
TCAAAGTGCAGTTAAAAGCTGCCTGGGGTATTCTTATCAGCCGTTCCTTATGAGGGGTACTACCTCTGACATCGAGGTCCCTGAACTGGCTTCCGTACTGGTGCCAGCAGAGGTCTTGACTCAGCCGTGTCCTCTCTGACGTCTTATCACTACGTTTCACCGGCAGGAGTTTCTCTCTCGTGATTGCCCACCCTGAGTTTCGCAATGTAGCCATCGTCGCGCATGTTGACCACGGTAAAACCACCCTCGTCAACGCCATGCTGGAGCAGTCCGGCGCTTTCGGGGATCGCGGGGAAGTGTCAGACCGCGTCATGGACTCTGGAGATCTGGAGCAGGAAAAGGGCATTACCATCCTGGCCAAGAACACCGCGATTCGTCGTGAAGGAAAAGGCAAAGATGGTAAAGACCTGGTTATCAATGTTATTGATACCCCTGGTCACGCGGATTTTGGCGGTGAAGTGGAACGTGGCCTGTCGATGGTGGATGGCGTTGTTCTCCTTATCGACGCCGCAGAAGGCCCCCTGCCTCAAACACGCTTTGTGCTGGGGAAAGCCCTGGAAGCAAAGCTGCCTGTCATTATTGCGGTGAATAAGACGGATCGCCCGGACGCCCGGATCGAAGAGGTGGTTTCAGAGGCTCAGGACCTCTTACTGGAACTGGCTAGTTCTCTGAGTGACCCTGAAGCTGCAGAGGCAGCAGAAAAGCTTCTTGACCTTCCCGTTGTGTATGTATCTGGGCGTGAGGGGAAGGCATCCCTGGAAGCTCCGGCAGACGGTAGTGCTCCTGAAGCTGCGGATCTCACCGCACTTTTCGATGTGATCTATGAGGTTCTCCCGGAGCCTTCGGCCACCATTGATGCCCCTCTCCAGGCCCATGTTTCCAACTTGGACTCTTCTTCCTTCTTGGGGCGTATCGGACTTGTCCGTATTTACCGAGGAGTGCTGAAGAAGGGGCAGCAGGTAGCCTGGATTCACTATGACGAGAATGGAGACCAGCACGTCAAAACTGCCAAAATAGCCGAGCTGCTGGTGACCAAAGGTCTGGAGCGGGTTCCCGCACAGACTGCAGTGGCAGGGGATATTGTGGCCGTGGCCGGTATTTCAGACATCATGATTGGGGATACTCTGGCTGATCCAGAGCACCCTGATGCTCTGCCTCGTATCACCGTGGATGAGCCTGCTATCTCCGTGACTGTGGGGGTCAATACATCCCCTATGGCTGGGCAAAATGGTGGCGACAAGCTCACCGCGCGTTTGGTGAAGTCACGCCTGGAGCAAGAACTCATCGGCAATGTCTCCTTGAGGGTTGTGCCTACGGAACGTCCTGACACCTGGGAGGTTCAAGGTCGCGGTGAAATGGCTCTGTCTGTGTTGGTGGAAACCATGCGCAGGGAAGGCTTCGAGCTGACTGTGGGTAAACCCCAAGTGGTGACCAAAACCATTGATGGCAAACTCTATGAGCCCTTTGAACACATGGTCATTGACATCCCAGGGGAGTACCAGGGTGCGGTCACTCAGCTCATGGCAGCCAGAAAAGGCACCATGCTGACGATGGATAACACCGGGGATGGTTGGGTGCGCATGGAGTACTCAGTGCCTGCCCGTGGTCTCATTTCTTTCAGAACACAATTCCTCACAGAAACTCGTGGTACAGGCATTATGAACCACTATTCGGAGGAACCGCAGCCCTGGGCCGGAGAGATTAAGGGACGCGCAACAGGCTCTCTGGTGGCAGATCGCGCCGGCCAGGTGACGGCCTATGCTCTCACCCAGCTTGCAGACCGAGGCAGCTTCTTCGTGGAACCAGGTATGCACACCTATGAGGGCATGGTTGTGGGCATCAACAACCGCGATGAGGATATGGACATCAACATCACCAAGGAAAAGAAGCTCACGAATATGCGTTCAGCCACAGCTGACGCCACGGTGACCTTGGCGAAAGCCATGACCCTTTCCCTGGACGAAGCTATTGAGCTGTGTGGCCAAGACGAGTGCGTGGAAGTCACTCCTGATGTTCTGCGTGTTCGCAAAGTAGAGCTGTCTGCGACGGAACGCGGCCGTGCAGCTGCCCGGAGGAAAGCTGCCCAGAAGAATAAGTAGCTCACCTCAAGTTTTTCGATAGCAACCTCACCCACCCATCAGGCGGTAGTCTTGACAATCGTGAAATCTCCTCTCGCAGTGATAACAGGGCTTGCTGTCCTGCTGGGGACCCTCGGAGGTTGTCAGGCTCAGCCAGGCCCGCCCCCGCTGGCTAGTGATGAGGAGATCCAGGCCCTGACCACCCCAACGAGTACCGCGACGTCGCCAAGGAAGCCAGAGTATCTGCCGAAAACCTACAGTTTTGGGATTGACCCGCTGCAGGGTGGTTTTAACCCCCATCTCATCAGTGACGATAGCCAGTTTGTGCAGCTTCTTGCTTCTCTCGTGTTGCCCAGCGCCTTCAGGGAGGGGCGCATGGATACAGATTTGCTGGTATCGGCGCGGCCCATTGCACCAGCGGCAGGTGCGGCGCAAACCGTGCGCTACGAGATTCAGCCAGAGGCTCAGTGGTCTGATGGTGTGCCTGTCACGGGCAATGATTTTGAGTACCTCTGGCGTGCGATGACCAGTACTCCGGCAGTGTTAGACTCGGCTGGCTATCAGCGCATTTCAGCCATCAGAACCTCAAGCTCCGGAAAAACTGTGGATGTGGACTTTTCCACTCCTGTTGCAGATTGGACACAGCTTTTCTCTCATATTCTTCCCTCCTACCTAGTGGGGGACCCACAGGATTTCAGCACCGCCTTCTCCACAGGTATTCCGGCATCGGCAGGGCGTTTCATGGTTAGCTCTATTAACCGATCCACGGGAACCGTCACTCTTAACCGCAACGACCGCTTTTGGGGTACCCACCCGGCGCGCATTGACAGTCTCATCTTCACCGAGATCCGTAGCCAAGATCAGGGCAGTCAACTTCTGCGCAGTAGGCAGGCCGCCCAGCTAGACATCCTCCCAGAAGAGACGTCTGCCTTAGCGTACTCCCTGCTTCCTGAGGTCCAGCTTGGGTCTGTGACCACCAGCAGGCAGCTGAGTGTTATAGCCAATGCGTACTCGCCTTTGCTGAATTCGGTCACCAAGCGTAGGCAGCTGTTTAGCCTTATCGACGTCTCACTGGTGGCGCAGGTGGCCGGACAGCGTAGCAGTTACCTGGAGCTAGGCACTCAGGCGATGGTTGATGATACGGATGCTTTCACAGTTGCGCAGCGTACTGAGTCTCGCCCCTTGGTGGTGGCTGTGGATCCCATGCATTCGCAGGCAAAACTTGCTGCCCAAAGCCTCGTGGATATGCTCTCTGCGAAGGGGCTTAGGGTGACACTGAGGGAAACTAACCTGGGCAGAATTGCTCAACGTGACCTTCCTGGTGTGGAAGCCGATGTGGTAGTGACCTGGAAACCTCAACCCACCTCAGCGCTTGAGGCAGTCAGTGCCTACGAGTGTCCTGGCTCTCTGCGAGATGCTCGCAGCTCCAATCTCTCGGGTTTTTGTGATCCTGCGGTTCAGCAGCAGCTGCGCCGCTTCGTTGCTCAGGGTGCCTCCAAAGACCAAGTAGCCGAGTTCATTGAGCAGCTGGAACAGCGTCAGACTCTCGAACTGGTCGTGATGAATGAGACCAGGATTGTGGTCAGTAGCACTACTGCCTCCAACCAGGAGGCCATCATGGCGCTGAAAGCGTGGTCTGCGGGAAGCTTCCCGCGCGGTGATGAATCATCGCACAGTAGTACCCCTCTCCAGGGTGATAGCTCTCCACACAACAGTCAGGAAGCACGAGAGACGCCGAAGGTGACAGGGGTGTCGGACAAGTGACAAGAGTACGACAAGCTAACAGAGCAGGAAGATCATAAGGCATGACTGGTACAGACCTCTCCGGTGCAGACCTCTCGGGCTATCGTGTTGTTGCGGTTCATGCCCATCCCGATGATGAATCCATCACGATGGGCGGCACCCTCTATGACCTTGCTCACCGTGGCGCCGAGGTAACGGTGGTGACGTGTACCCTGGGTGAGCAAGGTGAAGTCATTGGAGATACCTATCAGAATTTGGTAGCCGATAAGGCGAATCTTCTCGGAGGATTCAGGATTGCTGAATTGAACCAGGCGTTGAGGCTTCTAGGAGTGCGTGGGATTCATCTGGGCGCACCTGGGGTTTTTCGGGACTCAGGTATGCTGGGGGATTCGGCCAATAAGAACTCCCGGGCTTTTATCCATCACGGCGATGATGCTGCCGACCTGCTCACTGAGCTTTTCAGTAACCTTCGCCCTCACCTCCTGCTGACTTATGGGCCGGATGGGGGATATGGGCATCCGGATCATATCCAGGCGCACCAGATAAGCATGGAGGCGGCGCGACGCACTCAGACTCCACGGGTGTTGTGGAGCGTGCGAGCCCTTGCAGATCTACAAGCAGGATTGGACGCTATCACTGTCATCCCTGATGGTTGGAAGAAGCCGACTGTGGAAGACCTTGACTCCGTGGAGAGTGTTGATCTGCGCGTGAATCTCAGTCCACAGGCATGGTGGCACAAGAAGGAAGCTATGAAAGCCCACGCAACTCAACTGTGGATAGCTGACGGAAGTCAGTCGCGCACCAATCCTCATGCGGCATACGCCACCACCACTAATCCTCAGCTGGCTCCGGCGGTATATGCTCTGTCCAATCTTCTGGCACAACCTCTTCTCACCGTGGAATCCTTCCTGGTGGGAGCTGGAGCTCCACTACCTGAAAAAGCCACCGGCGTTCTGGACGGACTTCAAAGATGAACACATCCAAACCCAAGAAGTCTTCCCTTCACGACGCCGCTAGCGCCAGCTCTGAGGAAGTCACACACTCAAACCCGCGCGGCGTCGCCAGTTCTTCCTCACCTAACTCTGTGGTGCGCACCTATTTTTCCCGTGGAGAACAGATCACCGGGTTGGTGTGGCTGAGCGTAGGATCCCTCCTCTCCGTTCTTCTTGAAACGGTGTATCTGAGTACCTGGATTACCCTCGGGCCTCTGCGTATTCCCTTTCCATACACCATTGTGATTGCTTTCTTCTTCAACCTGGTGCTCACGCGAACAGCGCTCTTATGGTCGCGCCATCCCGTTGTTGCCGCCATCCCCACCCTGATGTGGTTGCTTGGCTACGTCCTCATTCTCATCATCGGCCTTCCTGATAATTCCATGTTTCTGGGGTCGAGTTTGCGTACCTTCTTTCTCCTCGGCGCAGGCATAGCGGGAGGTCTCTGGCCCATTTTTCGCACTCAGTGACATAATGAGTACGGTTTACACAGGAAAACGTCTATGCGCCTTCTGTGCTGTGGTACAACGCCTAGGAGTAAAAAAGCCTAGGAACAAAATGCCAGAGGCCAGAAAGCTAGGGAGATAGTAATGACCTACATCGTCGCTGAGCCATGCGTGGATCGTAAAGATCTATCCTGCGTGGAGGAATGTCCGGTTGACTGCATTTACGAGGGTAAACGATCCCTCTACATACACCCTGATGAGTGCGTTGACTGCGGTGCCTGTGAACCTGCCTGCCCGGTAGAAGCCATCTTCTACGAGGACGATGTTCCTGATGAGTGGATTGATTACACCGAGGCAAACGCCGCCTTTTTCGACGATCTCGGTTCACCAGGCGGCGCTGCGAAGTTAGGTCCGCAAGACTTTGACCCTGAATTTGTGGCCTCCCTGCCCCCATCCAACTAGGAGCTGAGATGACTCGCGCCGCTGTGGGGCAGAAGCTGCCTGGTTTCCCTTGGGACTCCCTCTCTGATGTGCGTGCTCTAGCACAATCTCACCCGGATGGTCTGGTGGATCTCTCGGTAGGATCGCCCGTCGATAAGGTCAGCCCAACTATCCAATTGGCCCTAGTGGAGGCAGCCTCTGAGCCAGGCTATCCCGCTACGTCCGGAACCCCTGAGCTACAGCGCGCTATTCAAGAGGCGATGTACCGGCGCTACTCCATGACGCAACTGTCCGCTCACGCCGTTCTACCTGTTATAGGCACAAAAGAAGCTATTGCGTGGCTACCGTTTCTTTTGGGTTGCACTGGTACGGTAGTCATTCCTACAGTGGCCTACCCCACCTATGAAGTGGCTGCTCGGCTAGCTGGATGCGCTATTGTGCGTGCAGATAACCCCTCTGACATTCCCAATCCGGCTGATGTTGATCTCATGTTCATTAACTCGCCCTCCAACCCCACGGGGCGTGTGGCGAGTATCGAACAGCTACGTTCACTGGTGTCCTTTGCCCGTGAGAACGACATCGTTCTGGCATCCGATGAGTGCTACCTGGGTCTTATTTGGGACGACACGGTGGAGGCCGCCTCAGTTCTAGACCCACGGGTATGTGACGGGGATCATCACAACCTTCTTGCCATTCATTCTTTATCCAAGACATCGAGCCTGGCCTCCTACCGTGCGGGCTACCTCCTTGGTGATGAACAGCTCATTCAAGATCTTCTCCTCGTGCGCAAACACGCTGGTTTGATGGTTCCTGGCCCCGTTCAGGCAGCGATGGTTGCTGCTTTAGCCAATGATGATCAGGAAGAATGGCAGCGCGTGGTGTACGCCCAGCGCAGAGCCACACTCATGCGTGCCGTGATTGGCGCAGGGCTTCGTGTGGAACACTCCGAAGCCGGGCTGTATCTCTGGGCAACCCAAGGACATGAGGTGGACGGGCGCGACACTGTTCGCTGGTTTGCCGAGCGTGGGATTTTGGTAGCTCCAGGAGATTTTTACGGTGCTGCAGGCAAGAATTACGTGCGCATTGCTTTGACCGCTACCGATGAACGTATCCGCGCCGCTGTGCAGCGCTTAGAGGAAAGTACTACCCAGCCAGCGGAGGTTGAGGGAGACTAGCGCTTCTGTGCGCGCCATCCTCAGAACGGAAAGGGAGTGACCAGTGGAAAACTCACGCTCGGTGAGACTGCGTGCCGGAGTAACCCAGTTCATCAAGTTTGGCATTGTGGGCGGTTCTGGGGTTGTTGTCAACGTTGTTGTAGCAGTGCTTGCAAACCTTGTACTGCGTGATGTGGCCGGCAAGGACGTCAATGATGTGTTTGCTAACCTTTTTGGCACCGACTTCAATCTTCGCTGGTACCACATTATGAGTTCGCTGGCCTTTTTTGCAGCTAACCTCTGGAACTACCAGCTCAACCGCTGGTGGACGTTCAAACGTAGCAATACTCAGTGGCTGCGCGGATACCTCTCTTTTCTGGCTGCCGGAATTTTGGCGTGGCTTATTCAGCTCATTGTCATTACAGTCCTCATGAATCCCGAGAGCCCGCTGGCATTGCCTTCCGACATCTTCGATAACAGCACCGGATTCCGCACTAAGTACTACTACGCAAACATTATCGGCCTGCTTGTAGCCACTCCTGTGAGCTTTATAGTCAACAAGTTGTGGACTTTCAGGACGCCTGCCACACGAATTGTGGAGCACGTGGAACCCCAATGCGAGAAAGAAGTGTCTTCCTCCACGGATTAGGAGAAGATTTCTCTGCATAGGATGAGGTACTGCGCTTTTTACTTCAGAGGGGTTATCCCTGTGTGGTGCCGCATCGTTTTGCTCACAGAGCAAGAGGTCTAGGCCTGCAAGCCCAATCAACGTACTGCATTGCAGGTTTCTTCCATCTTTACACTTTTCTATTGAACTATTGAAATATATCTAACTGTTGGTCTATAGTTATGTCCGCCAAGCAACATCAAGCTAAGGACACTGCTCATGACCGATATTGATACTCTTCACGCATCTGGAAATGCGGCCTGGATTCTTATCAGTGCTTCTCTGGTACTTCTCATGACTCCCGCGTTGGCACTCTTCTACGGTGGTATGTCACGCCAAAAGTCCGTCCTGAACATGATGATGATGTCCTTTGGGGCTTTGGGGTTGGTCAGCGTCATCTACATTCTCTGGGGCTGGTCCATGTCCTACGGGACTCAGTCTTGGGGTGGAGTGGTCAGTAACCCTGTCGAGTTCTTTGGGTTGCGGGATTCTATTAGTGCGGAGGACGGGAGCTACCTTGTCGGTACGCACGGTTACGCCAATGTGATAGACGTGGGTTTTCAGCTGACCTTCGCAGTTATCTCCACAGCCCTCATTTCCGGTGCTCTGGCAGAAAGGGTCAAGTTCTCGTCCTGGCTGGTTTTTGTGGGATTCTGGGTTACTTTCGCCTACTTTCCCCTGGCGCACCAAGTCTGGGGTGGGGGAGTGCTTTCGGGGAGTAGCCACAGTCTTGCTGCGTGGCTCTTTGGAGTCACTGAGGGCAAAGCCACCGTGGAGCCCATAGACTTTGCAGGCGGAACAGTTGTCCATATTTCCGCTGGAACAGCAGCGTTGGTTCTCGCGATTATTATTGGCAAGCGCCACAGTTTCATGAGGAAAACACAGCGTCCCCACAATATGCCAATGGTCATGATAGGAACCAGCTTGCTGTGGTTTGGGTGGTTCGGATTCAACGGAGGTTCCTCCTTTGCCGCAGATGGTTTAGCGGGCCTGGCATGGATTAACACCACCGCCTCAGCCGCAGCTGCCATGCTTGGCTGGCTCCTCCTCGAGCGTCTCAGAGATGGACATGCCACCTCCCTGGGAGCGGCTTCTGGAGCGGTAGCAGGACTGGTTGCCATAACTCCGGCCGCCGGTGCTCTCACTCCTGGCACCTCCGTTGTCCTGGGCTTCATCGGTGGAATGCTGGCCTGCCTAGGCGTGGGATTGAAGTACAGATTCCAATTTGACGATTCCTTGGATGTTGTGGGTGTTCACCTTGTGGCTGGGCTGTGGGGGACAGTGGGGGTGGCGTTCTTTGCTTCCAGTGATGGTCTTTTGACCGGAGGTGGGCTGTTTGGTCTCAAACTGCTGGCGGTACAAATCATCATCGCGGTTGCGGCAATGGTGATGTCAGGGGTGGTCACGGCTCTTGTTGCACTGGGTATTCGTAGCACAATGGGGTGGCGCGTGGACAGGGAACAGGAGCATAGCGGTATCGACGTCGCTGTGCATGGGGAGTCTGCCTATGAAACGGCTGATCGTTTCTAGGAGTTTTGAGTGGATAACCTGTATCTCACTGACCTCTCAGCGGGTGTGTCACCGGCACTTTATCGGCTTCGCGGGAAAAAGTTTTCAGCTGGCGCCTTTCGGAGGGTGCATAGGCTGATGTGCCAGAAGCATCTGTAAAGAGAAGAAAGATAATGCTTGAAGTAAGGAGGAACTCAGTATGAAACTTATTACCGCAATTGTGAAGCCGTTTACCCTAGAGGAGATTAAGGAGGCACTTGGCGCCTGTGGTGTTCACGGAATGACGGTTACGGAGGTCAAGGGCTTTGGTCAGCAAAAAGGGCATTCTGAGGTGTACCGAGGTGCGGCCTATGACGTGGAGTTCATTGACAAACTCAAAGTGGAAACCGTTGTGGACGACGGGCTGGTTCACAGCGCTATAGATGCCATTGTGGGTGTTGCACGCACCGGAGCAATCGGTGATGGCAAGGTGTGGGTGACTCCCGTCGAGGAAGTCATCAGAATCAGAACCGGAGAATCCGGTGACCAAGCCGTGTAGAGGGAACTCCTGGCGCCACGCAAACTGGGGTTGCGCCCGCTGTGTTGGTTCTTAGCGGGTAGCCTATGAAAGGTTATTGAATCCACGGCCCCAAGGATGTGAATTCTGTGTTTGAGTCCCTCTCTGACAGGTTAAGTGATGCGCTGAAAGGACTGCGCGGTAAAGGTAAACTCACCGAGGCTGATATTAACGCCACCACGCGGGAAATCCGGCTGGCTCTTCTGGAAGCCGATGTTTCTTTGCCTGTGGTGCGTACCTTTGTCAAGCGTATAAAGGAACGAGCTCTGGGCTCCGAGGTGTCCGCCGCGCTGAACCCTTCTCAGCAGGTTATCAAGATTGTTAATGAGGAACTCACCGCTATTCTCGGTGGGGAAACCCGTCGTCTTAATCTGGCGAAGAATCCGCCCACTGTCATTATGTTGGCTGGTTTACAAGGTGCCGGTAAAACCACTCTCGCGGGAAAACTGGCTAAGTATCTTGCAGCTCAGGGCCACACCCCCATGTTGGTGGCGTGTGACTTACAGCGTCCTGGGGCTGTTCAACAGCTGCAGATTGTCGGTGAACGGGCAGGGGTTCCCACCTTTGCCCCAGATCCTGGAACCTCGGTGGACTCCCTTGAGCATGAGATGGGAACTTCTCACGGCGATCCCGTAGCCGTGGCCCAAGCAGGTATTGAGGAAGCTCACCGTGCCCAGCACGACGTCGTTATTGTGGATACCGCTGGACGTTTGGGCATTGATGAGACTCTTATGACCCAGGCGCGCAACATTCGAGATGCCGTGCAACCTGATGAAGTCTTCTTCGTTATTGATGCCATGATTGGCCAGGATGCCGTGCATACGGCAGAGGCGTTCCGTGACGGCGTGGACTTCACCGGCGTGGTGCTGACCAAGCTGGACGGCGATGCCCGAGGTGGTGCAGCTCTCTCGATTAGGGAAGTCACCGGCAAACCCATCATGTTTGCCTCCACAGGTGAGAAGCTCGAAGACTTTGACGTTTTCCACCCGGACCGCATGGCCAGTCGGATTCTGGGTATGGGTGACGTGCTCTCTCTCATAGAGCAGGCTGAAACCGTTATTGATCAGGAAAAGGCCGCTGCTACCGCCCAGAAGCTGGGGCGTGGTGAGATGACCTTGGAAGACTTCCTGGATCAGATGCTCATGATTCGCAGAATGGGACCCATTGGGAATCTGTTGAAGATGCTGCCGGGAGGTAAGCAGATGAACCAGATTGCTGACATGGTGGATGAAAAGCAGCTGGATCGCATTCAGGCCATCATTCGGGGTATGACTCCTGCGGAGAGAGAAGATCCTAAAATCTTGAATGCCTCCAGGCGCAAACGCATAGCTGCAGGCTCAGGAGTAACGGTTTCTGAGGTGAATCAGCTGGTAGAGCGCTTCTTTGAGGCCAAGAAGATGATGAACAAGATGGCAGGGCAGTTTGGAATGGGAGGCAAACACTCTGCCACGAAGAAGAAGCCCAAGGGGCGCAAGGGGAAGAACGGCAAGAGGAAGCCGAACCGGAATCGTCAGACTATGCCGCAGATGCCGGGGATGAACGGGATGCCAGGGATGAACGGAATGCCGGATATGGTGCAGCTTCAGAAACTCCAACAGCAGATGGACGGTAACTTTGGTGGCATGGGCTCTGGAGGTATAAGTGCCCCAGGAGCTGGGGCGTCAGGCGTACCCCAGATGCCTCCCGGATTTGAGAACATTGACCTCAATAACCTGGACTTTTCCAAAGCAGCCAAGAAGTTTAAGAAATAGCAGGCACCTAGGTGCGCAGGTAGGCAAGCAGCGGGATTGTGTGGCTTAGAGTAAGTCGTCGGGGGCTTTCCCGTCAGCATCCCGCAGCTTCGTGTTGGCGCCGCTGCTGAGAAGCACGTCCACAATGGCGCTGTCTGGGTAGTTGTTTGAGGCGGCCACCCACAGGGGAGAGCGACCGCGATTATTCACGGCGTCGATACGTGCTCCAGATTCAATGAGAATCTCTGCAATATCGTCACGGCCAAAACGCGCGGCGTAATGAAGAGCGGTATCCCCATTGTGGTCACAAGCCTGAGGGTCGGCTCCAGCGTCTAGGAGCATGGTAGCCACCGGAAGAATTCCCTCCTGAGCCGCAATCATCAAGAGAGTGCGATTCTTGGTATCTCTGGCCTCGGGCCCACAACTTAGAATGAGTCTTTCAACTTCCGCAAGGTTATAGGTTGCAAGCAAAGATTCAACTAACGCGGAATCAAGAATGTGAATGACCGGCCGCGGACCGCGGCCGACTACAGCGTGCGTCACAGCAGGTACTCTACCTTTCAGCGCTCAGAAACGCGATAGGCGCCGAGTACACCGCGGTTGAATTCTTATACAAGCGTGTGCCTGCTACGGCTGACGTTTTTACTTCCCTCGAAAAGTTAGGTATCATCTGCCAGGTTGCCATCCCATACCGGGATAGCGCGGTGCGTTATACCGCCACCGTCTACGGACGACCGGTGAGTCACACGCACCTGAAAGATCAAGGGTTGAACCGGCTGGTTGATCAGCAACCAGCGTCTGAACTGCCCAGTGACCAAGGAGAAAGCTCATGGCTGTCAAAATTAAACTTGCCCGCATTGGTAAGATTCGCACCCCCCACTACCGGGTGGTAGTTGCAGATGCTCGGACACGTCGCAACGGCAAGGTCATTGAAAACCTCGGAATTTATGAGCCCAAGCAGGAGCCCTCTGTCATCCGCATTGACTCCGAGCGAGTTCAGTACTGGTTGGGTGTAGGCGCACAGCCCACCGAACCTGTGCTTGCTCTGCTGAAAATCACGGGTGACTGGCAGAAGTTCAAGGGGCTGCCTGGTGCTGAAGGCACCCTGAAGGTTGCAGAGCCCAAGCCTTCCAAGCTGGAGCTGTTCAATCAGGCGCTGGCCGAGGCCAATGAGGGGCCTACGGCTGAGGCCATTACAGAGAAGAAAAAGAAGGCCAAGGAAGAAGCCAAGGCTAAGGCTGAGGAGGAGGCCAAAGCCAAGGTTGAGGCTGAAAAGGCTGCCGCCGCTGAGGGTGACGCTGAGGCTGAAGCAGAGGAATCCGCTGAATAAGACCCGGGTTTACTTCTCGCAGAAATCTGGCCTGACAGTCACTGAGGTGTGAAGAGTATTCGACGTGCTCTGCAGGCTATCGTCACCGCAGACTATCCGTAGTCTGCGGTATTTCTGTGTGAGGGGTTATCCCAGATTAGGCTAGAGCGCATGGACAAGCTGATGATTGGGACTGTGGTGAAATCCCACGGTATTCGGGGTGAAGTGGTGGTTGATCCCACCACAGATCAACCAGAGCTTCGCTTTGCTCCCCAGGAAATACTCGTCGGAAAGTTAGCCGGACGTGAGCACCATCTCACCATCCAGACCGTGCGCCCCCACCAAAAGCGTCTCCTCATCAAGTTTGATGAAGTTTCCGACCGCACCACTGCAGACACCCTTCGTGGTATGAGATTTTTTGCCGAACCCCTCCACAGTGACGAGGAGGATGCCTTCTACGATCACGAGCTCATCGGTTTACAGATTCTCTACAAAGACCAGCCCATTGGTATGGTCACCGGGGTTCAACACATCCAACACCGCACACTTCTTGAGATGGATAAAACTCTCATTCCTTTCGTTCATGACATTGTTCCCACGGTGGATTTGGACCACGGCACGCTGACTATCACTCCTCCGGAAGGGCTCCTCGATCTCTAATGCAGCTGGACATCATCACCATTTTTCCTGAGTACTTCGATCCCCTCCGCCATGCGCTTTTAGGTAAAGCCATCGAACGCGGTCAGCTCAGCGTTACCATTCATAACCTGAGAGCATGGACGGATGATGTTCACCAATCTGTCGATGATTCGCCTATGGGGGGCGGGCCCGGCATGGTGATGAAACCAGAGGTCTGGGGGAGAGCCCTTGACGACGTCGCTCTGGGAACCCCAGGTGCTCCTAGCGCCCAAGGGGTCACACTGACTTCTGCTCAACTTCACCGCAATGTGCCGCGCCACGATGAGCTTCACGGCGTCGTCCAGAAGCCATATCCAGAAATGGAGGCAAATAGTGGTGAGGATATGTCCAAACCACTGTTCATTGTTCCTACTCCGGCAGGAGTTCCTTTTACTCAGCCGATGGCTCGCGCCTGGTCGCATGAGGAGCATATCGTGTTTGCTTGCGGGCGTTATGAGGGCATTGATCAGCGAGCTATTGATGAAGCTGCTCAGAGATACCGGGTTCGGGAAGTGTCCATAGGGGACTACGTGCTCATCGGTGGGGAAGTAGCGGTGTTGGTAATAACAGAGACAATTGTGCGACTCCTGCCAGGTGTCCTTGGAAATGCCCAAAGCCACCAGGAGGACAGCTTTTCCGATGGTCTTTTAGAAGGGCCGTCCTATACGAAACCTCGAGTGTGGCGGGGACGCAGTGTTCCCGAGGTATTAACCTCGGGGAATCACAAGCTTGTAGACCAATGGCACCGCCATCAGTCACTCACTCGAACGCTGCAACGGCGTCCAGATCTTATTGCCCGTGCTCGGGCCGAGGGAATATTATCGGCGGCTGATGAGAGTTTTATCGCTGCTCTCGAGGAGTCCGCAGAGCGCAAGTGACACGATGGAAGGGATGTAAGGAGACGATAATGGCGCGGAAGAACAATCTCATCTCGCTGTGGATAGGTTCCATTGCCTGTATTCTGGCTGCGCTGGTTGTAGTTTCACTGGGGGTGCGGATTCCAGCAGTGCGCCTTATCGGAATTGTGCTTTTTATTGTGGGGATTGCCCTTATTGTTGTTGCCTACTTTTTTCAGCGTCGCCTTCCTTCCGTTCCCCCTGAGGAGCTTTCCAGTATTTCCTCTGAAGAAAAAGAGGAGATCGTCTCTCTCCTCCGCGAGGAGGGCTTTGAGAAGGCAGTACGAACCCTGAGGGAAAAGCATCCGGGCTTGGGGCTAAGTGACGCGGTTGACGCTGTACGCCTGTGGGGTAATTCTACCGAAGTTAAGGAAACCTAAGTTTAGTTACTGTAGACTAAGGTTCGGTATTTATCCGTACAGAAAGGATAGCCTATGTCTATCAACGAAAAGTTGCTCTTCCTGCTGAATAAGCAGGTCACTGAGGAATTCCAGGCCTCCCTCATCTACCAGCAGCTGGCTTACGAGATGGATCTTCAGTCCTTCCCAGGTTTGCGGGATTGGTTCGCCGGTCACGCTGAGGAAGAGCGAGGCCACGCTGCACGCTTTGCCAGTCACATTCTGGATCGTGGTCACCGGGTTCAGCTTGGGACTATCGAGGTTCCGGAACTGGACATCAACTCCCCGCTGGATGCCTTTAACGCCGCCTTTGCCCATGAGCAGAAGGTCTCCAACATGATCCGCGAAATTGCTCGAGTGGCCGATGATGTTGAGGATCTCGATTCTCGCTCGCTGGTTAATTTCTTCTTGGATGAGCAGATCGAAGAAGAAGCCACCGTCTCTGAAATCGTCGATCAGATCAAGCTGGTGAAGGACGACGGTTCAGGCCTCCTCCGTATCGACGCCCGTCTTGGCGGGCAGCCTTCCGAGTAAGCGCTGTCTTTGCCGTCGTGCTGTTTCTGCCCTGTACCTTCGTTTCGAAGGGTGCAGGGCAGTGCTCTTTGTCCAGGTGGCTCCCTATAGGTAATCCTGAACCTGCTCCATATCCTTATCTCCTCGACCCGAGAGATTAACGAGCAGAAGCAGAGGGCCGTCTGCGGGATCATGGGTGCGCGCAATTTTCAGAGCTTGAGCTAGGGCATGGGAGGACTCCATCGCCGGAATAATTCCTTCCTTCCTGCTCAGTAACTGAAATGCTTCTAAGGCTTCATCATCCGTGATACCCACATAGTGAGCACGTCCCGTATCTGCCATCATGGAGTGCTCAGGGCCCACAGACGGGTAGTCCAATCCAGCTGAGATGGAGTGAGATGGCAAAATGTCTCCCTCATCGGAGAGCATGACAAAAGAGCGCATTCCATGAAGCACACCCACACGTCCAGCATTAATTGGAGCCCCATGCTCTGTGGTGTCCAAGCCTTTCCCGGCCGGTTCCACTCCGATGAGATCTACCTCCTCATCCGGGATGTATTCCGCAAAGGCGCCAATCGCATTGGACCCACCCCCCACAGCAGCAATAACTGCATCAGGCAAACGACCATATCGCTCAAGCATTTGGGATCGGGATTCCTGGGAAATCACGGATTGAAAGTCCCGCACCATAGTGGGGAAGGGGTGGGGGCCTGCTGCTGTTCCCAAGAGATAGAAAGTGTCATCCAAGTGGGCACTCCAGAACTCTAAGGCCTCATCAATGGCATCTTTGAGGCTGCTGTTTCCACTAGTAACGGGAATGACCTCAGCACCCATGAGCTTCATGCGTTCAACGTTGGGGTGCTGACGTTTCACATCGTGAGCGCCCATAAAAATCAGGCATTCAAATCCAAGAAGAGCGGCCACCATAGCAGTAGCGGTTCCGTGCTGACCTGCGCCGGTTTCTGCGATGAGACGTTTCTTCCCCATTCGCTTTGCAAGTACAGCCTGTCCTAGAACATTGTTGCCCTTATGCGCCCCACCATGAACAAGATCCTCTCGTTTGAGAACGATGGTGACGTTATTGATTGACAGATTCCGGGTTTCGTAGATCGGGGTGGGGCGACCCAAGTAATCCCGCCTAAGATCCGACAACTCCTGAGCAAAGCTGGGATCCTCGTAGGCATCAGCATAGGCTTTTTCCAGCTCATCTAGGGCAGGCCACAGAAACTCCGGGACTTCTTGGCCTCCAAACCTGCCATAGAACATGGGTAGGAGAGTCTCCTTGATCTCGGCCAGATCGCTATCTGTTACGGCTGAACCATCCAGGTTGCTGGTGGGTACCCATGATGCCGTCGGTGAAGCTGCAGGGGGGAGCGGGCGAGAGCTCATAATGGAAGCCGCCTTTCCTGGGAAGAGTGTGTAACGTGTCCCTTCTGAAACTACCAAGGGCGTCGCCAAGGCAAGCTCATAACCTCGACTGCTCAAGCCCAGACTTCTCGGGGGTGTCGTTATTTCTAGACCGTGCCAGCAGACGAGCGATGAGAATGAGGGTTGTGATGCTCAACCACACAAACGCTGACACAATGATGTTTTCAATCCAGTTGATAGAACCGGCTACGCGCCCATCTCCAAACCACCACTGCGGGGGATAAACCACTGTTAAAAGAGTCCAGATTCCCAATAACCACAGGAGAATGCGTGGAGTCACGTCTTTCTGCTCAAGGCACTGGAGTGCTCTCCAAGCACACACAGGAATAAATAACGTCATCCATACCCAGTGGTGGACCCAGGAAATAGGAGAAATAAGTAGCATGATGAGCGAATCGACCAGCCATGCTTCAATATCTAACTGTCTGCGCAGGAGCTGAACCATAATCCAGCCTCCTCCCAGCACAGTGAGGAGAACGGTGACTATCCACAGTGCGGTTCCCAGGGTGTGCGGTGAGATCAGGAAACGGTCAATCATGGCGCGGAGGGAGGAGTTTGACGTGTAGGTGGTATCCACTCCGATTGCGGTAGTGCTGGTCATGGTGAAGAGCTGGGAGGCAAAGAACTGCTGAGTAGTATCCCAACGAAGAGCTGCGGCAGCCAGACACGCAAGACCGAAAGAGGCGGCTGATGTGAAAAGTGCTTTAAGGTCTTTTTTCAGCAGAAAATACAGACACATGGCAAGCGGAGTTAGTTTGATTGCTCCAGCAAGACCGATGAGCCATCCCTGGGGCAGATAGCGCTTTCGGGGAATAAGATCTGCCACAACAAGAGCCATTAGTACGAGGTTGATCTGGGCAAAGTTGGCATTGAGATCAACGGCGTCAGTAACCATCCCAGTACTCCAGACCAGGGTAACCAGAGCCCACAAATCCCAGGATGTCAAGGAAGTTATCCTGCGGAAAACTGCAAAAATACACCACAACAGGCAGGCAGCAGACACAATAATCATGATGTTGCCTCGCCAGTCATCGTTGAGCCCAGGCACCAAGGCGAGCGGGGCTAGAGCAACGGCACTGAAGGGCGGATAGAGGAAGGGGAGGCTGAGAGTGTCCGAGAGCTGGAACGGACTACCATAAAGATCCCCACCAGAGAAGAAAGCCTCAACGCCCATGCGGTAGACAGCCATATCTATTGGATGCTGTGTGCTTTTTATCTGGTTAACAATCACTCCCAGTCCAGTCATGGTGGTCAGCAGCGTTATCGCCTGAGGCACTAATCGGTAGGGCACAGTCATGCGACTCAACCTACACGCGGACTTGTTGTCGGCTGAGACTCAGGGGAATTTGCCCCGAAGTAGGCGTTCTTGCTAGAGTCTCTGAGGATTTGTCTCGGGTACGAGTCGGAAGAGCACCCAGTTTCTCTACGGGAGCAGCCTCCAGATTCCTCTGCTCAGTATTCATATAAGGATTGAAAATATGCATATTCTGGACAAGGTCGATGCGGCCTATCTGCGTGATGATATTCCGGACTTTCGCCCGGGTGACACCCTTGACGTCTATGTCAAAGTGATTGAAGGAACTAACCAGCGTACTCAGCTTTTCAAGGGAGTCGTGATTCGTCGTCAAGGCTCTGGAGTGCGTGAAACCTTTACCGTCCGCAAGGTCTCTTTCGGCATTGGTGTAGAGCGTACCTTCCCTGTTCACTCCCCGAATATTGACCACATCGAGGTTGTTCGTAAGGGCAAGGTTCGTCGGGCTAAGCTCTACTATCTGCGTAACCTTCATGGCAAAGCTGCCAAGCTTAAGGAACGTCGTTAGATTCTTGAGTGTGTCTCTAACGCACCTCGTCAACCCGCTACCTCTCCTTTGGTGGTGGGTTTCTTTTTTGGGAGAGCCACAGAGTACTAAAAACAAATACTGCTACAGTTGCAGTGTTGTGTGAACGCCGAAGGAGAATAACCAAATGACCACGGAGAACCAGGAAACAGATACTCAGGGAACTTCGACGAAGAAAGAGGCTCCGTGGTACATCGAAATTCCTGTTGTTGTTCTCTTAACTTTCTTCATTCTGTTGCTTTTTCATACCTTTGTAGGACGTCTCTACGTTATTCCGAGTGCTTCGATGGAACCCACATTGCACGGCTGCGAGGGATGCACGGGGGATCGAATCTTCGTTGACAAGATCACCTATCGTGTTCGTGATCCGAAACCGGGAGACGTTGTAGTTTTCAAAGGGACGGGCTCCTGGAATGAGGGATATGTGTCTCAGAGGTCAGATAACCCTGTACTTCGAGGTATCCAAAACAGCCTGGGCTACGTGGGCTTAATAGCTCCTGATGAAAATGATCTTGTCAAGCGGATTATTGCCGTCGGCGGACAAACCGTTCAATGCCTGGCTGGTGATCCTGGAATCATGGTGGACGGCAAAGAAGTGGATTCTTCCTACATACAGAACCCTCCGACGTATCCCACCATGCCGTCACTGGGATCTGAGGCTTGCGGTGGTGAGTACTTCGGCCCTGTTACTATCCCGGAAGATCATATATGGGTGATGGGGGATAATCGCACTAATTCCAGGGATTCTCGCTGGCACATGGGCGATGAACTGCAAGGCACGGTGCCTGAAGAGAACATCCGCGGCAAGGTGGATGCCATCGTGTTTCCATTCAATCGCATAGGGATTGTGGAGTCCTACGACATTCAGGAGGACGCCCCGGCCGATGCGGCGGCGTAAACAGCTTAGAACCTACGATGTTGCACTCTTGCACGCTGGCCTGGGGCCTGTGGCTGGCGTCGATGAGGCTGGTCGGGGTTCCTGTTGTGGACCCATTACCATCGCTGCGGTTATTCTTCCCGAGCGCATTATTCCGGATTTAGCTGACCTTAATGACTCCAAAGCCTTGTCTCCTGCAACCCGGGAGCGCCTAGCTCCAGTGATTCGAGCCTGCGCTGTGGCGTGGTCGGTTGTCCACATCAGCGCTCAGGATATTGATGCACGAGGTATCCAGTGGGCAAATCTCAGCGGTATGCGCCGAGCAGTGGCACAGCTTGACGTCCGCCCTGGATATATCCTTACCGACGCCCTTGTAGTGCCAGGTTTCAGCAGCCCTCACCTTCCTATCATTGGAGGAGATTCAAGCTCTCTGTCCATTGCAGCGGCCTCGGTACTGGCAAAGGTTTCACGAGACGCCGTCATGAATGATTTAGACCACCAGTATTCAGGCTACGGCCTGGCTACTCATAAGGGATACGGCACGAAGGATCATCTCTCAGCGGTGCGCCGCCTCGGCGCAACTCCTCAACATAGATATAGTTACAAAAATATCAGAGCTGCACATAATGAGTGGTTGACCTCGTATGGAGCAGCCAGCGGGTAAATCTGGAAGGGCGAACTGGCAATGAGCGCTGAGGATCTGGAAAACTATGAGGCCGATGTAGAGCTCTCACTGTACAAAGAGTACCGCGATGTGGTTAGCCAGTTTTCTTATGTTGTGGAAACTGAGCGGCGTTTTTATCTTGCCAACGCTGTTGAACTCATAGCCCACACCAAAAGCTCAGATGTGTATTACGAAGTTCGTATGTCCGATGCTTGGGTGTGGGATATGTACCGTCCTGCCCGTTTTGTGAAGTATGTACGAGTGATTACGTACAAGGATGTCAATATCGAGGAGCTGGATAAACCCGACCTCATGATCCCCGAGCAGTAACGGGGATCTGTGGATAACTCGAGTTATCCACATAGTGAGCAGGAGCCTCTCAGAGAGCCCTTGACAGATCACAGGTATCTCGTAAAGAGTAGAGCTGACCTACTACCGGGGGTGTGAAGGTAGCAGGATCGCCTATTTCTTTGAGTGAATTCGAGGGGGTATTCACGCCATGCTTGCCCATGTTGATTATCCGCGTGCGCAGCTTCTTGGACGCAACGGTGAAGATCGTGCAGCGTACTATCTGTTGCGCAACGGTTACGCCATTGTTGACCGGAATGTTCGTTGGCGGGGAGGTGAAATTGACATCATCGCCCAAGATGGGGACGGTACCGTTATTTTTGTGGAGGTGAAAACGCGCTCCTGTGCACTTTACGGAGCACCGGAAGCTGCAGTTACTGCCAACAAAATGGCTCGGATAAGGTCCACGGCAGCCCACTGGTTAAGGACAACGCAACATCAGTGTCCCATTCGTTTCGATGTTATAGCTCTGACTGCTACTGGTGAAGACGGTGTATTTACCGTCCAGCACTTCAAGGGGGTTGAAGATGGCGCTCGGTAGGACCTTCAGTATTGCCCTTCAAGGGGTAGAACCAGTACTGGTTACCATTGAGGCCAATGTGGGGCCTGGACTTCCTGGAACTCACGTGGTTGGTCTGGCCGATACAGCAGTCAGCGAGTCCAGGGATCGCATGAAAACAGCCGTTGCTAACTCTGAGCTTTCGTGGCCGAAAATCAAGGTGGTGGTGAATTTATCTCCAGCGTCTTTACCCAAGTCCGGATCACACTTTGATCTTCCGATGGCAGTAGCCATTTTGACCGCCTCCTGCCATAAGGATGCAATCACTCGGAAACTGGAATCCACATTGTTTATGGGTGAGTTGGGATTGGACGGGAGTGTGCGTCCAGTAGCGGGAGTGATTCCCAGCTTGCTTGAAGCACGGCGCATGGGGTTTGACTACGTGATTGTTCCAGAAGGCAACGCTGCGGAAGCCCGGCTGGTAGACGAGCCTAAGGTTTTCGTGGCTTCCCATCTACACAGTGTTATGGCATGGATTCAGGGTGCTGACTGTTTGCCTCGTGCCCAAGATATTCCATGTGCTCAGAGAAATAACGAAGCAGTCACTGTGGATATGGAAGATATTAACGGGCAAGCAGAAGCCCGGCTAGCGGCTGAAATAGCGGCCGCCGGAGGACATCATCTCCTGATGGTGGGCCCACCAGGATCAGGCAAGTCAATGATTGCTGCGCGCCTCCCCGGTCTCCTTCCCGCGCTCAGCGTGCAGCAAAGTATTGAAACCACCTGCATACATTCTGTGGCCGGTACCAGTTTTCATGGCCCGGTCACCGTGGCGCCTTTTGTAGCTCCCCACCATTCGATATCTCGTGCAGCCCTTCTCGGTGGGGGCTCTGGTCACCCCACTCCTGGCGCGGTGAGCCTTGCACATCACGGGGTGCTTTTCCTTGATGAGGTCTCCGAAATTCCTGCTTCTATTCTGGACAGTTTGAGGACTCCGCTGGAGGAGAGGCAGGTTCGTCTCGTCCGTAAGCAGCGAGAGTATCTCTTTCCAGCTCGTTTTCAACTCGTGATGGCAGCAAATCCTTGCCCCTGTGGGGCTGCCAAACCCCAGGATTGCAGATGTCCGGCCAGAGTACGCCAACACTATTTGAGTAATCTCTCCGGGCCTCTCAGGGATCGGATTGATCTTTGTGTGACTATGAAATCCGAGGGTACAGCGTTTCGTACTGTGCCTCGAGAATCCAGCTCCGTGATTGCTCGTCGGGTAGTTGAAGCCCGAGAACGTGCCAGAGCTCGGTGGTCTCATGCTGGGTGGGCCTGTCGAACAAATGCTGAGATGAACTCTCACGTCCTGCGACGGCATCACCCGGCTGAGGAATCAGCAATGGCTCTTCTCGAAGCTCATCTCCTCGATGGAAGCCTCAGTCAGCGCGGGGTGGATCGGACTTTGAAGGTGGCCTGGACACTGTGTGACCTTAGGGCAGGCTCTCGCCCGTGCCTTGACGACGTCGCTCGGGCTCTAGAGTTGCATTCTCCTGAGGAGGTTTCATGTGCGGCATAAACCGCTTAGCCTGGGCCTATTTGTCGCGGGTAGTGGAGCCTCCCCATCGCGGCATTACAGAGTGGTTGCGCAAGGGGAAAAGCGCTGAAGAAATCGCGTATGGAATCAAACATCGTGAGAGCTGGATTGGTGCTGCGCTCTTGGATCAGACGGAGTCGCGGTATAAGCATGACGAGGCAGAGCGAGATCTGGAGCGTGCAGACAAGTGTGGTGCTCGTCTTGTTACTCCTGACGATGAGGAGTGGCCTGGTGAGCAGCTACATCAAGCATTCCGCTTTGCTCAATTGGCAGGTGGCGAGTATGTCAGCAAATATAAAGCTATGGTGGCTGAGCCTCATGCTCTTTGGGTAAAGGGGCGTGCGCTGAATGAAGTTTTCGCTCAGGCGGTGGGGGTGGTGGGTTCTCGGGCCATGAGTAGATATGGCTATGAAGCCACACGCATGATTGTCGGAGATTTGGTTCCTCACCACTGGACTATTGTTTCGGGCGGTGCTTTCGGAGTGGATACCACTGCCCACCAAAGAACTCTGGAGTTAGGAGGACAGTCAGCAGTAGTGATGGCGGGAGGGGTAGATCGTGTCTACCCGGCACGCAACCGTGGGCTCTTCGAGGATCTGTGTGTAAACGGTGCCCTCATATCGGAATATCCACCCAACTATGATCCTCAGCGGCATCGTTTCCTTGCGCGCAATCGGCTCGTTGCAGCCTTGACTGCTGGAACGGTAGTCATTGAAGCCGCCTACCGTTCGGGTGCGCTCAACACTATTGCTTGGGCGAATGCTGCGGGAAGGGTGGCTATGGCAGTTCCAGGCCCAGTAAGCTCTGTTGGTTCTGTAGGGTGCCACCGTAAAATTAGGGACGGCGTGGCTAGCATAGTGACCAGTGGTGACGATATTCGAGAACTGCTCAGCTCAGTGGGGACGGTAGATGCTGATCAACGATGGGAGCTTGAGTTTTCTCCCTCTCGCGTTCAGCAGCTTTCTGTCAATGAGTTGAAGATTTTTGATGCCATTTCCGTTCAGGGGACAACCGCGGAGGCCATTGCCGAAGAGACTGGACTTCCTATTGCTCTGAGCGTTCATCTTCTCTATGAAATGCACAAACGTGGCATCATTGACCGCGCGGGGAACAACTGGATTCGTCTCCACGAGTAAAATACTGAGCCGTGTCTGAGGCTGATAATTACTCCGAGACGGAGAGGCAGGTGATGGATACTTCCACGCATACCTCTGATAACTCCAGTGTGTCGTCGGATACACAATTTATGGAAGCCGTTGAGGATTTTATCGTCTACGAACGTGATGTGAGAGGGCGTTCCGAGGCTACACTTCGTGCCTATCGTTCGGATCTTCGAGACTTATCCCACCGGGTTTCAGTATTCTCGGACTTCACACTCAACACTCTTCGGTTATGGTTGGCCGATTCCATCGCCCGAGGATTATCCCGAGCAACCTGTGCTCGTAGAACTGCCTCCGTCCGAGCGTGGAGCACGTGGGCAATGAAACAAGGGCATATTCCGCGAGACATAGCTGCGCGTTTGGTGACACCACAACGTGGAACCCATCTGCCCCATGTTCTCACCCCTTCTGAAGCAGACGCAGTGGTCAGTCATTTCAGTGAAGAGTCAGCGTCTCACATGAATCCGAAGCTCTTACGAGATACCGCCATCATGGAATTGCTCTATGCCTCAGGGATACGAGTGGCTGAACTGTGTGCAATTGATATTCACGACGTTGATCTTGTCCGCTGTACCGTTAGGGTTCTCGGAAAAGGCAGGAAAGAACGTGTGGTTCCCTGCGGGCGTCGTGCAGCTCATGCCATTTCTATATGGCTTGAGAAGGGTAGAGCTCATTTGGCAGTAGATCAGCAGGCTCTTTTTGTCGGTGTGAGAGGTGCGCGCATTAACCAACGTCAGG
The DNA here is from genome assembly GCA_023432405.1 of Actinomycetes bacterium. Classification (GTDB taxonomy): domain Bacteria; phylum Actinomycetota; class Actinomycetes; order Mycobacteriales; family Mycobacteriaceae; genus Corynebacterium. Next base: position 104,812 of record JAEYUQ010000025.1, on the reverse strand, counting down.
TGCGTCGAATTGTTGACTCCGCCGCTCGTGGTGAAGGACTAGGCTCTGTTTCGCCTCACGAGTTGCGCCATAGTGCTGCTACTCACATGCTTGAGGGAGGCGCTGATTTGCGAGTAGTCCAGGAAATGCTGGGGCACGCCTCCCTTCACACCACCCAGATTTATACACACGTGAATGCTGAACGTCTCAAAGCCATTCACCAGCTTGCTCACCCACGGGCCTAATCAAGCGCCTTGAGTCTAATTTTGGGTTTGTGGAGCAAGGAAAGAGGATTGAGATATTCTTCCCCTCGTTTGGCGCCCCAGTGAAGGCCTGGTTTCCCGTCGAAAGGATGCCCTAGGGTTCCTATAACCTCTCCCTCGTTGACGTGTTGTCCCTGCGTCACCAGGGGGTGAGCAGGTTGGTAGGTTGTGCGCGTCCCATCGGGGTGTGTAATCGAGATTGTTGGAGTTCCTGCCACCATGCCTGAAAAAGACACAACACCTATACCTGCACTCCGTATTGGATCGCCTACAGCGAGATCCAGATCTACTCCTCGATGCCCTGCTAACCAGTTGTGTTCAGGTTTGTCAAAGGCACGTAGCACTCCGCTAACCGTAGGGGAACCAGTTGATGGGTTGATATAAGCCCTCGCGTTGGGTGAGGGGCAGACCGCGGCCCCCATGAGAAGAGCGCACACGACTCCGCGCAAGACAGGGATTCTGAACCATCCCACCTTGTTCTGGAATGCAAAACGGAGATAAAAGACCATATCTTGACACTGGCAGCACAGGAGAAAGTGAGCAAAGACAGGAAGGAAAAGCTTGTGGATAAAGATTTCATAGTGACTGCTGGGAAGAAGCTTGTGGATAAGCAGAAATTTGTTTTGTTTTCCAGACTTCTTGCATCTAGAATATGCCCGGCAGTTGTCTATATACAGTAATCAGCTGAGGTGCGAACTAACTGACAGAGTTTGCGTTCTTCTGCGGAGTGCCGTTATGGACTGCTGACTTCGCGCGGTGCCAGTTCTCGGTGGTTTTCTCGCATGGTAGTCCAGTGGGCTACCGGAGAGCCTCAATCACTCAGAGCTGTGCTGTTCAAACAAGGTGCTCCCTCAGGAGTGTTTGGATAGCTGGGTATCGCCAGGAGCAGGATAAAGCCGGAATGATCGGTTAAAACCTGTGGAAAACAACCAAAATTCTAGAAGAGAGAGAGCACTTCATGGCAGTCGTAACCATGCGTGAGCTTCTTGACGCTGGTGTCCATTTTGGTCATCAGACTCGTCGTTGGAACCCGAAGATGAAGCGATTCATCTTTACTGACCGCAATGGCATTTACATCATTGATCTTCAGCAGACGCTGACTTATATCGCAGAGGCGTATGAGTTCGTCAAGGAGACTGTGGCTCACGGTGGAACCATTCTGTTTGTCGGCACCAAGAAGCAGGCACAAGAGGCCATTCAAACTGAGGCTGAGCGCACCGGAATGCCCTATGTGAATCAGCGCTGGTTGGGCGGTATGCTGACCAACTTCCAGACAGTGTCTAAGCGTCTGAATCGCATGAAAGAGCTGCAGGCGATGGATGCTGCTGAGGATGGCTATGCTGGTCGTGGCAAGAAGGAAATCCTCATGCTGACCCGTGAGCGGGAAAAGCTTGAGCGAGTTCTCAGTGGCATTGCTGATATGTCCAAGACTCCTTCTGCGCTGTGGGTGGTTGACACCAACAAGGAGCACATCGCTATTGCTGAGGCCAAGAAGCTGAACATTCCTGTTGTAGCTATTCTGGACACCAACTGCGACCCAGATGACGTTACCTATCCCATTCCTGGTAACGACGATGCTATCCGCGCCACTCAGGTTCTTACCCGTGTTATTTCAACGGCGGTGGAAGAAGGCAAGAAGCTTCGTGAAGAACGACGCCTGGCAGCCGCTCGTGAAGCCGCTGGAGATACCGAAGAGAAGGATGCTGCAGCTATAGCGAATGCCGAGGCAGGCCTTCCTGAGGACACTCCCGTAGAGGGAGTAGAGGAGTCCGCAGCTCAGACTCCTGCCACCGAGGCCTCTGCTGAGGAAGCAGCTGTTGCTGAAGGCTCCGCTGCTGAGGATAATTCCGCAGAAGAGACCAAGTAAGGGAGGATTATAGTCATGGCAAATTACACTGCAGCTGACGTCAAGAAGCTTCGTGAAATGACTCAGTCTGGAATGCTTGACTGCAAGAAAGCCCTGGAAGAAACTGACGGGGATTTCGACAAGGCAGTGGAGATTCTGCGTATCAAGGGCGCTAAGGACGTCGGTAAGCGGGCCGAGCGCAATGCCACTGAGGGTTTGATTGCGGTTTCCGGTCACACCATGGTGGAGATCAACGCCGAAACGGACTTCGTGGCGAAGACCCCTGAGTTTGTTGAGTTCGGAAAGAAGGTTGCTGAGGCAGCTGCTGCCGCTGGTGCCAATACTCCGGAAGAACTTGCCGAGGTAGAGGTTAACGGTCAGCGCGCTGCGGATGCTCTCCAGGAAATGTCAGCCAAAATCGGTGAGAAGTTGCAGCTTCGTCGTGCCGCTACCCTCGAGGGCGATAAAGTTTCTGTGTACTTGCACCAGCGTTCCGCTGATTTGCCCCCTGCAGTGGGTGTTTTGGTGGCTTATTCCGGTGACGGCGAGCAGGCAGAAGCTACTGCCCATGCCGTTGCTATGCAGATTGCAGCCCTCAAGCCTCAGTACTTGACTCGTGATGATGTTCCTGAAGAAGTTGTGGAGCATGAGAAGAAAATCGCTGAGGAGATCACTCGCGAGGAAGGCAAGCCTGAAAAGGCAATTCCCAGCATCGTGAAGGGACGCCTCAACGGTTTCTACAAGGACGTCGTCCTGGTAGATCAGGCTTCTGTTGCGGATAGTAAGAAGACTGTGCAGCAGCTTATCGACGCCGCTGGTGTCAAGTTGCTGGGCTTTGAGCGCTTTGAGGTGGGGCAGAAGTAGGTGGTTGATGCGTTGTCACGTGTCAACCATGCTTGTCCCATGTAGCGTTGAACTGGTCTAGCTAAGCCCCGCCAGAGTTTAGGGAACACAATAAACTCTGGCGGGGCTTTCGCATTCCTTCATCGGCAGTGACGGTACAATAGTGCCCCGAACGCGGTGTTGTCCTGTGTAGTGGCAGCACCGTCAAGGACAGCTCGTCACGTTCACTAATGAAGGAGACACCAACGGTGACCACATCCGAGCACAACCCCCAGAAACCCCAACGGACTGGATTCAAGCGCGTCATGCTCAAGCTGGGCGGTGAAATGTTTGGCGGCGGCAAGGTAGGCATTGATCCCGATGTGGTCGATAGCGTGGCCAAGCAAATCGCCGAGGTGTCAAAAGCAGGAACTCAAGTGTGCGTTGTCATTGGTGGAGGGAATTTCTTCCGTGGAGCACAACTCCAGCAGCGCGGCATGGATCGTAATCGTAGTGATTACATGGGAATGCTAGGGACGGTGATGAACTGTCTGGCACTGCAGGATTTCCTGGAGCGGCAAGGAGTCGATACCCGAGTCCAAACCTCCATTAACATGGCTCAAGTTGCTGAACCATACTTGCCGTTGCGGGCGAAGCGGCATCTCGAAAAGGGCCGTGTGGTCATTTTCGGAGCTGGCATGGGAACCCCCTATTTCTCCACTGACACCACTGCCGCACAGCGTGCTTTGGAGATTGACTGCGAGGTACTTCTCCTGGCAAAAGCGGTGGATGGTGTTTACGATGCCGATCCTCGAACTCATCCAGACGCCAAGATGTTCGATCGGATTTCCCCGCGGGAGGTTCTGGAAAAAGGGCTTAAGGTTGCTGATTCCACTGCTTTTTCCCTATGCATGGACAATAATATGCCGATTCTCGTTTTCAATCTTCTCACAGATGGAAACATTGCCCGTGCGGTTGCAGGTGAATCAATTGGTACTCTCGTACAGTCCTCACTGTAACTAATTAACGCCAGACATACGCTGAAAAGGATTTTTCATGATTGATGACATTTTGACTGATGCCGAGTATCACATGGAACAGTCGGTTGATCATACTCGAGAGGATCTCACCACTATTAGGACAGGGCGCGCCAACCCTGCAATGTTTAACGGCCTGGTAGCTGAGTATTACGGTACCCCCACCCCCATTACTCAAATGTCGTCTATCTCCGTTCCGGAACCGCGAATGCTCCTCATTCGCCCTTACGACGCCTCTGCAATGGACGCCATTGAAACGGCAATACGCAACTCAGATCTTGGAGTGAACCCCACTAATGAGGGCCAGGCCCTGCGAGTGACTGTTCCTCAGCTTACGGAGGAGCGTCGTAAAGAAATGGTGAAAGTCTCCCGTGCTAAGGGTGAAGATGGGAAGATTGCTGTCCGGAACATTCGTCGCAAAGGCATGGAGCAACTCAAGAAGCTTCAGAAGGATGGGGAAGCTCCCGAGGATCAGGTGACTGCAGCGGAAAAGAAGCTGGACAAGATAACCTCGGGCTACATTGGGCTTATTGATGATCTTGTTGCCAAGAAAGAGAAGGAATTGCTGGACATCTAAGTCAAGTGGGTAGCGTGATGAGAGATGGTGACAAGAAGCGTTTGCGTCCTCGTAATTCTGCTGGACGCAATCTTCCAGCAGCTATAGCTACAGGCGTGATCTTAGGCGCCGTAGTTATTTATGCGATGCTCATCAAGCCTGAACTGTGGTATCCACTTGTTGCCGTTGCTATTGGTGTTGCAACCTGGGAGGTTTCCTCGCGGCTACGAGAAAATGGTGCCATCATCTCTCGATGGATGCTCATCCTGACCGGGCAATTCATGGTGTGGGCATCATACTTCTTTTCCACCGATGGTCTTGTAGCTGTTTTTGTAGCTGCTGCTATGGCCATCATGGTTGGTAGGTTGTTTCATCATGGAATTCACACTCGACCTCGAAATTGGTTGAGGGACTCGGCAGTATCCATAATGGTGCTCACCTGGATTCCCATGTTTGGCACCTTCGCTGCAATGATTTCTCAGCTTGAGAGTGACGGTGTGGTCAACAATTACTACATCTTCACATTTATCGGATGCGTAGTGGCATCGGACGTTGGAGGATATATTTTCGGGGTGCTTTTTGGTACTCATCCGATGGCTCCAGCTGTGAGTCCGAAGAAGTCCTGGGAAGGGTTGGCAGGTTCCCTGTTTTTGGGTGTGACCGTGGGAATTATCTGTGTTCACTTCCTTCTTCGGCAGTATTGGTGGTTCGGAATTCCTCTGGGTGTAGGCCTTGTGCTTTGTGCTACTTTGGGTGATTTGGTGGAATCACAATTTAAACGCCAACTTGGTCTTAAAGATATGGCTCAAACGCTTCCTGGACATGGGGGTGTGATGGATCGTATTGACGGTTTGTTGCCTTCCGCAATGCTGACCTGGGTCATCTTGGGAGTCATGAGTAATCTTCCTGTTCCGTTGTCTTAAGTCTTGAGCCGCTCCTTTCGCTGGAGGGGGCCTCAGGAGGTCTTGTTAAGAATTGAATCAACGTATGAAAGCAAGCAACAAGTATGTCTGAACCAGTAAAAATTTATGTGGGCGAGGGGCGCCGGAAGCTTCCTCCACAGCATTTTGCTGATCTGACTCGTGACGAGCGCGTGGCAGCGTTGAAGGAACTTGGGTTGCCTGCTTACCGCGTGGATCAAATTGCCAGACATTACTACGGACGCTTCGAGGCAGATCCGATTACGATGACGGATCTTCCTCTAGGAGTTCGGGAAAAAGTGCGAGATGCTCTCTTCCCGCAGCTGCTCACCGAGATTCGTGTTGTGGAGACCGATGATGGTGCAACCACGAAAACACTGTGGCGTCTGCATGACGGCACTTTGTTGGAATCTGTGCTGATGCGATATCCAGACCGGGCTACTTTATGTATTTCTTCCCAAGCAGGCTGTGGGATGGCGTGTCCATTCTGTGCCACCGGACAAGGGGGTTTGGATCGAAATCTCTCAACAGCAGAGATTGTCGATCAGGTGCGTGCAGCCGCAGCTACCATGCGCAATGAAGGTTCAAGACTCACTAACATCGTCTTCATGGGAATGGGAGAGCCTCTCGCCAATTACAAGCGCGTACTCTCCGCTATTCACCAGATTTATGAGCCCGCGCCACGTGGTTTTGGTATTTCACAGCGCAACATCACTGTGTCTTCTGTGGGTCTAGCACCGGCGATTCGTCGTTTTGCTGATGAAGGTCTGGCGTGTCGCCTAGCAGTGTCCTTACATACTCCCGACGATGAGTTGCGCAACACCCTGGTTCCTATGAATCAGCACTACGATATAGCAGAGGTTCTTCAATCAGCGCTGTACTACGCCCAAAAATCTGGGCGCAGAGTGTCCATCGAATACGCACTTATCAGAGATGTCAACGATCAGGATTATCGAGCTGATTTATTGGGTAGACGCTTGCATAAAGCACTCGGACCTCTCGTTCATGTCAATCTCATACCTTTAAACCCAACCCCCGGATCACAGTGGGATGCCTCTCCTCGACAACGCCAGGAGGAGTTCCTCAAGAGAGTGCGTTCTCACGGAGTAACCTGCACTGTTCGTGACACCAAGGGGCAGGAGATTGCCGCTGCGTGTGGGCAGCTCGCAGCAGAGAAAAGAACTATTCAGGAGTAAAGCCGCACCGATAGCCAATCGTTACGCAGTAATACCACCACAGTTGGGTAGTCTAAAGTGCATATTCCCGGAGGAAAGGTGGACGCAGTGGCACATGATGATCCCTACTCAGATAGCTATGTCCCTTCGGAGTGGGGCTCTTCGGATCGTGATGAACATTCGACATCTTCTCTGGGGAATAGAGAGTCCACTGATGCTTCCTACCTTTCCCGCGATGATGGGGAAGAAGATGGCTTTGAATACAGAGCTTTTCTTGAATCTCTTAATGATCTGCGCGCGTCATCTCCTGATCTCTCAGAGAACTCCTATGGTGATGATCCACGCCATGAGATAGTCTCAGGGCCACTTAATTCGGAGTCATATACAGAAATGACCGCATTTGATAGTGGTTATTCTGTTCCCCATTCTCATGTAAAACCTTCATCAGAAGTTGAGCAAAATACTGGAATTTCAGATGATTACTTGTCGAGTGGGGTAGACAATGATGTCTCTGCGTTTTCTGAAAGGTCTTCGATAGCCTCAGAAGAAGACCACCAGTTTGATTCTCTTTATCCTCCCTCCACTCGTCTACCAGTTACTCCAATCAGCGCCGATAGTGTTCTCGGCGATAGCGATAGCTCTAGATACGGCCCCTATCAAGTCGAAGCAGCTTCACAGAGTAGGTCTTCGAAAACATCGAGGTCATCTGGTTCTCAGAACTCCTCGTCAGCTTTGGCTGAACGTGTGCTCCCTAAGTCAGCGCGTACGCCGCAATCCGCTCTCAGCGCAGTGGTTGTTGACCGTTCATCACGCCGCGCCGGGCGTCACGTCCAGATAAAACCGGGTATTTTTCCATCCTCTCAGAAAATTAAACAAGTGTCCGCTGAATTCTTAGCCCGTAGAAAGTCCAAACAACACATGGCTGATCCACAACAGGTACAACAGCCCATACAACAAGCCGACGTAGAATCCACGCCACAGTTAGCTCCTCCATCAGATGAAGTCTCGGGGCCTTTCATGACTACTACTACGTGGGTCTTGACTGTGCTCATGGGTCTGTTCACTATGGGATATTGGCATCTCCGACAATTAGGGGATGACTGGGCTTCGCTATGGATCGCCGGTCTCATGGTGAGAAATGATCAGACTGATGCCATCTATGATCGATCCTGGTGGGATTTCGGTAGTACTGCTAGTTCTCTGTGGAGTTATTATCGAGATGCTTTCGACATAGCGCCGTGGCCTCATCCTTTTGTTCAGGCCCCCATGGTGGCACAGTTTGTCGGAATTCTATCTCACTTTATGAATTACTACTGGTCACTTCATCTGTTAGCGTTTTTGACTGGAGCGGGAATTGTCATTACCGTCGTTTCTGCTCACTATATCTGGAAAAAGCGTCCCCTTAATACTCGTTATCTTCTGCTGATTGTTGTTATGCTGTGGATCAGTCAGCCGGTTGTGGATGCAGCTTATCTTGGCCAAACAACGCCTATTCTCTTTGCTCTTTTACTCTTTGGCATTGCAATTTCCGAGAAGCACCCTTATGTTTCAGGAATTGCGTTGGCAATAGTAACAATCGTAAAACTGACACCTTTCGTTGTTATTGTCATCCTTTTGTTCTTTGCGTCTCGTCGGCGATCCGCGATAACCGCTTTGATTACGATACTGTTGACAACGGTCATCAGTGTTTCGTTCATAGGGCCGCGTATTTACGCTGAATGGTTCAAAGAATTAAGGGTGATTTCTTCGGAAGCTTATGTCACTGCCAACAATAATTCGCTGTTGAGCTTGGTCTATACAACTAGAGGAAACGGGATTTCTTCTGTCACCACCATCTCGCACCCTGCACCATTTGTTAGCCTTTTAGCGCTGTTAGTAGGAGCTTTCTTAGCTCTCTGCGTGCTCGCAGCTGCCAGTCAGTTACGTGAGCGCTCCTGTGAGATTCTTTGTGTAGGGGTGTTTGTTGCAGCTCTCCTGAGTAGCAACATCTTTTGGTCCCACTATACCTATATTGTCGTTGTCCTCTATCTGGGAATCTTCTTTGAGTGCAGTAGAACTCAAAGATATATGTCCCCTGTAGCGATTGCTACCCTCGTCCTCTTCTATCCACCGATTGCTGGGTCTGCTTCTACGGGCTCAAATATCTCATGGCATGGTTCAGTGTATTGGGCAACACTTTTCCTTGTGGTGCTCTTTTGTGTGTCTGTGGTTCTCGAAGCCCGAGCGAGATCTACGATGCGTTGGACACCACAACTTTTTATGAGAAACATTGTTGATTTTGTTACAACCGTTGTTTCAACTGGGAGAAGTGGAACAGCTATCCAGATGAGGCAATAAGCGGGCTTTTGCTGGCTGTTGAGATCGCCCCTTGGCCCGTAGAAATCCCGGACCACAGCCAAGAAACAAGCATCACTAGAACAAGAATCAAGGATAGGGCAGGCGCAACAGCTCACCAGGTACCAACGGTCGATAGCCCCAGAACCTTTGTCATGGATAGGAAGGGGATGGCCATTTAGCGGGAGTCATCTACTCCCTCAAAAGAATCTTCTGTCCGTCAGTCATTACCCGTTAGGTAATTCATGAGTAGGACCAAAGTCCCTGTGCGCCTAGTACTTGTCTCGTAGGGGAGGGCCCGCTAATCGAGGTGTGCTTAGACCGTCGGGGACAGACAAAACCCGCTCACCCTCGGAAGGGGAGCGGGTCATAAGAATGAGGATTCAGCGAAAGCTCTTAGGCCTCTGGTAGGGAGCGAAGGTGAGCTACCCGAGAAGGATCAATGTTAAGGGAGCGTAGCTGAGAGTCGCTGAGTTCTGCATAGGGCCCTTGGAGCGTGGCCTGGAGATAAGCCCATTCCGGCTCTTCATAACCCAGAGGCTTATTGTGAGCTGTTACTGTACGCACCTGACTGAGCTTTGGCTTGAGCATACCGAGAACCAGGAGCAACACGATAACAACGGCCAAGGTGATGAGGAAGATTGTTTCCACATGACCTCGATGGTTGCCAATGTTCAGGAGGAGCAACAGAACAACAGCACACCAGCCGTAGATTTGAACAGGTTTGCTGCCAATATTGTGCCAGCCCCATTTTGCTGAGGGCTCGTCCTCTGTGGAGACGCCGTTATAGACCTTATGGTTTATCGAGTGAGAACCTGCCACGTCTTTCTCCTTCAATGTGCTGTGAGCTAAAACATCCGCTGGACTATCAGCACATGTCATCTGAACTCACAAAAGTTTCAGGAAGGAGTCTAGCTCACTGCGTGAGATGAAGCTTCATTTCTCAAGGAGAAAACCAGTATGGGCGCTAAATTCAATCATTCGGACTACCACACCTGACTACTGTGAGGTCTAGATGTCACAATAGAGCAGTGATTAAGCGCATTCTTCTCCTTGGATCCACCGGATCAATCGGAACTCAAGCTCTTGAGGTTATTGCCAGCAATCCCGATAAGTTTCGGGTTGTGGGCATAGCGGCAGGAGGTTCACAACCTGATCTCGTGGTTCAGCAGGCCCGAGAGTTGGGACTACGGCCTGACCAGGTTGCTGTGGCCAGTTCTGCCTCGGCAGAGATCGTCGCTAGGAAGTTAGGTGGTAGCCCTCTCAGTGGTACAGATTCCGCTGAAAAGCTTGTTCGTTCTCAGGCAGACAATACTGATACCGTGCTCAATGGTTTGGTGGGTTCTATCGGTTTACATGCCACAGTAGCCACCTTGGAACTCGGTCTTACTCTCGCTTTGGCTAACAAGGAATCGCTTGTTGCCGGGGGTGCTTTCGTGCGCTCAATGGCTCAACCTGGTCAGCTGGTTCCAGTGGATTCGGAGCATTCCGCAATGGCTCAATGTCTTCGCAGTGGGAGAGAATCTGAAGTGTCTCGTTTAGTGCTCACTGCCTCCGGTGGCCCTTTCAGAGGGTGTACGCGGGAAGAGATGTGGGATGTCACTCCGCAGCAAGCAGCAGCACATCCTACCTGGTCTATGGGGCAGATGAACACCTTGAATTCCGCTACTTTGGTGAACAAAGGGCTGGAACTGATTGAAGCTTCCTTGCTCTTCGATATTGATCCGCGCAACATTGAAGTAACTGTTCACCCCCAATCCATAGTGCATTCTGCGGTTACCTTTTGCGACGGCGCAACAATCGCGCAGGCGTCCTTGCCCTCCATGAAACTCCCCATTTCTCTCGCCTTACACTGGCCGGATCGCGTTCCCGAGGCAGAGCCCGCTATTGATTTCACGCAGTCGGCTACATGGAGCTTTGAGCCCGTGGATAATACGGCCTTTCCAGCGGTGGAGTTAGCCCGTGAGGTAGCTGTGCATGGAGGGACATATACTGCGGTTTATAACGCTGCCAATGAAGAAGCAGCTCAAGCGTTCCTGAACGGAGGAATTCACTTCCCTCAAATCGTTGATGTGATCTCTTCTGTTCTTGAGAACGCATCTGAGTTCGCCTTAGAACCGCACAGCGTCCACGACATCATTCAGGTGGAAACAGAAGCAAGACTCAGAGCTCGAGACATCATCAAGCGCATTGCTGTGGCATATGCGTGAGTGGGGAAATTGAGGCATAGCACGTGTTCGCTTACATCGTCGGAATTGCGCTTTTCGCACTAGGCATAGGTCTTACGATTGCTCTTCACGAAGCAGGCCACATGACAATGGCGCGTCTCTTTGGAATGCGTGTGCGCAGGTACTTCATAGGTTTTGGACCTACAATGTGGTCTTTTCGTCGTGGACATACAGAATACGGCATCAATTGGTTGCCCTTGGGCGGATTCTGTGACATCGCTGGAATGACGTCTCTGGATCCGGTCACCCCTGAGGAAGCACCTGTAGCCATGATCAATAAGCCTGCTTGGCAGCGCATTGTGGTTCTCTCCGGCGGGGTTATCACGAACGTCATCGTGGCTTTCATCATTCTCGCTGGTGTGGCCATGACCTCGGGGATCCCTGATCCGAATGCTGATACCACCCCGATGGTGGAATCCACGTCCTGCGTTTCAGACCAAATAGCTTCCACGGAGCTGAGCCCATGTCACGGCATTGGGCCGGCAGCTGAGGCAGGAATACGAGCCGGTGATCGAATTACCGCCATAGATGGTATTGCGGTGACAAGTTTTTCGCAGATCAGAGATTATGTGCTTACTCGCCCCAAGCAGGTAGTGGAATTTACAGTTCTGCGAGACAGTGGGCAGCAGGTGGTTCCAGTTACTGTTGCCTCTGTTCAACGGCTGAACTCTGATGGAACTTCTGTCTCTGCAGGTGCCGTGGGGCTAGTGTCGGCTCCTCTCGATGTCATTCGACGCTACTCTCCTGTGGACGCGATACCTGCTGCTGCTGACTATGGGGCCATCATGCTGAAGGAATCGGTCATTGGGTTGGCCAAATTCCCAGCGGCCATTCCCGGTGTCATCGTCAGTATCTTCGGTGGCGAGCGTGACACTGAAAGTCCAATGTCGGTGGTAGGGGCTTCACGGATTGGTGGTGAGCTTGTCGAGCGTTCTCTGTGGGGTATGTTCTGGATGATGTTGGCATCTTTGAACCTATTCCTCGCCCTCTTCAATCTGGTGCCACTTCCACCTCTCGACGGCGGGCATATCGCTGTTGTGCTCTATGAAAAGCTGCGGGATTTTCTCCGGAAGCTTCGTGGCCTTCCTCCTGGACCTCCCGCTAATTACAACAAGCTCCTTCCTCTCACGGCTGGTGTCGCCGCTCTTCTTCTGACAGTGGGCGTAATCGTTATAGTGGCCGATGTCATCAACCCCATCACGCTCTTCGAGTAGCATGGGAGTGTTTCTCATGACGTTGCAGAAGGTAACAAGTAGTCAAGCTTTGTGAAGGAGAAAACCGTCATGGCTGCCATTGGACTTGGTCTTCCTGGTACTCCACTCACCCCTCTAGCCCCTCGGCGCAAGACTCGCCAAATAATGGTTGGTGGGGTTGGTGTGGGCTCAGACTACCCGGTCTCGGTGCAGTCCATGACGAATACGAAGACGCATGATATAAACGCCACCTTGCAGCAGATTGCGCAGCTTAACGCGGCTGGTTGTGACATCGTGCGCGTGGCTTGCCCCAAAACTATCGACGCCGCTGCCCTTCCTGCAATTGCCGCCAAGTCTCCTATTCCGGTTGTCGCGGATATCCATTTTCAGCCGAAATACATCTTTGCCGCCATTGAAGCGGGTTGTGCCGCAGTTCGTGTGAATCCCGGCAATATCAAGGAATTCGATGGGAGGGTCAAGGAGGTTGCTGAGGCAGCCAGTCAGGCCCATGTACCTATTCGCATTGGGATTAACGCAGGCTCTTTGGATAAACGGTTGCTCGAAAAATACGGTAAAGCTACTCCCGAAGCTCTTGTGGAATCCGCTATCAATGAAGCCAATCTTTTTGCTGAGTATGGGTTCAACGATATTGCCATCTCAGTAAAGCACCACGATCCCGTGACTATGGTGCAGGCCTATAGGCTACTTGCCGAAAAAACAGATTATCCTCTCCACCTTGGTGTCACCGAAGCTGGACCTGCTTTCCAGGGCACCATCAAGTCTTCTGTTGCTTTCGGTGTGCTTCTCGCTGAGGGCATCGGTGATACGATTCGCGTCTCCTTGTCTGCTGACCCCGTCGAGGAAGTCAAAGTGGGAGATCAGATTTTGCAGTCGCTCAATCTGCGTCCCAAGAAGCTGGAGATTGTGTCGTGCCCCTCATGCGGTCGTGCCCAAGTGGATGTCTACAGTCTGGCGGAGAATGTTAGCAAGGCTTTCGAGGACATCAAGTATCCTCTTCGCGTTGCGGTGATGGGTTGCGTTGTCAATGGTCCAGGAGAAGCCCGCGAAGCCGATCTAGGGGTGGCGAGCGGTAATGGTAAAGGGCAGATTTTTGTTGCAGGTGAAGTCATTAAGACAGTTCCGGAAGCAGACATCGTTGACACTCTGATTTCGGAAGCCAATCGCTTGGCTCAAGAACGCGGTCTTACTGCAGATGGGCGCACTGAAGTCATTGTTCCTTAAAAGGACAGCCTCTTAAAAAACATTCTCCTGGGGAAGGAGCACAGTTTCTTAACTGTGTCCAGAGGGAGTTGGGGCTCAGCTCTGGGAAGATGATCCAGGGACTAGCATGATGGGCATGACAAGTGAACGCGCTCATCTCGTACCTGGTACACCCACCTCTATTCGGACTGTTCCGGACTCGATTCCACGTCCTGAATATGTCTGGAAAGATTCTGTTCAAGAAAACATGGGTGAGCCTTTCGTTCAGACTCCTGAAACCATTGAGAAGATGCGTGAGGCTTCCAAAATTGCCGCTAACGCTTTGGTGGTTGCTGGCAAAGCTGTTGCCCCTGGGGTCACGACTGACGAGCTAGATCGTATCGTTCACGAGTACATCCTTGATTACGGGGCCTACCCATCCACCTTGGGCTATATGGATTTTCCCAAGAGCTGCTGTGTATCTCTCAATGAGATTGTCTGTCACGGTATTCCTGATACCACGGTGATTGAGGAGGGGGATATCGTGAACATTGACGTTACCGCGTATAAAAACGGAGTTCATGGTGATACAAATGCCACTTTTTGGGCAGGTGAACCGTCTCGTGAACATAGACTTCTCGTGGAACGTACTCAAAAAGCAATGATGCGAGGCATTAAAGCTGCCAAACCCGGTAGAGAGATCAACGTTATAGGTCGAGTAATTGAAAGCTACGCCCATCGCTTTGGCTATTCAGTCGTGCGGGATTTTACCGGGCATGGTATCGGCACTACATTCCATAACGGCCTTGTGGTTTTGCATTATGACTCCACGGTGTATCGCAATGTTCTGGAACCGGGAATGACACTTACCGTGGAGCCCATGATCAATCTCGGAGGATTGGATTACAGGATCTGGGACAACGGCTGGACTGTTCAAAACACAGACTTTTCTTGGTCAGCACAATTTGAGCACACCATTGTGATTACAGAAGATGGGAATGAGATACTCACTCTTCCCGATGAAGAGTAGATAGCTTTCTATCTCAAGGAGGAGCTATCACACTATTTCTCGTCATGCCGATGTAACCTAGCTCGTGAAGTCCAGCCCCAGAAGCGCGTTTTCTGTTACTTCGGCAAGCCCCGGATGAATCCAGTACTGATGTCGCGCAAAGTTCCGTAGATCCAGGTGATACACCATCACCGTAATGAGTTGTTGAATCAGCGTTGAAGCTTGAGGGCCCATGTAGTGAGCGCCCAGAAGCTGACCTGTGTCTCGGTCTGCGACGAGTTTAGCTATGCCTGTGTCGTCCTCCATTGCCCAGCCATAGGCCACATCTGAATACCGTTGGAGTGCAACCGTCACGTTATAGCCCTGCTCCCGCGCTTGAGCTTCGGTGAGTCCCACAGTAGCTATTTGCGGATGTGTAAAGACTGCAGCTGGCACATAGTCATGATTCAGCCGTTGTCGATCATTCGGGTGAAGAAGATTGTGCTGAATCGTCCGAGCCTCAGAGTTTGCAACGTGCTTGAGCTTGAATGGGGAAGACACATCACCTAAAGCCCACACCCCGGGCACAGTGGTTTCTCCATAATCATTAACTGCAACCTCCGCACCGTGCATGGCAATCCCGGATTTTTCCAGGTTTAAAAGATCTGCGTTGGACTTTCGCCCTGTGGCCACAAGGAGGCGTTCGGCAGTGACAGTAGAGGCGTCGTCAAGGGTGACAGTGATTCCAGACTCACCACGAGTAACACAACGAACTGTTCTATTAAGGCGAACATCGTAGCGGTGGACAGCTATGTCACTGAAGCGCCGTTGAATATCCGCATCCAGATGGCGGAGGAGATCGGAGCGGCTGATGATGGTGACCTGAGTGCCCAGAGCGTCGAAAATATGGGCAAACTCCATAGCGATATATCCGCCACCAAGAATGATGAGGGAGCGAGGTTGCGTGGGTACGCGCATGATAGTGGCATTCGTATCAACATCAACCCCAGAGTTGCTGATGACTTCAGGCATCACTGCGCGAGATCCTGCTGCCAAAACAATCTGATCGGCAGAGAGTATGTGGTCTCCAACCTTAAGCTTTTTGACTCCGATAAATTCTGCGTGGTGAGGGTAGACGTCGATGTTAGGGGTGCGATCTCCTACCCGGTATTCCTGTCCGGACTGGACGATGGGATCAATCCGATGCGCGAAGATGCGCTCTGTGATGTCCTGCCACCGTACCTCGGTAAGGTCACTGGATAACCCGAGGCGAGCGCTTTGTCTGATTGCTAGGGCGGTGTCTGCGGTGTGGACAAACATCTTGGTAGGAATACATCCCACATTGATACAGGTTCCCCCAAACCTGCCCTCTTCCACGAGTGCCACTGAATACTGGTCAAAGCGCTCATCAATGATTGTGTTTCCAGAACCAGTCCCAATCACAATGATGTCGTAGTGGATAGTTCCATCGGGGAGAACAGCACCTGAGGTCATGCGCTCAGTGTAGTGTGTGGGTCGCCAGCCACTGATCAGTGACAGAAAATGCCTGCTCACGGGCTTCATCTTCAGACAGGAAAACATCGTGGCGAGCTCCTGGGAGCACAGTCACGATGACATCCTGCCCAAGTAAGGGGGCGCGATTCTGGATTTGATCCACATCCAGAATCACATCCGCATGATCTGCCTCAGGAGTCCAGGATTTCTTGAGAAGGGAGTGATCAGAACACAAAGTCAACACCGGAACGCCGACGTCCACCTGACGGCGGTGAACTTTTTCTTGTCCCAGGATGATAGCGCGCGCCCACCCAAGATATTTGGTGTGTCCGGCTAATGGTTTGTAGCGTGGATTGAATTCCCAGTCCCGCAAGGACTCTACATAGGCTGTGTGTTTCCCGGCACTGACTTTCAGCAGGGGATACCAAGCGCCAACAGTTTTGATCACCGGCTTGAGAGCTGTGACAAGCCAGGATGGAAACATCATGTCCAACCAGGGACTATTGAGTACCAGGCCGGACACCTTCTGATGGACGCTCGGGTGATGACGACGGGCGTCGTCAAGCCAGAGAGCAGCGATAAGGCCGCCGGTGGAGTGTGCCATGATAACCACCTCCTGATAGTCGGAGAGCAGGTCCATGACGGCGTAGAGATCTTCAAAGTAGTAGGACAGATCACTGGCATAGTGCCACCGTTGTTGCCCTCTGTGGCTGCGTCCGCACTTTCGCAGGTCCACCCCATAAAAATCTCCTGTGGTGAAATGCTCTGCAACGTGCCGGTGGAAGAAGTAATCAGATATTCCGTGGACCCACAGGTAGGCAGTCTGGGAGTGCTGAGTCTCAGCATGGGATTCCGAAGAATTTGGCGTCAGTGAGGTGCTGTCATACTTGACGACGGTCGTGACAACCTCGCCCTCTCCGTCGGGATCTGCTCCAAGTGACAGAGTGGTGGCGCTAAAGCCTGGGCCAAGAGGGTCTGGAGTCCACTGGTGAAGACGTGCTGCATGAGGCATGGTGTTCATGGTAGCCACTATTGAGCAGGAGGGGTGGGGGTAGGAGGCGTCGAGGTAAATACAGCGTTGAGGGGGTAAGAGTAGCCCCCGAAAGAGAGGGCTTGAGGGGGTTTGAGGAGCATAATTGTGAACTCCTGAAAGCCACTGGCGTAGAGTTT
Organism: Actinomycetes bacterium; assembly: GCA_023432405.1. Lineage (GTDB taxonomy): Bacteria > Actinomycetota > Actinomycetes > Mycobacteriales > Mycobacteriaceae > Corynebacterium. The sequence continues at coordinate 87,607 of JAEYUQ010000025.1, read as the reverse complement.
TACGGAGATGGACACCGAGGTAGCGCTGCACTCCTAATCACAAGTAAGAAGTGGAGCTGTGTGACTTCAGCGGTACCCCCGCTTGTGGGAACACATGGGTAGTCATCTGAGGAAGTAGAGAACCAAAGAGGAAGATAGATGGTGTCGAAAAAGACAAAAGCACAGCACGTTGACGTCGTCCTCATTGGTGGCGGTGTAGTGAGTGCCACGCTGGGTGCCCTGCTGCATGAACTTGAACCAGGCTGGTCTCAGATGCTCATTGAGCGTCTGGATGCCCCAGGTTTGGAATCTTCGTCACCATGGAACAACGCGGGTACCGGGCACTCTGCACTATGCGAGCTGAACTACACCCCGTTAGTAGACGGTCACATTAACGTTGCTCAGGCTGTTTCCGTTAACGAGAAGTTCCAGATTTCTCGGCAGTTCTGGTCCTATGAGGTAGATCAGGGTATTCTCCCGGAACCCACGGAGTTCATTAACTCCTGCCCACATGTCTCCTTTGGGCATGGTAACGATGTTGGGTATATCAAGCAGCGCTGGGAAGAATTATCCACTCAAACCGTGTACCCCAACCTGCAGTTCACCAAGGATGAGGCCGAGTTTGCTGAATTGCTACCTCTCATGGGGGAAGGTCGCGAAGAACACACTGAGGCCATTGCTATTTCGTGGTCTGATGACGGAACCGATGTGAACTATGGTGCTCAGACGCGACAGTTTATCCAGAATGGTTCACAGGAAAACCTTTATGGGGCAGAGGTTATTGATATCAAGCCTGAGGGGAAGGCTTGGCGCGTGACCTACAAGAAGCAGGCTTCCGGCGAACTGGGGTCTGTTATCGGTAAATTTGTCTTTGTTGGTGCTGGTGGTAAAGCGCTACCTCTCCTTCAGAAGTCTGGAATTCCGGAGATTCGTGGCTATGGCGGATTCCCGGTATCAGGCCAGTGGTTGCGCTGCACGAACGAAGATATTATTGCTCGACACGCAGCTAAGGTGTACGGAAAGCCCTCTTTGGGATCTCCGCCTATGTCTGTGCCTCACCTGGATACCCGTATTATCAACGGGAAGGCGGGTCTTCTGTTCGGGCCTTACGCTGGCTGGACTCCGAAGTTCCTGAAGTACGGCAACTACACGGATCTTCCCAAGACCATCAGACTGGACAACATTCCTTCCTATCTTGGCGTTGGTGTGAAGGAAATAGGTCTCACGAAGTACCTGGTTACTGAGGTGCTCAAGACCTTCGAGCAGCGCATGGATTTGCTTCGCACATATATGCCCAATGCTGAGTCTAAGGACTGGGAGCTCATCACAGCAGGTCAGCGTGTGCAGGTGATTGCTCCTGCACGTCCTCCGAAGTTCGGCACTTTGGAATTTGGTACTGCTGTTATCTCCAATAGCGAGGGCACCTTGGCTGGTTTGCTTGGGGCCTCTCCGGGAGCTTCTATTGCCCCCGCAGCGATGTTGGAGCTGGTGGAGCGGTGCTTCGGTAACAAGATGGTGTCGTGGGGCCCGAAGATTAAGGAAATGATTCCTTCTTACGGCCATAAGCTCAACGACGAGCCTCAGCTTTTCGATGAGGTGTGGAATTACACCCAGAAGACCCTGAAGCTGGACGTCAACCGTCGAGAGCTGAGGGCTAGTGCAGCTAGCTTCAAGTAGCTGACAGGCCTTCGCCGCTTATAACGCCTTCGTGTCAGACCTCCGTGGGAGGGAATCTGATACGAAGGCGTTGTGTTTTTAGGCGATGTGAATTAAAAGTTTCTTTGCCGTACCTCGCCCTCTAGAATGAACGCCTGTGAATTCAGCTGCAGCAACGGCTTCTACACCGTCCCCACATCCCGGTAGCGTTACCCTCATTGGCGGAGGTCCTGGCGCCTGGGACCTCATCACAGTGCGAGGTATGCAAGCTCTTAAAGAGGCCGATGTCATCCTGACGGATCATCTTGGACCTGCTGAGAACCTTGAGATGTTGTGTGATATTCGCACGAAAGAAATCATTGATGTGGCCAAATTGCCCTACTCTCGGCAGGTCAGCCAAGGGAAGATTAATGCTCTCTTGGTCACTTATGCACAAGAGGGGAAACGTGTTGCTCGTCTCAAGGGGGGAGATCCCTATGTGTTTGGGCGAGGTTACGAAGAGTTGCGCTACTGCCGTGAGCACGGCATTGAGGTGTCAGTGATTCCAGGGGTGACGAGTGCTGTTTCTGTCCCCGCAGCGGTAGATATCCCGATTACACAGCGAGGAATGACCCATAGCTTCACCGTAGTGTCCGGCCATCTTCCTCCTGGGCACCCAAAGTCCCTGGTTAACTGGGCAGCTTTAGCTCAATCAGGGGGAACCATTGTGGTATTGATGGGGGTTCGCAATGTGGAGGCCATTACTCGTACTCTCATCGACGAAGGCGCAGATTCTGACACTCCTGCCGCCGTGATTTCTTCAGGCACTACTGAGCAGCAGCTCAGTGCCAGAGCTACGCTTGCAACCTTGGCTCAGGTGATGCGAGAAAAACACATCTCCAACCCGGCTGTCTATGTTATCGGTGAGGTTGCTGGCCTATGAGTTCTGTGCCGTACCATCCCACTGCGGAATCCAGACACACTGCAAGCTCCCAGGTGTTTGGGTGGCCTCTCATCGTTTTGTCCACCCTGCAGCTCATGGTGGTTCTCGATGGAACGGTGGTGAATCTTGCTCTAGCGCGTATTCAGGAGGATTTAGGCCTTTCCGATACCCTGAGAAACTGGATAATCACTGGCTATTCCCTCGCCTACGGGGGGCTTCTCCTTCTGGGTGGCCGAATTGGAGATGTCTGCGGGAGGAAACGAACATTTCTTGTGGGTGTTGCTGTGTTTACTGCTGCGTCTTTGGTCTGCGGAGTTGCCAGCTCAGTGGGAGTACTCCTTGCCGCTCGCGTGATTCAGGGGATGGGAGCAGCAGTTGCTTCGCCTACCGCTATGGCACTGATAGTGGTGATGTTTACCCCTGGGAAGCCTCGCAATCAGGCATTTTCCGTTTTTGCGATGATGTCCGGGCTTGGCTCTGTGGCCGGATTGGTCATTGGGGGGATTCTCACGCAGGCGAGCTGGCGTTGGATCTTTCTGGTCAACGTACCGCTGGGTCTTCTCATTGTGATTGCCGGTCTGCACAGTCTCAGAGATCACACTCCCGGCGAGGGCGTCGGTCTGGATATTAAAGGTGCCGTGTTAGCCACCGGAGGATCTACGCTTCTGGTGTTTGCCATGATGAGTCAGGGAGTATCTGCTGTGGTGGCTGCCGTGAGTGCTGTCATTATCCTGGTGTGGTTCTTCAGATCCCAAACACGAGTTGCCCATCCTGTGTTGCCTTTGTCGATTTTCTCCAGCTCAGACCGAAGAGCAGTGTTCCTGTGTATCTTGCTGGTGGGTGCTGTGATGATGGCAGTGACTGTTCAGGTGGCGCTCTTTGTTCAAAACGTCTTGGGGTACACACCATTACAGGCGGGATTAGGTTTCCTTCCTTTCGCGGTGGCATTGGGTGTAGGTAGCACTGTGGCCAGCAAACTCTCCGAGGGTCTCCCTCCTCGCAGGCTGATTGTCTCTGGTGGAGTAATCCTGACAGCCGGCTTTGCCTATAGTGCCACTCTCACAGCAGATATCAGTTACGCGACGGGACTGCTTCCTCCTATTCTCATCATTGGTGTGGGAATCGGGCTTGTATTAATACCACTCACGCTTTCCGTAGTTGCTCGTGTTACTCCTGATCAAGTAGGTCCACTCACCGCAACCTCACTGGTCAGCCAGACTATTGGGGGCCCCCTTGGGTTGGCAGCTGCTGCAGGTGTAGGGGCGTATGTAGCTGATCCTGCTCAGGGGTACATAACCTCTTTGTGGGTGTGCGCGGTATTGTCGCTGGCCATAATTCTGATTGCTGCTGCTCGAGTGAGATTCAGTGTGGAGGATATTGCAGAAGGAAAGCAGGCTGAACAGGCCTCCCAGAACGCCTGATAAAATCCTTCACCATGATTTCCCGTATGTCCACGCTGTTCTTGCGAACCTTGCGCGAGGATCCCGCTGATGCTGAGGTCCCCAGTCACAAGCTCATGGTTCGTGCCGGTTATATTCGCCGTGTTGCTCCAGGTATCTACACTTGGTTGCCCTTGGGGCTTCGAGTACTCCGAAAAATTGAGGCAATAGTGCGGGAGGAAATGGACAACATAGGTGCCCAGGAACTCACCTTCCCAGCTCTTTTACCTCGTGAACCCTATGAACAGACGGGGCGGTGGTCTGAATATGGAGATTCCCTGTTCAGACTCAAAGATCGCAAGGGTAACGATATGCTCTTGGGGCCTACGCATGAGGAGATGTTCGCATCTCTCGTGAAGGATATGTATTCCTCGTATAAAGATTTCCCCGTCACTTTGTATCAGATTCAACTCAAATACCGAGATGAAGAGCGCCCTCGTGCGGGTATTCTACGGGGCCGAGATTTCATTATGAAGGACTCGTATTCCTTTGACATGAGTGACGCTGGTCTGGATGAGTCTTATCACAAGCATCGTGCCGCTTATCAGGCAATTTTCAATCGTCTTGGCCTTGAGTATGCCATCGTCAAAGCTACTTCTGGCGCTATGGGAGGTTCTGCCTCTGAGGAGTTCCTGGCCATCAGCCCCAATGGGGAAGATACCTTCGTGTCTGCAACCCAGGGTGATTACGCTGCCAATGTTGAGGCCGTCACCACCCAACCTGGCGAGGAGCAGGATCCCGCTCAAGCTCCCGAGGCTCAGGAGTATCAGACTCTCCATGCAGAAACCATCGACGCCCTTGTGGCCTGGGCTCGTGCCAATGGTATTCGCGTGCGTGGGCATGAGGTGAGCGCCGCCGATACTCTCAAGTGCATCCTGTGTAAGACTCGTGAGCCGGGGAAAGAGGATTGGGATCTACTCGGTGTGCTTATTCCGGGAAATCGTGACGTTGATATGAAGCGTCTTGAAAGTTCTCTAGAACCTAACGAGGTTCAACTGGCAGAGGCAGAGGATTTCGCAGCCAAAGATTTTCTTGTCAAGGGCTATATGGGGCCTCGGGCTCTTCACGACAATGGTGTGTCACTGCTTGCTGATCCTCGGGTTGTGCGAGGAACCTCCTGGATTGCAGGAGCAGATAAGCCTGAGCATCACGTGGTTAACCTGACGGTAGGCCGTGATTTTGAGATTGACGGCTATGTGGAGGCGGCGGACATTAAGGAAGGGGATCCTGCCCCCGATGGAATGGGAACCCTGACTTTGGAACGTGGCATTGAGATTGGCCACATTTTCCAGCTGGGCCGGAAATACACCACTGCTTTCGATGTTCAAATTCTCGATGAGAACGGCAAACGAGTTATTCCCACGATGGGTTCCTATGGAATTGGGGTCTCTCGGCTGGTCGGAGTGATTGCGGAACAGTCTCATGATGAGAAAGGTCTCATCTGGCCGCTATCGGTTGCTCCGTATCACGTTCATGTGGTCATTGCCAACAAAGATGCTCGTGCGGCTGAGGCCGCTGAACAGCTGGTTGCTGAATTGGATGCTCGTGGAGTGGATGTCCTTATCGACGACCGTCCTAAAGTCAGCCCCGGTGTTAAGTTCAAGGACTCCGAGTTACTAGGAATGCCCATCACGGCTGTGTTTGGACGCTCTTTTGCGGAGGGAACTGTTGAGGTGAAGTTCCGGGGTGGAGATACCCTGCAGATTCCTGCCTCCGAGATTCTCGATTATCTTACGCAGCAGGTCCAGGCTGGGTTGGCTCCCCAGGATTGATCCTGGCAGCACTGATTCCGGCATAGCTAATCAACCACCATCGAATATCGGGGTTGCTCACCTGACTGGCAGCTAGGTGTAAGTGTCGTGAGGCATCGTCGTGCGCGGCATCGGCAAGGGCTCGAGCTGAGGCATCATCCTGCGGAGAGGTATAACTGCCCAGCTGGTAGCTCACATCTGGGCTAACAGTGATGGAAACGCTGGACAGTGCAGCATTGAGATCAGCAGCACAGTGCTCATGGGTCTGCAGAAGGGCGGTGTAGCTAGGAGCGTGAGTATCGTCCACATAACCCATCGCTAGACCTAGGTAATACACCGTGGCATATTCGCGCCGTAGAACCTCTTCCAAGATTCTCTGATCCTCTGCGGGTATCACCTGAAGTGCATCAGTGGAGGGGATGGCTGAGTCTTGTGATGTGTTCTGAGATCCTGGAGCGTGGCGGACAAGTTCTATAGCTTCTCGTGTCAGAAGTTCTCGAGATTGCGCAGGTACCTTATCGACGTCGTCGGAAATCTGGCGAGCAGCGCTGAGCCACTGATTAGTGTCCACAGGAGATGACTGCTCAGGGATGTGGTTGGAAGATGATGAATCCTGCGCACCGAGGAGATTGTCTTCGGAAGATGCGGGATGGGAAAGATCTTCAGCGCAGGACGGATAGGGGGTACCGTCTGTGCGCAGCCCGCACAGCCGCATGATTTCTTCCTTTAATTCCGTCGCTTGTGTGGTTCTCACAGCTTTGAAGTTTGGATCTCTCGTCATGGCGGCGTCATTTTCAGCCTGCTGTGCCAAATCAAGAAGAACAGCATCTGCATGGGGGCCGATTAAGGAACAGGAACTCAGTGAGGTGCTAGCTGCAAGTGTCAGCAGAATTCCAGCAACAAGAGAAGGAAGCTTCACAAGGTGTAATCCTAACTTTTCTCACTGCGAGGGTGGTTTTCTCTGGGGTGACGATGTGTTCTCAGGGGTGGAAGGTGCTTTACAGTTGCAGTATGGCTTTTCCCAGTGTTGAAACGATAACCGCGATGGTTGCCCCTCTTGCCGCAGCTCACAACATGGATGTAGAAAACATCCGCGTGAGTGCGGCAGGGAAGAAATCTTTGATAGCTCTTGCGGTGGATTCGGATAATCGCCCAGGTGTCGATGACTTAGAGGTCATGTCTCAGGAAGTATCAGCAGCCCTTGATGCTGCGGAGGCTCGTGGTGAAGTGCGTTTTGGTGCGGGATACACCTTGGAAGTATCCACTCCCGGAGTGGATATGCCAGTGACGAAACCGCGCCATTGGCGTCGCAATCGCGGGCGCCTGGTGAAGCTGGAGGAAAAGAAGTATCGGATTGGCCCTCTCAATGACGACGAGTCCCAGGTTGCCTTGGTTCACGGTAACGATGTGATTGTTCGGGAACTAACACAATGTCCGCCAGTAGTGGTAGAAGTGGAGTTCGGGCAGCCGCCTGCTGCAGAGCTGGAGCTGGTGCAGCAAGATTTCAGTACTATAACCGGGACGTCGATAAGTGAATAAAGGGTGAGACAAGTGAATATTGATATGGTCGCACTTCAAACTATTGTGACTGAGCGGGGAATTCCTCTCGAGGAGCTTCTTTCCACTATCAGCCGTGCTCTGGTGAGTGCTTACTATGAGTTTCGGGAGAATCCCGGTGCGCGCGCGCGAGTGGACATTGACAAGGACACGGGCAACGTGGCTGTGATGGTTCCCGAGATAGAAGATGGAGAAGTGATAGGGGAGTATGAGGATACTCCCGAAGGCTTCACGCGGGTGGGGGCTCGTGCCGTCAAGAAAGCCATTATGGCTCAGCTTGCAGAAGCGAATGTTGAGCAGGTATTTGACGAATATGCTGGGCAAAAGGGGCGAGTGGTCTCCGGTGTAGTGGATAGAGATTCCTACGCCAATCAGCGAGGCTCTGTTGTGGTTCGCTTGGGTAGCGAATTCGATTCCCAAGAGGGAATGATTCTGCCGGTGGAGCAGATTCCTGGAGAAAAACTCAGTCACGGTGACCGTATAAAGGCTTATATCGTAGGAGTTTCCAGAAGCTCGAAGGGTGCTCGGGTGGATCTTTCACGCACACATCCTGAGCTTGTTCGTGGCCTTTTTGAATTGGAGGTACCCGAGGTAGCGGATGGTTCAGTAGAGATCTTGGGCATTGCGCGGGAAGCTGGACACCGTTCAAAAGTGGCTGTGCTTCCCAAGGTGAAAGGACTGAACGCCAAGGGAGCCTGCATTGGGCCGCGTGGCCAGCGTGTGAGCAACATTATGAAAGAGCTGGGCGGGGAAAAGATAGATATTGTTGACTATTCTGAGGATCCGGCCGCCTATGTAGCAAACTCTCTTGCTCCATCCAAGGTGGTAAGTGTAGAGATTCTCAATGAGGAGGAGAGAACTGCCCGGGTGACAGTTCCGGACTACCAGCTCTCTTTGGCTATTGGGAAAGAGGGCCAAAACGTAAGATTAGCTGCACGTTTGACGGGATGGAAAATAGATATTCGCTCGGATGCCGAGTAAGCAGCTGCGCTGAGTTGTTGGATATGGGTACTCATAGCGTAAACTGAGCTCCGGTTTACTGGCAGCAAACAGGAAGGGAGTCGGATGTCGCGTCAGAGCATCCGAGTTCGCACTTGTATTGCCACCCGTACTACACACCCGGATACTGAATTGCTTCGGGTGGTAGCTCAGGGAGCATCTCTACTTCCCGATCCAGCCCGGTGTATGCCGGGAAGGGGTGCGTGGATAACACCAACGCTGGCAGCTTTTAACCAAGCGATGAAGCGTCACGCCTTTCAGCGCGCGCTTCGGGTATCTGCTTCGGTAGATACAGGCCCTGTCCAAGCCTATCTGGAAAATTGTGAGGCACAGCGGATACGCCGTGTCTCGGAACATCCAGGCAGTGACATTGTAAGGAAGACTGAACACTGATGAGTACACCACGATGAAGCATCAGCGATGAACGTCCACGAACAGCCCTAGGGTGCAGGATGCGGAGAAATCGGCACCTGACGTCCTAGGAATAAATGAGGAGAAAAGTGCCAGGAAAGCTCCGTGTCCACGAGCTTGCTAAAGAGCTCGGAATCACTAGCAAGGAACTGCTGAATACTCTCAAGGAGCAGGGTGAGTTTGTAAAAACTGCATCCTCAACCATTCAGCCACCCGTTATTAAGAAGATGCGCGCCTATTACGAGGCCAAAAGTTCTTCTGAGGAGGCGGTACCCGCACAGACAGGTGCCGCAGGTTCCGGAGAATCACAACAGTCCGCTCCGGCTGCAACAAAGTCTGCTTCGTCGAAAGCCGAGAAGCCAGCCACGTCATCGGTTCCAAAGCCTGGGGCCTTGAAGAAGTCAGCTACTTCACAGCAAACGGCAAAGCCAGCAGCTGGTGCAGCGCCAAAGCCTTCCGCTAAACCTGCGTCCAAGACCGCCGCGAAGCCAGGCGCTTCACCGGCCCCGAGCAGGACGCCGAAGCCGGATAATCTGTTCATGACCCCGCACCGTCCTGGTGACGTTCCTAAGCCGGGGGCTCGCCCAGGGGCAACCTCTGCTCAGCCAGTGTTTAAGCGTCCTGATGAAGAAGGAGGCTCCTCTCACGGAGTCACCGTTGCGGGACGATCAGCAGAACGGCAGGGACAACGGCCAGCTCCGAAGCCGGGAGCTTCGGCTCACCAGGCAGCAGGGGCTGCTATTCCTCGTCCTCAGGCAAAGCCCGGTCCTAAACCTGGGGCACGTGCTCCTCGTGTAGCTAACAATCCGTTCTCCACGAACCGTCCTGCACCCCGACCGGGAGCCGGTCGGGGCGCTCAGGCCGGGCATGGACAGGGACAACATGGTCACAGTGCCAACGCCAGTAGCGCTAAGCCTGGCTCGCGCACTGCTACTAACCGTCGTCAGGGTGCTCCTAAGCCTGGGCAGGGAGGCCAGCAGAAATCCAGGGGCGGGCATATACCCACTCCTTCTATGATGCCTTCGCATCATCCCTCACCTGACCAGATGCCCACCAAAGCTGTACCTGGTGGTCGGGGCGGACGCGGTGGCGGCCGCGGTAATGCCGGAGGTAACCATTTCAACGGAGCGCCCAATGCCGGTGGACGCGGCGGATTTGGAGGTCGTAGCGGACGTCGCGGCGGAACTGCTGGTGCCTTCGGACGTCCGGGCGGTGCTCCGCGTCGTGGGCGTAAGTCTAAGCGGCAGAAGCGCACTGAATATGAGGCAATGAAGGCGCCGAACGTTATCGGCGGCATTCATCTGCCTGATGGTGGCGGTCAAACGGTGCGTTTGCGTCGTGGGGCTTCCTTGGCTGACTTCGCAGAGAAGATTGGTACCGAGGCGTCGTCCCTGGTTCAGGCTCTCTTTAACCTTGGAGAGATGGTCACTGCTACCGCCTCTGTGTCTGAAGATCTCCTGATTCTCCTTGGCGATGAGATCAACTACAAGGTGGAGGTTGTCTCCCCAGAGGATGAGGATCGAGAGCTCTTGGAGAGCTTTGATCTTCAGTTTGGGGAAGATGAGGGTGACGAGGAGGATCTGGTTCATCGTCCTCCGGTGGTCACCGTGATGGGCCACGTTGACCACGGTAAAACTCGCTTGTTGGATACTATTCGGCAAACCAATGTGGGTGCTCAAGAATCTGGAGGTATCACTCAGATTATTGGCGCCTATCAGGTCACTGTGGATGTTGAGGATCAGCATCGGAAGATTACCTTCCTGGATACTCCTGGCCATGAGGCGTTTACTGCCATGCGTGCCCGTGGTGCTCAGTCCACGGATATTGCCATTCTGGTGGTGGCCGCTGATGACGGCGTGATGCCGCAGACAGTGGAAGCAATTAATCACGCCAAGGCTGCAGGTGTGCCCATTGTGGTAGCCGTCAACAAGATTGATAAGCCCGGTGCTGATCCGCAGAAGATTCGAGGTCAGCTCACCGAGTATGGCTTAGTTCCCGAGGAGTATGGCGGAGACACCATGTTTGTGGACATCTCTGCCAAGCAGAACCAGAACGTCGATAAGCTTCTGGAAGCTGTACTGTTGACGGCAGACGCTGCGTTGGACCTACGCGCTAATCCGAACATGGATGCTCAGGGTGTGTCCATTGAGTCTCACCTCGACCGTGGCCGAGGCCCCGTGGCAACAGTGTTGGTGCAGCGCGGAACCCTGCGTGTCGGGGATTCCGTGGTTGTGGGCGATACCTATGGCCGTGTGCGTCGTATGACTGATGAAAATGGTCATGACGTTGAGGAAGCAGGTCCTTCTCGTCCTGTCCAGATGCAGGGTCTCAACGGCGTCCCTGGCGCTGGGGATAACCTCTTAGTGGTGGAAGATGACCGCATGGCCCGGCAGATCGCTCAACAGCGTGACGCGCGGAAACGTTCTGCTATGGCGGCCAAGCAGCGAAAGAGGGTGTCCTTGGAGGATCTGGATGCTGTCTTGAAGGAGACCAGCACTCTGAACCTGATTCTCAAGGGTGATAACGCTGGTTCTGTGGAGGCTTTGGAAGAAGCCCTCCTCAAGATTGAGGCGCCGGATGAGGTGGAGCTCAATATTATTGACCGTGGTGTGGGTGCTGTCACTCAGACCAATGTGTCCCTGGCTTCTGCCTCTGATGCCATCATCTTGGGCTTCAATGTTCGCGCCGAGGGGAAGGCCACCGAGGAAGCCACCAGCGAGGGTGTAGAGATCCGTTACTACACGGTTATCTATGACATCATCAACGACGTTGAGGCAGCTCTCAAGGGAATGCTCAAACCGATTTACGAAGAGCATTCTCTGGGCACAGCGGAGATTCGTCAGCTGTTCAAGTCCTCTGCGGTGGGCACTATTGCCGGTTGTATGGTGGAGTCCGGCAAGATGCGTCGCAATGCTACGGTTCGTTTGGTTCGTGATGGCAAAGTTATCGCGGATAAAGCCACCATTGATTCTTTGCGTCGTGGTAAGGATGATGCCACGGAGGTTAAGGCTGGCTACGAGTGCGGTATGGTGCTCTCCTACCCAGACATCTCTGTGGGAGATCAGATTGAGGCCTACGAGATGGTGGAGGTTCCTCGAACCTAGTTCATCTCGTGACTTACGTTCCTTGGTGACAACCCCGGTGCTTTCTGTAGAGCAGGAAGTTTCCGGGGTTCCTTGCTGAGAAGTTATCTGTAGACTGAAAAAGATCACAAAGGAGGCACTGTTATGGCTGATCAAGCACGTGCGGGACGGCTTGCTAAGAGAATTCAGACAATTGTGGCCAGCGCTTTGGAGCGCCGAATCAAAGATTGGCGCCTAGAGTTCATCACCATTACTGATGCTCGGCTCACCGGTGACCTCCACGACGCCACTATCTATTACACCGTCCGAGGACGCACCGTTAACGAGGAACCCGACGTGGAACAGGCGGCAGAGGTTCTCCATCGGCATCGTGGCCAGCTGCGCAAAATCGTTGGGGACGAGCTTAAAGTGCGTTTCACGCCCACGTTGACTTTTGAGTTGGATACAATTCCTGCTTCTTCGGCTCGTATGGAAGAAATCCTTGCGCGGGCGCGAAAGCGGGACGCTGAGCTTGCTGAACTGAAGAAAACAGCTCAGCCCGCCGGGGATGCAAACCCCTACAAAACTGATGATGAGGAGTGATATGACGTTTCACCGTGCCGCCGCTGCACTTCGATCTGCGCGCCATATTGCGGTTATCGGCCATGTTCGCCCTGATGCTGATGCCATTGGTTCTGTGACGGCTTGTGTTCAGGCGATGGACTACCTAGGGATTCCCGCTACTGGTTTTGTTGGCCAGACCGAGGAGATTGCGGAGAATCTGCTCACCATTCCAGGAGCTCATCGGATTAAATTGGGTGGGCCCCTCGGGGACTCAGACGTTGTGGTTGTGGTGGACTGTGGTTCTTTAGAACGCACAGGCGTCTATGAACACTGCCTTCAGTCCTATCAGACAGTTATTGTCATTGATCATCATGATTCCAATCCCGCATTCGGCACCATTAATATCATTGACTCTGATGCGGATTCCACCACGGTGATTATTCGCCATCTGTTAGAGGAACTTGGTGTTCCTTTGAATCACGATCTTGCCTATAGCTTATATGCCGGTGTGGTGACGGATACGGGAAGTTTTAAGTGGGGGCATTCGCAGATGCACTCACTGGCTGAGGAACTGGTGAGTTATGGCCTCGATACGAAGACCATAGCGTTAGAGCTTATGGATGCTATGCCACTGTCAGATCTCCAAGTAATTGGAGATGTGATTTCTCAAGCACAGATGTATCACGTGGGGGATTTATGTATTCCCGTTGTGTTTGCGGATTATGCCCATACTCGAAAAATGTCCAAGAGCGGGATTGAGCGGGTTATTGACCTTATTCGCTCGGTGTCTGGTGGAGACATAGCTGTAGCTTTTAAAGAGCTGGAACCGGGGTACTGGACAGTTTCTCTTCGGTCTGTGAAAACCGGGGCTTTCAATGTTGCCCGAGTGGCGGGGGCTTTAGGAGGTGGGGGTCACACTGAAGCGGCAGGCTACTCTGTGTTGGGCACTCAGCAAGAAGTGCTACCTCCCTTGCTGAGGGAGATTCAGAAGTCCTGCTTATGAGGTCTGTAGCTCATCAGAACTCCCATGATTCTCAGGTCAGGGTTGAGCGTGAGGCAACTGATGCCACACTGTTGTCTGTGAGGGCTCGCGATATTTTCGCTCTAGCTTTCCCTGCCCTTGGTGTACTAGCTGCTACACCTCTCTATCTCCTTCTGGATACTGCGGTAGTAGGCCGTCTCGGGGCTGTGGATTTAGCCGCTTTAGGAGCAGCTACCACCATTCAGGCTCAGGTCACCACTCAACTGACGTTTCTGTCTTATGGCACCACTGCCAGAGCGTCCCGACATTTTGGCGCGGGACATACAGATAAAGCTGTCATCGAAGGGATTCAGGCTACGTGGGTGGCAGTCATCACTGGCATCCTTATTGCTGCTTTTGTGCTGTCTACAACACCTCAGTTAACTCTCTGGCTGACAGGAGACGATCAGGTTGCACATCAGGCTACTATCTGGCTTCGTGTTGCAGCGTGTGGCGTTCCCCTCACCTTGATAACGATGGCGGGCAATGGATGGTTGAGAGGCATTCAAAACACTCGTTCTCCTCTGATATACACCCTCAGCGGAGTGATACCGGGGGCTGTCTTGGTGCCTGTCTTAGTAGCACGCTTCGGCATTATTGGGTCAGCGTGGGCAAACCTTGTAGGGCAAACCATAACAGCCACTTTCTTCATGAGAGCCTTAATAAGGCATCACCGCGCCTACCGTCGTTCGTGGAAACCTCAATGGTCTGTGATGAAAGCCCAGCTTGTACTGGGGCGAGACCTCATCGCACGTAGTTTATCCTTCCAAATTGCGTTTATCTCTGCAGCTGCCGTGGCAGCTCGATGTGGGGCAGCCGCACTGGCTGCTCACCAAATCCTTCTTCAGCTGTGGAATTTCCTCACCTTGGTTCTGGATGCTCTAGCCATTGCGGCACAAACCCTTGTTGGTGCAGCCCTCGGGAGAGGTCTAGGTGCTCAAGCCCGCGAAGTAGGGCGTCGCGCTGTGGGGTATTCCAGCGTGTTCGCTCTTGGACTGGCTGCATTCTTCGCAGCCGGATCCCAGCTCATTCCGGGGCTTTTTTCCACAGATACAACAGTTTTAGGTGCTCTAGCACGTCCTTGGTGGTTACTGGTGGGCATGATTGTTATTGGCGGAGTGGTCTTCGCTATTGACGGTGTTCTTCTAGGAGCCTCCGATGCTGTTTTCCTGCGGAATATCACCATCCTTGCAGTAGTGTGTGGATTCCTCCCTGGAGCATGGCTGAGCCTGTGGTTCAATGGCGGGCTTTTCGGCATTTGGCTAGGCCTTTTAGCTTTTCTTATCATCCGTCTGCTGGCGGGGCTGTGGCGTTTTCGCTCGGGGGCATGGATACAAGGATCAGTTGAGGCCCCATGACCAAGCTCTTCGCCATTTCTGATATTCATGTCTCTGCGAGAGAAAACGCAGAGCTCATTGCTCGTCTTTCCTACCCGGAGGATTGGCTCATTGTAGCCGGGGACATTGCCGAGAATGGGGATCAGATCATAGCTACCTTGGACACATTACGGCGCAACTTTGCTCGGGTAATTTGGACTCCCGGAAACCATGAGTTAGCTGCCCGTATTCATAGTTCGTTTCGTGGCCGCCAACGCTATAACTGGTTAATATCACGAGCTCGGGGTATTGGTGTTGATACCCCCGAAGATCCCTTCCCTGTGTTTCATGACATCACCATTTGCCCTCTCTTCTTGCTCTATGACTACACCCTTGGAGATGTGGAGGCATCCAAGGCTCAAGGTTTTGAGCTCATTGATGAGGCCACTATCACCCCTTACGTGGATGTAGTGGAGTGGAGCCGGGAACGTTTAGCGACGTCGGTAAGGAAACTGTCTAAAGTCAAAGGACCTACGATTCTGGTTAATCACTGGCCACTGGAGCCAGAAACGCTCAATGCCCTGGAGGTGCCCATTCATCCTTGGTGTGGAACCATACACACTCACGGCTGGCCGCAGCGCTTTCACGCCGTAGAGGTGGTGTACGGACATCTTCATATCCCTGCACGACAGGTTATTGCGGGTGTTGAGCACTGCGAGGTGTCCTTGGGGTATCCACGTCAGTGGCACAGCCGTACGTGGCGTCAGCCTTACTGGCCTCTCACGGTGGTGGAGGAGCGATGATTCTTCCTGAAGCCTCTGCATGGTGTTATGTGCGAACAGATCCTCACCAGGCCAATCTCAGTAACTTCGAGGCGTTGCACCCTCTGGAAAAGGTGTTGGTATCCAAGGCCGTGGATGCTCGTAAAGCGGAATTTGGTGACGCGCGATGGTGTGCGCATCAAGCGCTTAAAGATTTGGGGTACCCCTCCACGGAACCCATATTGCGCGGAGAGCAAGGAATGCCTCTGTGGCCGGAGGGCGTGGTGGGCGCGCTGACACATACCTCAGGGTTTCGTGCTGCTCTCGCAGCTCCTAAAACCCAGTGGCGGGCTGTGGGAATTGACGCCGAACCGGCTCAGCCTCTTCCTGTGGATGTGGTGAATTCTGTTGCGTCTATTCAAGAACAGCGCTGGTTGAACGGCCTGGACCTCGATTTTGCGGATCGTATCCTGTTTTCTGCGAAAGAGGCTACCTATAAAGCGTGGTTCCCCATGACTCACCGCTGGTTGGGTTTTGAAGACGCCAGAGTTGATGTCCGCAGTGACGGTACCTTTAACGCCTATCTGCTGGTGCGTCCCACTCCAGTCCCCATGATGCGAGGGCAATGGTGGGTGGATCACGGAACATTAATCACTGTGGTGGCTGTACCCGCACAAGGAATCTGAGCTGTACGTGCGCTTACGCGCCGAGTGGGCAGGAGTTCGGTAGTACGACAGTCAGCCTGCCCGTTACCGAAGATTATGATTTCAGATTCTCCTTGGCGACGCCGCTGTTAGCTCAAGGTAGCCGGACGCGCTACAAACACAGTGGCTAGCCTGTTTCCTTTTTCTTTGATGAGCGCCACCACCTCGCCTGTGGGAGCTACAGCTGCGTGGATTCCTGTGATACCGCGCGGGGTGAGCCACTGGCCTTGGCTGAGAGCACGGGCCTCATCAGCAGTGACCTTGTAAGGAGGGTAGGAACGAAGAATAGCATCATCCAGTGACATCATCTGAGGTTCATCCAGTGGGGAAGAATCAGCAAGGGTAAAGCACCCCACGGCAGTTCGACGAAGAGCGATGAGATGTCCTCCGCACCCTAAAATCTCTCCGAGATCACGTCCAAGGGAGCGGATATAGGTTCCAGAGGAGCAATCCACCTCCACATCAATGTCCACCACGGCGTTGTGAGAGCGAATGTCTATGCAGTCAAAGCGTGAGACTGTCACTTGTCGCGCCGGAATGTCCACTTTCTGCCCAGCTCGAGCTAATTCGTGAGCACGGCGTCCGTTGATCTTGATAGCGGAAAACGTGGAAGGCTTCTGGCTGATTGTGCCCGTGAGAGCTGAGAGAGCCTGAGAAAGCTGGGAGTGGTCGAAGGTGGGGGTGGCAGAAAAACAGACAGAGCCTTCGGCGTCGTCAGTGGTGGTGCTTTGGCCGAGACGGATGGTTGCTGTATAGGACTTTGTACTTGCCACGAGGTGACTGAGGAACTTTGTTCCCCGCTCGATTCCTACCACTAGAACTCCCGTTGCCAGGGGGTCAAGAGTACCCGCGTGGCCTACTCGGCGAGTGCGGAACGTTTTGCGCAAGCGAGCCACAACGTCGTGAGAGGTCAGATGGAGTGGTTTGTCGATGATAGCCAGACCGGAAGCAGCCAGCCCGGAACCATCAAGGGCGTGAGTCATGCCTTCACGGTAGTCTGTCAGGGTGAGTATATGGAAAGGTACCTCTAAGATAGCGGATCTTTCAGATGGTTCGGTGGTTACCATTGGAGTTTTTGACGGTATGCACCGAGGGCATCAACATCTGGTGACACAGACGGTTGAGCGTGCTCGTCTCCGTGGACTTCCCAGCGTCATGGTCACTTTTGATCCCCACCCGGTCACTGTTTTCACCGGAGTTTCTCATCCACTCATCCTCGATGTTGATGAGAGAATCTCTCTGGCTCGTGGACTTGGCATTGACCATGTCCTTGTTATTGACTTTAGGTCCGAGTTGGGCGGTGTGAGTCCACAGGACTACGTCTCTGAATTCCTTATTCAACAACTTCATGCGAAGGCAGTTGTCATTGGAGAAAACTTTTCCTTTGGAGCCGACGGTGCCGGAACACCAGCGCGTTTGAGTACTCTGGCCTCCCAATACGGATGTGACGTGGAGGTGGTGCCGCTCCTTGTAGATCGAGGAATCAAGCTCAGCTCAACGACTGTTCGTCATTTCTTGAGTACTCACAATGTTGCAGAGGCTGCTTGGGTTTTGGGACGTCCTTTTTCCCTAACCGGGGAAGTGCAGCATGGAGCAGGTCGAGGTGGCCGTGAGTTGGGCTATCCCACAGCCAATCAATACTTTCCAGTTGATAGGGCGGTTCCCTGTGACGCTGTCTACGCAGGGTGGTTGACAGTGCTGCAGAGCAGTTCATATGAGGAAGCACTGAGCGGAACAATGAGACCAGGGATTCGGTATCCTGCAGCCATTTCGGTGGGCACCAATCCCACCTTCGGTGATGCGCGGAGGTCTGTGGAGACCTTCGTCTTGGACAATGACTCTGATTTGTACGGGCGGATAGTGCGTGTTGACTTCGTTGATTGGGTACGCAACATGGAGAAGTTCGCCAACGTGGACGATTTACTCGCCGCGATGAGGCGGGACGTCGATAAGGTAAGGCAGATTCTTGCTCTTGGGAACTCATAGGGGGCCCTGAGCGTCGGTGGCGCATAATATTCCTATGACTTATGGGCACACCGATCCTAGTTCAGCAACCAATCACTCTTCACGCATGACCTTCTTTGGTCAGCCACTGGGTCTGGCCAACCTCTTCGGCGTGGAGATGTGGGAACGGTTCAGCTACTACGGAATGCAAGCCATTGTTCTCTACTACATGATTCGCAGTGTCGAAGAAGGAGGACTAGCTGCACCTGAGGCGGTGGCAACCTCTATCGTTGGGGCTTACAGCGGCTTGGTGTACCTGGCCTGCCTGGTGGCATCCTTTGTGGCTGACCGCATCTTGGGTTCCGAACGTACTCTCTTCTACTCCGCAATCCTTGTGATGCTTGGACACGTGGCCCTGGCACTGCTCAACGGCTTTAGCGGTTTAGGAGTAGGCCTGGTGCTTATAGCAATCGGTTCCGGAGGTATTAAAACCTGCGCCCAAGTGGTTCTCGGGGATCTTTATGACCGCCACGATCCTCGCCGTGACGCTGGTTTTTCCATCTTCTATATGGGAGTCAATATCGGTGCGCTTTTCGGGCCTCTCGTTACTAACTGGCTGTGGGGGTGGAAAGGTTTTCACTGGGGCTTCGGTGCTGCTGCTGTGGGAATGGCTCTTGGGTTGATTCAGTACGTTCTGATGCGGAAGATAACTATTCGCGATGCTGGACACGGAGTACCGAATCCTTTGGCGCCTCGCAAAGCCGTGCTCGTTGTGGCAGTGATCGTGGGAATTATTGCCTTAGCAGCCGTGCTAATTGGTGTTGGTATTATCCCTGTGACCTGGTTGTCTCGGATTGTGGTCATCATAGCCCTGGTGGCTGCTGTAGTGCTCTGGGTGCAGCTTTACACCTCTCACATGACTGCTCCTGAGGAGAAGTCTCGCTTAGTGGGATATATACCGCTATTCATCTCTGGAGTGATTTTCTTTGGGATCTTCCAGCAACAATTCACCGTGATTGCTATTTACGCTGACCAGCGTCTGAATAGAACGGTCTTCGGGCAAGAACTATCTCCTGCGCTGGTACAGCTCATCAACCCCATCTTCATTGTTATCTTCTCTGGTGTTTTTGCAGCTATGTGGACGAAGTTGGGTAACCGTCAGTGGTCCTCTGGAGTGAAATTCGGGGTAGCTAACATCATCATCGGTATCTCCCTGTTCTTCTTCCTTCCCTTCGTAGGAGGAGGAAAGAATTCCACCTCACTTCTGGCTATTGTGTGGATACTCTTCCTATTCACGATGGGAGAACTGATGCTCTCGCCGGTAGGAAACTCTTTGGCCACAAAGGTAGCCCCGCGAGCATTCCCGTCCCGGATGATGGCGATTTGGATGATGGCTGTTTCCACAGGTACTGCATTGGCAGGCACGCTGGCTGGGTTTTATAACCCGAATGATCCCCACGCAGAGTTTCTCTTCTTCGTTATCTTGGGGTTTGTCTCGATTGTGGTGGGTGTTGTCCTCATCCTCCTGCGCCGCTGGATACTGGAGAAGTTTGTGGATGTTCGCTAAAAATTTATAATTCTGATTCCTAAATGTTTATTTTTCATCGAGGTGTAGGCTAAGCTCCAAGAGCGTTGGATCGTGGATCCCTGGGTTCCCGACCTAAGCTTCTACAAACCACTCTGTGGGAGTATCTCGATCTTTTGAAGAAGGGCTTTGTATGACATTCTTGAAGCGTTGCGTAGCTGCCGTGGTGGCTGCTTGCTCTTTGGGTCTCATGACCCAGGGTGTTGCCTCTGCTGTTGTTTCGGGTCACCATCCCGGTGGAGCCGATTTGGTTACTTTTGGCGATTCTTACACCGCAAATGCTGGCACCCGTACCGTCGGTGAACGCGCAAATGCCGGAACTTTCCCTGTGCACTGTGTCACAGACGCTCGAAACTGGCCGCATCAGCTTGCCGACCATAACAAGTGGACGTTGTCCGACTATTCCTGCAATGGCACCACTGCCGGATTACTTCAGATTTACCAGGCATATGCCATCAACACAGGGGACTTGGGGCAGAACACCAAGCATGTGGTCATCTCTTACGGTGGTCTCGATCCCTCAATGACTGCTGATACTTTGGTTACTGGAGGCGGGAAGATCCCAAACGCAGGGGTTTTTGCCGCTGAGATGCGTCTCTTCTTCGATACAGTGAAGAAAGCTGCTCCGAACGCCAAGATTTCTTGGATGGGATATCCTGCTCTGTCTGATCCTGATGGAATCTGCCTCTTCAACCCCATTCCGAATCAGCCGGTGAAGATTGTGCAGCCAATTTCCTTGCAGTTTGAGCGTGCCTGGGCTGAGACACAGCGTGGCATCGCAGCAGCAAACGGTGTGAATTTTGTGGACGTGAACGCTCTGACCCAAAACTCGGGTACCTGCCGTGACAATGCCACGAAGAATGTTACCGGTTGGATTGACACAGCTCCGGCCAACATGGTTTTCCATCCCACTGAGAAGGGAATGGACGTCATCTCCCAGATTGCTATCGCGAACATCAAGTAAGTTCTCAAGCATTCTTGGTTTGATACCTGCATGGTTTTTGCCATGCAGGTTTTGTTTGTTTTGGGTGGACCACTGTCAACGGATGTATGGCTGTCAACTAGCCTTGGGCAGTATGAAGCGTCTCGATACTTTTCTGGAGTACAAACGGCAGGGCAAACCCTGGGCAATGTCCACAGCCTATGATTATGCTTCTGCCACGGCTATCACCAATGGGGGTATTGAATGTCTCCTTGTCGGTGATTCTGCAGCCAATGTTGTACTCGGCTATCCCACCACAAATCGCGTTTCCTTTGAAGAAATGTCCATGCTGTGTGCCGCTGTGGTTCGTGGAGCCCAGGATGCGTTTGTGATTGCAGATCTTCCTTTCGGTTCTTATGAAGCCTCTGATGAACTGGCGGTGCTCTCTGCCACACGAATGGTTCGAGAAACGGGTTGCCATGCCGTGAAGTTGGAGGGGGGAGTGCGCATGGCCAGCCGTATTCGTGCCATTACGGAAGCTGGTGTGGTGGTATGTGCTCACCTTGGCTTTACTCCTCAGTCACTCGATCAGCTGAGCGGATTTAAAGTGCAAGGACGCGGCGGGGGAGCTCAGCGCCTTGAACAAGATCTTCAGGCTGTCATAGAAGCAGGCGCTGCGATGGTGGTGTTCGAGATGATTCCTGCCCACTTAGCTGAAAGGTTGACTGAGCAATCGCCCATTCCAACGATAGGCATTGGTGCTGGGCCCCATACCGATGCTCAGGTTCTCGTGTGGCACGACTATGCCGACTACCCAGGGGGGTCACGCACCCCACGTTTCGTGGAGCAGTTTGGGCACGTAGGTGAAGAGCTGACTCAAGCAGCACAACGCTACAGGGAGGCCGTTGAGTCTGGACGTTTTCCCACTAATCAGCACACCTTTGAGCAGTAGATGAGACCCGCCAGCTCAGCCTGGCGTTGCGCCTGTTTTACTGCGAATCTGTGATAGCAAACCAGAAGAATCCGTGAGGAGCTAGGGTTACTGTCCACCCAGATGCGGTGATCTCAGGGAAGAGCTCCCCACCAGTGAGTTCCCGGGGGTGGCAACCCTGGAATTCTGAAAGATTGAGCTTGACAGCCTGAGGGCGTTCAGAGAAGTTATTGACGCACAGGATTCTTTCGTCGCGGTACTCGCGTAAAAAGGCAAAGACAGCGTCATTGTTACTGGTCAGTTCGCTATAGCTCCCAAGGCCAAATGCCTGATACTGCTTACGGACGTGGATGAGGGCGCGTATCCACTGCAGTAAGGAATTGTCACGCTTCATCTGTGATTCCACGTTTACTGTTTGGTATCCGTATTCATCGTTTTGAATCACAGGGGAGTAGAGACGCTCTGGTAGTGCCCGCGAAAAACCACCGTTTCGGTCTGAGGACCATTGCATAGGAGTACGGACACCGTCACGATCGGGGAGCCAAATGTTGTCTCCCATGCCTATTTCATCTCCGTAGTACAGAACTGGTGAGCCGGGGAGAGAAAGCAAGAGCCCGTGGAGAAGTTCGAGTTTATTTCTATCCCCATCTAACAGAGGTGCCAGGCGTCGCCTGATACCCACATTCGCTTTCATTCGGGGCTCAGTGGCGTACACGGAGTACATATAGCTGCGCTCCTCATCAGACACCATCTCCAGGGTCAATTCATCATGATTACGCAGGAAGATGCTCCACTGGGCGGTTTCTGGAATAGGGGGAGTTGTACGCAAAATATCGGAGACAGGCACACGAGATTGTTGTTTTAAAGCCATAAAAATGCGTGGCATAACGGGGAAGTGAAATGCCATATGGCACTCGTCTCCCCTCGGTGGTTCCCCAAAGTACTGCACCACTTCCTCTGGCATCTGATTGGCCTCAGCAAGCATAATGCGCCCCGGATACTCTGTATCCACAACGTGCCTAATTTTCTTCACATAGTCATGTGTCTGAGGAAGGTTCTCTCCATTTGTTCCCTCCTCCTCGTACAAGTAGGGAACGGCATCAAGCCTGAAGCCATCGAGCCCGAGATCCATCCAGAATCGAACGATGTCAATCATGGCTTCTTGAACATCAGGATTGTCGTAGTTCAAATCCGGTTGGTGGCTGAAGAAACGATGCCAGAAGTATTGTTTGCGCACTGGATCCCACGTCCAGTTAGACGTCTCTGTGTCAATAAAAATAATTCGAGCGTCTTGGTAACGGTGAGGATCATCGCTCCACACATAAAAGTCACCGTACGGGCCGGAAGGGTCTTGCCTGGACTGTTGAAACCAGGGGTGCTGATCTGAGGTGTGATTAAACGGGATGTCCGTGATCACTCTGAGGCCTCGTTTATGGGCGGCGTCGATAAGGTCAACAAAGTCTTCGACGGTTCCGAAGTCTGGCAGAATGGCTCGGAAATCACGGATGTCATAGCCGCCATCTCTGAGAGGAGAATCAAAAATAGGTGGAAGCCACAGACAGTCCACACCCAGCCAGCTGAGGTAATCCAGCTTTTCAGTCAGGCCTTTGAGGGTGCCACTGCCGTTGCCATCTGGATCAAAAAAGGAACGAACAATGACTTCGTAGAAGACGGCTTCTTTATACCAATTGTGATCTGTTTTTTCCCAAGGATTATCCCCAGGCGCGGGGGCTGGAGCAGTAAATTCAGCAGAGTTGGGTTCAATAATGAAACCGTCTTTGTCTGTGCGAGTAGAACCCGGAGACGTGTAGTAGGTGGGAGAGTGGACTAAGCCTAGGTGTGAAGAACCAGCGCCGGGGTATGTATTCATAAAACCCAATATACGGTGGAGACACTGATAGGTGGTTTCACCCTAAGCGGACGGCAACGTTGTCAATCAGACGAGTAGAGCCCACACGCACAGCAGCCAAGAGTCGAGCTTCCCCGTGCTGAGCTTCTTCGACGAGATCCAGGTTGCGAAGCTCGATATAGTCAACATCCATATCCGACAGCGCCTCACGGGCAGTGCTCAGAACCGCGTGCGCGCCAGCCGCACCCTGTTGGGCGGCGGACAACAAGGCCTGGGAAATGCGCGCCGCCTCTTTCTTGTCGCTCTCTGAGAGATAGCGGTTCCTGGAACTGAGCGCTAAGCCGCTATCTTCGCGCACGATGGGGGCAGGATGGATCTGGACGGGAAGATTCAGGTCCTCGAACACCTGACGCAGAACGGCTATCTGTTGAAAGTCCTTCTCCCCAAACACAGCTTTGTCACAGCCGGTGATGGTACACAGTTTGGTGACCACCGTGGCCACCCCAGCAAAGTGAGTAGGGCGAGTTTTCCCCTCAAGAACAGTGGATATCTCTCCTGGAACAACTGTTGTGCGAAATCCATTCGGATACATTTCGGAGGCACTTGGCGCAAAGACAACATCAACGAGCCCTTGTTCTTCTAACTTGGCGACGTCCGTCTCTAAGGAGCGGGGATATGTGTCGAGGTCTTCCTCGGGAGAAAACTGGAGGGGGTTAACAAAAATCGAGGCCACAACCTTTCCCTCGGGAGTGAGTGTCCGGGCCTTCTCCATGAGTGAGAGGTGACCGTCATGGAGAGCTCCCATAGTGGGGACAAGCGTGATATGAGCGGCGTCGTCAAGGATGTGGCGCAGTTGTGCAATCGTGTGGACAAGAATCATGGAAGCCATGATAGTCAGCTTGGAATCTACCTCACCCAGCTGCTAGAGTGTGCCAAGTCTTTGTGACTGTGGTTCGCAGCAGTTGCAAGGCTCTGGTTTTTTCATGCGGACTGAAATAATACAGGAGAAATAGTATGGCTTTGACCAGCGCTAAGAAGAAGGAAATTCTTGCCGAGTACGGTCTCCACGAGACTGACACAGGTTCGCCGGAAGCTCAGGTGGCCCTCTTGACCCACCGAATCAAGAACCTCACTGAGCACCTCAAGACCAACCAGCATGATCACCATTCCCGTCGTGGATTGCTCCTTATGGTGGGTCGGCGTCGTAGCTTGCTGAAGTACCTTGCAGATAAGGACATTGATCGTTATCGCGATCTCATCGCCAAACTGGGACTTCGCCGCTAAAAGGCTGTGCTGGAAACCGCGTCCGCGCCACGTGCGTGTGGCGCGGTTTTCTTTCTTTGGTGGGAAACTCTGGTAGGTTAGAAAACGCACTTTTGAGTCTTTTTTGGCGACAACGATGATCGCCGTTTTTCTACTAAAGGAGTAGATGTCCCGCATGAAGAATGTGGAAGTTTTTCGCGACGAAGAATTTGGAATAATTGAAGCCACCGCCACGATTGATAATGGTGATTTCGGCACTCGAACCATCCGTTTTGAAACCGGCCAGCTGGCTCGCCAAGCCGATGGTTCAGTGACCACCTACCTCGACGATGAAACCATGTTGCTTGCCACCACCACAGCCAGCAACCAACCTCGTGAGGGTTTCGATTTCTTCCCGCTGACCGTTGACGTGGAGGAGCGCCAGTACGCAGCCGGGCGAATTCCTGGTAATTTCTTCCGCCGTGAGGGCCGTCCCAGCACGGAGGCCATCTTGGCTGCACGGCTCATCGACCGCCCCTTGCGCCCCACCTTCCAAAAGGGTTTGCGCAATGAGGTGCAGATTGTTGTCACCGTGTTCTCCTGGAATCCCAATGACTTCTACGATGTCATCGCTATCAACGGAGCCTCGGCAGCAACTCAAATCTCTGGACTTCCAGTTTCCGGTGCCGTGGGTGGTGTACGTATGGCACTTCTGGCAGACGATGATCATCCCAAAGGTCAGTGGATTGCTTTCCCTACTGCCGAACAGCACAAGGAAGCCCTCTTTGAAATTGTGGTGGCTGGACGCCTGGTAAATAAAGGTGTGGCCATCATGATGGTGGAGGCCGGAGCTGGGGAGCACGTTGTGGCCAAGGTCAAGGAGGGGCGTCCTGCTCCGACAGAATC
Source organism: Actinomycetes bacterium (assembly GCA_023432405.1). GTDB lineage: Bacteria > Actinomycetota > Actinomycetes > Mycobacteriales > Mycobacteriaceae > Corynebacterium. The sequence goes on along the minus strand of JAEYUQ010000025.1, from coordinate 62,086 downwards.
TGTGGTAGCCGCCGGTCTGGAAGCTGCCAAGCCTTTCATCAAGGTGCTGTGTGAGGCACAGAATGCCTTGGCTCGTGAGGCTGCGAAGGAAGTCCGGGAGTTTCCCCTTTTCCCGCCCTATACCGATGAGGTGTTTGAGGCAGTAAAGAAGTTCAGCGAGAAGAAACTGCGGAAGCTGCTTCAGATTCCTGGAAAGTTGGACCGCGACGAAGCCACGAATGACTATGCGGAAACGGTCGTCGACAAGGTTCTGCCCCGTTTCGAGGAGGACCGTGAGGACGCCGAAAAAGAGATTCGGGCTGCCTATAACGCCGTTCAGAAAGCCATTGTGCGTGAGATGATTCTGCGGGATCATTTCCGTATCGACGGCCGCGGGATCACTGATATTCGCGATCTCGATGTTGAAGTTGAGCTGGTTCCCCGCGTCCACGGATCCTCTCTCTTCCAACGTGGGGAGACTCAGATTTTGGGTGTCACTACCCTGGATATGCTCAAGATGGAGCAGCAGGTGGATTCGCTCACGCCACACGATTCCAAACGCTACATTCACCACTACAACTTCCCGCCGTATTCCACAGGGGAGACCGGCCGAGTTGGTTCGCCTAAACGTCGTGAAATTGGGCACGGAGCTTTGGCTGAGCGCGCATTGCTCCCTGTTATTCCTTCTCGTGAGGAATTCCCCTACACAATCCGGCAGGTTTCTGAGACCCTTGGGTCAAACGGATCTTCCTCAATGGGATCTGTGTGTGCCTCCACGCTTTCTCTGCTGAATGCGGGGGTGCCACTGAAGGCCCCAGTTGCCGGTATTGCTATGGGGTTGGTGTCCGGTGAAGTGGATGGAAAAACTGAGTACGTCACGCTGACAGATATTCTTGGCGCCGAGGATGCCTTTGGTGACATGGACTTCAAGGTGGCTGGAACCTCAGAGTTCATCACTGCCTTGCAGCTGGACACAAAACTGGATGGTATTCCCTCGAAAGTGCTAGCCGGTGCTCTCAAGCAGGCCAAGGAAGCGCGTCTGGAGATCCTGGACACGATGGCTGATGTGATTGAGGGTCCTGATGATATGAGCGACAATGCTCCCAAGATCACCTCCGTGAAGGTGCCGGTGTCCAAGATTGGTGAGGTTATTGGACCCAAGGGCAAGACCATCAATTCCATCACAGAGGAAACTGGTGCCACGGTGACTGTTGAGGAAGATGGTACTGTCTTTGTCTCAGCCACCTCTGGAAAAGCTGCTGATGCTGCTATCGAGAAGATCAACGCTATTGCTAACCCGCAATTGCCGAAGGTTGGAGAGCGTTATCTCGGGACCGTAGTGGGTCTGAAGCACTTTGGTGCTTTCATTTCCTTAACCCCAGGTCGTGATGGGCTGCTCCACAATACTCGAATTGCGGGAGCCTCCCGGGATAAGAAGGCAGAGGACATCTTCGAGTTGGGAGATAAAGTCCAAGTGGAAATTGATTCCATAGACAACCGCGGGAAGATCAATCTGCTACAGGTCGAGGATTAATCTGCCCCAACGTATAGCAGGTGTGGCCGAAGCAGTGAGAACAAGGAGTGTGAGGCAGTAATGATCAAAGTGGGCGTGCTAGGGGCACATGGCCGAGTTGGTAGTGCGGTTGTAGAGGCGGTCCGTGAAGCTGAGGATCTAGAGCTTGCAGCGGAGGTTGATGCTGGAGATAGCCTTGATCTACTCATTGATGGCGGGGTGGAAGTTGTTGTGGACTTCACCACACCCGACGTCGTGATGGACAATCTGAAGTTCCTCATTGATCGGGGGATTGCTGCGGTTGTGGGCACAACTGGTTTTACACAGGAGCGCTTGAACCAGGTGAAACAGTGGGTGGAAGCAACTCCCGGATCTAAAGTGCTGATTGCTCCTAATTTTGCTGTGTCAGCGGTTCTCACGATGGCATTTGCTAAAACAGCTGCGCCGTATTTTGATTCGGTGGAAGTGGTGGAGTACCACCACCCCAATAAGCTCGATGCTCCCTCAGGCACCGCTATTCACACAGCTGAGGGGATTGCTGAAGCTCGCCGCAAGGCCGGTGTGCCGGATTCTCCAGATAAGACCAATCAGGGTCTGGAAGGTGCTCGTGGTGCTGAGGTTGAAGGAGTCCACGTTCACGCGGTGAGGATGACGGGGATGGTTGCTCACGAGGAAGTGATTTTGGGCTCCCAGGGGCAGACACTGAGTATCCGCCAGGATTCCTATGACAGAACCTCGTTTATTCCAGGTGTTCTACTTGGTGTGAGGGCTATATCGGAGCATCCAGGGCTGACGGTAGGGCTCGATTCCTTTTTAGGGCTTTAGTTATCGGAAAGCGACAGGGAGTAAATTCTCCCGAGCCAGTGGACAACGGGTAACCTCAAGGACTATGAGCACAGGAAATACTGCAAAAGTCGGAACCGAAACCTTCGGTACTGTCTGCGTGGCGATGATTACGCCTTTCGATGCTGAAGGTGAGCTGGATGTAGCAGCAGGACGAAAGCTGGCGTCGCATCTCGTAGACAATGGCGTGGATTCCCTTGTGCTAGCAGGAACCACAGGGGAGTCACCCACAACAACCCAGGCTGAAAAGATTGAGTTACTTCAGGCAGTGAAGCAGGAAGTAGGAGATCGTGCCAAGATCATTGCGGGCGCAGGGACAAATAACACCGCTACCACCGTTGAACTAGCGCGGGCATCCTACGAGGCAGGGGCTGACGCTTTGCTGGTGGTCACTCCCTACTACTCAAAGCCCAGTCAAGAAGGGCTTTTTCAGCATTTTAGTGCGGTAGCTCAGGCCACGCCTTTGCCCATTGCTCTCTATGACATTCCAGGGCGTTCGGGAATCCCCATCCAACCGGACACCATTCGGCGCCTGGCTGAGATTGATACTGTGGCTGCGGTGAAAGATGCGAAAGGCAAGCTTGCTGAGGCCACGCCCCTTATCCAGGAGACAGGTCTGGCCTGGTATTCAGGCGATGACCCGCTTAATCTGCCGTGGTTATCCTTGGGGGCGAGTGGTTTTATTTCAGTCATAGGACATGTGGCACCACAGAGGCTGCGCGATATGTATAACGCCTTCGACAATGGGGATATGGTCAAGGCGCGAGAAGTCAATGCCACCCTAGCTCCCTTGATTGCCGCTCAGGGGCGGCTCGGTGGAGCAAGTTTTGTAAAAGCAGCGCTGCGAATGCAGGGCTTTGAAGTAGGAGACACTCGGTTGCCTGTCAGTATGCCTGATGCTGAGCAGCTCGAGAAACTCAGAGAAGATTTAGAAAAAGCTGGAGTTTTAGAAGTATGAGTGAAGCTCAGAAGCGCGGGCGGAGGGTAACCCGGAAGGCAGGTGCGCCAAAAGGTGTTGCACATACGGGAGAGCCGGAGTTTCGGTCTCCTGCAGAGTCTGCCTCTGGAACTAAGAAGCGAGCATCGAAGAGTTCGCAGAAGGCCGCCAAGAAGAAAACTGCACAAAAAGGCCAGGCTCAGCAGAATAATGCTGAACAGCATAAGTCCGAGCAGCGCAGACATGTACGCAATGTGGTGAAGTCCATGCAGGGGTCTGATTTGACTCAGCCTTTGGATCCACCACCTGCTGCGCCTCGTGGGGGGCTGCGTATTTACGCCCTAGGGGGAATCTCTGAGATCGGTCGCAATATGACCGTTTTTGAATACAACCGGCGCATCATCATCGTGGATTGCGGAGTTTTGTTCCCCTCCTCGGATGAGCCCGGAGTGGATCTCATCCTCCCGGATTTTGGTCCCCTGGAAAAACATCTTGACCGCATTGATGGTCTCTTCATCACACATGGCCATGAAGACCATATTGGTGCTATACCCTGGCTGCTGAAATTGCGTGGCGATATACCTATTTATGCGTCACCGTTTACTGCTGCTCTCATTCAAGCTAAGTGCCAAGAGCACAGGCAGCGGCCAAAGATTATTCCTGTTAATGAGGACTCTTCAGTAGATCTTGGCCCCTTCAACGTGCGTTTCTGGCACGTGGGACACTCCATTCCAGACTGCCTAGGTTTAGCTATTAAAACGAAGGCAGGGCTTGTTATTCACACAGGTGATATTAAGTTGGATCAGACTCCCACAGATGGGCGCCCCACTGATCTTCCCGCTCTCTCCCGGTTCGGAGATGAGGGCGTCACCTTGATGTTGTGTGACTCCACCAACGCTACAACTCCAGGGTTTTCTGGTTCTGAAGCTGAGATCGCCCCAACTCTCAAGCGTCTAGTGGCTGATGCCTCGCAGCGCGTTATTGTGGCTTCTTTCGCATCCAATGTTTACCGTGTGCAAGCGGCCGTCGATGCGGCTGTGGCCGCTGGGCGCAAAGTGGCTTTTAGTGGACGCTCCATGATTCGAAACATGGATATTGCGGAGCGTATGGGATTCCTCAAGGCGCCACGGGGAACTATCATTTCCATTGACGACGCCGCCAAAATGGCTCCGCATAAAGTCATGCTGATTACCACGGGCACCCAAGGTGAGCCTATGGCTGCGCTGTCCAGAATGTCTCGAAAAGAGCATCGCCAGATTACCGTTCGGGATGGGGATCTCATTATTCTGAGCTCTTCCTTGGTTCCTGGAAACGAAGAGGCAGTATTTGGGGTTATCAATAACTTGGCTCAAATTGGTGCCACTGTTGTGACAAGTAAAGATGCCAAGGTGCATACCTCAGGTCACGGATATTCTGGGGAACTCCTTTTCCTCTGGAACGCCGCCCGCCCGCGTAATGCTATGCCGGTGCATGGAGAATGGCGTCATCTGCGTGCGAATAAGCAGCTTGCTATTTCCACCGGGGTTAAAGAGGAAAACACCGTTCTGGCTCAAAACGGCGTCGTTGTGGATCTTGTCAATGGACGCGCAAATGTTGTGGGTCAAATTCCCGTGGGCAACCTCTATGTTGATGGGGTTCGTATGGGAGATGTTGATGCTGATGTTTTGGCGGATAGGACCTCGCTCAGTGAGAACGGCTTGATTGCTATCACTGCGGTTATTAACAGCAGAAGTGGTCGTCTCATGGAACATCCGCGCGTGGAAACCAAGGGCTTTACTGAGGATGCACATGACATGGTCACCCAGGTGGCCGAGTTGGCGGAAAACCTCATCGAGGATCTTGCGGCTGAAGGCGAGAATGATCCATACCGTATGGTTCGGCATCTGCGCCGCAAAGTAGGTAAATTCATCTCCCAGACATGGCGCCGTGATCCCATCATTATGCCCACTGTGGTACCGATGAGTCCTAGTACGGTGTCTGTGATTGAGGATGATGAGGTGAAGTCTTCTCGCGAATCCTTGTAAGGATTGTGACCGGAACTATCTCAACGGTGTGCTCCTCAGGTGCTCAGGTTTAACAACCTGCGTAGGCTGGGGAGCATGACTTTTTCCTCTTCTGAACGCACACGTCTTGGGCAGTTGTTCCTCGAGCTAGGTCCTGACGCTCCTACCTTGGACGAGGGCTGGGTTACCCGTGATCTGGTGGCTCATCTCCTCACTCGGGAACACAATCCCATCAGGGAATTCACTCTAGGCTCCCAACCAGTTTCTGACTATCCAGCAGCAGTGCAGCGTTGGATGTCGGGTCCTCCAAGGCTGCTTCGATATATTGATCCGCTGATCAACACTGCAGAAAACTTCATTCATCATGAGGATGTGCGTCGTGGGGGAGGAAAAATTGAACCGAGGGACTTTTCTCACACCGTCAATCAACAGCTTGCACAATGGGCTCGTCGTTTTGGGAAGATGACGTTGCGAAAGTCCACCGTGCCTGTCATTCTGCAACCCACGGGTGGAATTCCTCTTGTTGTGGGAAAAAAACGCGGAGTGGCGGAACGAGGAGATGACGTGGTGCGAGTGACTGGTGATCCTGGGGAGTTGTTGCTGTGGGTCACGGGACGCGATGCAGTGGTGGTTACTGTGACAGGTGACGAAAGTAGAGTTTCCCGTTCTGGCGTGTGATTATTGGTGCTCATGTGACCTAAGCGATTTCAGACGCTATTCTCATTACTATGACCCTGAGGAATGCAGCACGCTCGGAGAATCGTCGGCGGAAATCAACTGGAGGAATGCTCTCCCGAAACTCTGATATCACGCGCCGTGCCGCGCAAACAGGTGAGGAACGTACTAGCGGAGCGTATCGGGCAGTGGGTTCAGGCTTTACCACGATAATGAGTGCCTTCAAGCGTAACGATTCACAGCGGGGCGGGAGAGACAATCTCCCTGAGCTTCCGGAAGAAGATACACGGGGGAGCGACTCTTTTTATAGTTACATTGACAAACATTCCGATGGTATCGGTCTTATCCTCATAGGTCTAGCAGCAGTTCTGATTGCTGCAGTGTGGCTTGGTGTGGGTGGCCCCCTTGGGGACTTACTTGCAACAGGGTGTCGTCTCGTGTTTGGCGCAGGGTCGTACATTCTTCCCCTTGTGCTTATCGCTGTGGCTATTCTGCTCATGCTTGGCCAACCTCAGGCAGTTCCTGATATAAACCACAGAGTTGTTGGTGGCGTGCTTATCGCCGTGGCCATGCTTGGATTGTTGCATGTCTTTTCGGGTAATCCCTCGTCGTGGGAGATCCGGAAAACAGCTGGTGGGGCTTTCGGAGCCTATACTGGCGGAATTCTGGCAGCGGGTTTTAGTTCCTGGGTTGCAATCCCGTTGCTTGTGCTTGTTGTCCTTTACGGTGCTTTGAAACTGACGGGAACGTCAGTGCGCCAAGTCTTGGACGTGTGCTCTGAGATGACTGCTCAGTGGTTGCAGAAGAGGTCTGAGCGTTTTGATGCAGCCTCGGACGATGATGAGGACGCCTATGCGTCTGCTTCCAGAGAGATTGATGCTATAGCCGAGGGAAACAAGTCTTTCTCCGGCACCGAAGCACAAGGAGACGATGGGAATGGTGCTTCTCGCACAAACCGTCCTCCTGTGCGACGCCGTTCGCGTCCGGTTCCACGCCGAAGTGCCAACGAAACCCAAGTATTGAGTTTTAGTTCCCAGGATGGTCCTGACACAACTCCACTCAGCAGGGTAGTTCTACCGGAGGAGGAGTTTGCTCCTTCTCTCAGCAAGCCTGTTTTCGGAGAATTATCGGCACAGAGTCAACATTCCCAGAATTCTTCGAGTGAAGAATACGCCGACGATAATACCTCGGCTGAGGATGAACCCGCTGAGGATGCAGTTGCTGCTACCCAAGAGGCAATGAGTAAAGCTCTTGCCGGAGAATCGGGGATTCGCTACACCTTGCCCAGTACGGATCTCCTTGTTCCCGGAGTTCCTCCTAAAACACGGTCCATCGAGAATGACTCCGTTATGGCCGCTATTTCTGATGTTTTTGAGGAATTCCAGTTAGATGCTCGGGTGGTGGGTTTATCTCATGGGCCAACCGTGACTCGTTATGAGATAGAACTAGGACGCGGGGTCAAGGTATCCAAGTTTAAAGGTTTGGAGGAAAACCTGGCATACGCCGTGGCCACCGATAACGTGCGTCTTCTGACTCCTATTCCTGGTAAGTCTGCTGTGGGAATTGAAGTTCCGAATCAGGATCGTGAAATGGTTCGTCTTCATGATGTGTTGGCGGCTCCGTCTACAACGAAGAAGAAGGACCCGCTGGTCATTGGCATGGGGAAGAATATCGAGGGTGACTTCGTATCCTTTTCAATTGCGAAGATGCCACATCTGCTGGTTGCGGGTTCTACGGGCTCGGGTAAGTCTGCTTTTGTGAACTCGATGCTTGTCTCCCTGCTCACACGGGCCACTCCTGAGGAAGTTCGGTTGATTCTGGTGGATCCAAAAATGGTGGAACTAACGCCCTATGAGGGGATTCCACATCTGATTACACCTATCATCACTCAGCCTAAGAAAGCTGCTGCTGCCCTGGAGTGGTTGGTAGAGGAGATGGAACAGCGTTATTTGGATATGAAGAAAGCTGGCGTACGCCACATTAAGGATTTCAATAAGAAGTTTCGGAGTGGCGAGATTGTAGCCCCGCCAGGTTCTCAGAGAGAGTATCGCGAATATCCTTCTATTGTCTGCGTGGTGGATGAGCTTGCTGATCTGATGATGACAGCTCCGAAGGAGATCGAGGATTCCATTGTGCGTATCACGCAAAAGGCCCGGGCTGCTGGAATTCACTTGGTTCTTGCCACTCAGAGGCCATCAGTTAATGTGGTCACTGGTCTGATTAAGACGAATGTGCCATCTCGTCTTGCCTTTGCGACGTCCTCGTTAATCGATTCTCGGGTTATTTTGGATCAGAGTGGAGCTGAAAAACTCATTGGAATGGGTGATGGGCTTTTCATTCCCCAAGGTGCTGGAAAGCCTCAACGTATTCAGGGGGCCTTTGTTACCGACGATGAGATTCAAGCTGTGGTGAATGCTTGGAAGAGTCAGGCAGAGCCGGTGTATGCAGAGGGCGTGACAGAGCAGAAGGTTGAGAAGAAGGACGTCGATGAGGAAATCGGCAAGGACCTTGATGATCTTCTGCAAGCAGTGGAGCTCGTGGTGACATCTCAGCTCGGGTCTACCTCGATGTTGCAGCGAAAACTGCGCATCGGTTTTGCGAAAGCTGGACGGCTGATGGATTTGATGGAATCCAGGGACATTGTAGGCCCCTCACAGGGATCGAAAGCTCGCGATGTTTTAGTGAAGCCCGAGGAGCTTGAGACTGTCTTGTGGATGTTAAAAGGTGCTGACCCTAACACTGCTCCACAGGAGCAAGGGGAAGACGCGGAGTTGAGGATGCAGGAACAGAATGGGCAGCTGAGTGTGGTTGAAGACGTGGATGCAGGAGCTGATGAAGAGCCAGTTCCCGAGGTGACACACGTAGCCAGCTACAACCCTTCTCACGGCGCCTTCTAAAAGCATTGTCGTGTACTCTGGCAGCCATTGAGTGAAGAACAACCGGAGGTTTCTCAATGGATGTCCCATTTTGGATTTGGGCCCTAACAATTGTTGTCATCGGAGGTTTCCTGGTCTTCGACTTTTATTCCCATGTGCGCTCGCCGCATGAGCCTTCACTGAAAGAGGCTGCTACATGGACGGTGTTCTATATAGGCCTGGCAGTTGTCGTCGGTGGAATGGTCTGGCTCATCTGGGATGGTCATCATGGGATGGCTTTCTTCACTGGTTATCTCACAGAGCTGTCCCTGTCTGCGGACAACCTGTTTGTGTTCGCTTTGATTATCGGTTCTTTTCAGATTCCTCGGGAGTATCAACAGAAGGTTCTTCTCATTGGCATTGCCCTGGCTCTGGTTTTCCGTCTAATCTTCATACTTCTTGGCGCAGTGGTCATTCTGGCCTGGTCTGATGTGTTCTATATCTTCGGTATTTTCCTGTTGTTCACTGCGGCCAAGATGGTGATTGATGAGGTACGGCAGGTCCCGCCAACGCTTCCGGAGGATATGCGCACCATCAAGGTTCTTAGGAAAATTATTCCCATCACGAAGAGCTATGAGGGCAGCAAGCTTGTCATTCACACAAAAGGTTCGTGGCACTTTACTCCGCTGATGATTGCCCTGATTGCCATTGGAACAGTGGACATCATGTTTGCTTTGGATTCCATCCCCGCCATCTTCGGGATTACCAGCGAGTCCTACTTGGTGTTTACCACGAATGCGCTGGCTTTAATGGGGCTTCGTAATATGTACTTCCTCTTAGATGGGCTGCTTGACCGCTTGGTGTATCTCTCCTATGGTTTGGCCGTCATTCTGGGATTTATTGGTGTCAAGCTCATTCTTCATGCTCTCCATGAGAACAAACTTCCCTTTATTAACGGTGGAGAAGGTTTTAGCTCCGTGCCGGAAATAACCACCACACTGTCCTTGGGAGTCATTATTGGCACACTGTTTGTCACGGTTGTGGCTTCTGTCATTAAGAACAAAAGAGATGCCGCTGCGGGAGCTATTGACCCCTACCCTCGGCCTTCTGGCGGTCATGCTCCTTCCAGGAGTGTAAACTCCCAGAAGTAGCATCTCATCATTCTGGAGTAGTAGGGGAGGTCTACTCCCAGATATTGAGAGGTACCTCCCAGGGACGTACCACCCTCTCAGCTAAAAGATCATTGAGGGTGTAGGGATCTTGATCCAGAATCTTTTCGACGTCGTGAGTATCGGTGCCCGCTGGGTACTGTAGAACAATCAGTGCATTAGGCTTGAGGGAATCCTGCATGGGGCCAGACCCCACCAAGTGCCCGGCATCTTTTAAAGAAGCCAGGAATTCTCTATGGAGAGGACGAACCTTCGCCACGGCATCCATATCATCTGCATAGGTGTAGAAAACCGCAAAATAAGACATAGCCTTCATCCTACTGCTCAGGCCGTGTCAGCTTTGAGGAGAATAGTGAGATTCTTTCAGGTTGACCTTCCTTGTGAGAGGGCTGGGATTTTTAGCTGTGGCTGCTATCTGGATTTCTCTCCTTAAGGGGTGCTACCGCTCAGAAAACTGTTCCGTAGAAAGGTAGGCTGAATCGCGTGACTGACTCCAAACAGCAGAACTCCAGTTCCGGATCACTACGCAGTGATAGTGACACCTCGTCCAATCTCAACCTGCCCAATGTGCTGACTACCCTCAGAATCCTCTTCATTCCAGTGTTAGCTGTGTTGATTTTGCGTTCTGGAGGAGAGGATACAGCCCTTGTGTGGTGGAGTTTTGTGGTTTTCCTTCTCCTTATGCTCACGGATAAGCTCGATGGAGACATTGCTCGAAAACGTGGACTGGTCACAGATTTCGGGAAAATAGCTGATCCGATAGCCGACAAGGCTCTCATGATTGTCACCTTTGTGTGCCTGAACATCATCGGAATTCTTCCTTGGTGGGTGACGATTGTCATTGTTATCCGTGAGCTTGGTATCACGCTCTGGCGGATGGTTCAGCTCAGGAAAGGTCTTGTGATTCCGGCGTCCCGAGGAGGGAAAATCAAAACAGCATTGCAAACCTTCGCCGTGGCACTGTATCTTCTTCCGCTTCCAAGTTGGTTAGAGACCCCACGTTTTCTGGTCATGCTCGCTGCGGTGGTAGTCACTGTGTGGACAGGTCTTGATTATCTGCGAAATTCTTGGAAGGCGAAGGCATGAGTTCGGCTGCTGATGTTGTGCGCACACTTGCTGAGCGCGGAGAAACAGTAGCGTTCTGCGAATCTCTCACTGCTGGTCTAGCCTCAGCCACTCTTGCCGACGTCCCTGGCGCCTCTGCTGTTTTGCGAGGTGGTCTCGTTACCTATGCCACCGATCTCAAGGAACATCTTGCGGGGGTCAGTGCCACTGTTTTAGAGACCGAAGGTCCAGTTTCTGGAGACACAGCTCGCCAGATGGCACTGGGGGCGCAGAGAGTGTGCGGTGCCGACTGGGGGCTCTCCTTGACAGGTGTGGCTGGTCCTGAGGCGCAGGATCGTCATCCCGTTGGAGAGGTATGGCTTGGTATTGCTTCTCCGAATGGAAAGGTTATGGCGGTGCGTGCTCGGAGCCGCGATCCCAAGGAGAATCGCTATGCTTTGGTGGAGGGATATCACAAGCCTATTCATGTTCTGGCAGGAACTCGTGCCCAGATTAGACACTCGGCAGTAGAAGCTTCCTTCCAGCTGCTTCTCGCAGGATGTGAAGCCGTGGGAACAAAAACGCCGTCTTAAGCGTTAGGAGGTGTGATGAGCACAACAACGTTAGATAGACCGATCCTGCGCCAGCCTGAACCACTCCTTCGAGAGGCTTTGGGTGAAGCTATGCGGTCGGCACGCCTGGAGAAAGGCGTTACTCTGAGAGAACTAGCAGATGTGGCTAACATTTCTGCTGGCTACCTCTCGGAATTGGAACGGGGTCGCAAGGAGGTTTCCTCCGAGCTCCTTGCTGCAGTGTGTCATGCTCTCAATACCACGGTTGCTGACGTCCTCATTGAGGCGGCAGGGTCCATGGCGCTTCAAAGTGCCGCAGAAGCTCTGATTGCTAGTTAATCTCAGCTAGCATAAGAAGACGTACCGAGATTTACTCATTACTTCAAGGAGACCGTCCTCGCTATGGCAAATCCATTTTCTAAAGCATGGAAGTATCTCATGGCTCTCTTCGATTCTAAGATTGAGGAGAACGCCGATCCTAAGATCCAGATTCAGCAGGCGATCGAAGAAGCTCAGCGTCAGCACCAGGCGCTTTCTCAGCAGGCTGCTGCAGTTATTGGAAACCAGCGACAGCTGGAGATGCAGCTCAACCGCAATTTAGCTGAGATTGATAAGTTGCAGAACAATACTCGTAAAGCCCTTGAGATGGCCGACAAGGCTCGTGCTGAGGGCGATCAGGCAAAAGCCACGGAGTACGAGAATGCGGCCGAAGCCTTTGCTGCGCAGTTGGTGACTGCTGAGCAGGGGCTGGAGGATACGAAGAAGCTGCATGATCAAGCTTTGCAACAAGCTGAGCAGGCTAAAAAGGCTGTGGAACGCAACTCAATGGAGCTGCAGAAAAAGGCTAATGAACGCACCAAGTTGTTAAGCCAGCTTGAACAGGCCAAGATGCAGGAGAAAGTAGCCGAAACGCTCAAATCCATGGATGCCGTGACGACGGGATCCTCACCGAACCTGGAGCAGGTGCGGCAGAAGATTGAGGCACGTTATGCCAAGGCCTTGGGCACTGCAGAGCTGGCGCAAAACTCAGTTCAGAACCGTATGGCAGAAATCGAAGATGCTGGAGTTCAGATGGCAGGGCATAGCCGTTTGGAGCAGATTCGTGCGGAGATGAAAGGTGGAGCACTGGAGTCGGCTAGCAAGGAGGCTATTGAAGCCCCTAAGGCTGATGCCACCAATCAACCGGCTGATGATGCCGTTGCGGAGAAGCTTCGTGAGCTTCGTGGTGACAACTAGTTGATTGTCACAGCCTCATAAGAGGTTTTCAATTTCCTCATTGAAGAGCCCGCTTAGCGGGCTCTTCTCATGTGTGCAGGTCTGTTCGAAGTAGTGTTGCTTCACTTGTACTATCGAAGTATGCGTCTCAGTGAATTTCACCGACGAGCCAACGATGTTTTTGGGGAAAACCACGCTGACTGGGTTCTCCATTCTCATTATCTTTCCAGCCTGGGATCTACCGCAGAAGTAGCCATTGAAGCAGGGGTAGACCCTCGAGTGGTGTGGAAGATACTGTGCGAGGATTTCAAAGTGCCGCAGAATCGGCGCCTAGGCAATGACCTTTAGATGATGGATAGTTTTTGTTGAGATCATGTGCTGCCCTGTAGAAACTCTGTTCGATTTACTGGGCGTGTGTTGCCCATGAGCGTGAAGAAGGCTACTAGAGTAGGGCGCGACCGTTTACCTGGATGATGCCCTGTTGTTCTGTCGGTTTCCATAATGAGGGATCTCTTTGTGGGAGATATGCAGTCTAACAGGCAGAGACAATCAGAAAAGTACACAAAAGTAAAGCAAGTAGAACAGGACATATCGTGGCAGCAAAGAAGAAGAGTGCAGTAAAGAACCCCGGAGCCGCTGGTGATCGCCATCAAGCCCTTGACGCGGCCCTCAAGATGATTGAAAAAGATTACGGTCAAGGCGCTGTCATGCGTCTTGGGGATAAGAGCCATCAGGCTATCTCCGTCATTTCTTCGGGAAATACAGCAATTGATGTTGCACTGGGTATTGGAGGCTTTCCGAGAGGCCGGATTGTTGAAATCTACGGTCCAGAATCCTCCGGTAAAACCACGGTCGCTTTACATGCAGTAGCTTCTGCCCAAAAAGCAGGGGGAATTGCCGCATTCATTGATGCTGAGCACGCGCTTGATCCAGAGTATGCACGAGCACTGGGAGTGGATACGGAAAACCTTCTCGTATCCCAGCCTGATACAGGGGAACAAGCCCTCGAAATTGCAGATATGCTTGTTCGATCTGGAGCAATTGACATCATCGTTGTGGACTCTGTGGCAGCATTGACCCCCAAGGCAGAGCTTGAGGGAGACATGGGAGATAGTCATGTTGGTCTTCAAGCTCGTTTAATGAGCCAGGCGCTTCGCAAGATGACCAGCGCGCTTTACAACTCTGGAACAACGGCAATCTTCATTAACCAGCTCCGAGAAAAAATTGGCGTTATGTTCGGCTCGCCCGAAACGACAACAGGAGGCCGAGCTTTGAAGTTCTACTCTTCTGTTCGCTGTGATGTTCGGCGAGTGCAAACACTGAAAGACGGCCAAGATGCTGTGGGTAACCGCACCAAACTCAAGGTGGTGAAGAACAAAGTATCTCCACCATTCAAAGTTGCTGAATTTGACATTATTTACGGGGAAGGTATCTCGCGAGAATCCTCAATTATTGATTTGGGTGTGGCTCACGGGATCGTCAAGAAATCAGGATCGTGGTTTACCTACGAAGGAGATCAGCTAGGCCAGGGGAAGGAAAAGGCTCGTCTCTTCCTGAAAGACAATCCTGAGCTGGCTGATGACATTGAAGAAAAGATTTTCCGCAAGCTCAAGATTGGGAAATACGCTCAGATTGAAGAGGAAGATAACGTCAATCCCGATGTCCCCGGCTTGGAAGATGATGCCTTGACAGATGACCCGGTGGACATGGTGCCAAATATTGATTTTGACGATGACGATGCGGACTAGATGTCATGCCTGCAACTCCTGAGGATGTGGCGAAACTAAAGCAGGCTATCGCTGACTATGAGGCTGGTGCGTATTCAGAGCAGATTGATGTGGATGCGGAAAAACAGAAAGCCAAGATCAGATCTCGAGCACTAGTTTTACTCGATAGTAGGGAGCGTTCTCGAGCTGAGTTGAAGCAGCGCCTCCTTGCAGCAGGTTTTAGCGAGGACCTTGTTACAGAGGTACTTGATAACTTGACAGCAGTGGGGCTTGTGGACGATCGACGTTTTGCCGAGGAGTGGGTTCGTCAGCGTTCAGAGATGCGGGGCAAGTCTCGTCACATCCTCGATCTCGAACTTAAGCGCAAGGGAATTAGTGCCCCTTTGCGTGCCGAAGCGTTAAACACCCTTGATCCTGAGATGGAAAGAGAGCGTGCTTTGGAGTTAGCTCGAAAGAAAGCGGCCTCACTGACACGTATTCCTGCGAACCGTTCGGATAATGATACATGGATGCGGCGGATTGTAGGAATGCTGAGTAGACGGGGTTATCCTCAAGGCCTTAGCTTCGCTTTGGGGAAACAGGCGCTCCAAGAGCGTATCGACGAACTACGCAGCTAAATAATCGTCCCAATCTGGATAGCGCTCACCACGGCTACACCTCCGACGCATTCCGGATGTGACAGTAACCATAGCTTGCGTGAAACGGTCTAAGATGGCGGGGTGCCTGAGATGAAAAATGATTGTGTCGATCCTGTTCTTGAAGCTTCCATCCAAGACTTCCAGCAAGGTTCTCGCAGCTATGAAGTTCGGACCTTTGGCTGTCAGATGAATGTTCATGATTCGGAGCGTATTTCTGGGCTCTTGGAACAACATGGCTATGTTCCGGCACGTCAAGGGAGCGTTCCCGATGTACTGGTGTTCAATACCTGCGCAGTGCGAGAAAATGCTGCGGATCATCTCTATGGGATGCTGGGCCAAGTTAAGGCAGATCGAGATTCCCATCCTCAGATGCAGATTGCTGTGGGGGGCTGCATGGCCCAGAAGGATCAGGACCGGGTGGTAGAACGTGCTCCCTGGGTGGATGTAGTGTTCGGTACCCATAACATTGGAGCGTTGCCCATTCTCTTAGAGAGAGCTCGCCATAACCATTCTGCTGCCATAGAGATTGCCGAGTCTCTCCAAGAGTTTCCGTCAATTCTCCCAGCGAAGCGGGAATCTTCCTATTCGGGATGGGTGTCAATCTCGGTGGGGTGTAATAACACCTGCACTTTTTGCATTGTTCCTTCTACTAGAGGAAAAGAGGTGGACAGGCGTCCAGGGGATATTCTGGCGGAAGTTCAGGCTTTAGTAGATCAAGGTGTCAGTGAAATCACCTTGCTGGGTCAGAACGTCAATTCCTATGGAGTACATTTCGCTGATGCTGAATTAGAGCGTAATAAGACTGCTTTTTCTCAACTTTTGCGCGCTTGTGGCGATATTAAGGGCTTGGAGCGTCTTCGCTTTACAAGTCCTCATCCAGCACAATTCACTTCTGATGTTATTGATGCTATGGCCGAGAATCCTGTTGTGTGTCCACAGTTGCACATGCCACTCCAGTCTGGTTCGGATAGGATCTTAAAAGCGATGCGCCGGTCTTATCGCACCAAGAAGTTTCTTCAGATTCTCCAAGAAGTGAGAGAAAAAATACCGCACGCAGCAATTACCACTGATATCATCGTCGGTTTTCCTGGAGAAACTGAGGAAGATTTCCAAGCTACCTTGGACGTTGTGGCTGAATCCAGATTTAGTAACGCTTTCACTTTTCAATACAGTCCGCGCCCAGACACACCTGCTGCAGTTATGAAGGATCAAATTCCGAAAGACGTAGTCCAGGAACGTTTTGAGCGCCTTACTGCATTGCAAGATGGTATTAGTCTCAGTGAGAATCGCAGGATTATTGGCCAGAATGTAGAGCTTCTTGTCCAGGCACACGGTGGGCGTAAAGACAAGGCCACGCATCGCCTCAGTGGGCGAGCCAGAGATGGACGTTTGGTTCACTTCGAGCCTACGGGAATGATTGAGGGGAGTATCCGCCCAGGAGACTATGTGACGGTAACGGTTACTGATGCTAAGCCTTTCTACTTGATTGCAGACTCGGGTGTTAAGGAGCATCGGCGCACCGTTGCCGGGGATAATTCTGAGAGGGGACAAGTTCCCACCACCGCACCTATCGGAGTGGGCCTAGGAATGCCAGGGATTCGCTGAGCCGAGTGATCTTAAACTCTGGGAAGCAAACGGCTACACTGGGCCACTGTGACAAATAGTGAGCAAGAACCTCAAAAGTCAGTGGACACGCCTCATGAACCTTCGGAAGCCTCCGTCAAGCTCTCCCGAGAGTTAGCCGAGCGTGAATATGAAGCAGGCCGTCAGGTTACTGTAACGGGGTACAAGGGTGTACTCATCGCCGCCTGTGTCCTATGGCTTCTTCAGATGCTTACCCCACATATCACCGGGGTGCGGGGTTGGCAGGTCGCACTGATTACTGAGACGTCTCGAGAAGCCAATATAAAAATAACGGAGTTTATCTTCGTCATTATGACCTCCCTGGGTGCCGGTGTTCTTAACCTCCTGTACCTCATGACAAAGCGTTTTGTTGTGATCTATGTAGCTTGGGTGTGCTCCGGCATAGGGATGTTCTTCTCTCTCCTGGCATTGTGGATTCGCCAAACTCGCCCCGAATCAGAGGCCTCCAGTGCGGCGAGCATCGGTATGTACTGTGGCGTTGCTGCGGTCATTATGGCGGTGATAGGACTGAGCAGCATAGTTCTGAGAAGAAGTCCAGAACAGCAGGCCATTGCACATCGGCGCGCTGCTACCCCCAATTTGGATGCTGTCGGTTTGGCACAGCGCGAAGCTTCCAGCGGTACACAAGAATCCAGTTGGGAGAACAACCCCCTCTTTATCGACGACCGTCGTCAGCAGGCGAGCCGTCGACATAGGGGACAGTAAACCTAGATGTCTCAGCGATCTTGAACTGCTTTAGCGGCGGTATCAGCCCATTCTTGCCACTGCTGTGCCTGGGCGCGTAGATCCTCCGCGCGCTTTGTGTTTCCCTGTGCTTCAGCAGCGTCTGCTGCTTTATTTAGTTCCACCACCTTCGCGGTGAACTGCCCAGCTCGTTCTTGGGCTTCTGGATCGGTGCGCCTCCACTGAGCCTTGGCAGCATTTTCCACTCGGCGTTCAATGGCTGCAATCTTGTGCTCGTACTCAGATACTTTATTCCGAGGGACGTAGCCGATCTCCTCCCATTTATCCTGTAATTCATGGAGCTTGGCCTGAGCTTCCCGGAGATTTTCTTCAGGTTTGATGAGCGGCTCATACTCGTCCAACAAGGCATCCTTAGCTGCAGCATGGGCAGCGAATTCTTCATCGCGCTGGCGGTTCAAGGCGTTACGTGCGTCAAAGAAATGGTCTTGAGCGGCCTTAAACTGTTCCCATAGGCGGTCATCCACGTCCCGAGGAGCACGACCAGCGGTTTTCCACTCAGCCATCAAATCTTTAAAAGCGCCTGCTGTGGTATTCCAGTCCGTAGAATCCTGAAGAGCTTGAGCTTTTTCGACAAGCTCCTCCTTCTTCCTGCGCGCTGCGGCTCTGCTGCGATCAAGATCCGCAAAGTGGGAACCACGGCGTCGATTAAAGGAATCCCGGGCACGAGAGTAGCGCTTCCATAGCGCATCATCAGTTTTACGATCAATCCCGTGGATAGTCTTCCACTCCTCCAGGATTTCACGAATACGGTCTCCCGCCTCTTTCCACTGAGTTGAGTTTTCAGCAATATCCTCCGCCTCGGCGGCAAGTTTTTCCTTCCTGGAGATTGCTTCTTCTCTGCGGTTTTCCCTATCCTCTTTTGCTTTCTGCTCAGCGGACACTGATTTCTCAACAATCGCGGTGAGTTGTGCATCCACAGCAGCTACATCACCCAGAACTGCTTGCTGTGATAAACCTGCTTTCAATTGCTCAGCGGTGTGGCGAATATGAGCCGCTTCCTCGGGGTGGGCAACAAGTCGGCGTTCCAGAAGCTCCACCTCTGTGACCAGGTCATCGTAGCGCTGTCCAAAATGAGCTAGGCCCTCTTCCGGAGTTCCTGCTTGCCAGGATCCAATCGAACGCTCCCCCTCGGAGGTTGTGAGATACACAGTGCCATCAGCGTCAATGCGCCCCCACTGAGCTGGGTTATTGATCGAAGCCCGATGTGGAGCTGCAGGCTGAGTAGTGGGATGGGGATGAGCTCCTGGGAGTTTACCTGGTCTCGGTCCGGGCTTGGGAGCGGAAGGACGTGGTGAGGTGGTGGTCATCGGAGAACTCCTTATGTCGATTGTGCCGCGCTGCACGGCTGCCAAAATCCGTATCTGAAGCGAATAGTACCGTGCGGATGTAGCCACTGCCTAGCTTGGCACTCCTGCATGAGGTGGAAGATGTTCGAAGGTGAAGGGTCTAACCGTGCTTCGCGCTACAGTGCTTGGTAGACCAGTTACAAAGGAAGGGGAAAGCCTCATGGGCTCCTTGGGTGTCCCAATTGCTGTGATAGGCCCTACTGCATCTGGGAAATCTGCTGTGGGAATTGAGCTAGCGCAGCGCCTTGACGGAGAAGTAGTGAACACAGATTCCATGCAGCTCTACCGGGGGATGGATATAGGCACAGCAAAACTCACTGTGGAAGAGCGTCAGGGTATTCCCCATCATCAACTGGACACTTTGGAGGTTACTCAAACAGCTTCTGTGGCGAGTTACCAAAAAGCCGCCATGAGAGACGTCGAGAGTATTTTGCAGCGAGGCAAAACTCCCATACTGGTGGGGGGATCTATGCTCTACGTCCAATCTCTTATTGATGATTGGCAGTTTCCGCCGACAGATCCTCAGGTGAGGGCTCGGTATGAGAGACGTCTTCACCAGGAGGGATTGGCTCAGCTCCGTCAGGAATTACAACAGCTTGATCCTAAGGCAGCGTCGGTGATTGAAGAGAATGATCCTCGGAGAACTGTGCGAGCGTTGGAAGTTATTGAGCTGACTGGGAAACCTTTTACAGCTTCGCAGCCATCGAAGAATACACCTCCACGGTGGGGGACTATCATCATTGGCTTGCAGACAACTTCCGAGTGGTTGAATCCGCGCATTGATCAGCGCACTCGGCGTATGTTTGACGAAGGTCTCCGGGAGGAGGTGATTGAGCTTCAACAGCGTGGCCTGGTGGCTCAGTCAACCGCAGGGAGGGCGATTGGGTATGCCCAGGTACTTCGTCATCTGGATGGCGAGTTGACACTCGATGAAGCTATCGAGAAAACAATAGTATCCACACGCAGGTATGTGCGCCGTCAGCGCAGTTGGTTTCATCGTGATCCGCGTATCCAATGGATTGATGCTGAAGGTGATCCGGTGTCTGCGGCACTAGACTTGCTGCCATGACCCAGGTTTCTTTTGCGAAAGGGCACGGAACTCAAAACGATTTCATCCTCATTGAGGATTACGAGGCCCAGCTTGATATAACTGCTCAGCAGATTTCTGTGCTCTGTGATAGGCGAGCCGGGCTTGGTGCAGATGGGGTTCTTCGAGTGGTCCCTGCTGGAAAGTTGTATGCCAACGGGGAGTTGGATTCCCTGGAGGGAATAACTGAAGACACATGGTTTATGGACTATCGGAATGCAGATGGTTCCCTGGCAGAAATGTGCGGTAACGGTTCGCGTGTCTTCGCGCACTGGTTGCGCTCACGTTGTTTAGAAACAACAGATAGCTTTGTTATTGGAACTCGGGCGGGTGCCAAACAGGTGCGGGTGCAATCTTGTGATGCACAGTATGCCTCCGTATGCGTGGATATGGGGTCTGCTGAGGTGGTGGGTATATCCCAGGCACAGTTCGGCACAAAGAGGTTTACCGGGCTTGGAGTTGATGTGGGAAATCCCCATTTAGCGTGCATTATTCCCACCTTGACTCCGGCTGAATTGGCACTCCTTCCCATTGATAGCGCTCCTGACTATGACAGGGAGTTTTTTCCACAGGGCGTAAATGTTGAGGTGGCCACGCCATTGCAGGATGGTCAGACATTCATGCGAGTTCATGAGCGTGGAGTAGGTGAAACTCGTTCCTGTGGCACGGGAACAGTTGCAACGGCGCGCGCTTGCCTTGCCGACGCCGGTCTCGATCATGGATCTGTCAAGGTCAATGTTCCTGGGGGACAGGTGGAGGTCACCATTGAAGGGGAGACATCCACCCTGACAGGCCCCTCTGTCATTGTGGCAGAAGGAACCCTGAACCTGGAGACTCTTAGCCAGGGACGGTATTTCTGAGGACAACGAGACAGGTTAGGCCTCGGGGTCAGGCGCGGAGTTCTCGATATCCTGAGGACGGGGAGTGAGAGTATCTCCACTATGTGAGTGGTCTTCCCGGTTAAGACTACGTACAGCACGCCGAGCGTGCTTCCAGGAGAGGCGAAGCTCATCAGCGTAGTTATCCGTCTGTACCAAAATTTTCTGGAGCTGATCGGGAGTCAGTGACTCGTCTTCTAAAATCTCTGGGAGTGATTCGAGGTGGCGCTGGCATTCACAGAAGCATTCTCGAAAACGTCGCACCGCTGGAGACCCCGAGACATCGGGAGAGTTATCTCCAGGTAAGGGCTCCGAGTACGGTGCTGGCCCCAGAGCAACGTCCTTGGGATGAGATTGGAGATATTTCACGTAGCTTTTGATGGTATCCGTAATCTCATCTCGGGAATACTCTATAGACGCGCGGAGTGCATCAACTTCGGTGTTGCGAAACACCCATACTGTACCTAGCACCCCAAGTAATCCCAGAAGGATAAAGAGGACTGTCAGCTGAACGTTCTTCACTAAAACAGCTATGACAAAGCAAGTGAGTGTTACTCCGAAAAGGACTCGCTGTTTATCTCGAGGAGGAAGTTTATTCCATTGTTTCATGCAATGACCTCCTTACAACCTCTGAGAATAGTGAGAACCCACCTATGTTGAGTATCTGACCGTAGGGGAAAGGGCAAGGTTCAGCACCCTCCGCCACAGCCGCCGCATCCGCACGAATCGCCACAGCCGCCGCATCCACCAGCATATTCGGCAGTGTTGAACAATGTTCCGGTGAAAACACCAAAACCTGACAGGATTGAGTCTTTCGTTGGCAGTTCAGGGGCGTCGGGAAGGCAGACATCAAAGGGAAATGCGCCATCTACGGTGAGATGGATGAAACGATCACCAGTGAGCTCTGTGGTCAGATATTCTGCGTCCAAGACTCGAGCATCGAAATCCACCGAAGCATCCGGCGCAGTGGCGCCGAGGCCTGAGGAAATGGTCGTTGCCCCATGAGAGGTCAGGGAACCGTAAGAGTCCTTCCCTGTTTCTGCAGTAAAGGCTTCCACGTGGGGATAGAGACGGTGCTGAGTGACTAATGCGGTAATGCCAATCTCTTGGGAGAATTGGTCGGGCTCATCCACAAGGAGAGGTCCCTGTGCGAGATTAACGGTGACGGTGGTTTGGACCTTACCCGTTGGATCGAGAATGTCGCAGAGTGCAAGAACATCATTCATCATGGTCACATTCGCCAGAGCGCGAGTAGTTCCAGTGAAACCCGCGAAAGTAGCGAAAGGCTCAACAGCAAGAATCGTGATTTTTGCTCCGGAGGGGTCATCATAGGAGATTAATTGACCCCCTCGAACCTCTCCTGTGACCCGCAGTTTATCGGCAGCAATGGCAGCCTCGACAGCGTCTTGCCAGCGATCAAAGTTCAAACCGATGGCGGCTAAATCCGGTGTTTGTGAAGCCATAGGCTTCCACTCTACCGAACACAGGGAAAAGCCTAACAATGGGTGAGACTCTGGACGCAGAGTTGCTCCTGCTTCACTGATAGAAGCCGTGGGCACTCACGGGTTACACTGGCACACAATGAATGAACACAACAAGCACACTGAGGGGCATCTGCCAGTCAGTAATGAAGATTCAGTGATCTCAGGGGGTAAAGATCATGAGGTGGATCTCCTGACATCGGGCGATATGGATCTGGCTGAGAGAGACTCTTTGCGCCGTCTTGGGAAAAACACCCACATCCATTCCGAGGATCTTGCCGATGGTTTTGAGGTGGAGTACCGGAAACTTCGCCTGGAGCGCGTGATTTTGGTGGGAGTGTGGACGGAAGGCTCACTGCGAGAGGTTGAGGCTGCCATGGCTGAACTTCAAGCTCTCACGGAAACCGCAGGCGCAGAGGTTATAGATATGCTCTATCAACGGCGGGATAAACCTCACTCAGGAACCTATATCGGTTCTGGAAAAGTTCAAGAGCTTGCAGACATTGTTCAGGACACAGGTGCAGATACTGTGATTTGTGATGGCGAACTATCACCTGGCCAGTTGGTAGCCCTGGAAAATGCCTTAAATACAAAGGTCATTGACCGAACAATGCTTATCTTGGATATTTTTGCGCAACACGCGAAATCCAAGGAGGGCAAAGCCCAGGTTTCCTTAGCCCAGATGGAATACCTCTACACGCGGGTTCGTGGTTGGGGCGGTAATCTCTCGCGTCAGGCAGGAGGACGCGCGGGTTCAAACGGCGGAGTGGGTTTGCGTGGGCCGGGTGAAACTCGTATAGAAGCTGATCGACGTCGTTTGCGATCCGATATGGCGAAATTGCGCAAAGAACTTGCAGCCATGAAAACTAGCCGTGAGATTAAGCGTCAACGCCGACAGACCTCGATGATTCCGCAGATTGCTATAGCCGGTTACACCAATGCAGGCAAGTCCTCTCTCATTAATGCCATCACAGGTGCTGGTGTTCTTGTAGAGGACGCCTTATTCGCCACCTTGGACCCCACAACGAGGCGAGCCACCTTGAAAGACGGCCGAGTGGTGACCCTGACAGATACGGTTGGCTTCGTCCGTCATCTTCCCACGCAGCTTGTGGAAGCCTTCAAGTCCACCTTGGAAGAAGTCATGTCAGCCACCCTGATTCTTCACGTGGTAGACGGTTCCGCGCCTTTTCCCTTAAATCAGGTGGCGACTGTTCATGAGGTCATCAATGATATCGCTGAGAGTACACATATCTCTGCTCCCCCAGAAATCATCGTGGTGAATAAGATTGACGCGGCAGATCCGCTGACCTTGGCTGATGTGCGCCATCACCTCGACGATGTTGTGTTCGTTTCTGCGGTGACGGGCGAGGGTATCCCCGAGCTAGAGAGCAGAATTGAGCTGTTCCTTAATAACACGGATGTCCATGTTCAGCTTTTGATTCCTTATACCCGAGGGGATGTAGTGGCCAGAGTGCATGAACAGGGCACTGTTCGTGAGGAGTCCTACGAAGACGAGGGCACTCGTATGGAGGTTCGGATTCCTGCAACTCTGGCAGAAGAACTACGGACCTATGTGGTCAGTCATTCTCATGATGGAACCTGTGACACTGACCACGGAATCTTTGATTCAGTCTAGATTCTGCTCAATGAGTCCAGCGATGGTGTCTACTGCCTCCGCATTGTCGGAGGTAACTGTGACGCTATCTCCCTGCTCTGCTCCAAGAGCCATAATCTCAAGCGTTGAGGTTGCATCTGCTTCCTGGCCATCAGCCAGGCTCAGAGTGATGTCCTCGTCGTAGTTATCCGCTTCCTCGGCAATAACTGCTGCCGGGCGGGCGTGTAAACCGACTGTAGAACCAACAGTGACTGTACGAGATGTCATTGGGGCCACTTTTCCTCTCAGGTGTTGTTGTGGTGCATTGTGTGCAGAAAGCTCTATCTACGCTCTGCTAACTTACCAGCGAGGTTCAAAGAGGAGTCGGTCATATCTTTCTTACAGTAGTTCTGTCCAGATCTACGCTGTCGGGATGAGGAATACCGCTTCCCGTCAGCGTGGTTGCAGCAGAACCGTAGGCCACAGCAAGACGGAGACACTCTGGCGCATCACACCCGTTGTAACGCCCAATTAAGAAACCTGCCAAGGCGCTATCTCCTGCGCCCACAGTGGACACTGGTTCAGTAGGGGGAGGAGAAGCCATCCAGGCTCCTGAGGCATTTACTAAAATGGCTCCGGCTGATCCCACAGTGACAAGGATTTCTGGGAGCCCCAGATCCAAGATGTCATGTGCAGCATTGACCACCGGCCAGGGATCTCCCAGGTGCGCATAGCGTTCAAGAGCGCTTCCTTTGACTCCCACCATTTGTCCCAATTCAAAAGCATTGGGTTTAACCAGATCTGGGGGTGCCTCTGAAAGATTCCGAGTCAGCATTTCCATCGGCCTATCCGAGGTATCCACGGCAATGTAGGAGCAGCCTTGGCTTCGAAGGCGTGCGACCATGGTGGAGTAGAAATCTGAGGGAACGCCGGGTGGCAGTGATCCTGCCATCACCACCCAATCCTCAGGTTGAGTTGAATCGAGGAGAGTTTGTGCCATCCTCTCCGCTGAATGGGCTGAAATACGTCCCCCATAGGTATTAATTTTGGTGGTTCTGCCCAGTGGTTCTGTGATGGTGGTGTTCACTCTGCTACGTTCCTCAACTTCCACCGGCACGTAGGGCAGACCAATGTCATCCAGCATGAGGGAAAGAGGATCATGTACCGCCAAGGGAACCACCGCTTTAGTGGGAATCCCTGCCTTATAGAGAGCGTGAGAGACATTGATACCTTTTCCGCCGGGAGCGGATATGAAGCTGTGCATTCGATGAACCACTCCTAGATGGAGTTCGTCATCCATAGTCAATGTCACATCAACGGCGGGATTAGGGGTCAAGCTAAGAATCACAGGTCCTGGGTTCACCTCCTTGGAGTAGTGATGACAGCACAACAAACAACCACAGTGTTCGGACAGTAAAACAGCTCTCATCATCGTGGGAATGAATCAGCCTTGTCAAAACTGCGAGTTCGTGAAAGTACATTCCAGCGCAACCACCTGCTGTGTCTTAGTGTGTCTTCGGCTACTAGATTGGAGGCAAAGAGCTGAGCAAGATGGGGTGCAACCATGAAGATTAGTGGTACCGGAGTAGTTCCAGGAGTTAGCTATGCTCCGGCAGTGTGGGTGGGGCAGCGTCCAACTGTGGCTTCCCTGTCGGAACTTACATCTGAGGTGATACCCGAAGAACAGCGGGATGCACAGTGGCAGCGCTTTATCCAGGCTGCCGACACAGTGGCGGATACTTTGGATGCTCGCGCGGCCACTCTGAGCGGGCCGATGGCTGAAGTTCTGACTGCCGACGCCGCAATGGCTCGAGATAAAGGATGGAGAAAAGCTGTTCGCAAACAGATAACAGCTGGTAGCTTGGCTGAAGCCGCAGTGGTTGCGGCGTCGCAAAGGTTTATTGATCTGTTGAGCAAAGCCGGAGGTGTGGTGGCGGAGCGAGTGACAGATTTGGCTGACATTCGTGACAGAGTGTTGGCGATGCTCATGGATGAACCTGAGCCAGGAGTGCCGAATCGTGATGAGCCTTTCATACTCCTGGCGGAGGATCTATCTCCAGCTGATACGGCGTTGTTGGATGCGTCCCTGTGTAAAGGCGTGGTGATTGCTCAGGGTGGTCCAACCTCCCATACCGCCATTGTGGCCCGCCAGCTCAATATCCCCTGCATTGTGGCTGTTGGTGCTCAGCTACACGCCATCAGTGAGGGGACGTCTCTCCTTATCGACGCCGCTCAGGGTGTTCTTTCCAGCGATATTTCGCCCGCCGAAGGGGAGAGGGCTGCAGAACGCTATGCGAGGTTTGCTCGTTTAGTTGAGGACTGGAAAGGGCCAGGTTGCCTGGCAGATGGAACTCCACTAGCTCTTCTTGCCAATGTGTCGGATACCGCTTCTGCTCTTACTGCTGCACGCAGCCAGGCAGAGGGGATTGGTCTTTATCGCACGGAAATGGCCTTCCTCAAGTCCACCTCAGAGCCGAGTACCCACCATCAGGCGGACATCTATAAAAAGGTGTTTGACGCTTTTCCGAGGCACAAAGTTGTTATCAGAACACTGGATGCGGGGTCAGACAAACCTATTAGTTACGCCACCGGAGACTATGAGGAAGAGAATCCAGCGCTTGGAGTGCGTGGGTTGAGAGTTGCTCTTCAGGGAAAGAAAGATCTTCTGCTTCATCAACTAGATGCCATCGCTCAGGCTGCGGAAGAACGCCACGCTGCTGGTGTTCCAACTTGGGTTATGGCGCCGATGGTATCCACCCCGGAGGAGGCAGGGTTTTTTGCTCATCTTTGTCGTGAACGAGGGTTAACTCCGGGAGTGATGATTGAGGTTCCTGCTGCCGCCCTGATGGCCCGCGACATTATGGCAGAGGTGGAATTTGTCTCTATCGGAACCAATGATTTGACCCAGTACGTGATGGCTGCCGACCGTTTATCTTCACATCTTGCAAGCCTTAACACGCCGTGGCAGCCGGGTCTGCTGAGGCTTATTCGCTTCATAAGCAATCAGGGGTTGGACACCCAGACAAGTGTGGGCGTGTGTGGTGAAGCTGCTGCCGATCCTCTCTTGGCCTGTGTCCTTGCGGGACTAGGGGTTAGTAGTTTGTCGTGTGCCCCCGCGGCGATTTCAGGAGTGGGGGCGCAGTTGGCTCAGGTGACATTTCAGCAATGCCAAGCTCTAGCGTCACGAGCGTGCGAAGCAACCTCAGCGCTGCAGGCTCGACGTGAAGTGGCACGGCTACTTAGTGAGCAATAACTACCTCAATCTCACGATCCCGGAGTGCCTCTACGAAGGACATAGGCGCATTGACATCGGTAATAACAACGTCAATGGCATCAATTGTTGCAAAACTCACGAGATAGTCATTGCCCATCTTGGTGGAATCACACAGCACGATAACTTTATGAGCATTGGTGACCATCGCTGACTTCATGGCTGCCTCTTGGGAATCGGCAGTGGAGAGTCCGTGATCCAAGGTGAGGGCGTTTGTTCCGATGAAAGCAACATCGGCGCGCATCAGGGCAAGAGTGCGCAGGGCGATGTCGCCGACAACGGCCTCTGTGATTGCTCGAACTTGTCCGCCCAGGAGTTGCACTTCAGTCAGACCAGCTTTGGCGAGGTTCAAAGCCGTCACCAGGGAATTTGTGACTATTGACCACTCATGGGCTTGGGGCTGCTCTGCGATGAGATCAGCCAGAGCTGTCACGGTGGTGCCGGCATCGAGGAACATTCCGCCTTGAGCAGGTGGGAGGTATTTCAAAGCGGCCCGTGCAATTGCTGACTTCTCTGAGGATGCAGAACGAAAACGGGCATCCAGGCTGAATTCCGTTGTTTGGAATGACTGACTGGCGACAGCCCCGCCATGTACGCGGTGGACGATGCCCTCTCTGTCCAGAACCGCAAGATCCCTACGTATTGTTTCTGCTGTGACAGTAAACTTTGAGGCTAGCTCGGTAACATTGACGCGACCTTCAATAGCAGTCAGTGACGCTATTTGTCGACGCCGCTCTTCGGCGTACATATCCTCATCACTCCCATCACTTGCTCTGACTGAAACAGACGGCGAAACATCCCAGAATGTGGATTTCGCGGGGTACATCCCCGAGCACGAAAAACCACATTGCTAGGAGCACCACAGTATCATTCGGGCACAAAGCAAAAGAAAGGAGCGTGAAATATCCGTATCCTCTGCTCGGTTTCGGACATCATTGTGGCACAAACTGTGGGAATGTGTTTGATTTTCTGTGCTCAGAACCTAAAATAATCTCCTCGCTATTCCTCAGATGGGGGTAGAGGAATGTCTTTGTCACCTAGGAGGGTGCCACCTTCTACAGAGAGCGGAACACGGAAACCACTTTCCCTAGGATTCTCGCGTTGTCCGCGGACCGTCGAGAGGTCTCCTCGAAGCCGTCATAGTCCTCTGGGTAGTGTGGAATGAGCCATCGATGTTGCGCATGGTCAATGAAGTATTCCTTGACTGTGGCATCCAGGTTGTCACCATCGCCTTCGAAACTAGCAGCCACAATATCTCCGTTGTGAGCTTCTGATTGCTGCCGGACAACCACCCAGTCTCCGTCAAGAATTCCCGCAGTGGTCATGGACACCCCTTGTACTTTCAAAGCAAAAAGCTCTCCATCAGGCATCAGTGTTTGGGGGAAAGGAAGATATTCCTCGATATTTTCTTCGGCAATGGTGGGACTCCCAGCTGCAATAGCGCCCAATACAGGAACATAAACAAGCTGCACGCTGTTGAACTCCCGGCTTTCTGGAGAGTGAGCGGCAACTGACTCTGGTTCTTTCTGCGCTGAGGCAGCTGTGGAGGTGCGGGACGAGGCATGGCTGTTGGTTGCAGAATCTAAGGATCGAATGTTGAAGGCTCGAGGTGTATGAGGCTCCCGGCGCAGGAAGCCCTTCTCTTCGAGAATCTTCAATTGGTAGGCAACTGAGGAGGTGGACTTCAGCCCTACAGAATCGCCAATCTCCCGTATGGACGGTGAATAACCCTTTGCGAGGGTGGCAGTCCGAATAGCTTGATAAATCAGCTTTTGCCTCTCCGTTAGGGACTGGAAATCGGGGTGCTTGGAATTCTTCCGTGATGAGGACTTCTTCTGTGTCATAGTAGCGTTCTCACTTTCATTGAGGGGTTCTCCAGAACTCCCGGCCCCTCGGGGTGGGCAATGGGATTCATCTGTGTGGAGTAGTTGATGAGGTTCATTGTATGTAGCTTTCACCACATTAACACGGGTGTTCGATGGGGGAAAGAAAATTCTAGAGGTTGTCGAAATATAGTTCTATAATCGAACACACGAGCGAATGTAGTCGAAGCCGTGCAAGGCTGATTTCTAGTCTCAACCACATCGCACCATGACAGACGGTTGAACGGCAAGAAAGGTAGCTGCTATGACCATTATTATTCCGTTACGGAAGGATCGTAACACTCTGAGCTGCGAAAAGTACCTACCTCCGGCAGTGCCAACTCGAGCTCCGCGTGGGGGTACGGGTATATCGGAAACGTCCCACAACAACGGTAAGTCTTCCCGCACGGTCATCCGTGAGGTGGAATCGGTGTCACGGACACCTAGCACTGTCATAGAACAGGTTTCTTCCTCCGGGAGCGCCTTGTCAGATTCTTTGACACCAAGAAATACCACTACAATCCACAATCTGTGTCAGACAATCGGTTCCTTTATTGTCGCTGCTTTGTTCGGAGTTTTATGTGTGACGGGAGTAAAAATCGCTGATAGTGAATATGAGTATTCTCCGTCTCCGGAGGAACTAGCCGTAAGTTCTCTTGAGGCGGGGGTATCCCCGGCACAGGCGTATCGCTCCCCGAGGTACTAGGTCTGAGGCGCTCGAGGAACATCGTCGGGTACATGAAGTGCTCTCTGGTCACTAGGATGAGGCTGTCACCGTTAGCTGCGGAGAGGAGTACCAATGCACTGTCCCTTCTGTCATTATGAGCACTCCCGTGTGATTGATTCCCGCATTATTGATAATGGCAACACGATTCGCCGGAGACGTCAATGCACAAGGTGTCAAGGCAGGTTTACCACTTTGGAGAAGGCGGTTCTTCTGGTTCTTAAGCGAAACGGTGTAACGGAGCCTTTTAGTAGAGAAAAGGTGATTCGGGGTGTGGCGCGGGCGTGTCAAGGCCGTGAGGTTTCTGAAGATGCTTTGAAGCGCTTGGCACAAACCGTTGAGCAAAAGGTACGTAGTAAAGGAAGTTCACAGGTTGAGGCGAATGATATTGGGCTGGCCATCCTGGATCCACTGCGTGCTCTAGATGAGGTGGCTTATCTGCGCTTTGCCTCTGTGTATAAGTCTTTTGAAACAGCTGAAGATTTTGAGGCGGAAATTCGGCGAATGCGCAGAGCCGAGAGCAATGAAGACAAGCAGTTCTTGAAAGACCCTTCAGACTAGGAGTGGCACAAGCCTCTCGCGTACTGCGCATGGTGAGGGCAATCAAGCAACTTAGAGTCTGTCGATTGCCCTTTGAATTTTCTTTTCCGATACCGATTGCGCTGTTCCCAGACGCTGTGCCCACAAGCTCACTCGGAGTTCCTCAATGAGCCAAAGAATGTTTCTCACAGGTCGGGAGGTAACGGCTGCAGTAGGTAGCTTCTTTAGTTTTGCGTCCAAGTAGTTGTGGAGGTGGAGGATACGATCTTGTAGATCAGCATCTCGATCCGGCTGTTCGGTCAATGTGTCTAAACGTATCTGCATTGCCTCGATATATCGCGGGATATGGCGCAAATGCTCAATCCCATGTTTGCTGAGAGCATTGCGAGGAAGCATGAAGGCTAGTTCGGCACGCATATCCTCGATAGCCTCTCCAGACCACTCCTTCAGCTCGTGAACCATTCTTTCATGTGCCACGAGAGCTGGCGCCACTGCCACAACGAGGCGGCGAACGTGACCAGGAATCTCTGGAACAATCGTCTGTGCAAGCTGTCGATACGCAGAAGGGGTACGTGGAAGATCACCCTGTTTCAGGAGCGCATCACGCACAGCAGTGATACGAGCATCCTCCACTAGTCCATTGGCGCCACCGTGAGGATAATTATCTACAGCCACTCGTTGCGTGAGAGGAAGCCCTTTGACCATCTGAGCAGTATTGATTTTCACCTCGCCGAGGAGCATGGCCAGAATTGTCGTTCTCATTTGGCTTTGCGCTGCTTGGCGAGTGGGCAACACCTTCACCGTGAACCCTGATGTATTGAGGGCTAAGGCTGGATAAGCGTGGATTGTTTGACCATCGACGATTGTGTCAGTCTCCTCAGGAATTCTTCCCAGAGTATCGTCTGTCCATTCCGAAACAGCGGAGGAGGTAGATTCGGCGGACACCTTGTTGATGGAAGATGTAATCTGACCGGACTGTCTGGCGGTGAGGGCTTGAAAGTCTCGATCTTGATCAACGACGGTGCCGTGCTTATCAACTGCAGCAAAGTTCATGCGCAGATGAGGAGGAAGACGGGAAGGATCAAACGATTCTGGGGTAACTCCCGCAACTCCCAGGCTCCGAAGGGCGTCGGCCAGTTGCTCCGCTAGAGGCGAATGATAGGGATGGAGAAGCTTCAAGACACGGGTGGCGTAGGCGGGTGCCGGCACAGCAAGGCGGCGTAATTCCTTGGGAAGGGTTTTAATCAGATGGGTGATTAGTTCCTCTCGAAACCCCGGCACTAACCACTCTGCGGTGGAAGTATCAACACTCGCCAGCAGAGGAATGGGGATGTGCATGGTAACGCCGTCGTCAAGGTTTCCTGGAGCAAAGGCGTAACTGAGATCTACGGTGACTGTTCCCAGATTCTTCGTGGTGGGGAATTCCTCTTCAATGTGGTGCAACCCGTCAGTAGCGACGATCTCCTCGAAAACCATATCCAGGAAATGCGGATCGTGGATGCGTTTCTTCTTCCACCAGGAATCGAAGGTTTGACCGTTCCATACCTCCTGCGGTAGCCGAGAGTCATAGAAAGCGAAGAGAACATCGTCATCGACAACAATCCCTCGGCGCCGAAGTTTATCCTCCAGCTCCTGAGCTTGACGGAGGACCTGAGCATTGTGCTCCACGAAAGCATGGTGTGTATCCCATTCGTGGGCGAGAAGGCCATGACTGATGAACATCTCTCGAGCTGCGGATTGATCTGCTCGAGCGTAGGAAACAGGCCTGTCATGGTAAATAGTCACCCCATAGAGAGTGGCGCGCTCATGAACCATCGCTGTGGCTTGTTTGCGAGACCAATAAGGATCTGAATAACGCTTTGTGAGCAGAGGGCCTGCCAGATGCTCCACCCATTGAGGATTGATGGCAGCGACATCTCTGGCCCAGAGCTTGGAGGTTTCCACCAGCTCCGCAGCCATAACAAAAGCTGGGGGTTTCTTTGCTAAAGCGGAACCAGGGAAAATCCAGAAGGTTGCATCACGAGCTCCTCGGTATTCCTTAGAATCCCGAACCCTTTCTCCGATATGGGATAGTAACCCGGCCAGAAGAGAGCGATGAATACCCTCGGAATCAACCTCACCAGGGCGATAGTCTGGAAGCTTCCACCCACGTTGCTGAGCTACCTCGTAGAGTTGCCGAACAAGATCCTGCCACTCGCGGTAACGCATATAGTGGAGGAATTCCTCCTTCATCAAGGCGCGCAGTTTGCGCCCCGAGAGCTGGTGGCGTTTTTCTTCCAGATAATTCCATAGAGCCAGAAGACTGAGAAAATCACTGTTTTTATCCTGAAAGCGCGCATGACGTTGATCTGCCTGAGCCTGGAAATCCAGTGGGCGCTCTCGGATATCTTGGACCGTCATTGCTGCAACAATGACGGCTACTTGTGGGAAAACGCCGTAGTGCTGTGCCTCCACCAGCATTCGGGCCAGGCGCGGGTCAAGCGGTATCGTCGCTAAGGTTCGTCCCATATCGGTGAGAACCGGCGCTTCAGTATCACGGGCGTCCTTGATAGCTCCCAGTTCATGTAATAAGACAACACCGTCTTTAATAGCTCGATGATCCGGAGGCTGGACAAAGGGAAACTCGCCAATAGCGCCCAGGTGCATAGCGGACATCTGGAGAATAACGCTGGCCAGATTGGTTCTTAGTATTTCCGGATCAGTAAACCTCGGGCGAG
This sequence comes from Actinomycetes bacterium, assembly GCA_023432405.1. Taxonomy (GTDB): domain Bacteria; phylum Actinomycetota; class Actinomycetes; order Mycobacteriales; family Mycobacteriaceae; genus Corynebacterium. The sequence continues at coordinate 29,028 of JAEYUQ010000025.1, read as the reverse complement.
AAAGAAAATCCTCCTCCGAGTACAGACGGATACAGATACCCTCTGCGATACGGCCACAACGCCCAGAACGCTGATTGGCACTTGCTTGGGAGATAGGTTCAATGGGGAGGCGCTGCACCTTTGATCGAGTAGAGTACCGAGAAATTCGAGCAGTCCCCGTATCAATGACGTAGTGAATTCCGGGAACCGTCAGCGAGGTTTCTGCGATATTTGTAGCCAGCACTATACGACGTCCCGAGTGTTCGGAAAACACCCGATGTTGCTCTTGATTGGAGAGTCTGCCAAATAAGGGTGTGACCTCCACCGCAGTCCATCTTTTCTTCTCGATGACCTCCATAGCGTCTCGGATGTCTCGTTCACTGGGGAAAAAGCACAGAATATCGCCCGGACCTTCAGCCATGAGTTCTTTCAGGGCGTCGATAAGGGCATCATCGGGATCTCGATCAATGATGGTGTCTCCGCTGAGATCTTGAAGCGGACGATAGCGAATCTCTACCGGATAGGTGCGTCCCGAGACTTCGATCACAGGCGCCGGGGTGCCGTCAGGGTGGGCAAAATGTGTGGCAAAGCGTTGCGGTTCAATGGTTGCTGAAGTAATGATGACCTTGAGGTCCGGGCGTTTGGGGAGAAGCCGTTTGAGATAACCGAGGAGAAAATCAATGTTGAGAGAGCGTTCATGTGCCTCATCAATAATGATGGTGTCATAGGCATTGAGGTAGGGATCCCGCTGCATTTCAGCAAGAAGAATGCCATCTGTCATGAGCTTGATGGTGGTGGTGTCTGACACGCGGTCGTCAAAACGAATGGCATAGCCGACGCTCGCGCCAACAGGCTGATGAAATTCTTCTGCAATGCGCTCAGCTACGCTACGGGCGGCAATGCGTCGTGGTTGGGTGTGACCAATGAGACCTCGCCTGCCTCGCCCAATCTCCAGACATATTTTGGGAAGCTGTGTGGTTTTACCTGAGCCTGTTTCCCCGGCGATAATAACCACCTGGTGATCCTGAATGGTCTGTGCAATATCATCGTGACGTGCAACGATGGGGAGCTGCTCTGGATAGTTTAATTCCTGAGAGATAGCGTCTAAACGCTTGTTGAGGTGGAGAAATGCAGCCTCCATATCCTCTCGGATTGCGCGTAGAGACTGCGGTGAGTGTGCCCTCGAAAGGCGTCGCCGAAATCGTCGGGCATCTGCTAGTGAAAGGGTTTCTACAAGAGGGTAAAGATCCTTTTTACCCAAGGGGTGAGCTGGGTTCTGCATACAACTTAGTTATCTAAAGCCTTGAGTCCTTTGGCCGCAGCAGTTTCGTAGGAGCGAGTAACCAGCTGTGCCAAGGCATTGAAATCTGCAATGCGAGACGAGGAGGCACGATACGCCAAACCGACTTGTCGGGAAGCATGAACAGACTCATTAAAGGTAGCGGTGGCAAGTCCTTTGCGCTGGCATTCAGCTTTGACAGCGGACAACGGCACCAAGGTTGAACCCATTTTCCCGACCACCAACTCCATGAGTGTGGTCAGCGAGGCTGCACGAGAAACTGCTGCCGCAGCATCAGAGGGGTGGGCATCTGCACGCCTGCATAGATCAATGATCTGGTCATGGAGGCAATGCCCCTCGTCTAACAACAGCAAATCCAGGTTGTCCAAAGCATCGAGAGTCAGATCGCTACATCCTGCATATTGATGGTCTGAGGGAACGACCACTATAAAAGGCTCGTCGTAGAGGGGCATATCCACTACACCGGGCGTCTCCGAAGGCAAGGCCATGAGGGCAACATCCACACGTCCATCGCGGAGGGACTCAAGAAGGTATTTCGTCTGCTCTTCCACCACGTGTAGCTCTATATCAGGAAAGCGAGAACTGATGAGCGGAATGAGGTAGGGAAGGATGTAGGGGGCGATAGTGGGGATAATCCCGATATTCAAAGGGCCGCTCAAGGTTCCGTTAACCCCGTGGGACTGTGCCAAGAACGTGTCGGCAGCTTCCAGAGTTTTCCTGGCGTAGGGCAGTAGGGTCTGACCGATGGGTGTAACGATCACCTTTCGGGTGGAACGTTCAATGAGCTGCACACCAAGACCTGTTTCCAATGCCACAAGTGCCTGGGAAAGAGAAGGCTGCGAAATTCGCAGTTTGTTTGCAGCGGCACCAAAGTGTTTGTTCTCCGCAATGGTGACAAAAGTACGCAGTTGAGCGAGAGTCGGTCGGTACTCCTTATAGTGCATATTTATCACGATAGACCATACTCTTAGACTCTAGCTATTGCCTCATGCTTGATCTTCTAGGAATAGGACATATCCAGGGATTTTAGCCTTACTTCGCCTGCCGCGTTGGAGGCTTCTAGATCGACAACGCCGTGGAAAGAGAAAGCATTGTCTCCCTCGGGGTCTTTAATGATTTGTTGAACTGTCCAGGAAGTAGGGTTGCGGGTGAGGATGAAGTAATCGGGTCCTCGAGAATCAGCGCCGAGATCAAGATCCGCATAGCTATCAAAATAGGCATCCAAGGCAGCACCAAAATCAGGGATATCGTCCAGATAGCTGAGAAGATCGGCGAGTTCCTCTTCTTGTTCGTAGGCAAAAAGACGCACGAGACGGAAGAAGAAGTTGCGAACCATCCGTGTGAACGCTGGGGTATTGGAGGTTAGGGCACTGGGGTTGCGTCCTCCAAAAGCACGTTCCTGATCCAGTGCATCCTGGGAAATAGGGGCATTCTCATCGTTGAAATGCGCCCATTCATCCATGAGGGAAGAATCAACCTGTTTGATGAGCTCTCCGAGCCACACAACGACGTCGTCAAGCTCCTCAGTGTAATAATCCTCCGGAACTGTTTGTCGCAGAGTGCGCCAGGCGTCGGTGAGATAGTGGAGAATCACTCCCTCGGAACGTGCCACAGAGTAGGTAGAAATAAGATCCGAAAAGGTCATGCCTTTTTCAATCATGTCGCGCAGCACGGATTTAGGTGAGATATCGAACTCCTTGGCCCAGGGGTGGCCAGCGCAGAAAATGTCAAAGGCTTGATCTAACTCTTCTGATAGTGGCTGAGGCCAGGTGATGTCTTCTACCAGAGCCATCCGATCTGTGTAATCTACGCCTTCGTCTTTCAGTGCGGCGATCTCCTCCCCGCGAGCCTTTTTCTGTTGAGCAAGGAGGAGAGGGCGAGGATCTTCCAAGATGGATTCAAAAACGGAGATGATATCCAGGGTGAAGGTGTCAGAGTCTGGGTTCAGGACTGTAAGAGCAGCAAGAGCGAAAGGGGCTAAGGGTTGATTGAGAGCAAAGTCCCGGGGGAGCTCTTCGAGAAGGTGGTAGGTTGGCCGACCGTGGGAATCTCGAAGAGTATCGCTGCGTTCAACCAGACCGGCATGATGCAAACCACGGAAGATTTCTAGAGTGACCAGGATGTCTTTGTTCTGCTTGTCACGGGAATCATGGTTATCGCGAAGAAGGCGGTTGAGGTGATCATAGGCGTCCTCCGGATGGGCCAGAACATTGAGGAGAAGTGAATGTGTGACTCGGAATTGAGATTTCATCGGTTCTGGCTCAGCACTCACCAGGCGGTTGAATGTTTTTTCAGACCACACCACCTCGCCGTCTCGGGCAGTTTTCTTCCGAAGTTTCTTAAGCTTCTTTGGATCGGAGTTAGCCTTGTGGCGCAATCTCACATTCTCAATTTCATGAGGGGTTGCCTGAATAATGACGGTGCCCTTGGTGTCAAAACCTGCACGTCCTGCACGTCCAGCAATTTGATGAAACTCGCGAGAGCTGAGGATGCGTTGTCGTGTGCCATCAAACTTGGCCAGGCTGGTGAAAAGAACTGTTCGGATGGGCACATTGATGCCTACACCTAAGGTATCCGTGCCACAGATCACCTTTAAGAGACCCTGCTGGGACAGGCGTTCCACGAGGCGTCGATATTTTGGCAGCATTCCAGCATGGTGAACACCAATACCTTTTCGGAGCAATTGTGATAGCTGACGCCCGTAGGAGGTGGAGAAGCGAAAATCTTTGAGAAGCTCAGCAATGTGAGCTTTGGTGTCTTTATCAGCCACAGTAATGCTGGTGAGTGCTTGGGCACGTTCTGCGGCTTCGCGCTGGGAAAAGTGAACCACGTAAATAGGAGCTTCACCCTGCGCTAACAGTTCTTCGATTGTCTCCTGGATATTTGTGTAGACATAGGAAAAACTCAGGGGAACTGGACGTGTGGTGCTGGAAACTAGTTCTGTGCGACGTCCTGTCCTTAGGCTGAGGTCCCTTTGTAGTGAGGTGGTGTCTCCCAAGGTAGCGGACATGAGCAGGAATTGAGCATGGGTAAGTTCCAGTAGAGGGACCTGCCAGGCCCAGCCGCGATCTGGGTCTGAGTAGTAGTGGAACTCATCCATGACCACTTGATCTACCGGAGCGTTATTGCCTTCCCGAAGTGCGATGTTTGCCAGAATCTCTGCGGTAGCACAGATGATGGGTGCCTTGGCATTGACGGTGGCATCGCCTGTCATCATGCCAACGTTGTCGGGGCCAAAAATATCGCAGAGAGAAAAAAACTTTTCGTTGACAAGTGCTTTGATAGGGGCTGTGTAAAAACTGCGTTGACCGCGTGCTAGAGCGATGAAGTGAGCGGCGTTAGCCACCATTGATTTCCCGGAGCCAGTCGGTGTGAGCAGTAAAACATGGGATTCGGCTAATAAACCTAAAGATGCTTCTTCCTGGGCAGGGTACAGGGTTATACCCTTATCCGTAGTCCAGCGCAGAAAAGAATCATAGATGACATCGTCCAGGACAGCGTCAGGCACATCCTCGAGGTCAGGGAGCATCTGGCTTAAATTCACAGGATTGAGCCTAGCGGGCTTTCCGTGAGGATGCCTCTGGAAGTTGAAGACCTCTTCGGTGTGGTGGACTTCTTAGCCCTGATCAGAAGTGGGGTCTTCAGGATCTGCATCCTCAGCAGAGGTGGTATCTGGAGGAGAGGAAAGCTCGGAATCAGGTGAAAAACCTGGGCTTTCAATTTCTCCTAGCTTGCTCCTGTCCTCCTGAGAAAGCTGGGCGAGGAACTTTTCAAATTCCCTCCCAATGTCTTCACCCGATGGAACATCGTATTCACCGGGCATGATGGCATCAGGGTGCTCACGATGGTAGGCATCCATGATGGAGTCATAGTGTTCCTCAAGGTCGGTGAGGTCGTTATGGACATCACCCATCTGCGCAATCTCTGTTTCCAGGACCTTCGCCATTCGCATGGAATCATTTTCCAAACCCTGAAGCGGAAACTCGAGCTTAGCCGTGGATTGGATGACCTGAAGGAAACGCAGGGCAGCCTCGGGATACACAGTTTGAGCCAGATATTGAGGAACGTGTGCCGTGTAGCCAGCCACGTTGAGACCCCGCTTGTGTAACTCACGCTCCAAGTGAAGTGCAGCGGAGCCTGGAACCCGGAAACGTTGCCCGAAGTTCAGGGTAGATTCAGTGAGTTCCTGAGTATTGGCATGAGCCGATACCACGGTGGGGCGTGTATGGGGCATGGTATTAGGGATTGCGTAGAGGCAGATAGTTTGGGTGACGTGGAATCTCTCTACTAAATCCGCCAGAGCCTTGGTGAATCCCTCCCAGCGCATATCGGGTTCTGGGCCACACAGAAGAAGATAGGGTTGCCCCTTTGTGTCTTGGAGGACAAACATCTCGATAGCGAGTTCCTCACCCGCAACTATGTGGCCATCGGAAATAGTGATGCTGGGTCTGCGGGCCCGATAATCCACAAGCTCATCCACATTGAAGCTAGCAAGAGTGTGGTGCTCCGAAACATTCAGAAGATGGCTAGCTGCAATTTCAATGGCATGGCCGGCGTCAGCATAACCCTCTAGAGCCACGATCAAGGTCAATCCAGGAGCTGCACCCTCAACCTCCGGCGAAGGATACTGGAGTTCATAGATATGGCGAGACTCATCGGCCATTGGACATCACACTCTTTTCTTCTGAGATGCTCAGCAGATTTCTCAGAGTCTACTCGGCAACCTCTCAAGCTATGGAGACAGAAGTCAAAAGCTACTGGACTTAGAGAACTTCTGCCAACCTCTTGCACTGAGTGCAAAGCATTCAGGCACATTTTTATTCCCAGCGTGAGGGGATTGTCTCGTGTAGCGGGAATTTCCACCGTAGATTGTGGATAGGTTAAGAAATCCACAGATTCCAGGCATTGAGAAAAAACTGCACTATCTCCGTCAGAAATGGGCTAGCACAGTAGGCAGCATGGTAGATTCCACTCAGTTTTCACTGTTCCTCGAACCCGCACACCGTGAAGGTGGCGCATCATCACGCACTGCACTCACAGATCCTGGTGATCTTCTGGCTGCCCTTCCTGCTCTCTTCGGGTTTTATCCAGAACGCTCAGTGATCTTCTCAACTTTTATCAAGAAAGACAGCACAGATAGCGCCGATACTATGTATGAATCGGGGAGAAAGTCACAGATACCTCAGCCACTCGAGCTGGGGGCTTCCTTTCGGGTTGATCCGAAAGATCTCGAGCTTCTTCCTCACCTGGCAGAATACATTCGCACTCTTTGCCCAGAAGCAATTTTTGCCTTCATCATCGGAGAGTTCTCTGATCAAGAAAAAGACGACATTTCTAGAACTCTTCATTCGGCGTCGGATCAGGGAATTCTTACACTTAACGGTGTGTGGCACACTCCTCAGATTGACACCGGAAGCAGGTATGAGCGGCTTTTCGGAGGCACTCCACCTTTTCTACACAACAGTGGTGTTATAGCTGATATTGCCTCAACACCTGTTATGCGGGGTGCACAGGAACAAGATGGTGTGCCAGCGGAGTCCAGGGAAGCCTTGTTCGGGACCTTTGCTCCCACCTGGGATGTACTTGATCAAGAAGAAAGCAGGAGCCTCACGAAGCGCGCACACCAATGCTTTTCCGAGGTCATGCAACTGAGCACTGAGGAGCTTGAGGATGTCTTGCACTCTGTGAGCGATGACGCACGCCTCATCCTTACGCAGTCACATTCCCTGAAGAGGCCTGGCAGTCAGCAAGCTACTGCATCTGTAGAAGCCGAGGATATGAGTACCTTAGCCACGTATCTATTGCGAGCCCCACTTCGCGACGTCCTTTTGCCTCTAGCAGTGGACTATCCCTCAACAGTCAGGGCAGTGGCACTGAGCGTAGCCAGAAACTCCTGTGGAGACATTCGGACAAATGCTTTGTGTTGGTATGCCATTGCGGCAACCGCAGACCAATTAGTAAACCGAGCTATTCCGGCACTAATGATTGCGCAGGAAGAAAATCCTGAGCATTGCCTTTCACGTCTTCTCCTGACAGCTTTGCGTTTAGGACGTTCAGACTATCTGATGGAAGCCGTCGAACATGGTCGCACATCAATCACTGGGACTGAGCAGCGTGATTGCGGTCTCCAAGATCCTGGGTGTACTCCCACGCATCCTCAATAATCGTCTGGAGTTGAGTGAGCGGAGATTCCCACCCTAATTCTTTCTTGATCTTGTCAGAGGATGCTACCAAGACAGCAGGATCTCCGGCGCGACGTGGAGCAACCTCAGCGGGTATCGGGTGGCCTGTCACCTTTCGGCACATCTCTACCACCTCTTTAACCGAGTATCCGTCACCAGAACCGAGGTTATAAATCCGATGAACACCAGGCTTATTTGTGCTTTGAGCAAGCAGATGGGCGTCGGCAAGGTCTTTGATGTGGATATAGTCGCGGATTGGTGTTCCATCGGGGGTTGGCCAATCATCCCCAAACATGAAGATCTTGTCCCGATAGCCCATTGCCACTTGCAAAATTAAGGGGATGAGGTGGGTTTCCACTCGGCGATTTTCCCCAACTCCGTGGTAGGCGCCTGCAACATTGAAATACCTCAGACTGGTTGCCCCCAGACCATAAGCACGGCAATAGCTACCGATCACATAATCCATAGTGAGTTTGGTAGCCCCATAGGCATTGGTGGGAGCAGTGGGGAAGTCCTCAGTAATGGGTACACGAGCGGGCTCACCATAGGTGGCCGCCGAGGAGGAAAACACCAAATTGGTGACCCCGTTATCTCGCATGGCATCCAGGAGAGCCAGCGTAGTGACAACGTTGTTTTGCCAGTACTCGGCAGGTTTTTCTACGGATTCTCCCACCAGGGAGCGTGCTGCGAAATGAAGCACAGCATCGATATTCTCGCTGGAGAGAACAGGTCCTGCGAGCTTTCGGACATCACCCTCAATGAGTGTGGCTTTCGGATTGACTGCGTAGCGGTTACCTACAGAAAAGTCGTCAATGATGGTAACCTCGTGCCCCTGCTCAATGAGAACTTGGGCGCAGACGCTTCCGACGTAGCCGGCTCCTCCAGTGACCAGAACCTTCATTATTTTCGTATCTCCCAACTGTTGTTAGATGTGCTTACAGCTGGCGAACTCGAATGGCGTGTCCCATCGACTCGTCAAGTTGTACTTGCTGATCGTTGTGGCTTAACACCACGATGCCTTTATGATGAGTGAGTGTGACAACAGACCCCACATGAACGCCGGCGTTTGCCAGGCGCTGAAACTCGGGCTTATTAACCTGGAGAATTTCATTAATCTGAAGCACCTCTACCCGGCAAGGTTGATCTTCTGGGAGGTCGATAGCGCGTACCCCTTGTGAAAGCGGAGATTCGACGGACTGTGAATCATCAGACAGGAACTCAAGACCGGGAATGGGATTTCCGAAGGGTGAGGTAGTGGGGTGATCGAGAAGTTCAAACACTCGCTTCTCCACTGCCGAGCTCATAACGTGCTCCCACCGGCAGGCTTCGTCATGCACCTGATTGATGTCTAGCTTGAGGACATCGGTGAGAAGACGCTCTGCGAGGCGGTGTTTACGCATCACCGCAATAGCAGTTTGACGGCCTTCATCAGTGAGCTGGAGACTGCGATCCGGTTTAACAATAAGCAGGCCGTCGCGTTCCATCCGCGCAACAGTTTGAGAAACCGTAGGGCCGGATTGTTCAAGCCGTTCCACAATACGAGCTCGAAGAGGGGTTATCTCTTCCTCCTCCAGCTCGTAAATGGTGCGCAGGTACATCTCTGTTGTATCCACCAGATGCTTCACTGAATTAGTACCTTTCCGAGGCCGTTCAAGAACTAAACAACGCACTTAGTCTAGTAGCTTCACCGTGCATAGGCTCTCAGTTTTTCAGCGCGCTCGCCGTTGCGCAGTTTATTCATCACTTCCCGCTCAATCTGTCGCACTCTCTCTCGGGAGAGTCCAAACTTCCGTCCAATCTGATCAAGAGTGCGGGGAACGCCGTCGTCAAGGCCATAGCGAAGCCGAATCACGTCCTGTTCCCGTTGGCTAAGAGTAGAAAGAACATAGCGAATATCAGAATGCTGGAAGGCAGCAACCACCGTGGTTTCTGCATCTATGGCCTCTGAATCTTCAATAAAATCGCCTAAGGGGGCTTCCTCATCGGTGCCCACAGGCATATCCAGGCTCACGGGGTCACGAGACTGGCGAAGCAAAAGAGCAATTTTATCCTCAGGGATTCCGCATTCCTCGGCCAGTTCTTGATCAGTAGCTTCCCGGCCAAGATGTTGATACATCTCTCGTTTGATGCGAGACAATTTGTTTACCTGTTCTACCAGGTGAACAGGAAGTCTAATAGTGCGAGATTGATCGGCCATACCACGAGTTATCGCTTGGCGAATCCACCACGTTGCGTAGGTAGAGAACTTAAAACCTTTGGTGTAATCAAACTTCTCCATCGCGCGAATCAGCCCAAGGTTTCCCTCCTGAATAAGATCCAAAAGTGGCATTCCTCGGCCTGTGTACCGCTTTGCTAATGACACAACCAAGCGCAGGTTCGCTTCTAAGAGATGGGAGCGGGCACGGCGACCATCCTTCACGATGATCTTCAAATCGCGTTTCATCGCACGAGTTGGTTTGTATTCTGGGTCGTTGAGCAGGTGCTCGGCGTATAAGCCAACTTCAATACGTTTTGACAGATCTACCTCATCTTCGGCTGTGAGAAGTGCTGTTTTGCCTATTCCGTTGAGGTACACCCTCACCAGATCGGCCGAGGGATTGTCATTAGTCTGATGGCGTCTATTTTGTGGATCAGTCTCTGGATCAGGAGCCTCTGAGTAAGAGTCGGAGACATCGGAACCGTAGGCGGGGGAAGTCATAAGCCCTCCTTCATAATGCGTTTCTGCCAAGTACAACGCTAAAGCTCGCCATTTAGTTCCCGGTGTTTGTAGAAGTGTCCACAAGCACGGTAAACGGCCCTTCATTGACGCTCGACACTTGCATCATGGCGCCGAATTCCCCTACTTCCACGGTGAGATGTTGCTCCTTGAGCTCAGCCACAAGCTTTTCAAAAAGAGGACGTGCCACCTCGCCAGGAGCTGCATTGATCCACGTGGGACGGCGTCCCTTAGCGGTACTTCCTTGAAGCGTGAACTGGCTAACCACCAAGACAGGGGCGTCAAGGTCAGTGGCAGATTTTTCCTCTGGAAGAATGCGAAGTCCTCCGATTTTGCGAGCCATCACGCTGACGTCTTCGTCAGTATCACTTCGTGAAATACCAACCAGGGCCAGGATTCCACAGGTTTCGGGAGCACTAATTTCTCCAACGACCTGTCCTTCAACGGTTACTCGAGCGTGACTGACTCGGGTTAGAACAGCTTTCATCTGGGCTCCTTAGCTGTTTTCTGTTGCGAAGGCTCACGCATACTGCCAGCTTCTAGTTCCCTATGTGCGTAAGGGGTGAGCGCTGCCTGAAAAGCAGCCGCCTCTTGTTCTCTGATGAGCGTAGGGATATACACGTTCGCGCTTCGTTTATCTCTCTTCTGTCTGGACTCATTTGCAATGACTACAGCAATCCAGGGCATAGGGATGGAGACCACAACAAAGAGCGCAAACAGAACCCAGCTATTGAGCAGCCAGTAACACACAAGTCCGATGAGGATGAGGGGGATACGGGAAAACTGCAAGATGGTATAGATCTTTGTGCGGTGGCGGCGATACTCATCGGCTCCCTCAACCGCGTCTGTGATTCGTTGGACGGGTGTCCGAGAAAAGAATCTCAGGAGGCCTCGTCGGGGAATCTCCTGGGGCTCAATATCGAGAACCTCATCCTCAGAATCACTGTGCATACCAAGAACCTTAATCTGGGTTGTGTCATCTTTTTGAAAATGGGGCAAGATAGGGCAGGTGAGTATGCGGACAAAGACTCTTGAGCGCCCTGAGGTTAAGGAAGAGCGCACTACTGATGACGGCACTCCCAAGTTCTTTCACTATGTGAAGAAGAATCAGATGGTGGAATCAGCGGTTAGCGGGAAACACGTTGTGGCTCTCTGTGGAGCTACCTTTCCTGTGACCAAGCAGGCTAAACCAGGCTCTCCCGTATGTCCAGACTGTCAGAGGATTTACCGAGGTCTGCGACGTTAGTGATTAAGAACGCGAATAAGCAGCAGTTACGTCCTTGGCAGGAGGCAGCTCTCAGAAAATATCTCGGGGAGCTGTCTCAGGATTTTCTCGCGGTGGCTACTCCTGGTTCAGGCAAAACCACCTTTGCTCTGCGTGTTGCTACAGAGTTGGTGGAAGCGAAGAAGGTGTCTCGGGTCATTGTGGTTGTACCCACCGAGCATCTCAAACATCAGTGGTCTCAGGCTGCCGCCCGTGTGGGGCTTTCACTGGACTCACATTTTTCCAACTCCGGACGCATAAACTCCTCCTATGACGGGATTGTTGTTACCTACGCCCAGGTTTCTCTCCACCCCTATAAGCACTACTCATTAGCCACAGCAGAACGCTCCCTGGTGATTTTGGATGAGATTCACCACGGTGGAGATAGTAAGAGTTGGGGAGATGGGATTCGTCAGGCCTATGCGGATGCTGATTTCCGGCTAGCCCTAACCGGAACCCCGTTTCGCTCTGACGACGCCCCCATTCCTTTCGTTCGCTACGTTGAGGACAACGAAGGCCATAGGGTCAGTTCGTCTGACTACACCTACGGATACTCAGAGGCACTTGCTGACGGCGTTGTTCGACCAGTGGTGTTCTTGGCTTACTCAGGGGAAGCATCGTGGCGTACTTCCGCAGGAGAGGAGTACACCGCTCGTCTCGGTGAGCCCCTGACGCCAGAAGACACCGCCCGCGCGTGGAAGACAGCCCTGGACCCTCAGGGGGAGTGGATTCCCGCTGTGTTACGAGCCGCTCATACTCGTTTACAGCAGCTTCGCCGAGTTATTCCTGACGCAGGCGGACTGGTTATTGCTTCCAATAAGGATTCAGCTCGTGCCTATGCGCGTATCTTGGAAACCCTCTCGGATTCTCCCGTATCGGTTGTTCTCTCTGACGAAGATGGCTCCAGTGAACGCATTGCTCAGTTTGCTGAATCTACTGATGAGTGGATGGTGGCAGTGCGCATGGTATCTGAAGGGGTGGATGTTCCTCGCCTGGCTGTGGGTGTGTATGCCACTTCCGCCTCTACTCCTTTGTTCTTCGCGCAAGCAATTGGACGCTTTGTTCGCTCGCGACGCCGTGGTGAAACTGCCTTTGTTTTTCTCCCCTCGGTTCCTGTGCTTCTGGATTTAGCCGCGAAACTGGAAGAGTCTCGTGATCACGTCCTCGGACGGCCCCATCGCCCTGATGAAGGGTGGGATGATGATCTCATCATGGAGGCGAACCGTACTCACACTGAGCCCGATGCGCAGGAAAGAGGCTTCGAGTCATTAGGGGCTCTTGCGGAACTCGACTCGCTGATCTATGAAGGGTCTACCTACGGGACAAGCACAGTATCGGGGTCTGCAGAAGAGGCAGAATACTTAGGAATCCCCGGTCTTTTAGATCCAGATCAAATGCGTACGTTACTGAGTAAGCGTCAAGAGGATCAGCTCAATGCCCGTGCTGCGGCTGAACAAAAAATGCATGAACAGCAGGCTCAGGAGCGTCGTAAAGCTCAGGAACAGCACACCTCAGAGGGGAAAGTGGCCGCTCAAGAAATCCCGGAGCTACGCAAGCAGCTCAACCATGTGGTGTCTATTGAATCTGCCAAAACGGGGCGTCCGCATGGTGCTATCCACAATGAAGTCAGGAAAGCCTGCGGTGGACCTCCGACGGCCTTAGCTAGTGCTCAGCAGCTAAGAGACCGTATCGCTTACTTGAGGCGCTGGTGAACGAGAAGCCTGCTTGGAGGTACGGAGGTATCTCCTCGCGAAGGAGTGCTGTTAGAAGGGCATACTTTTTGGCGGCAGGAGGACCGGGTGTGCTGTCTTACCGCCCAGGTAGCGGTGAGGGGATATTCGGCATATTGGGGTCTATTACCTGCACGTTGTTCCCAGTATCGCGATTCTCCTCTGGCTCCTCGATGTCTGGAGCGGGAGCGTCGTGGAGGGGCGGCTGTTCGGAAGGGATTTCCTGCCGCTGTGCTGCCGGGGTCACAGAAGCTGAGTCATTTTTCCTGGACTTATCAAGCGGTTGGCTAGGAACCGCAGAACCTTCCAGGCTAAGTGTTTGAGCATCCACCGTGGGTTCGGCATCTTCCGGAGAGCCAGCTACATCCTGGGGTAATTGATTCAGGAAAGCCTCAGTGACATCCTCAGCAGTGGGGGATTGCAAAGCTGAACTCTCAGTGTCCAGAGAACTGGTAGCGCTGTCAGCCTTATCTGGAAGTGAGGTGGCTGTGGATGAAGACGGTTCAGTGTTCTCAGAGTCTCCGCAGCCACTTAAACCCCAAGCAACCGCACACAGACTCATAAGGACAGCCATCCGCCTCAGCGGTGAGCCAGGAGTGCGGATACCCATCTCGGTGCTCAACTCACTTAGTCCAGATAATCCCGCAGAACCTGAGAGCGAGATGGATGGCGTAGCTTCGACATGGTCTTGGACTCAATCTGACGGATGCGTTCTCTTGTCACGCCGTACACTTGACCAATCTCGTCCAGGGTGCGAGGCATCCCATCAGTGAGACCGAAACGCAGCTTCACCACTCCTGCTTCTCGGTCAGAGAGCGTGGCCAGCACGTCTCCTAGCTGATCCTGCAAAAGAGTGAAGGACACTGCATCCACAGCGACAACAGCCTCGGAGTCCTCAATAAAGTCACCAAGTTGGCTATCGCCCTCATCACCGATGGTTTGGTCTAAGGAAATCGGTTCTCGAGCATACTGCTGGATTTCCAGAACCTTATCCTCGGTAATATCCATTTCCTTGGCCAGCTCTGCAGGAGTGGGTTCTCGTCCCAACTCCTGAAGTAACTCGCGCTGAATTCGTCCTAGCTTGTTGATGACCTCAACCATGTGGACGGGAATACGAATGGTGCGAGCCTGATCGGCCATAGCGCGGGTGATAGCCTGACGAATCCACCAGGTAGCATAGGTGGAGAATTTATAGCCCTTGGTGTAGTCAAACTTCTCAACTGCACGAATAAGCCCCAGATTTCCCTCCTGAATGAGGTCTAAGAAGGCCATGCCACGTCCGGTATAGCGCTTCGCCAGAGACACAACCAAGCGAAGGTTGGCCTCGAGGAGGTGATTTTTAGCTTTGCGCCCATCACGGGCAATAGACCGAAGATCACGGCGAAGCACATGGGGCAGTTTTCCATGCGGCTCTTCAGATTCGTGATCCAAGCGGAACTGGGCGTACAGCCCTGCCTCAATCCGCTTGGCAAGCTTGACTTCTTCCTCAGCATTAAGGAGAGCCACCTTGCCAATCTGTTTGAGATAAGCGCGCACCGAATCCGCTGAGGATGTCAGTTGAGCGTCTTTTCGCGCCTGACGAAGTGAGGCAGATTCGTTTTCATCCCAGACAGAGGCGCCATCCGCGGAGTCGGAGTCATCATCCTCATAGGTATCTTCATCGAGGTTGGAGTAATCATCATCCTCGGGGTTGTTGTCCTCCGAATCGTAGTCGGAGTCTAGGTCATCTTCGGCGAGGGCGTCATCATCGTCCAGAGGGGGGATGGAGAGATCCTCATCGTGATCGATGTCATCAACGTCCAGGAGAAGTGTTTCGGTATTTGACTCCTCCTCAGTTAGCTGCTGAGTCTGCTCAGCTTCTGGGGCTGGCGACGTGGACCTCTTCGAGGAGGTCTTCCGAGCGGATTTCTTGGCCGTCTTGGTGGCCGTTTTAGTTCCAGCTGTTGTGGCAGCCTTCTTCGTGCTCTTCTTAGTGGCCTTTTTGGCAGTGGTCTTCTTAGCCGCTTTCTTCGCTGTCGTCTTGGTGGTTCCAGCTTTCTTGGCTGTGGACTTCTTTGCCGTTTTCTTTGACGGAGAAGTAGTTGCCTGCTCAGAGGACGTGGCTGTTGTCTCTTCAGAGGCAGTGTCCTCAGTTGTAGCTTTCTTGGCGGCAGAAGTGGAGGAGCGCGTCGCCTTGCGCACAGTTTTGCGTGTTGCTTTCCGTGCAGATTTCTTGGCAGATTTCTTCGCAGTTTTCTTAGCGGCTTGAGTGCCCGACACTGTAGATGCTTCAGACTCGGTTACAGAG
Source organism: Actinomycetes bacterium (assembly GCA_023432405.1). Classification (GTDB taxonomy): domain Bacteria; phylum Actinomycetota; class Actinomycetes; order Mycobacteriales; family Mycobacteriaceae; genus Corynebacterium. The sequence goes on along the minus strand of JAEYUQ010000025.1, from coordinate 13,570 downwards.
GTAGCATCAGCCGAAGATTCAGAGACAGCCACGTACGCCCTTTCGATCACAGTTGACTAAGGCAAACACCCGCTATGCGGCTAGCGCCTATTACAGGACAATCGCCCAGTATAGATAGATTTGAAGAGTAAAGTCCACATCGGCTCTGGTTAAGCGCGGTATGCGCTCAACAAGCTACGGTGTCAACCCATTGTGGGCAGCCATTGCCGCACCCACAATTCCAGCAGTGTTACGCAGTTGAGCTGGGATAACTTCAACAGTATTGGTTAATTTGGGAATCCATTTCTCAGCTTTTCGGGAGATTCCCCCACCGGCAATAAACACACTTGGGCTAAACAGTTTTTCATAGGTCTCGAGAACCTTTGAGACCTCCTTGGCCCACCGCTCGTAGCTCCATTGACGACGCTCGCGGGCTGCCGCAGAAGCACGACGCTCCGCGATCTTTCCATTGACTTCCAGATGCCCCAGTTCCGTATTGGGAACAAGCTGACCGTCAAGGAGAAGGGCACTGCCAATACCGGTTCCAAAGGTGAGAAAAAGAACAACTCCCTTTCGTGCGCGCTCATCACCGTAAGCTACTTCAGCAAGCCCAGCGGCATCGGCGTCGTTAAGGATGGTGATGTCACGGTGGGGTAGGGCCTTCCCGAAGAGGCTTTGGAGGTCGGTTCCTATCCAGGATGGATCTATGTTTGCCGCAGAGCAGGCAGTTTGATTCTTCACAGTGGCTGGGAGGGTGATGCCCACGCTGCCGGACCAGTCAAGCTGGTGAACAATCTGCGCCACAACATCTGCTACTGCATCTGGTGTAGCAGGTTGAGGGGTCAAGATTTTGACTCTATCGGTCGTAAACTCACCTGTATCCAGGTTTACAATGGCGCCCTTAATGCCAGATCCGCCAATATCAATGCCACAGCCCAGGTCACTCATGATGACGATGCTACCGAAAAGCGAGCACAATGGTTGCTATGGGGAACCCAGTAGACGATAGGGAATTAATCACCGAATTGCGAAAGCTTGCTGAAGATCTCGCTCAACGAGCTGCAGATCAGGTAGCACACCAACGCCGAGAGTATGGCTCAGCTCTTGCCGATACTGTTCGTAGCAAATCCTCAGAAGTAGATCCCGTGACGGCTGTAGACGCCGCTTCGGAAGAATTCATCGTCAGTGAGCTGCGACGTCTTCGCCCTGACGACGGCGTGGTGGCTGAGGAGGGGCACAGTCTTTCCTCTTCATCTGGGGTGACGTGGATTATTGATCCCATTGACGGAACTGTGAACTTTCTCTATGGCATTCCTCAGTATGCGGTATCCATTGCTGCAGCTAGGGGTACGGAGGTGATTGCTGGAGCAGTGGTTAACTGTGCAACAAAAGTCCTCTACAGTGCCGGGCAAGGGCAAGGAGCCACGAGAAAGAGTCAGAATCAGGTAACGGCCCTGAACTGTAGTAACGCGCAGAGTCTCTCCCAGGCCCTCGTGGCGACGGGCTTTAGCTATGTTGCTTCGCGCAGGAAAGCTCAGGCTGAGTTATTAGCTGGAGTATTGCCCGCAGTGAGAGATATTCGCAGACTGGGTTCGGCTGCTCTTGATTTGTGCGCACTCGCAGAGGGGAGCGTTGATGCCTATTACGAGCACGCGCTCAATGCCTGGGACTTTGCGGCAGGTGCGCTTATTGCCCAGGAAGCAGGTGCCAAGGTTCTTAGACCTGCACTGAGCGCTGCGGGATCTGAGGGAAAGGCGATACTGGCCAGCAGTCCCGGGATTGCGCAAGAGTACGAAAAACTAGCAAGGGAGGTTGGGATTTTTCGCGATCTTCCCGTTTGTGGATAAGAGGCGGTGAAACTAGCAGGGCTAGAAGAGTGCGGGTCACCTGCTCGACGTGACGGCTGACGTGGCCGAACTCTGGTGTTTTCCTAGAAACTTGATGACACGCCTGCACGCAGATGTGACATCCCTAAGCTCGTGGCCTAATATGCGCCTCATTGAATTGAGAAGGGCAGCTTCTGATTCCCAGGAGCACAGTGAGCGAATGAAGCTCCCCGTCTCAGAGGTAGTTGATGACAATGACGAGGAACCAAGGTTATGGCAACTGATTCCGACTTCCCCCGCCGACGTCTCGAGGACGAGATCGAGACTGATTCTTTCGAGGGGCTGAAAGCTGCAGAAGACCAATCCATGAGCATGGATGATGACGGCGAAATCGTTGAACCCTTTGTCTTGCCGGCTCAAGATCTGTCTGGTGAGGAACTAAATGTGACCGTGGTACCTCGTGGTGCAGATGAGTTCACGTGTGCCAGTTGTTTCTTGGTGCAATCCACCCGGCGTATTGACCATGTAGAGCCGGATGGATCAGCAATTTGTCAGGATTGCGCCTGAGTTCTTTCTGCCTCTGCGGCTTGCTCTGGAACAAAAGTTTCCAGCACCGCGCGGGGATCTTGGGTACTAATAACCCAGTAGGGAGTTGGGTCTTGGGGGTCATCCAAGACCACTAAGGCCATCTCTTTGACCCAGCTGTGGGACATAACAAAAGCAGCTGGATCCAGTTGTGGGCCCATGACCGATCGTTTGGACGCGGCGGGAACCACCCAGGCTCGCGACACGACGTCGTGAGGCAACTGAGCTTTTCCAACAACCAACCACCGCACTCCCGAGGGATCTTCCTCCACCCGAATTGTGGTTCCACACAGAGAGTAAAGGAACCAGAACGTTAGAGCTGCGGCGATGATGAAGCTAATGATGGTGTAGGCACTGCTGCGGTTGTGCCCGATTTGCCCGGCGAGGATGAGATCCAAAAGGATGCCGAAAATCCACCAGTAGGGTGGAATCCACTGCCGTTCTTTGTAAAGCACTTTTGAAGTGCTGGGAGCAGAAGAATGTTCATCTGTTGTCACGGTCTAGATTCTACGTCCTCAGGAAGTAGGGTGTGTCACCGATACCCGTGCAGTAGCTCTGTGAACGTATAGTTAGCCAAGTGAGTAAAGACAACGGCCTTGGCAGTATCAAAGTAAAGCGTCTTAATCCCGAGGTTCCCCTTCCTCGTCGAGCACACCGAGGTGATGCAGGAGCAGATTTGGTGGCTGCGGAATCAGTCACCATTGCTCCTGGAGAACGTGTGCTCATCGGGACAGGATTAGCTATCGAGTTGCCTGTGGGAACTGTAGGCCTTATCCATCCTCGCTCTGGTCTTGCAGCTAAGCATGGCATTTCTATTGTCAACACCCCTGGAACCATCGACGCAGACTATCGAGGGGAAATTAAAGTCTGCTTAATTAACCTTGACCCCCGCCAGGAGTTCCATGTGGAACAAGGCATGAGAATTGCTCAGTTGGTGGTTCAGCGCGTTGAGTTAGTTGATTTTACCGAGGTAGAAGATCTGAGCACGACTCAGCGAGGAGTTGGAGGGTACGGTTCCACCGGAGTTTAGAGAGGCAATGCATGGCCTTCATAGAACTAAGCTGAGGAAGGCATACGGTGAAAGAAAGGTAAAGCTGGAGTCATGTTTGGATTTGGGAAAGCTAGGAAACACAAGTCAGAGAACCCCGAGGATTCCGAGAACACTCTGGAAACCGAGGATAAGAACGTAGAGGATCTAGCAGAGTCCTCATCTGCCCGGAGTGCGGAAAGCCATTCTGCTAGGCAGCGAACTGACCAGGGCACTGCTTCTGTGTCTGCAAACCCTACTTTTAGTGGTGCCTCTGTGGAGGGTTCCCCAACACCGATTCATCCAGGGGATAGTTCAGGTCCCTACGATGGCGACACCGTCAACATTCAGGATTTCGACTTTTCGGATTTCTCTGACAATATCCTCAACCTCGGAAGTCTCCAGATTGTCTTGCCTCAGCGCTCCCAGGTTCAGGTGGAAATGGGGGAGAACAGCCCCAAGATGCTCCATATTCTGACTGAGTACGGACGTATTACTCCTATTGCCTTCGCAACGGCCAAAACCTCGGGTCTATGGCACAAAGCGCTCCTTGACATAGCTGATGATCTGCGCAAACAGGGTTTGAGTGTGACCTCCGAGCATGGTCCTTGGGGCGAAGAGCTCCTGGGCCACGGAAACGGTGGGACCATTCGAGTTATCGGAGTGGATGGTCCACGTTGGATGCTGCGTTTTACAGCTTTATCGCCCGATGATTCGGCCGATCAACTGGCAGAGCTGACACGAGACGTGATGGCTCATACCTTTGTTTATCGTGGTACAGATGCCATTTTGGCCGGTTCGGCGCTTCCTGTGCTTTTACCTCAAGAAATTATGAGTCAGCTGACCGCGGCTATGCAGCAGGGCGCAGGTCAGTCAGGCGCTCAGGGATAGTCCTGCTGTAGTATTGAGCATTTCCTGACACGCACACCGCGCACTAAGCGTTCCATTTGAGGATTGGAGTGCCTCTTGGTACAGCCAGAAGACACAGCAGAGAGTCAACCGACTCTTCTTGAACAAATGGGCGGACTGAGTGGTCTTGTCTCTTCCACTTTGCCCATCCTGGTGCTTGTTCCTGTCAACAATCTCTGGGGTTTAACTCCCGCCATGCTGGCAGCCATCGGCGTTGCAATTGCAATTGGCTTGTGGAGGCTTGTGCGCAAAGAAAATCTCCAGCCAGCTATCTCCGGGGTCTTCGTTGTCCTCATTGGAGCAGCTATTGCCTGGTGGACAGGCGACGCTAAAGGCTACTTCCTCTACGGGATTTGGATGTCTCTCCTCTACGGCATCATTGCTGTTGTTTCCATTGTGGTGAAATGGCCCCTTATTGGTGTTGCGTGGAAAGGCATCAACGGGGAAGGAATGAGCTGGCGGCATGATCTTCGGGTGCGCAACGCTTACGCCTGGGCCACCGCTGGATGGGCTCTCGTGTTTTTCGTCCGCTTTATCGTTCAAAACTATCTCTACGACACTGCTGGCACCACCTTTTTGGCTGTGGTGCGCATTATCATGGGCTGGCCCTTAACGGGAGTGGTGACTCTGTTCACCATTTATATGGTTCGCAAAGCCAACAAAGAAGAAAACGACATAGCCGAAGAGCAGAAAGAATCACAAGGATCCGAGGGTGTGGGAAACCACGGTAAGGGAGAAACACCCCAGGACAACAAGACAGCCGTTCCTGAAGAAACCACTAAGAGCCATGTCTGATCTCACACACTCCGAATCCCCAAGCTCCCATGACTCAAGCCCGAGCCCTGGCCACGTTCTGACTCTTACCGTGGAGCGGATGGCTCACGGTGGAGAGGGAATTGCCCTCTTTGAGGGACGTGTGGTTTTTGTGCGAGGAGGCTTTCCCGGTGATCGTCTCACTGCGCGCATCACTCAGGTGAAGAAGTCATTTCTGAAAGCAGTGGCCGTGCAGATTCTTCAGCCCTCTGAGCTGCGCGTCTCCAAGCCATGTCCCGCTGCTGTCGCGGGGGCTGGATGCTGTGATTACTCCGCAATGAGTTCTCAGGCAGAACTAGACATCAAGGCTGACATTCTCAAGGATCAATCTCGTCGTGTAGGAAAATTGGCATCAGTTCCTGCACTCGAGAAAATGAACCTCCAGCCAACCCGTGGATGGAGAACGCGGGTGCGGATGGGCGTCGATAAGTATGGGAATGCTGGAATGCGTGCCCAGGGATCCACTGACATCATTCCTATCCCGTGTACTCAGGTGGTTCCCGGTTTGCTGGACGGACTAGTAGGAGAGGGGGCGCGTAGCTTCACTCCAGGTTCAGAGGTCATAGCAGTTATGGATTCTGAAGGGCACCGCCATGTGGTTGAGATCCGAAAAGCCCCTCGAGGGCGCCGCAGTGAGCGGATAACAAAGCTTATTGAGGGTTCTTCAGAAGTAGTCCAGAACGCTGATGGGCACCGATTTACCTTCCCCGTCACTGCCTTCTGGCAGGCTCACCGCAGTGCTCCATCTTTTTATGCCGGTCTTATCCGAACCTGGTTACTCAACGAGTATTTCACACAGGAGCATCCTCCTGTGGGCTGGGATCTCTACGGTGGGGTGGGGCTTTTTGTGCCAGCCCTTGTCGACGCCCTGGAAGCAGGTGAGCTAGGCACAGGACGTTCAGGGCACAGTGATACTCCTGGTGTCGAGATTCATTCTGTGGATTTGTCTGAGGCAGTGACCCAGAGGCATAACACCCTCTCAGGATTGCCTGTGGTGTTTCATCGTGCGGCCGTGGAGAACATGGTGGATTGTCTTCCTGATCCTACTGTGGTGGTGTTAGATCCACCCCGTTCTGGAGCTGGGGCAAAGGTGATTAAGGCTGTAGGGAGCAGGCATCCTGAGGTGGTTATTCATATCGGATGCGACCCTGCAACTCTTATGCGAGATATTTCCACATGGCAGTCCGTGGGCTACCGAGCAACTCGCATGGCGCTGGTGAACGCTTTTCCTGGTACTCATCACTTTGAAGTCATTGCCATGCTCAAGAAGTCAGAGAACTCCTAGTGGCTGTGTCTACGTATGAGGAGTTCTACCAAGCGGGTCGGACGGCCGTCGGTGAAGGGTACGATAATAGTCATGCTTGAGCGGGGTAGTTGGCTTCGCTGGCTCGCTGTGAGCCATAAGAATGTAGTTACGGCTGACCCCGTCGGTTCAGCCCACGTCACCTGGGAGGAGTGAGACGTACAGTATGGCAATTCTTCAAGGTATCCATTCTCCCGCAGACCTTCGAGGGCTCACCGATACTCAACTTCACGATCTTGCTGATGAGATTCGACATTTTCTCATTACAAAAGTGTCTGCAACTGGAGGTCATCTCGGCCCCAATCTAGGTGTGGTAGAACTCACCATCGCCATGCACAGGGTATTTAACTCCCCGCAAGACCCTTTCATTTTTGACACCAGCCACCAGTCTTATGTTCATAAGATCCTCACCGGCAGAGCTGAGGGGTTTGATCACCTTCGCCAGAAGGGTGGATTATCTGGATACACGTCACGAGCTGAAAGCGAGCATGATTGGACTGAATCCTCCCATGCCTCAGCATCCCTATCGTATGCCGATGGGCTGTCAAAAGCTTTTGCCATCTCTGGATGTACTGATCGCACGGTGGTAGCTCTCATCGGTGACGGCGCCATGACTGGGGGCATGGCCTGGGAGGCCTTAAACAACATTGCCGCCGATAAAAAGCGCAAGGTAGTCATTATTGTGAATGACAATGGGCGCAGCTACGCGCCCACCATTGGCGGTTTTGCTGAGAATCTGGCTCAGCTTCGGATGCGACCCGTCTATGACCGAGTGATGGACTTGGGTAAGAATTCCCTCAACTCGATGGGGTGGGTAGGTAAACGAACCTTTGAGGCACTTCACGCCATTAAGGATGGTATCCGTTCCACAGTTGTGCCCACCGAGATGTTTCCCGAGCTAGGGATCAAATACATTGGCCCTATTGAAGGTCACAATCTTCAAGCTGTAGAAGAAGCATTACGCTACGCCCGTGACTACGATGGCTCCATTTTCGTTCATGTGGTCACAGAAAAAGGACACGGCTTTGCTCCCGCCACCAATAATGAACGCGATCAGATGCACTCTACGGGTGTTATTGATCCCGTCACTGGCAAGCCTCTCGGTAAATCTCTTCCTGGGTGGACACCTATTTTTGCCGAGGAGCTTGTGAAGGCAGGTGAGGAGCGCCCGGACATCGTGGCCATTACGGCAGCGATGGCTCATCCCACAGGACTTGTGCCTTTTGCGCAGAAGTTCCCGGAGCGCTTCTTCGACGTTGGCATTGCCGAAGCTCATGCTGTCACCTCAGCCGCAGGCCTCAGCCTGGGTGGAATGCACCCCGTGGTGGCCATATATTCAACCTTCCTGAATCGCGGGATAGATCAGCTCATCATGGATGTAGGGCTCCTCAAACGAGGGGTAACCTTTGTTCTGGATCGCGCTGGAGTAACAGGCTCAGACGGTGCTTCCCACAATGGAGTGTGGGATATTTCCTTGACCTCTGTGGTGCCAGGGATTCGCATTGCTGCCCCCCGTGATGCTCAACAACTCCGAGAGCTCTTCCGTGAGGCTCTCTCTGTAGAAGATGCCCCCACGGTTCTTCGCTTCCCCAAAGGGCAGGTCCCAGCAGACATTCCTTCACTGGTTCGCCTGGACGACGGCGTGGATATACTGCGGTACACAGATCCTCAGTTAGGACGATCAAAAACGTCTCTGCTGATGGTATCTGCCGGATCTTTCGTTGATGTAGCACTAGAAGCCGCAAGCATTCTCGAAAAGACCTATGGAGTAGGAGTAACTGTGGTAGATCCGCGGTGGATTGTGCCTATTCCGACATCTCTCATAGCGCTTGCCGAATCCCATGACCTCGTTGTCACTCTGGAGGATGGACTTGTTCGAGGGGGTATGGGATCGCTTTTGGGAGAGACTCTCTCGGAACATCGAGTGAATACACCTGTGAGAATGCTTGGTTTCCCTTCGGTCTATCCACCTCAAGAGTCAAGAAAAGAGCTGCTTCACGATGTGAAACTCGATGCTGAGGGTGTGGTAGAGGTCCTCGGGAAAGACCTCGAACCTCAACCAGAGGAAGAATCCACCAACGGTATTCCCAGTCAGTCAGAGTGATGACTCAGTCCCGATGGTGTTTCGGGAGATGAGGTAGCGCTCAAAAATAGGGAGAGTGAGCTCAATCTGCCACGTTCTTGCATGGTGTTGCTGAAGAGCTGACCTGATAGCGCTACGGTCTGACAATGGTTTTTTTCGATGACCCCAGACGATTGCCTTTACGGTGGAGGAGGCGATGAGAATCTCTACAGGAGTATCGAGCTTCTCGGCGAGATTCAACAGAGCTGTGTGAATGTTCTGGAATTGATCCCAGCTTTGTTCGTCTGCACGTTTCCACGTTGAGGGTGAAGGAAACTCCGTCTGGCGCTTCACTATGTGGGGGGCTGCTGGAGCCTGACGTGCCTTCAGATACAGATGCCACCACGTTTCAAGAGAGATTTCTCGACGTCGTAGCCTCCACATCTCTGGAAGAGATCGGAAGCTGTCGAAGGTTGTGGGCATATTCAGTGCGATGGAGATTAAGGCTTTCCGGGGAAGCACTCGCTCCACAGAGATATCGTTCTTCCGTGCAACACTCTCGCGATAGCTCCATAGAGAGGCTGCAACGGCTTGCTGCTTCTTCATCTTCAGAGCGCCAATACCCTTCATTGACGTCCAGTCACGGTGTGGTGAGGTAGCGAGAGGAGAGGAAAAACGCTGAATTATGTAGGTGAATTCCTCCTCTGCCCAGTCTAACTTTCCCTGAGAATCCAGCACTTCCGCCATTGCCGTTGCCAGAGGGAGGAGAAACTCCACATCTAGTGCCGCGTAAATGACCCATTCTTTGGGTAGATGAGGCTGTGACCAGTCCTCGCGTCCATGGCCTTTAGCAAGAGAAAACCCGAAAAAGCGCTCCACCATGCCAGCCAGGCTCACGTGATCCAAACCAGCTAGGCGTGCGGCAACTTCAGTGTCGAAAAGGCTCGTGGGATGGAGACCGAGTTTGCTTAGGCTCGGAAGATCAGTAGAGGCAGAGTGAAGAACCCAGGAGAGGGGGTTGAGAACGGGGGCCAGAATATCGCCGCATTCGCGTCGATATCCCTCCGGGGCGAGAAGAATAGTTCCAGAATCTTGTCGGCGGAGCTGAAGAAGAAAAGCTCGATCATTGTAACGGAATTCCCCAGCGCGTTCAGTATCCACCGCAACAGGACCGCGACCGTCGATAAGGCGAGAGGCAGCGTGAGAAAAACCCGCAGGAGAAGAATATATTTCTGGTATCCCCTCGGAGGGAAGAGTCACTGGGGTGAGAATCTCTGGATAACCAGGTTTCATTGAGGAGCACGGAGCCTTGAAATATCAGCCACACCCTCGGGTGGTAACCCTTTGACCAGCGCTATTACCTTTGCAAACGCTTCCACATGCTGAGTTAACAAGGGTTGCTGGGGAGTCCAGGAGGCTCTGAGTTCTAGTTGGTAGGCACGAGGCGGCCCCCCAATATCTCCGAAGCGCACGGAGCCAGTGGAGGTTATTGTCCCGCCGAGGTTCGTGTAATCAGCACCAGCATCACTGAGGGATTCATTCAGCCACTGCCAGGCAACTTCTGGAAGCATGGGGTCAACTGCCAGCTCTGCGTCCATATCAGCTTGGATATAGGCCACCAATCGCATTTCACCACCCCAACCCTCATCTGAGGAAGGGTTGTAAAGCAAAATCAGACGACCAAAAGCATCCCCCTCCGCATCTGTACTGATGGGCTGAGAATCCGGGATTTCTAATTCAATACCAATGGCATGGCTGTAAGGAGCAAGACGTTGAGGGGGGCGAATAGAGCCCAAAATAAGTTCGGGACGTAGGGAGGCTGCGTGCATGGACTCTACGGCCTCAGAAAATTCCCGTGGTGTTCCTGTACTTTTATCCATCTCGGCCACAGAATTCTGGGTGGTTGCCTCCGAATTATTCACGATGTCCACCGTATCCTCCTCGAAGGGTTGATAGAGCAAGGCGCGCCGGTGGAGTCCAGCACTACACTGCGCAGTCTACAGCTTAAGTTTGATAACCTAGGAGAAGTTCAGATTAGATTCACAAGAGAATGAGGGACTTTCATGTCAGGGTCTGTTGATTATGCTGCGCTAAACAGAATTCAGCGCTACACCCAGTGGGCTGCCTTCAAGGCCATTCCCGGACTTTTGGAGGATGACCGCGAAGATGTCATCGAGGATGCCCGCGAATTCTTTTCACAGCTTGAGAAGGATGGAATAGTCACACTTCGCGGTGTCTATGACGTGACTGGCCTTCGAGCGGAAGCTGACTACGTGGTGTGGTGGCACGCTGAAGAGTTTGCCGATCTCCAAAAAGCCTTCGATGCCTTCAGGAAGACCAAGCTGGGTAAGGTGTCCGAAGTTTTCTGGATTGGAAATGGTCTGCACCGTCCTGCTGAGTTTAACAAGCGGCATATCCCGGCGTTCATTCGAAATAAGCAGCCAGATCGTTGGATGACGCTCTACCCCTTTGTTCGCTCCTACGACTGGTATGTGATGGATCCCATGAAGCGTGCCGCAATTCTCAGGGAGCATGGGGCTGCAGCTCATGACTATCCCGATGTCATGGCCAACACCGTGGAAGCATTTGCGCTTGGTGACTATGAGTGGATGCTGTGCTTTGAGGGCCCGGAGCTTCATCGCATTGTAGATCTGATGAAGACCATGCGTGCCACCAAGGCACGTTTGCACGTCCGCGAGGAGATTCCCTTCTTCAGCGGACGTCGTGTGGATGATGTGGCTGAGATTATTAATGCTCTGCCGTAGTGAAACTCAGAGACACTGAATTGATGCAGTAGCGCAGATCCGTGGGAGTGTCAAAGCCCTCCCCGGAAAATACATGTCCCAGGTGACTGCCACACCGAGCACAGCGAACCTCGGTTCGAGGATAGCCTAAGTCATAGTCCACGTGCTCGGTAATTCTGTTGTCGGCCAGCGGAGAGAAGAAGGCCGGCCAACCACAGTGGGCATCAAACTTTTCTGTGCTGCGAAATAACTCGGCGCCGCAGGCTCTACAGGAATAGATGCCTTCCTGATTGTTCGTGAGATAAGCTCCAGAGCCCGGCGCCTCAGTACCTTTCTCCCTGAGTACGTGATACTCAATCTGCGACAGTTTCTTCCGCCATTGCTCCTCTGAGAGGGGAGTGAAGTCCTTCATCATAAGCCTTTCCTGAGGACATCTGTTCCGTTCTCCACCAGGATACGATGACTACCGCTGAGGCGATGATGAACAGTGACCAAGCCAGGGTACAGGGGAGTAAACCTAAATAATCAATGATTTTATAGTGAGTGATTGAATAGTCGAAATGGCAGTAGAACGCTAACATACTAGCGGCTACAACAGGATTGTGGATTACGCTCCGAGCATGGAAGAGAGTAAACACCAAGGGGAAAGCAAATATGCTGTAATACTGCTGCCCGAGATTTGAAAGAGTAGGCACAGCGACAACAATGAGAGTTGTTGAGGTGACAAGCCATAGGAGGGTATCGGTGAACCGCCACCGGCTGAGAACCACGAGGGCAATTCCCGCAGCGATGGCAACTAAAAGCCACCAGGAGTAATGAACAACAGGTGGTAAATCATAAAAGGCGGTAATACCCGCGATGGAAACATTGAAGTAATCTCTCGTTATTGCGAGATAGGGGACAAGTTTCGTCAGATAATCATTAGCTTGCGGGACAACTGGCCATGCAATCAGATTTAACAGGATAGGAGTGGTTATCGCCCCAAGGGCGATGCCCCAGCGACGGGCAATCAGGGGAAGGAGGACGATAGGCAACAGCATCGGTTTAAAGAGGGCGGCACAACCGATGGCGACACCAGCTAACAACGAGTGTCCGCGAATAAATCCCCAGAAAAAAATGCAGATTCCAAGAAGAAGGACTCCATTGATGTTCGCGAACTGGAGAGTATGTGCGCCTCCTTCGGTGAAAAGGATTGAAATTATCGACAAAGGCCAGATAAAATGTTTGAGACTAAAGCCAAAAAGTTTTGTGAGTAGCCCTAGTGCTATTATAATACACGCGGCGTTAATGCAAATAAAAATATTGCGTGCTAGATCATAATTGTCGATGAGCCCAAAAGGTGAGAGGAGAAGAGTGCTTCCTGGGTTATAGAGGTAATGTGGATCTGTATCGCTGTAATTTTCACTATATACAGCCGTCCTGTCAATAAAACGACGCATTGCCTTGTGTAAAGGTTCAAAATCATCAGTAATGCGTTGATCAAAAGAAACCACTAAGGTCTTATAGAAAACCATAAAAGGAAGGACGCCCCAGAAAAGCACTGATGCTCTGCGTGAAAGGGGGGTGTTAGCTATCGAGACATTTGTCCCGGAGGGTGAGAGTGGGCTTTTAGACACCCAAAAACTGCCGATCCAGTTATCTATTCTCTGGAATATCATAAAGATTTAATATACACGAGAAAGGCAGATAACAAGAGCTAGCCCTTATGTGTCTGCTAGGTGCCCACATTGCTCTTTCAATAGCGCAATCTTCGCTCTTCGCGACGATGCAAGTGGTCCCAGCTGGGATCGAACCAGCGACCTCCCCGGTGTGAACGGGACGCTCTTCCACTGAGCCATGAGACCATACAACTAACCGTTAGGGAGCGTGTACTTGGGAACCAGAAGAAACTCCTGATGCCCGGCGCGTCACGCTGTTGCACGTTGAACAAACTAGCACGAGGGCAGCGTGGAAACCTAATCAGACCCTTGACCTCTTGGGACGTGATTGAACGAGCAGGGGATTTGGGTTTTAAGGTAGTCACACGATAGAGTTGCCAGTCGCAATTGCTTTATCCGATGATGGGATGAGCAGGGTCTTGTGCGGATGTAGCGCAGTTGGTAGCGCATCACCTTGCCAAGGTGAGGGTCGCGGGTTCGAATCCCGTCATCCGCTCGGCGGAGGTCGAGTAATACTCGATTGACGTTGCTCGTTCGGCGCGATTAGCTCAGCGGGAGAGCGCTTCCCTGACACGGAAGAGGTCACTGGTTCAATCCCAGTATCGTGCACTGGAAGCCTTCAGAGGTTTCTTGCGGATGTAGCGCAGTTGGTAGCGCATCACCT
>JAEYUQ010000011.1 GCA_023432405.1 Actinomycetes bacterium | reverse complement strand
GATTCTGGGGGTGCGGGGTAGGTGGGGGCTGCGTGGTACAAGAGGATTCACCAACTCTTCCTGTGCCAACTCGAAAGCGAAGAATCAGCGGGGAACCTGAGAGCAATCAGGTGAGTCAAAGGTACATAGAGGCGTTGAAGAGCGCCTCGTGAGGGGGAGAAGCTTTCCCCTTTCTTTTCATCAGTTCGAGAGGGGCGAACGTCACTATGACAACATTTCGTACCGAAGCCGAGGTTATGCGCTCTACTGCTGGGCGTGTGGATTCCACCTCAGCGGAAGTTCAAGGGGAACTTACACGTCTGCGCGGGGTAGCAGACTCACTAAGAGGATCGTGGGCTGGCAGCGCTCAGATTGCTTTTGACCAGCTCATGCAACGTTGGGATCAATCTGCCAAGAATCTCCGTGAAGCCTTGGAGTCCATTGCAGAAAATATCCGGGCCAATGCTGTGAACTTCGACAACGTTGAAGCTGATAACTCTCAAGCTTTCAGCGCCGTCGGCGGGGGATTGGCTCTCTAAGAGCTTCCACAGTGGGCAACTCATTGTGCCGCAATCAGAACAATCGCAGGGGTTACATGGCGAACGCACACTGCGATACCGCGAATTACTCACCGTGTTAGAACGAGGACCACGTTATGTCTCAAATCAAATATCAATTCGGTGCCATTGCTTCAGCAGCCGCCGATATCAACTCCACATCAGTGCGGATTAATGGTCTGCTTGCTGATCTGAAGTCCCAACTGCAACCCATGATGTCTACCTGGGAAGGTGAATCTGCGGCAGCGTATCAGCAAGCACAGGATAAGTGGGATAGAGCTGCCACTGACCTCAATGAGGTGCTGGGCACGATTTCCCGAACCGTCGCTGATGGTAATGATCGCATGAGTGACATCAACCGTCGTGCAGCTGCAAGTTGGGGATAGGAGGTTCATAGGAATAGGAATACGAAGTAAAACAAAGCAGAAATGCTGAGATCTAACAGAGCTCAGGCACATTCACTAGAGGTACCCAGACGTGGTATTGCTGCCGCGTGATCTGAATCTGAGGCTTGAACGTGCGCCGTCAGGAGCGGTTTCAACGCCTGAGATTCAGCACCTGTCTTATTCGGGGTGAGGACGTGGAGAGCTCAGCGATGCTACCTCTGGGGTACTTACCTTTTATTGCTCTATCAATTGTTGCTGGATAAAACCTGACTCCACGTGGGCGCAATTGTTGCTGGATAAAACCTGACTCCACGTGGGCACGACGGAAGAAGCTCAATGACGGGAACAGAGGCTTTACAGAATGGTTTTTTGGGGTGGCTGGTATAGGTCTGTTCGGTATTCTTCAGCACCTGCGGAAGCCACACAGTTTGCGAGGCTAGCGTCAACCATCATGAGACTTTGTGCAGTCAGTGAGTTTGGCAGAGTACTACCTCGCAGTCTGGATAAGCAAGAGGCGGTTTGGCTCTTTCCTGCCTGCTCAGGTAGTATCGCGTACCTGTGCGTAAGGGGCGCTGAATTCTTTGAACCCTTCTTCTCGCAGTCTCGTGTAGCAATCTGCTACTGGCGGCATATATCCGCTGGTAGTTCTGGATAAACGGGGCGTAAGAGTGGGGAGGAAAGACAGAAGAAGCGGCGTCGATAAGGAAAATTTTCTTCCATTCCACACACTTCACGGGTCTCCACCGGCCGCCGCGAAGTGATTGCCTTATTCACCTTGGCTGGCAGTTATTTAGACAGACTTGAAGGAGTCATAGTGTCTACATTCCACCCGAAGAGCGGTGACATCACCCGTAAGTGGTATGTCATTGATGCCACGGACGTGGTGTTGGGGCGTTTGGCCACCCATGCAGCTAACTTACTGCGTGGCAAGGGCAAGCCGATTTTCGCTCCCAACGTCGATTGTGGCGATCACGTCATCATTATTAACGCGGACAAGGTTGCCGTGTCCTCCACCAAGCGTGAGCGTGAGATGCGCTACCGCCACTCCGGATACCCCGGTGGTCTGAAGACCATGACCCTGGGGCAGGCTCTGGATCAGCGTCCTGAGCGCACCATTGAAGAGGCCATCAAAGGCATGATGCCGCACAACCGTCTCTCCAATAAGTCCATCCGTAAGCTGCACGTGTTTACCGGCTCTGAGCATCCCTATGCTTCCCAGAAGCCGGAGCCCTACGAGATCAAGGTGGTGTCCCAGTAATGTCTGAGCAGAACGATACCCAGAACGAAGACATCCAGGCGCAGGCTGTTGAGCCGCAAGACGTTCAGGTAACTGAGGATATTCCTGTGGTCGACGCCGCTGACATTGCAGCTGCCACGGCTGCTACCGAGGAGTTCTCCTACACCATCGCTGATTCCCTGGCACCTGAGGTTGCTGAAGAATCCGTGGTTCCTGACGTTCCGGTTCACAATGAGCCGATTCAGACCGTCGGACGCCGCAAGCGTGCCATTGTGCGTGTGCGCTTGGTCCCCGGCTCCGGTGAAATCTCCTGCAACGGCCGTTCCTTGGAGGAGTATTTCCCCAACCGGCTGCATCAGCAGTCAATTAAAGATCCGCTGACCTTGCTCAACCGTGATGGTCAGTTTGATATTAAGGCCACTCTTAAGGGTGGTGGCCCCACTGGTCAGGCTGGTGCGTTCCGTTTGGCCATTGCCCGCGCTTTGAATATCTACAACCCGGCAGATCGTCCGGCCTTGAAGAAGGCTGGCTTCCTTACCCGTGATGCCCGGTCCGTGGAGCGCAAGAAGGCTGGTCTGCACAAGGCCCGTCGCGCACCGCAGTACTCCAAGCGTTAATCGGAGAGTTTCGCTTTCCACAGTCTTACGCCTCACCACGGCTCGTTCCTGGTGGGGCGTTTGTGTGTACCTGGGGGGGTGCTCTGGTGTCTGCGTGGCAGAGTATTGACGCGCGCGTGCGCTCATACAGAGGCGAACAGTTTGCCCGCTGGTTTACCGAGGGTATGAATCAACTCACATAAGTGCCGTAATTCATGCCCGTATTAGCTCACTGACGGCGTTATAACCCGTCGAGGTAGCATTGTCACCTATGACGCGACTCTTTGGAACCGACGGCGTTCGGGGCTTGGCTAATGAGAAACTCACCGCAGCGCTGGCACTGAATCTGGGTGCTGCTGCAGCTCATGTGTTAACCAAGGAGCGCCATTCCGCAAAACGGCGTCCTCTGGCCGTGATTGGTCGGGACCCCCGAGTCTCTGGAGAGATGCTTGCGGCAGCGTTGTCTGCCGGTATGGCGTCCCAAGGCGTCGATGTGTTGCGAGTGGGTGTTCTGCCCACCCCCGCAATTGCGTATCTGACAGACAGCTACGGCGCGGATATGGGTGTGGTGATTTCGGCCAGCCATAATCCTATGCCGGATAACGGAATCAAGTTCTTCTCTGCGGGTGGCAACAAGCTACCTGATGAGGTGGAGGATGAGATTGAAGACATCATGTCCACCTTGCCCCCTACAGGCCCCACAGGTCATGGGATTGGGCGTGTGGTGGAAGAGGCTCCGGACGGCAGGGAGCGTTATCTTCACCATCTGAAGCAGGCAGTTCCACAGAATCTTTCGGGGCTCACCGTGGTGGTGGATACTGCTAACGGTGCTGCGTTTGATGTGGCGCCTGCTGCTTATGCCGCTGCAGGTGCCACCGTTATCCCCATTAATAATCGCCCTAATGCTTACAACATCAATGACAATTGCGGTTCCACCCATATCGACGTCCTTCAGCGCGCGGTGCTGGAGCATCATGCTGATCTGGGGTTGGCGCATGACGGTGATGCGGACAGATGTTTGGCTGTAGATAGTCAGGGTCGCGTGGTTGATGGAGATCAGATTATGGCTATTCTGGCCGTCGCGATGAAAGAGGCTGGTGCTCTCCGCAGGAACACACTGGTAGCCACCGTGATGAGTAATCTTGGCCTCAAACTGGCCATGCAGCGTGAAGGTATTAACATGGCCACCACTGCGGTGGGGGATCGCTATGTTCTGGCTGAGCTGAACGCCTCTAACTTCTCTTTGGGCGGCGAGCAATCCGGGCACATTGTGTTGCCAGCCTATGCCACCACAGGTGACGGGACTTTGACGGGCTTGAAGCTCATGGCTCGTATGGCGGAAACGGGTCAGTCTCTCTCTGAGTTGGCCTCTGTGATGACGGTGCTGCCCCAGGTTCTCATTAATGTTCCGGTGTCTAATAAGAACGCTATTGCCGACGCCCCGCAGGTGAAGAATGCCATTGATGAAGCGCAGGACTTGTTGGGCGATACCGGCCGTGTTTTGCTTCGCGCTTCTGGCACAGAGGAGCTTTTCCGCGTGATGGTGGAGGCTCCCGATGAGGAAACGGCACGCAAGGTAGCTGGTACCTTGGCTGCTGTTGTGGCTGGGGTCTAGAGCAGGACAGCATCGTTCGGAACCGAATCCCCCTCAGATTCAGTCAAACCTGGGTGAGAGCAAAGTTGTTGCACCTGGGTATCGCTGGGTGAGAGCTAAGCGTGATAGCTCCTGGGCTGAAGCCCGGTTGTCACGTCAAGGCTCTGAGGGGGATTTTTTATGTCAGATATTGAACTAGATATTGGTGCCGTTACGGAGGCACTTCACAGTGCGCTGGCTGAGGCGAAGGCTCAGCATTGCACTCACGACGCCGCTCAACCAGCCTTCAAACCATCTGCTACAGGTCAGATTAACGCTGCTAGAGGCGCGGCTTTGGCAGCGTTGTTCAGCAGGCTTCACAAGGAAACGCAACGGCGGTTTATCGCTCTTGAGCAGCACACTCGGTTAGCTCAGAGCCATGTTGCAGAGCTTGCCGCTGGGGAGGAGAGCTTTGCCACGGGCGTCGCTCAGGTTGGCGCCGAGTCTATGGACACCTATCCGCATGGTGCGGAGGGTAACTCGCCTGGCTTCCACACTCGGATTACTGGGAATGGTGGGGTATGAGTGCTGAAGATGCGTTGGTGAGTAACTATCACAGTGCCGTGATCAAGGCACAAGCTGCAGCTCAAGGAACGCTCAGGGTTGCAGTGTCACCAGGAAGAGTGGCTCAGGCTGTGCGTAGTTTGGAGGGCTTGGATACTGGGCATCTTCGGAGCCAAGCTTCGATTGCCGCTGGCAGTTCTGAGGTGGCTGGGGTGGAGCGTTCCATTGTGAGTGTGGTGTGGCCGCTGCTTGAGAACCTTCTGGGTGGCATTGCTGGAAGTGCCCTGGTGGAGTGGGTTTCAAGTCTGTTAAACCAGAAAGACAACGCAGATCAGGTGGCGGCTGACACCTGTGAAGCTGCAGATGCCATTGACCGAATAAACCTGGACTTTTCGGCAGGAAGTGCGGCCATTTTGGAAAACCTCACAGCGTCTATTGATGCTCTGGTGGCCTTCTTGGAATCTGTGTCGCCTCAGCAAAACCCAGATGAGTTTGCCGCCACTGTCGCAGCCATGCAAGAACTTATCGACGCCGCCGGAGAGGGGCTTCTTGATAACTGCAGCAACCGAGATGAGGCGGTGGGACAGTGCTTCGATGAACTGATAGAGCGTGGGAAAACTGCTAGCTGTGCGCCAACGCCGACCTATGCGCCTGGTGTGTGCTCTGGGGAGGACATGGCTACTGGAAACCCAGATTGCGGAGCCGAGCAGCAATCCGAAACAGGAGTGACAGGTCCAGCGAAAACAGACAGTGCGGAACATGGGGACGTTCTAGCAGGAGAAGGAACGGGATGTGTTGAAGAAGTGTACGTTCAGGGTGGCAGTGAAGCAGTTGCTACGGTTCCAGCTGCTCGTGGCGATATTGCATCATCAGGAGTAGACAGCGCTGTGACTCAGCAGATTGGAACCCTGGGGTATCAGATCGGGAAGACAGCTGGGGAGTTTATCGGTGCAGTTGCCCAGAATCTCACTGTGGCAGGTACTTCCGTGGCGGAAGGACTGTGTGATGCTGCGGGGAGCTTTCAGGCAGAGTCCGAGTTTGACGCTCATGCTGAGGCGAGTTTTGAGGCTGAAGCGAAGGGTGCTGTAGAAATTGGAGCTCAGCGTGAAGCAGGTGCTGAGGTTCACGACCAAGCTACGGCGCCTGTTACAGCTGGGGTTGAGGCTGAGCGGCCTATGGAGGCCGAGATTCCTTGCGAGGTAAACGCCAGTGTTCCCGAGCCGATACCCGAGAAGACTGGAGACCACGAGGAGGTTGCTGAGCAGGAAGCCAATGCCGGTGCTGGCCAGGAAGCCAACGCGGTTGCTGAGCAGGAGGCTAGCGCGGTTGCTGACATTCCTCTCGACCAGCGACCTGAGCCAGCAGCCCCTGCAGAGAAGCTCGCCCACCAGGATATTAAGGAAGGAACGCCTGACACCTCATGCGCTCCTGTTGTAGAGAGCAGTGGGACCAATGTTGTAGAGAGCAGTGGGACCAATGTTGGGGAGAGCAGTGCGGCCCCTGCTGGTGACGTGGCTGGGAGCCGTTCAATGACTGCACACATTGACGCCACAGGAGAAGCTTATGCGGCAGGTGGAGTTCAGATACACAAGGTAGGGCAGTGGCGATGACAGCACTTGATTTTGAAGAATTTGTATCTGTATTCAGAACCCGAACAGCTGCGCGTCTCACAGAGTTCGAACGTGTCCTTGACGACGTCGCTAAGGATATTGAACAGCGAGCACGCTCGGCGTCGTCACGGGAGACATACCCGGCCTCGGCACGGGCACGGCCGGACTCGACACGAGAAAAGCACACAGGGCAAGGTGGCAGTCAAAGTTCCAGTTACACGCAGAAACGGTACTCGAGACAGGACTGCGGCCAGAATCTGAGACAGCATGGGAGACGGGAGAGGGGGCAGGATCCTATGCTGAGTCGGAGCCAGGATCCGATGCTGAGTCGAGGTCAGGATCCTATGCTACGTCGAGGCCATATTCAGGGAGTGCTGACGGAGAGTTAAGTGGAAGCAGGACGGTTAGACAGGGAAGACGGAGTCGTCAGTGTCAATGCCGGCGCGGTCTTCCAAGTCATCTCCGTAGTATGAGGTCAGCCCTTTTGCCTCTGCATCCTTTTCAGAGAACCCAGAGTACTTGTTATCGGAGTTGAGTTGGTGAAGGAAGAAACCAACCATCAGTCCGCGCACGAGCTCTTGGGCGGAATGCTGGGGAAAACCAAAGCCCGTGGCAAAAGCAATGAGCCCATCCTCGGTGAAGCCACGCTGGTTGCCTTTCTCAATTTCGCGGTACACCACCGGCCCAGCCCAGTTATAGGCAAGTTTGGCCGGATCACCGGCGTCGAGAAGGGAATCAACTTCAGAGCCAATCACCATACCTGGAGCTTTCACCTTGTGAGCAGCTTTAACGGAAGAAGGAGAGGTAACCGCAGGATAGAGTGCGGCCACGGCCTTCACCTTCTCGGAGTTCGCGGCTGTCAAGACCGCGCAACCAGCGCCCATGCCGTGACCTGCAAGGCCCAGTTTGCCGGGAGCAACGGTCACATTGCCCTCACCCAGGCGAACGCCGCCAAGAATCTGGAGACAGGATTCCACGTCAGCCGCAAAACCTCGGTGGTCTGGGATAAGGCCAGTTTCTGAATTGGGAGCTGCCACGGCAATTCCCCAGCTTGCAAGATGACGTAGCGTGGCGTGGTACTTGGAGATGTTCTTGCGCCAGTCGTGAGCAAAAACTATGCCTGGGACGCCGTTGCCCTCAGCGGGTGTGTAGATCTTTCCGGGGACTCCGGCGTAATCCAAATCACCTACCAGGACTCGGTGAGGTCCGCGCTTGGAAAAGTGGGCAAGGTGCTTCTTCAGATTCTCAGACACGGTGTCCACAATACTGCACGGCACAACAGTGCACCTCACAGTACTGCTGACAATGGACAACCCCAGCCCCCGATTTCGGCCCTTCACTGGTTTTCGCATTTGTGTGGGACCATCTTCCATGCCTAAGGCCTTCGTGGCGCACGGGCCTCCCATGATTGCTCTACTATCTTCTCGACAGAAGCCTCTCAGTGGACTCCTTAACCGCCCCCGCCACCCGGTTCACCTGGGCGTCGTTGAGGGGAGTGCGAAAGCTGAAGCGCACCGCAGATTCCGCCACAGAGCGCTGGAAACCCAGTGCCAATAATGCCTGGGGAGGCTCCGCGCGCAGAACGTCGCAGGCAGAACCAGAAGAGCAGGCAATGCCGTGAGCATCTAAATCCACCAAGAGAGATTCCCCGGTGATTCCTGGGAACACGAAGGAAGCGTGCCCTGGCAATCTCTCCGTGGGATGCCCGGTGAGCTGGGAAAAAGGTGCAGCTTGCTGGATTGCACGAATGAGTTGATCTCGGCTGGAGGCCAGTTCCCCAGACAGAGGCCCCGTGAGCTGGGCAACAGAGTTCCTGAGGGCCACAGCAAAGCCAAGTGCCGTGGCGACGTCCTGCGTACCCGAGCGAATCCCGCGCTCCTGACCGCCCCCAGAGAGGATTGTTTCAACGTGGATTCCTTCCCGTAGAGCCAGGGCGCCGACGGCTGTTGGGGAGCCAACCTTATGTCCAGAGACGCCGAGAGCATCCACGTCCCAGGCTTTCAGGGAGATGGGGATGAGGCCAGCCGCTTGAACCGCATCCACATAAACGGGAACCTTGTGGCTGTGGCACAGACGCGCAATCTCTGGGATGGGTTGAAGGGTTCCCACCTCACTGCTTGCTGCAGAGACGGCTACCAGCAAGGTAGTGGCAGAGTCTGCACCTTGTGAGTTATCGGCAGTGAGGTAATGCTCCAGGGCGTCGAGTTTGACGCACCCGAATGAATCCACGGGCAGGGTGACTACTTCGACACCAAACCAGGTACTCAACCAGTGTGCTGATTCCAGCACAGAAGAATGCTCCACCGCAGACACCAGCACCCGAGGTGTGGTGGTGAGGTTAGGGATGTCACGCTCGGGAACCTCGAGCCCAGCGGCGTCGCCAAGGAAAGAGGTGAGTTTCTGCTTGCTGTTTGTGTGCCCGTGACGCAGAGCTTGCAATCGCGCTAGGGCAATACCTTTGATCCCCAGGTTTGCTGACTCCGTACCTCCAGAAGTAAAGATGATGTTCTCAGTGGTAGACCCCAGGTCCTGTGCTACCGATCGACGTCCCGCCAACAGCAGCCGAGCTGCGTCTTTTCCCGGGCCATGCCTGCCCAGTGGATTTGCCTGAGAGGACGCCAGAACGGAATTCATGACAGACACAGCCTCGGGATCTGGTGGAGTAAATGAGGCTGAATCCAGCATGAGGTAATGCTGGGTAGCGTCCCCGAGGGAGCTCATAACGTGGTTCCTAGGTCAGTCATTGTGGTGTCCTCCCTGGTGTCCCAAGTCTTTCCGTGGTGCCGGAGTGCCGAGGTGCTGAGGTGTTGAGGGTGCCGTGGTGCCGGAGTGCCGTGATTGGCGGGGTGCTGGGGTGTTGAAGGTGCCGTGGTGCTGAGGTGTCGTGGTTGGCGGGTTCCAACACGTAGCTTTGCGAAAATGCGTATGCATCACTGGCATCGGGATAATCATCACGGTGATGTGCCCCGCGGGATTCCTTCCGCTGGGAAGCGGCGAATGCCACTCCATAGGCTAACCAGAGTAGATTTCTGTCCTCGATATATTGGGTACCTTCCGCATAGCTCTTCGCCGTAGCGGTGTGGCTGAGCGCAACAGCGTCCTGCTGAGCAATTAACGTGACCAGCTCCTGCACTGCGGCAGTCAGTGTATCTCCGTTGCGAGTTACCCCCACTTTGTTCCACATCATCTCTTGGAGGGATTGTCGCAGTTCATCTGTGGGTACCGCTGCTGCCGTTGCGCGGGTTGCGGTGGTGCCAGAAACCTCAGTTACTGCAGGGTAGGGCAGAGTAGAAGTCTGTGCCTGCCTGGAAGAACCCTGCGCGGGTGTCGGGGCTTCGAGGCTCTCATCGTCCCAGGCGGCACGCCCGGCGCGATAACCGAAAACCAAGCCTTCCAGAAGTGAGTTAGACGCCAAGCGGTTAGCCCCATGAACCCCTGTGCAGGCACATTCACCAGCGGCGTACACCCCGGGAATACTGGTTCGCCCTTCCACGTCTGTGGCAATTCCTCCCATGAAATAGTGCGCTGCCGGAGTTACAGGAATCGGCTCTTTCACCCAGTCAAAGCCCTGCTTCTTGAGGTGCGTATCAATCGAGGGGAACCGCTGAGGTAAGAACTCCGCCAGGTCTGGGTGCTTCTGCCCAATAGGGCGTGCGTCCAGCCACACCGGCTTTCCGTTGTTGCGCATCATCACCGCAAAATTTGTGCGTGCCACCACATCGCGGGGGGCAAGCTCAGCGCGCTGATCGACGTCTTTCATATAGCGGTGGCCGTGATCGTCGAAAAGCTGGGCACCTTCCCCGCGAACTGCCTCTGAAATCAGAAAATGCTCACTATCCGCCAAAGCTGTGGGGTGGAACTGGTAGAACTCAAGGTCCTTCACCTCAGCGCCCGCCCGCAGAGCAGCAGCAATACCGTCCCCTGTGGAACCAGCGGGGTTCGTCGTAAAGGGGTAAAGCTGGCCAGCCCCACCTGTTGCCAGAATCACGCGCGTTGTAGGAATAGTTGTCAGTTCTGCGCCCTGCTCCGAGGTCTGCACCAGGACACGAATCCCTGTGAGGTGACCGTCCTGAACAATAAGATCCTGGAGGCACGCTCCATCTTTCACCTGGATATGCGGGTTGGAGCAGACCAGCCGCGCCATATCTTCCTCTAGAATTCTGCCGGTTTCATCTCCACCGGCATGAATGATGCGGGGATGAGAATGTGCGGCCTCCAAGCCGGGATGAACCTGTCCATCCGCACCGCGATCCACGCGCCACCCCTGCTGCAGAAGCTCCTGCACGCGGTCAATACCCTCCCGGGTAAGTACCTCGACCGCTTCTCGAAGGCACAGCCCGTAGCCAGCAGCAAGGGTGTCTTGGGTGTGGCTGTTGGCGGTATCCCCAGGGAACATCCCGCACGCCACACCCCCTTGCGCACGATAAGTGTTGGAACCGCTGAAGGGGGTTTTCATCAGCAGGAGGACGCTCACGTTCTCGGAGTCTCGTGAAACTGTTGTTGTCCTTGACGACGCCGCGTCTTCTGCGGCCTCAGCTGCTGCAAGAGCTGCTGAGAGTCCGGCAACTCCACCGCCAATCACCACAATCATGGGCGAGCCTCCAGCATCCGTTGAAGAGCCACCTCAGCGTCGGCGGCTGTGGCATCGTCCACAACGATACGGTTCACCACGTTGTCTTGGAGAAGATTCTCCAGGACCCATGCCAGATACGCCGGGTGGATGCGATACATCGTGGAGCAGGGGCACACCACAGGATCCAGGCAGAAAATTGTTTTATCTGGATACTGCCCAGCGAGCCGATTAACCAGGTTGATTTCGGTACCAATAGCAATGGTTGATCCTGCGGGCGCGTCAGCCACTGCCTTGACAATGTAGGCTGTGGAGCCAGCGCCGTCGGCTGCGGCAACTACCTCGGCGGAACACTCTGGATGAACAATCACCTGAATCCCAGGGAAAGCCTCTCTGGCCTTGTGAATCTGATCTACCGTGAAGCGTTGGTGAACAGAGCAAAATCCCTTCCACAGGATGACAGACGCGGCGTCGTACAGGGACGGGTCCTCAATGCCACCCTGGGGGCGAGCGGGATCCCACAGCTGGATATTGCTTTCAGGTATGCCCATCTGGTGTGCGGTGTTGCGCCCAAGGTGCTGATCGGGGAAAAAGAGCACACGATTGCCTCGGGCGAATGCCCACTTGAGGACCTCGCGGGCGTTAGAAGAGGTGCAGACAATGCCGTTGTGGCGTCCGCAGAACGCTTTGAGATCAGCGGCAGAGTTCATGTAGGTGACCGGAATGATGGGCTGTTTGCCATCCCGGGCGCTACAGATTTTTTCTAGCTCATCCCAACAGCGCGTGACCTGCGTGAGATTTGCCATATCTGCCATAGAACATCCGGCAGAGAGGTTAGGGAGGATAACCTTCTGGTTGTCCCCAGAGAGAATGTCAGCAGTTTCCGCCATGAAGTGAACACCGCAGAACACAATGTAATCCGCCTCCGGAGTGTTCTGTGCGTTGACAGCCAGTTGGTAGGAATCCCCCACATAATCTGCGTGCTGGATAATTTCGTCTCGCTGATAGTAGTGCCCCAAAATACACAGGCGGCTGCCTAGGCGCTTGCGAGCTGTGGCTATGCGTGCCTGAAGCTCAGCAGGCGAGAGCTCAAAGTACTCGGCCAGCGCGGGTGCGGTAGAGCTGGCGGAGGTGGTTGGACTGCTGGAGCTAGTGGTGTTACTAGGCGCTGAAGAGGTGGCGGAGCTAGTGGAAAGAGATGAGCTAACAGGCACAGTGAGCTCAGCTGGGGTGTCTCCCTCGCTGAAAGGCACACCTTGCAGTGAGGGGTCACACACGGCGTGGGCGTCGAGACGCTGGATAATCTCATCAACGGACAGTGCCGGAGTGGGCAGTGATGAATGGGACATAGTGATGGGTGTTCTTTCTGTGTTGTTGTGACTGTCTAAGCTTTCGGAGAGGAGGAATACTCAGGAGCTATCCCCCACGGAGTACCCCTCAGGAAGTCAGGAGCTATCCCTGGGAGAGCTGCTCGCGGAGTGCTGGTCAGGGAGTATTGCTCGGGGGAGTGCTGTTCAAGGGCTACCGTTGCCAGGAGGGCCGTCGTCAAGGGGGTTCTCACGCTTTCCCTTGTAGCGATACAACGCAGCAGGTCTACTAGAGCCCACCTGCGCGGTTGCGCCAGTTTTTTCCAAGGTTCCAGAGGTCAGTACTTTCCGTCTGAAATTTGCCAAGTCTATGGGGTGTCCGCTGACCGCCTCACACACCGCATGAAGCTGCCGCAGAGTGAAGGTGCTCCCAAGGAAACGAGTCATGATTCTGGGGGAACCGATTTTCGCCCGCAGCCGTTCCACCGCATAATCAATGATTTTCCTATGGTCAAAGGCCATATCAGGCAAACGAGACACCGGGAACCACTGAACGTTGCGTGCAGCGCTGAGATCCTCCACCTCCACCAGCCCAACTAAAGACCAGTAGACAATGGACACCATCGGTAATCCCCCAGAGGAGCGATCTGGATCACCGAAAGTATAAAGCTGCTCGAGGTATCGAACATTCAGATTCGTGGTGGACATGAGTGCCCTCTGCGCCACTTCCTCCAGGCTGAGGCCCCGAATGAGGTTGCTTCCGGGTAAAGCCCACCTTCCCAAGTGCGGTCTGCGAATGCGTCGCACCAAAGGTATCCATAAAGTTTTTTCAGGCTCCAGCTCAGGTTGCGCACCCAGGGGCTCCAGCTCGGAAGGCAGTGCGGGGTCACTGTGGCTGGGCTTGCCTAAAGCCAGAATTACCACCGATACTCCCACCTCAGGAGGAAGTTTGTGTCGCTCAGACACATTGGGTATCACCATGCTTCTCGCTTCCTCGGTTTTTGCTTTAGGGCTCTCGGCTCTGTTCCAGGGGCTCTCGGTTTTCTCCAGGGGGATCTCGGATCTGCTCCAGGGCCTGTAAACAGTCTCAGAACTCTAATAGTCATTGTGACTATTACTACGTTGGACGCTCAGCCTAGCACTTCTCTGCGTAAAACAGTGTTTCCCCACAGTGGGCGTCAGTGGTCCGGGCGGTGAATCATCAGGTTTCTTCCAGAATGTGCGTGGAATAAAACTGCCGTGGCGCACCGGCAACACCATGTTGAAGAATGCAAAAAGAATGGAAGTGGCCCGTCATGGATTAGTCTCTAATGTCATGTGCGGAATCGTTGGATATGTGGGGAAGCGCCCTGGTCTGAAACTGGCTCTTGATGCGCTCAAGCGGATGGAGTACCGCGGCTATGACTCAGCCGGGATTGCCGTTTTGAACGCGAATCACACAATCTCCTCGGTCAAGCGCGCCGGGAAAATTGCAAACCTTGAGCAGAAAATCGCTGAGGTTGGGGAGGATCAGTTCTCTGGGTCGCTGACCATCGGCCACACTCGTTGGGCCACGCATGGTCGCCCCAGCGACACCAACGCTCACCCCCATATTTCCTATGACGGCAAGGTTGCCATTGTCCATAACGGAATCATTGAGAACTTTGCCCCCCTTCGCGACGCCCTTCTGTCTCACGGCATCACTTTGACCTCCGAGACGGATTCGGAAGTGGCAGCACATCTGCTGGCACTGGCCTATAACGAAGGCCCCACCGCTGGTGATTTCCGCGCCAGTGCGTTGAGCGTTCTCAACCAGTTGGAAGGCGCGTTCACGCTGCTTTTCATGCATTCTGATCATCCCGATGAGATCATCGCTGCACGTCGCTCCACACCGTTGATTGTGGGCGTCGGTAAGGGAGAAATGTTCCTGGGGTCAGATGTTGCTGCATTCATTGAATACACGCGCAACGCTGTTGAACTGGGCCAAGACAACGTGGTGATTATCTCTCAGGACTCCTATGAGATTTTGAACTTTGATGGCACTCCGGCTGAGGGTAAGCCTTTCACTATTGATTGGGATCTGGCTGCCGCCGAGAAGGAGGGCTATGACTCCTTCATGATGAAGGAGATTCACGAACAGCCCGGTGCCATTCGAGATACCTTGGCTGGGCACTTTGATGGGGACCGTATTGTTCTCGACGAGCAAAACCTCACAGACCAGGATTTGAAGTACGTCAATCAGGTGTTTGTGGTGGCCTGCGGATCTGCCTACCATTCCGGTTTGCTGGCAAAATACGCCATTGAGCACTGGGTGCGTATTCCAGTGCAAATTGAGGTGGCCTCTGAGTTCCGCTACCGAGATCCCGTGCTGGATAACCGCACCCTGGTACTGGCAATTTCCCAGTCTGGTGAGACGGCCGATACCTTAGAGGCGGTTCGTCACGCGAAGTCTCAGGGGGCCAAGGTGCTGGCGGTGTGTAACACCAATGGTTCCCAGATTCCTCGTGAGTCTGACGCTGTTCTCTATACACATGCAGGACCAGAAATTGGTGTGGCGTCCACCAAGGCCTTCTTGGCGCAGGTGGCTGCTAATTACATTGTGGGTTTGGCGCTGGCGCAGGCCAAGGGCACTAAGTACCCTGATGAGATTCGCCACATCTGGTCTGCCTTGGAGGAGATTCCCACCAAGATAAGCACTGTTTTGGAGGTTGAAGAGCAAGCACAGCAGATTGCTCAGTACCTAGGCCCGGTGCGAACCATGTTGTTCCTGGGGCGCAATGTGGGCTATCCCGTGGCTTTGGAGGGTGCGCTCAAACTCAAAGAGCTGGCCTATATCCACGCCGAAGGGTTCCCCGCTGGAGAGCTTAAACATGGTCCCATTGCGCTGATTGAGGAGAATCTTCCCGTGGTTGTGGTTGTACCCAGCCCCAAGGGGGTAGAGGTGCTTCACTCCAAGATTGTCTCTAACATTCAGGAGATTCGCGCCCGCGGTGCAAAAACCATTGTTATCGCGGAAGAGGGGGATGACTCCGTGGAGCCGTTCTCTAATTGGCTGATTCGGATTCCCCGCACCTCCAGCATTATGCAGCCGCTTTTAGCCACTGTTCCACTTCAGTTCCTGGCCGCTGAGATTGCCCATCAGTGCGGTAACGAGGATATTGATAAGCCGCGTAACCTGGCTAAATCCGTAACTGTGGAGTAGGAGTGTGGCCGTGGGCACGGTGTGGGGCAGAAGGTTGAGTGAAGCGAGGCTGCTATGGAGCTTGTAACCACAACAATTGATCTAGACGCTATCGCCCATAACGTCACCACAATCAAGTCTCTCGTGGGGCCTTCCACGGCATTGATGTGTGTGGTGAAGGCAGACGCCTACAACCATGGTGCTGCTCGGGTGGCACCTGTCATGGAGGAAGCCGGGGCTGATTCTTTTGGTGTTGCCACTCTTCGGGAGGCTCTTGAGCTGCGCCGTGCGGGTATCAGGAAGCCCATTTTGGCGTGGATTTGGTCCCCGGAGCAAGACTTTTCTGCCGCTCTAGCAGAGGACATAGACCTAGGTGTGATTTCCCCAGTTCACGCTGAAGCGCTCATTGACTCTGGTCTGCCCGCCACAGTGGCGGTGATGGTGGAAACAGGAATGCACCGCTCTGCCGTGGAGAAGCAGGATTGGGAGCGTGTTCTCACAGCCCTGCGAGACGCTCCCAACATCACTATTACGGGTTTGTTTTCCCACTTGGCGTGCGCTGACGAGCCGAATAATCCCGCTACCGACGCCCAAGCTGAGCAGTTTCGTGAGGCTCTCGCCCTTGCCCACCGTCTGGGAATTGACACTCCCCGCAACCACCTGTGCAACACTCCCGGTACTCTCACCCGTCCCGATCTTCACTTCACGCAGGTGAGGGTGGGGCTAGGGCTCTACGGTCTGGAACCCATCCCCGGTCTGAATCATGGCTTGCGCCCGGCAATGACGTGGTCTGGGACAGTCACGGTGGTCAAGCACATGAAAGCCGGTGAGTCTGCCAGTTACGGCTTCACCTGGACAGCGCCCACCGATGGGTACACCTGTGTGGTTCCGGTAGGCTACGCTGACGGTCTTTTCCGCGCCGCCCAAGGTCACCTGGAGGTCACCATTAACGGGCGTCGCTACCCTCAGGTGGGGCGCGTGTGCATGGATCAGATTATCGTCTGGTTGGGTTCCGACTCCCCGGACGTTCATCCAGGGGATACTGCCATCATTTTCGGTGCTGACGGCATGAGCGCCACCGAGCTTGCTGAGGGTATTGGCACCATCAATTATGAGCTAATCTGCGCCCCCTGCGGTCGCACGGTTCGCCGCTATCAGGGTGGCACTAGCCTAGCTGTCTCCCATCAGATAACAGCCGATGTTCAGCACACTTGTCCCGCCGATTCCACGACGAATCTCCAGGAGGAAGGAAAGTCTCATGCGTCCTGATTTTCCGTCCTCGGGAACTGAGCGCCTGGATACGGACGAGGACACCCGCGCTTTTGGGGCCCGCCTTGGCGACGCCCTTGAACCTGGCGACGTCGTTATTCTCACCGGCCCTTTAGGGGCAGGCAAGACCACCCTCACCCAGGGTATTGGGCGAGGGATGCAGGTTCGTGGACGCATTACCTCGCCCACGTTCACCATCGCCCGGGAGCACCCCTCCCTGGTGGGAGGCCCGGCGCTTGTCCACGTGGATGCCTACCGTCTCCTTCACATAAATCCGGCAGATGTAGAAGGTTCTGGGGAGACAGAAGCCACAGTTGACGCAGAAGCCGCGTTAGACTCTCTGGACCTGGACACGGAGCTGGAGAGTGCCGTGGTGGTGGCAGAGTGGGGGGAAAACCTGGTGGAGCATCTTGCGGATTGTTGGTTAGAGGTAGTCATTGACCGCACCACTGCCACAGAAGAAGACCCCACTTCTCAAGCGCGTATCATCTCCTGGGCCCAGCGCACTAGGGAATCTCTCAGCTAGCCCTACGCTGGTGTTCCTCTAGCGTCACTTGCTCCACCGCCGTGAGCCCGTTGGGTGTTTACTGGGCTTGAGCGTTTACTGTGCTTGAGCTAGCACTACTACTCTTGGTAAGCGTGCTTGTACTTGCCATAGACACTGCAACTCCTGATTTGGTTGTGGGACTGGTTCAGGGGGATACCACCCTGGCTGAACAGATTCACCCCAAAACACGGCAACACGCTGAGCTGCTGATTCCTTCGGTTCAAGAACTCTTAGCTCAGCAGTCATTAGTTATGTCTGATCTTGAGGCCATTGTGGTGGGTTGTGGGCCTGGGCCGTTCACAGGCCTTCGTGTGGGCATGGCAACGGCTCAAGCGCTCGGTCAGGCGCTGTCTATTCCCGTTCACGGGGTTATTTCTCTGGATGCCATCGCCGCTCGTCTAGGCGGAACTGGGATGGTTGTTACGGATGCTCGGCGGCGTGAGGTCTATTGGGCTTTGTACCGTGACGGGGTTCGTGTGGAAGGCCCAGCGGTGTGCCGTCCCGCCCAGCTTCACCCCACGCAGAGCATGGAGGGTATTACCGCCTTGTCCGTGCCCGACCACCTGGCGCCGAGCTTGGCTCATCTGGGTCTAGAGGCTCAGGATCTCACCCCAGATTCCGCATCTTTGGTGGCTGTGGCAGATCTCACCGCAGAGCCTCAGCCTTTGGTGGCTCAATACTTGCGACGCCCCGATGCGGTTCCGCCGCGGCCTGTGCAGGTGCCCACATGGAGTTAGCCCACCGGGAGTATGTCTCCACCCTGAGGATGAGGGACGTCGTCAAGGAGGATATTCCACGTCTTGCACAGCTAGAGCTGGAACTTTTCCCTCAGGATTGCCCCTACTCGCAGGAGGCTTTTGCCTTTGAACTGCGTCAGCCCTACACCTGGTACTTTGTGGCAGAGCAGGATGGGGAGATTGTAGGGTACGCGGGTTTAGCTTTCCTGGGCACTCCTGGTGCTCTGGAGGTGGAGATTCACACCATTGGGGTTGATCCTCGGGTACAACGCCACGGTGTTGGGCGGGCTTTGATGCAGACGGGCATAGCTGCGGCGGATGACCACGACGCCCCGATGTATTTGGAAGTACGCACGGATAATGAGGCGGCTCTGGGACTGTATAGCGCTTGTGGTTTTGTGCGGGTGGGGCTGCGGAAAAACTACTATGAAAGCTCCGGGTCGGATGCCTACACCATGATGCGACCCAGGAAAAGCGATAACGCCACGAGGTCAGACAGCACCAGTAAGACAGGGAAACAGCCATGATTATTCTGGGAATTGAGAGCTCCTGCGATGAGACCGGAGTGGGGATTGTGGAGCTGGACACCGCTACTGGCGGTATGACCATCCTGGCGGATGCGGTGGCAAGTTCCATGACTCAGCACGCGCGCTTTGGTGGCGTGGTGCCGGAGGTAGCCAGCCGAGCCCATCTGGAGGCAATGCCTCAGGTGATGGCTTCTGCCCTGGAGCAGGCGCAAAAACTGCGTCCTGGTCTGGAGAAACCAGATGCCGTTGCCGTAACTATTGGCCCTGGTTTAGCGGGGCCTTTGCTGGTGGGAACTGCTGCTGCCAAGGCCTATGCTGCGGCCTGGGGTGTGCCTTTTTACGCAGTCAATCACCTGGGCGGGCACGTGGCGGTGGCCAATTTGGAGGGAGGCGTTTTACCGCACGCCATTGCGCTGTTGGTATCTGGGGGGCACACACAAATCCTGGAGGTGGAAGCGGTTGGGCGTCCCTTGAAAGAGCTGGGTTCCACCCTTGACGACGCCGCTGGTGAGGCCTATGACAAAGTCTCGCGGCTGCTGGGGTTGGGGTATCCCGGTGGCCCTGTGATAGATCGCCATGCCCATGCGGGTGAAGCGCGAATTCCATTCCCTCGGGCTTTGAAGAAATCCCCCTATGACTTCTCCTTCTCCGGGTTGAAAACTGCGGTGGCCCGCTATGTGGAGGCAGGGGAAGATTTAGTGCTGGACGATATTTGTGCCTCCTTCCAGGAGGCGGTGTGTGATGTGCT
This sequence comes from Actinomycetes bacterium, assembly GCA_023432405.1. Classification (GTDB taxonomy): domain Bacteria; phylum Actinomycetota; class Actinomycetes; order Mycobacteriales; family Mycobacteriaceae; genus Corynebacterium. The sequence goes on along the minus strand of JAEYUQ010000011.1, from coordinate 29,633 downwards.
TACGGCTAAGGCTGTGCGCGCCTGCCTGGATACGGGCGCGAAGGTGCTTCTGCTTGGCGGTGGAGTGGCAGCAAACTCCAGGTTGCGGGAACTGGCCCAGGAACGGTGTCAGAAGGAGGGCATTGAGCTGCGAGTCCCTCGAGTACGCTTGTGTACTGACAATGGGGTGATGATTGCAGCGTTGGCCGCTCAACGCATTGCTGAGGGCGCAGAGCCCTCCCCACTGACTGTGGGCACAGATTCAGGCCTGGAGGCAGAAATCCCCCAGGTGTACTAGCAGGCAGGTGATGGCCTAGACCGTTGGTGTGGAGGTGATGATCTCCGGATGACGAACCTGATACATCCGTCCATACACTGTGATAATCACCGTCCACACCAGTGCGGCGATGAGTCCTACTGCCGTATCTGAGGCAGTCAGAAGGGCAATCGCCAACAGTCCGAAGAACACCAACACTGCATACACGCCTCCGACACCGCCGGGCATTGTGTAGGTGGACTGTGCCTTCTTTTCTGGTTCCTTCTTGGCGTAGACCAGGTAGGACAGCAAAATGAAGGTCCACACTACCAGGAAGAGAGATGCTGAGGCGGAGCTCACCACAGTGAAGGCGCCAATCACGGAGTCTCCAAAGGCCATGACAACCAGTGCGGCTAAAAGGCAGCAGCAGGAGAGCGTCAGTGAGTTGAGAGGGACGCGATGTTTGGAGAGCTTGCCGAAAATTCCGGGCGCCGCGTTGAGCTTGGATAGTCCAAACACCATGCGCGCGGTGGAATAAATGCCGGAGTTCGCTGAGGACATTGCCGAGGTAATAACCACCAGGTTAATGATGGTGGCAGCCGCAGGAAGCCCTGTATAGGTAAACATGGTGACGAAGGGAGACTTTTCTGGGTCAATCTCGTTCCAGGGGGTCACCATCATAATGGCGGCCAAGGCGCCCACATAGAACAGCATGACGCGGATGGGCACTGCATTGATGGCTCGGGGGAGAGCCCGTTGGGGATCTGTGCTTTCTCCTACAGTGGTGCCCACCAGTTCCAGGCCCACAAAGGCGAAGAGGGCAATCTGGATACCGCCAACAAAGCCGGAGAACCCTTGGGGGAAGATGCCACCATGCTCCCAGAGGTTAGAGATAGAGGCCTCAACTCCTCCTTCGGGGCTTACGTGACCAGCAATAATCAAGCCAATAGCTGCCACAATCAGCAGGACAATAGCCACGATTTTAATCATGGCAAACCAGAATTCTGTCTCACCGAAGGCTTTAACCGTCAGGGCGTTGAGCAACCACAGTAGGAGAATGACACCCAGGATCGGGATCACAAAGGGCAGGTCAGGGAACCAGAATCGGAAGTATCCGGTGATGGCCACCAGGTCTGCAACGCCGGTAACAATCCAACACAGCCAGTAGGACCACGCCACCACAATGTGTGCCCACGGCCCCAGGTAGTGCCCTGCGATCTCGGGGAAAGAATTGAAATGTGGGTTAGCCAGGAGAAGCTCCCCCATCGCGCGCATAAAGAGGAACAGGAAGAAGCCGATCATCATATACACCAAGAGGATGGACGGGCCGGCCACGCTGATGGTTTTCCCTGACCCCATGAAAAGGCCGGTACCGATGGCGCCACCAATCGCGATGAGCTGGATGTGGCGGAATTCCAGACCTCGTTTCAGAGTTGCGGTGTCTGACATTGGCAATCACTCCTTAGGCGCACGTAAGCCTGACGCAAGTTGTGCTAATACATTACTTGCTGAAAAGCCCAGAAGTGACGGGTACGGTTATTTTTCCTGACAAGAAATCAGGATTCCGCACGGCAACCCTTCGCCCAATCCCGAGAAATATCCCTCTTTACCTGGTCCTTTCCCCAGAATGCACCTCATTCTTGAAACCTAGCACTCGTGGGTCTAGAGTGCTAGATAGGTTGTCACCCACAGTTGATCACCCGCGACGACGACTGTGCTGGATTACTGCAACCCGACATTATTTTTCCAGCATGAACAGGGAGGAAAATCGTGGCTGACGTCAATATTAAGCCGCTTGAGGACAAGATCTTGGTCAAGATCAAGGAGGCTGAAACCACAACAGCTTCAGGTCTGGTTATTCCGGACTCCGCCAAAGAGAAGCCCCAAGAAGCAGATGTAATCGCCGTGGGGCCGGGCCGCTTCAACGACAAGGGCGAGCGCATTCCGCTTGACATCAACGAAGGTGACGTTGTCATCTTCTCCAAGTACGGCGGAACCGAAATCAAGTTCGCAGGGGAGGATTACCTCATCCTCTCCGCCCGTGACATTCTCGCGACCGTCGGCAAGTAAAAGGCGTTTCTATGGCAAAACTGATTGCATTTGATCAGAACGCTCGGGAAGGTCTACTCCGTGGGGTAGATACCCTTTGCGACGCCGTGAAAGTCACTCTGGGTCCCCAAGGGCGCAACGTGGTTTTGGCAAAGTCCTACGGCAGTCCCGCCATCACCAACGATGGTGTGACCATCGCTCGGGACATTGACCTGGATGAGCCTTTCGAGAATCTTGGTGCCCAGCTGGTGAAATCTGTGGCTATCAAGACGAACGACATTGCCGGAGACGGCACCACCACCGCAACCTTGTTGGCGCAGGCCATGATTACCGAAGGCTTGCGGAATGTGGCGGCTGGTGCAAACCCCGTGGAGATCAACGAGGGTATTGCTGCCGGAGCGCATAAGACAGTGGAGCTTTTGGCTCAGTTCAAGCAGGATGTGTCCTCTCGTGAGAACATTGCCAATGTGGCCACTGTGTCCTCCCGCGACCAGGTCATTGGAGACATGGTCGCAGGCGCGATGGAGAAGGTGGGCAAGGACGGCGTTGTCACGGTGGAAGAGTCTCAGACTATTGAGTCTTCCGTGAACGTCACTGAGGGTATCTCCTTTGATAAAGGATTCCTCTCCCCGTACTTCATCACGGATGTGGACACCCAGAGGGCTGTGTTGGAGAATCCGCTGGTGCTGTTGGTGCGCAACAAAATTTCCTCGCTTCCAGATTTCCTGCCCATTGTGGAGAAAGTACTGGAAGCTAACCGTCCGGTGCTTATTGTGGCTGAGGACGTGGAAGGCGAGCCGCTACAGACCCTCGTGGTGAACTCCATTCGGAAGACTATCTCCGTGGTGGCTGTGAAGTCCCCGTACTTTGGGGATCGCCGCAAAGCTTTCATGGATGATCTGGCTGTGGTGACCAACGCCACTGTGGTGGATCCTGAGGTGGGGATTACGTTGGCGCAGGCTGGCGCCGAGGTATTTGGTTCTGCTCGCAGGGTGACTGTGACCAAGGATGAGACCGTCATTGTGGATGGTGCTGGTTCTGCCGAGGACGTGGAGCAGCGCCGAGAGACGATTCGTCGGGATATCGAGCGCAGTGACTCTACCTGGGATCGTGAGAAACTTCAGGAGCGCCTTGCCAAGCTCTCTGGTGGTGTGGCTGTTCTGAAGGTGGGTGCGGCTACCGAAACCGAGATGGCTGAACGCAAGCTGCGTGTGGAAGATGCCATCAATGCCGCTCGTGCCGCCGCCCAGGAAGGCATTATTGCCGGTGGCGGTTCCGCCTTGGTGCAGATTTCCACGCAAATCCAGGAGTACGCCGAAGAGTTCACTGGAGATGTGAAAACTGGTGTGCTGACTCTGGCGAAGGCGCTGACCCGCCCGGCCTATTGGATCGCGGAAAACGCTGGTCTAGATGGCTCCGTGGTGGTTGCCCGTACCGCAGAGCTACCCCAGGGTGAAGGCTTCAACGCCGCCACCTTGGAGTACGGCAACCTTGTGGAGGAAGGGATCATTGACCCCGTGAAGGTAACCCACTCTGCAGTGGTGAACGCCTCCTCTGTGGCTCGCATGGTGCTGACCACCGAGGCGTCGGTGGTGGACAAGCCAGAAGAAACTGATGCCAGTGCTCACGCGCACGCAGGGCATCATCACTAGTAGCGCCGGATATACCCCCGAGGTACCCTCTCAGGGTCTCGACGAAAGACGAAGTGACATCTTCGCTCTTGGCGAGAGTTCCTGGAGGCACCTTCGGGGGTTTTCTAATGCCCTGGGTCAGGTGCTATCGAAGCCTCTGTAAAGTCTCTCTCAGTGGATCTGGGGATCAGCCGTTGTGTCCTGAGCAACTGGGTTGCCTTGTACGGTACGGGCAAGAAGTTCCGTGTTACGTAGTAGGAAGCTGTGTGCAGGAATATCTCTGATGGCGAGCAGATCCGCCAAGTGGAAAAGAAGTTAGCTCTTGTTGAGCTAGAGCGGGATATCCTGCGGAAAGCGGCCTTATATTTCGCGAAAGAGATGAACTTGTGATCCGCTTCAAGGTCATCGATGACCACTAGACCGAACATACGGTCAAGCGGATGTGCCGGGTGTTGAAAGTGGCTCGCTCATCCGTCTACAAGTGGAAGAACAGCCGTCAACACCATGAAGAAAAACTCATGGAAGATGGAATTCTGAAGGCTCGTATCACCCTGGTTTTTCAGGGAAAACACGGTTTATACGGTGGCACGAGAACCACTGCACAGCTTAACGCCTGCACGGGTTTTGCTCCTGTGAATCATAAGCGTGTTGCCCGTGTGATGCAGGCGTTACACTTGCACGAATATTCGAAAAATGCAGGCGGCAACCACGGTTTCTCTGGTTTTAACGCTTGCGTGGTTGATTGCTGGTTCCGCAGGTTGGTGCGATCTTTCACTCCGATTACGCAAGTCTGTCACACCTCGAGAACCTGTGGTCAGCTGTGCTCACAACTCTAGGTCACTCAGTCCATGAGGGCTGTGGGCACGAGTGCTGATCATGCGCTGGCGGAGTCTTTTAAGGCCAGTATGAAGCGAGAAGTGTTGCCAAACCGGAAGCACTGTGAATCGATGCAACAAGCACGTATCTAGGTGTTTTCCTGGTGTGTACAGTACAACACCAGACGGCACAGCTCTCGTGTAGGTATATGTTCCCCATAGAGTTTGAGCAGCCCCATGACTGACCCTGGACTGCTCTAGCTCGGCTGACAGCTCATCCTTCCTGAACCGATTGAAAACATCTGCCTGACTTTTACGTTTCTCGTTTCAATATGGAGTTGATTAACTCAGCGAACGCGAAAACCCGGAGTCATCGTGTGGACGTAAATGCCCGTCAACGAGTCAGGGTCATCGTTATCTGCGGCGGATTCCAAGCCCTGCTGCACTGATACCGAGAAAACCCAGGCATCACGAGTTGTTTGTATCTGTGCATTCTTTCTTTGGGCGGGAATAGTTCCGCTCAAAGAAACGTACAAGAGCCTCAGCAATGGAATCCACCGAGTCGCGCAAAATAGAGTAATGATGGCCTGGAACGTGAACCGGCACGGCGTCGTCAGGGAGTTTTCCGTCCCAGCCAAGAAGCTTCTCGCCACGGGCGTCATCCACGCCCATCCCTACGCCGGAATTCACGGGGCTCTGATCTGTGGCAATGGCCAGGAGAGTGGGAATCTCTGTCACAACAGGCGCCGTCATATCCGCCAGCCCAATGAGGTGACGAGTAAAAACCTGGAGCCCCTCCTCTGAATAAGTGGCAGGTTCTCCAGAGAACTCCTGAACAGAATTCACATACCGCCTGGCGAATTCCGCGTCCACCTCGGCCTCATCCATTCCTGAGATATGGCGAATCCGGTCTGGGGAATGCGAGTCCATCATAATGAGTCCGAGTAGGTTTGCAGCTGCTGATTCCGCGTGACTCTCGGGAGAATTCTGAAGCCAGTGAACTACAGACTGAGCTACAGTTCCGCCCATTGACCAGCCACCCAGATAAAAGCCTGTGTCGTAGTGTGCCTGGTGGAACTCCATCAGGGAGCGCCCATAAAACCTGGATAGATCTTCAATCTCTGTGGGTGCGGAGAGTCCGTAGAGTCCCGGATCAGCAATTCCATAGACGGGCATGGGCAGGCGCAGCGCCAGCTCAAGGTAGCACGTAATGCTCCCACCCGAGGGGTGGAGAAGATACAGCGGGGCACCCGCGCCGTCGTCAAGCAAGATTGGCTCAGTGGTGCCCACACGCGCCAGCACAGAATCCACCAGACGCTGAGGGAGCCCCTCTTCAAACGCACCCACGGGGGAATCCAGGTTGAGCTCCACAACATCTCCTATCTGAGCTGCCTGCAGATCGAGCACCACACTGGGGGTCATGATGCGTTCAAAGCCATCATCTTCCTGGACTCCCTCGGGCATGCTCCCAGCAAAGCCAAGGTTGGAGGTGAACACCACCGGAGCCACCACACCGCTGGTTCCTCGGTAGGAGCTGAGCATTCGAGCCACTTCCACTCCAGACACTGTGTTGTGGGAAATGGCCTCCGCCAGGGATTCAGCAAAAGCTGCGGGGGAGCCGCCCGCCGGTATCAGTGTGGTGGTGGAAAAAGGCCCCAGAATATCCCGAGCTCCCGGGATATCCTGGCGGTTAAAGTACAGCACCGCAAGGAGGAAGCTGGAGTCCCCGGTCAGCTCGCATATCACCTCCGCCCAGGCTGCCCCGATGAGCGCCGCAGGTGACACGCCTATCTCTAACGCTCCGCGCAGTATCGAATCCTTGGATATCCTTGCCGACGCCCGCCTAACCCCTGAGTTGGTCACTTCTGTGACGGGAAGATGTGGCGACGGCGGAAGGTGGGGGAGCCGAGCGCGCCACCACTGCTCATCGCGGTGTCGTTGGGAGGGATGTGCTGCGAGCTCCTGGTAGCGCTGGAATGTGAGCTGGGGGAATTTTCTAGCCGCAGGGTTGTGTGCAAGGGTGAGTAGGCGTTCAAAGAAGAGATAAAAAGACCAGCCGTCGAAGAAGAGAAGGGAGGCCTGGACGCAGAGGCGAAGCCCAGGAATCTCCTGCTCATGGTCACAAGTATGTGGGGACCCAGGCACGTATGGAGTGGCGGGTTCGCACACGCCCACACGGAAATTTGGCCAGGTGTGTGGGTTGAGAGCTTCCTGAGACCACCGTTCCCGCAGTTCCTGAACATTGTTCACTGTATGTAGAGAGATACTCAGCCCATCTGCGGGGAGCACTTGTTGGTGTACGTCGGGAGTGATCACCGCACGGAGCATGGGTTGTTCCTCAACTAGGAGCGTGAGAGCGTGCTTCACCTGGTGTGAGGTGACTCCAGGAACCCAGTAATCCACGTAGAAGTGGGCACTTACCTGCGAGAATGGTAAATCCCCCTCAATTCCTACCAGGTAGCTCTGCTGGAGTGGGGTGAGGTCAAAAGGGGTATCAGCCCCTTGAGTCTGCTCACTCGGCGTCCAGGTGATCTGGCACCACGCTTCGCCGTCGGAAAAAGTGACCTCTGCGTCTGGGTGCTGACGAAGCCACGCTCCCACTGCCTGCATCTGCTCACCTAAACCGGACTCACCTAAACCGTTGCGTTGGCGAGGGATTGTCACAGACATAGTTCCGCCGCACTGAGCAGCCAGAGCGGTGAGCCCAGCGTGTGAGGAGACATATGCAACCTTGTGGGCGGGGGAGGAATCGGTGGGGCGTTGAGGGGTCGCCTCATCGGTGGGGCGTTGAGGGCGGGCTTCACCTGCGGGGACTCCTTGGGCGCGCTGCACCGTGTCTTCCCAGGGGCTGCGATAAATCTCCGCCAGTGGCGGGCGTACTCCGGTTCGTTCTTCTATCCGATTCACCACTCGAATAATCTCCAGAGAGTCAATCCCTAGCTCGGTAGGTGTTCTCCCAGAGGTGTGTGTCGCCTGTGCGCTCTCTTCCGTGTCGGCTTCCAACAGAGAGTTTGCGGCTTGCGCATCTCCCACCAGCGCCTTGTAATCAATCTTCCCATTAGCAGTCACGGGCAGCTCCTGGTGAATACGAAACGTTGATGGAACCATATAGCCGGGTAAGAGATTGTGAAGTTCCTTCCGCAGTGAGCTTTCCGAAAACTCCTCTCCATGCCGGGGCACAATGTGCGCTACCAGCCGCGCTGTCCCGCTCTGGTCTCGGGCAGCCACGCACACCCCGCTGTGTACCCAGCTACTTCGAGATAGCGCAGCATCAATCTCCCCCAGTTCAATGCGAAAGCCATGAATCTTCACTTGCCTGTCATCTCGCCCCAGAAAACGGATTTCTCCATTATCCAGCCACATACCTAGATCACCCGTGTCATAAAGCCGTTCCCCTAGATCAATGAACCTTTCGGAGGTCTTTTCTGGATCTCCAAGATACCCACGAGCCACTCCGGCACCGCCAATATAAAGGTGCCCGGGCTGTCCCACTCCGACGGGACGCGCGGCGTCGTCAAGGATTCTGAAATACTGCCCCGTGAGTGCGCGACCGTAGGGAATGGACACGTCCTGCTCATCGGCAGGTTCAATGTGGTGGCAGATGGACCAGATAGCGGCCTCAGTTGCGCCGCCCAGGCTATAAATCTCCACTGTTGGAACAAATTTCTTGAGACGTCCCGGCAGAGTCACCGGAATCCAGTCCCCTGACAGCATGACCAGCCGGAGGGTTGAAAGAGCCCGTGACGACGCCGCTGGGTCAAGCTCCGCGTAATCCACCAGCATGTCCAGGAGCGCTGGAGCAGAGTTCCAGATTGTGACACCGTGCTCAGCGATGAGGGTTAGCCAGTAGGCGGGGTCGCGTGGCTGGGTGTCGTCAGGAAGAACAATGCTGCCTCCTGTGGAGAGGACGCCAAAAATATCCCACACCGAGAGGTCAAAGCTGAGTGCTGAGAGGCCGAGAACTCGGTCTGCGCTGGTCAGGCGGAAGCGCTGTTCAATGTCCTGGAGCGTTGCGGCAGCGTGACGGTGCTCGATGGCCACACCTTTAGGTTCCCCTGTGGAACCCGAGGTGAAGATGGCGTAGGCCAGGGAATCCGGGGAGGGAGGCTGAGGGCACTCGGCGGGGGAGAGGCCACGTTCTGAGTGCTTACTCTCGGAGCCCTGGGCTGGATCGTCCGTGAGAGTGTGGGTGCAGGGTAGGGAGATTGTGTCAGGAAGAATCGCGCGGAGCCCTTCTGGCGCCGCAGCGTCTGCGTCCACCATGCACCATTCAACCCCGGAGCGTTGAATCACGGACTGTATCCGAGTTTCCGGCCACTCTGGATCAACGGGAATGTAGGCAGCCCCTGCCCTCAGGATTCCCGCAACCGCTGCAACCTGCGCCCGGGATTTCCGCATCATAACCAGCACCACATCTGCTCCAGCGCACTGAACAGACTCCGCCACTATGTGGATGTGTTCCTGTAACTCGCGGTGCGTCCAGGATCCCTCAGTAGCGATCACCGCCGGAGTGTCGGAGTTCTGTGTCAGATCCAGAGTCTTCTCCGGAACGGGTTCGGTTGTTCGAAGCCACGGATCTCGGATGGGCTCGTGCCACCCTTCAGGCTCAGTCAAAGCTGTGATGCAGGACGTCGCCACGGAAAGAGCGCGCTCCGCGAGGTGGGGTGGCAGAAGGTCGTCGATTCCGTCCCATGCCAGAACCAGATCATCGCCTTCTTCCCAGTGCAACAAATCCAGAATCACCTGCGGCGTCTGAGTCACGCCCCAGGTCAGCCTGCCCGGCCAATGCGGGGCAGCGGCGTGTCCGATGGCAGAGGTGAACACCACCGGAAAAGCCGGAACCGTGGGTTCTAGCTGCTGCATCTTCCCAATCTGAGCCGAGGTCACGGTGGAATGGTCCAGGGTTTCCCAGAGTTCCTGTGTGGCTGCACAAGCTCGCTGAGCAAAGGTTCCACTGTTTTTCACCGTGACGACGCCCGTTCTGGTGTAGTCCCCCACGGGAAGCTCACGGCTGTCTGGTGATTCCGGAGCACCTGCGGCGGGTGTAGGTGGGGTGAAGAAAGTGGTTGCCACAGAAAACTCCTGTGGGGCGCCAGCGGCGTGGAGGCTGTGAGCTGCAATGGCAAGGAGCGCTCCGGAGGGGCTGGAACCCACCTGGATTGCGCACTTTTCGAAGCTCTTCCAGAGCTGAGCCGGTATTCGGGCGCTGTGACGGGTGAAGTGCCTATCCTGCTGAGGGGTAGTCATGAGTGTTTGACTGGTGGGGTCAGGAGTGGCGGAAGTTGCGGTGGTAAGGAAAGGGTCGGCGTCCGGGGAGGAGTGCTCGGTGGGCCGGAAGGGCGCGGGCGGCAGCCTCTTTGCTTTCCAGTACCTGAGGTCCGCCTCACTGGGCTCCGGGTGGGGAATATCAAGGAACTCAGTTGCGTGAGGTTCTAGAGGCTGGTCGGCGAGGGCTTTCCCCCAATCGTCCAGCACGGTCTGGATACCTAGGAAGTCAAGAAGTATCACCTCAAAGCCAACGTGAACACGAAGATGTCCGGATTCCTCAACGGTGATTTCCACATCATGAACTGGCCACTGCTGGAGATCGGGCACGCGGTGTGCCAAGCGTGCGCGTGTGAGCAGGGGATCCCCGTAATGCACGGGAATTGGGTGTTCCTGGGCGTCCCCGATGTGCTGGATGCCGTGGGAATCAACGGTAGCTCGGAGCATCCCGTGCTTGCGTACAACCTCCTGCCAGGCTGCAGATAGCCGAGGAATCTCTGATTCGCTCAGCGGTAGCTCATATTCGCCGTAAAAACGCGGAGATACACCGCCGAGGGGGTAGTCAGTACCCCTGCCTACCCAGTATGTTGCCTGAACCGGAGTGAGGGCACCTCGTGCTTGCTGAGGGAGTGGTGCGCTGCCCTCGGGTGTGCCGTGCCCGGTGCTGCCTGAAGAATCACCCCCATGCAGAGCTATTGAATCGGAGTTCTCGGATTCTGCCGCAAGGAGAGCAGCAATACTGCTCACGGAGGCGTCGCCAAGGAAGGATGTCAGGGGAAGGCGGATTCCTGTGTGTAGAGCGCATTCTCGCTGGATGCGAACGGCGGTCAGGGAGTCGAGACCAGCTTCAGTGAGCGAGAGCCCAGGTGGAAGCGGGCGCCACAGGCGCATGATGATGTCTGAGACTATGGGCAGATAACTGAGCTCGGGCTGAGAGGCATGAACGTTGGGCACAATACGTTGAGACTATTAATCCGCCTTTGGAATTACAACTTTTGACTGAGCGACGCCCGCAGTTTGTACCCCCGCAGGCGGTATGCAGCGTTGTGCTGATGAGCCGCTCACTGATGCTGCCTGGTCTTTACGTCTCTATATGAAGTGATGAGTGTTGGAGCCAGGTCTGCCAGGCTGCTGCTCACGCGCCGGGCTGCTTAGACCGCGAGGGTGCTCAGCCTGCTCGGGTGCTCGGCTTGCAGATAGCTACAGGGGCAATCACTATCCCGATGATAAATATGTCATAGCGCCCCCAAAAGAGGCTGATTCCACTGCTATTAGGGATTATTTCTGTTAATCTGGCATTTGCGCAACACGTCTTGGTGGGCAGTAGAAGACCCTTATCATCGCATGAAGCGCCGTGACTTTGGCGTTACCTACCGATGGGATTCTTATGAGAAAAGTGGTGTCACTTCTCAGTTTTGTTATCGCATTTGGAGGGCTATCTCCAGTTGCATAGGCGATAGAGGATGTGCAGAATATGGGCCTACAAGCAGCTCCTGCATCGGAGGTTATGGTTTTGAATGGCCCTGATGGTGAGCCTGTGGAATTCACTGTATCCGCCGCTGATGCAGATGAAGCAATTATCACCTCTCCCGAAGGAGAAGATCTAGGGTTGAAAATGGTTCTTCACCCTTCAACAGGGATACCAACTCTGGAGCAACGTGCGGAAGAAGATGATCTCATTGAATACGCACAGGGTGAGACGGGCTATGTCTTCAATGCCTCAGCTCAGGATGGTGTAGGAGTTCCGGCCGGATATATCTATAATCCTCAATTGTCTCCCTCAGCCCGACACGACTACTGCACTAAATCTCCAGACCAGTTCCCTTCTCCTGGACTTAATGCTGACTTTAGTAGAGCCTGTGCGCGTCATGATATTTGCATGGATCGCGCTGATGCGGCGGGTATTGGATACGGAGGTTGTAATAATCAACTCTGGGAAGATATGGGCACTGTGTGCAGGAATGTCTACAGTTCAGGAGATCCCAGGCGCCTAGGATGTGAGCAATTCCGTGCTACTTACTTCGTAGCAGTTACCACTCGACACCTCAATAATATATAGGGGTGAAATTGTGCTAAAGTACTTATCTCCTGTGATAGAGCTGATTTTTGTTGTAGTTGGAACTATCCTCAATTTCTATGCTATTAGAATGGCTCCTCCTTTTGTGGCGATATCTATGGTAGTCTTATGGACTGGTGTTTTTTCTTTGTTATGGTCGATCGCCAGTATGGCCCTCAAGCTAAAGCCAAGTAGGTGGCAATATATCTTAGGCGCTGCAATAATACTAATAGGATCTATTATAACTTATCTAGAGCCAGACGGAATTCTCACTGTTATAATTCCTCTGATCGGTCTAGGAATAATAACTTCACTGGCCCTCAGATCAAGTAAGAAGAAAATCTGAGTATGATTTAGAGTGAGAAACGGTATGAGGTACGGTTGCATCTTAACTCTTTGCAAAACGCCTGAATGAACTTGAGAATAACAAACCAAAACAGTTTCTCCCAAAAGTCCAAATTCTAATGCTGTTGCTCGGATTTCGACTTTTACGTTGAGTGTTTAGATGAGGCTGATGTCGTATATATGGTTGGGTATCTTCATCACTGATGATTTTTCTGAAAATTTCAGAAAGTCAGATAGATGCTTAACGGGTATAGGTATCAGCCTAATCGGGTCGGCCGAATTCATCTATCGGCAGTAAACCCTGCTGGGCAGGTGTGAAAAGCACATCACACCACCAAGGACTCTGGATTTGCAAACCCTTTCATAGGCGAAGTTCCTGACTAGCTGGGCTCGGATTTACGCCCGCCGACTAGCGAAAGCATCAGAATCTAGACTGGGCTTGCGCACCTCCCTATGCCCACTTAACCCTCGGAGCCTACACCCACTCACACGCAGCACCATGAAGAATCTGGGCTACGGGTTTGCCCCGGGGTTACTGGTTGCAGTCAAAAAGAGGGCACGCAGTTAAACCCGAGACCCCGCCTCACTGAGCACGAAGATCCCGTTCAACTTCCTTGAGAGCGGCGCGGACTGCCGTCACTAAAATCCCCCCGGTGATAGCGGGTGCGGCAAAAAGTCCCCCGAATAGTAGAGGCTGCGATGAACCTGGATTTTTTGCCTCACGGTAGGCGGCTACATTTGCCACGGTAACTAACGCTTGTAACCCAACGCATTGTGCTGCCGCAACGGCGTCGATACCGCTAGCCTGATGTCCGCCCTCGCGATTACTGCTGGAATTTGCAGCGGCATTGTGCCCTGCTGCGCTAGTCGGCTCCTGGCCGTTTAATTCCGACGCAGCTTCTTGAGGCGCCTTCTGGGCTCCCGCTCGTGAGATCAGTCTAAGGAGTACGGGAGTTCCAACGGCCACGCCGGTGCTAAGTGCAGCTGAAGCCCAGCCAGGCATATACCGCCGGGCGTGCGCACTGAGAGACCAGTTGCTCGCCACGCGGGGAAAATCCTTCAGCATCAGTGCCGTTGAAGCGCCCGCCGCCGCCCCTGCCCACGGCGCCCATTGGAAGAAGTGCCTAATTCCTTGCGGAAAGTACGTATCCAGCCCGGGGATAGAATCGTCCGGACGCAGGAGCCCCAGCTTCACCGCCACCGTCCCCAGGTTGAGATTCCACCCGGCGCCCACCGTGCGCGGCACCCACAGCTTTGGGTTCTCCGGCTCAAACCCGCGCAGTAGCACCTCAGGGTCCGTGTCAAACGGAATCCCCACCGGCATCCCGAAAAGTCGGCGCACCCCGTCCTCATCTTGCATCCATAATTTCACGGTCATCTCCTCCTTGTTTGTCAGCTAGTTGTCATCGGCTTCGCCGCGCCGTCTCCTCAGACTGCTTCAACGCGGTGTGAACGGCGTTGTCAAGCTCTACCCACTCTGCTGCCAGCGCCAGCATTCGCTCCCTGCCTTGGGCACTCACCGTGTAGACCTTCCGCGGCGGCCCGGCGGGGGATTCCTCCCAGTGCGTAGTCACTAGCCCGCCCTTGCGCAGCCTGGCCAGCAGGGGATAGGCGGTGCCCTCGGAAACCTCTAGTCCGGCCTCCACGGTCAAACGCTCCAAAAGTTGCCCGCCGTACGCCGGCTCTGAATCCAGCAAACCCAGAATGATGATCTCTAACGCTCCCTTGCGGAGTTGAGACTGCGCCATATCTACCCCTTTCGGTAGCCGCCCGGATCGCTCGGTACCTTCCGCCACGTATCTGGAAACCCGTACCTTGCAATCTAAGCTACATGGTAATGCATAGTACTTCTGCTGTCCAACCTACCGCATCTTTTCCCTTATCGACGCCCCCGCTTCCTCACCCGCCAGCCTTTTCCACCACCCTCTTGATGGCGGAGTTCACTACCTGCGGCGTTTCCAGGGGGAGCATGTGCCCGGCATCTTTCACCTCCACTAATTCCGCACCCGGCCAGGACTCCAGGATCAGGTCTGCTTGGCTGCGGGGAGTGACGTCGTCCTTAGTGCCAACTAGCACCGCGCCAGGCAAGCCCTTCAGGTACGGCCGCGCCGCAAATTCTTGGTGTTCCTGCAGGTCATCCAGGTATCCTACAAAGGTTTCCAGAGGTGTCTCCTGAATCATGGCCGCGTGAAACTCAATGATCTTGTAGTTGGTGGGTCGGGAAAACACAGCCACCGCCAGGGAGGGCGCAATCAAGGAGGCTATAGATTCCCGAAAGTTGCGAATCTGCTTGGGGGAGGATTCCATCGCCTCCCGCACGGCGTCAGCCACGGGGGAGGCCAGAACCTGCGGCAGCCCCTGCGCAGACAGCCGATCAATAGAAGTGGCAATCAACACCATTCCGGCAATTCTCGCGCGCAACTCCTCATCCGCACTGCGCAGAATGTTCAGCGCAATGAGCCCGCCCAGAGAGTGCCCCACCAGCACCACAGGCCCCTGCGGCGCGCGCTCTTGAATCACCGTGATGGCGTCTGCCGCAGCCCCGCTCACGGTGCATAACTTGGCCCGAACCGCACCCGTCTTCCCATGCCCGCGCAGATCCAGCGTCAGTAGCCGCGCCTGCGGAAGAGATGCGCGCAACGCCTCAAACTGCCGGTACCAGGACTCCCCAGCCAGTGTGAAACCGTGAATAAACACGACTGTCAAATGCGGCTGCCCGGCTTCCTTGCCGTTGCGCGTGGTGCGGGGGCTTGAGCTGGCCTCCACCTCATACCAGTGAATCGGGATGTCTGTACCGCTCTCCTGCACGTGGATTACGCCCTCCGCGTCCAGGCGGGTTAAGCCCGGAGTCCTGCTCCGGGAGTATAGGGCTCCCTGTTCCAGTGCTAAACGACGCCGCCCTTTCCGCGTCAGCCGAAGCCCCCAGCTGCGCAGGAGCGTGGGCGTTTTCGCCAGCCCATTCCATGTTGCTGTGATGAGGCGTTGCACTTCCTAGATCACCCTTTCACCCTGCGGTTCTTAGGAATAGGGTATAGGTGTGACGTCTCTGATCTGGTTGGCACTCGCCCTTGGTTTCATTTTTATTGAGTTCTTCATGGGGGATCTTTCCATGCTCATGCTGGGTGGAGGTGCCCTTGCGGCAGCTGGTGTATCCCTTGCTGGCGCCCCTCTGTGGCTGGACGTGGCGGTATTCGCTGTGGCGTCCGTCTCCCTGCTCCTCCTCGTGCGTCCGCCATTGAAGCGCCGCATGAGCAGTTCGGATATGGATAACAGCATTGAATCTCATCCCAGTATTTTGTCGGGGAAGAATGCCCTGGTAGAGGAGAATGTCACGGAGCATTCAGGGCTCATCCGTATTGCTGGTGACTTGTGGACTGCCCGGTCGTTGTCTGGCGCCGCCTTTCACCCAGGGGAGAAAGTAGTGGTGGTGCAGATTTCCGGCAATACGGCTTACGTGGAACGCGCCCTGGAATAGTCCACAGCATTCCCGGCTGAACCCCCGGATCATGAGAGATCAGGAACTCACGCGGGCACCCTACACAACCATCACACCATTCAACCCACACAGACAGCTCACATAGAGAAGGAGAAACCTAGATGGATGCACTCATCATTGCGGGCGTTATTGTTCTGCTCATCATGATCTTGATAGGGCAGTCAATTGTCCTTGTTCCGCAGGGCGAAGCTGCTGTCATTGAACGGCTCGGCCGTTACACTCAGACGTTTAGCAGTGGTTTACACTTCAAAATCCCCGTGGTTGATCGCGTCCGCGAAAAGGTGGATACCCGTGAGCGCATGGTCACCTTTCCTCCCCAGGCGGTCATCACGGAGGATAATCTCACCGTGGCCATCGATACGGTGGTCACCTTCCAGGTCAATGAGCCTGCACGCGCTATTTATGGAATCACGGACTACATTTTCGGCATTGAGCAAATCACCACTGCCACACTTCGCGACGTCGTCGGTGGTTTGACGCTGGAGGAGACTCTCACCTCGCGTGATTACATCAACCGTCGCCTGCGCGGCGAGTTGGATGAAGCCACCGCCAAGTGGGGTCTGCGGATCGCGCGCGTGGAGCTCAAGGCCATTGAGCCCCCGCCGTCTATTCAGCAGTCCATGGAAAAGCAGATGAAGGCTGACCGCGAGAAGCGTGCCATGATTCTCACCGCTGAGGGTACCCGCGAGGCGGAAATTAAAACCGCGGAGGGGCGCAAGCAAGCTCAGATTCTGGAGGCCGAGGGTGAGAAGCACGCTGCTATCTTGGCTGCTGAGGCTGAGCGTCAGGCCGCTATTCTGCGCGCTGAGGGCGCTCGGGCAGCAAAGTTCTTGGAGGCTCAGGGTGAGGCTCGAGCCATTTCCAAGGTGACGGCGTCAGTGAAGGCCGCCCAGCTCACACCCGAGGTGCTGGCCTGGCAATACTTGGAAAAACTCCCCGAGCTTGCGAATAAGGATGGCAACACGGTGTGGATGGTCCCCGCTCAGTTCGGGGATTCTCTGGAGAGTTTTGCCCGCGCGTTTGGAAAGAAGGATGAGGACGGCGTATTTCGCTATGAGCCTCCTGCGGTGAGTGAGGAGACCAAAGCCGAGCTGAATCAGGACTCCGATGAGGATTGGTTTGACATGACCACCAATCCGGAACTGGCCAAGGCGGTGGCCGCCGCAAATGAGGTGGCTAACCGTCCGGTGCCTGACCCGGTGGAAGAAGCCGCGAAGTCCTCCGGCCAGAAGCGTCGTGAGAAGCCCCTTGCCGACGTCGCTCTGCCCGAGGCCGAGGCCCTGAGTGCCCAGGATGCTGTACCGGCGGCGGGCGTCCTCAAGGACGAAGGCGCTGAAACCTCTCAGGCGATGGGCTGAACTGGCTTTTTAACAGGTGTGGTGGAAACCACCACGGTCGCGGAAACTATGGATGATCGTGGTGGGTTTATGTGCTGAAACTGCGGGCGGCTAAGCGCGCGCCAGTGCGTCTGTTCCGAGTTCGGACGGTGCCTCCTGAGTTCGATGATGGGAGGTCTGAATAGTCAGCGCCGGGCAGAAACGATGAGGCATTCCCCTGGCAGAAGCTTTTGAGACGATGCTGAGAATAGGTTAGGCATTCTGGCGTACATTCCGTGAGTGTAAATGCTGCTATGGAAGTGCCTGTAGTAGTGTCGGCGGTTCTGGCTCTGTCCTCGGCAAGTTTTTGAGTGGACATGAACCATGCCGATGAGCACGCCTGAGCATTTCAGTGCGGCATAGCGTGACTGCTCGTGCTGTGTGGTTTCGTATGCAACACCACGTTACTGGGATGCGACATCTCAGTCGGAGAGTTCTTCAAGCACAAGAACTTTCGGCGGCAGGCTTGACTCCGGCCAGGCAACTGACGACGTTGCCTGCCGGGTGTCTGGTGGGATGCGTTGGTCTGCCCGTGGTTTTCACCCGCTGCCGGTGGTTTTCACCCGCCCGGCGGTTCCCCTGGCGGTGAGGGCAATCCCGAGTGGCTAGGTCGTGCTCCGTCGCCAGTGGTAGCGCTGGTCTTCACAGGGCTGGTATCTGTTGGGTCGGCTTGGGTAGGGCTGGTGGTAGTTCTCTTTTGGGCGATAATGCTGTGCGCCCAGGGCGGGACCCACTCGATCTTCCCATTGATACGGGTGATGTGTCCTCGCCTGCCTTCGCGGTCGTCATCGTTGATACCGTTGTGATAGGGGCACAAAGGAACCAGGTTGTCAATGTTCGTGTTGCCTCCGTGTTTCCAGGGCACGATGTGGTGGATTTGGCACTCTTCCACCGGCCGGTGGCAGCCCGGCCATGCACAGGTATGGTGTTCGGCGGCCAGCATGATGCGTTGTTTCCAGTTAGCTACTCGGGATGTTCTGTATAGGTTGATCGGCCCAGTGACAGGGTGGATGAGGGTGACAAACCCGTGCTGTGTGAACCTGCGCTGCACAAACTCTGCGCCGGAGATGACTGCCCCGTTGCCCATGCGCAGTTCGATATCCCCGTCCCCGTGAACAACCTGGGCAAGGCGAGGTAGCGGGATGATCACATGGGTTGTCAGGGTGGATGCCGCCCCGCCGTCTAGAAGGGATTGTGCGGGCTCCTGTGTGTCCAGGGTTTTCCACAGGTCAGCGATGAGGGAGGAGCGGTCGGTGATGGTGACAGACCACAGGTTTTTGCCGCGCCGTAGCCTGGCCCCTGGTGTAGAGGCAGGTCTGGTCGGACGGTGTTGCCGGGCTTGCTGGTCAATCTGGTCGGCGGGTGTGGTACACAACAATTCCCGCAACCGCCAGGCCTCCAGGGTGTTCTTTACCCTGCCAACATGATGCTCGATGCGCAGCAGAGTGACCAGATCGTGGGTGGTGGTGCGGGCGCGGGTTTGAATACGCCGGAATCGACACTCCCCAAAATATATCTGCGCGAGGTGGTGTAACTCTCGGGCGTGCTGGGCCGGACACCCTGCGGCTACCAGTTGGGCTTCGGTTGTGTTGTAGCACTCGGCAACAACACTCATCCCTTGGGTAAGGGCGGCAAGATAGCTGTCGAGTGCGGTCATGGGAGCATCCTAAAACCGGGATGCAACCTCCATCACCCCTATCTTCGTAGCCCTGTGGATAATTCGCTCCGCCTCACCGTTATCCACAGCTACGGGCCCCGACCCTTCCACCAAGTCACCAGCACCGGATACACTAGACCCTTTTCACCCCGCACCCCGCACCCTGCACCTCGCGCAATCCGCCCCCACACCCGCACGAAACCCCCTGCCGACGCCAGCCATCTCGCCCCTAGATTTTGTCCTTGCGCCCGAAACGTCGACATGCCATAGCCAGGAGCCCGCCGGAGATGTTGTGCCACACGCTGAACACCGCAGCAGGAAGAGCGGAGATGGGCTCAAAGTAGGTGGCAGCAAGGGTGGCCGCCAGCCCTGAGTTTTGCATTCCCACTTCAATGGCGGTAGTGCGGGCGGCGCGCTCGGATTGGCGAAACACTTTCCCCGCTGTGTATCCCAGGAGATACCCCAGGGCGTTGTGCAGAATAACCACTGCTAACACCAGGAATCCCGCTTCCACCAGTTTCTCTGCGGAGTTTGACACCACTCCCGCAACCACGAGGGCTATCCCTATTACGCTCACCCAGGGCAGGACGGGCAGGATCTGGTCAATCACTCTGCGCAGCGCCAGGCGCACCAGGATCCCGCCTAGAACCGGAATCAAGACCATTGTGACAATTGATACAGCCATTTCTGTCGCTGGCACCGGAAGATACTCGCCCGCCAGCCACAGCGTGAGAAGCGGTGTAAGAATAGGCGCTAGCAGGGTGGAGATGGAGGTCATGGTGACGGAGAGAGCAACATCACCTTTGGCCAGGTAGGAGATCACATTTGAGCTGGTTCCGCCGGGGGCGCAGCCCACTAAGATCACGCCCACGGCAAGGTTGGGAGGAAGCTGAAACACGGCCACCAGGAGAACGGCCACCAACGGCATAATGACAAACTGCGCAACCACACCAATAAACACGGGTAAAGGCCGTTTGAGAACTAGCGCGAAATCCGGGCCTGTGAGGGTCAGCCCCATGCCGAACATGATGACGCCCAGAATGACATTGACGTAGGGAACTAGCGACGTCGCTGTGTCTGGCGCCAGAAAACCCCAGAAGAAAGCAGCAATAATGATGAGCGGGAAAACAGTGACGGCTAAGCGGGCAGAACGGTCCTCTCTAGCGCCTCTGGTGTCCGCATGGTTCTTGTCCGCTGGAGAGCCCGTCCGCTCAGCGTGCCCCTGCGCGGGTGATGGTTCCCCCGAAGATACTGGCTCCGAAGATACTGGTTGCGTCATAGCGCACATGGTACTGAGAGCCTCTCACGGCAGGGACACCCGACCGCTCAAAGTAGCCACTTACAATTCCAACTATGACGCATACACTCCACACGAACTCTCGCACAGCACCTCATTCTCAGGCGGCGTATGCCATGGTCATTGACCACTTCGGTGGTCCCGAGGAGTTCCACCGTGTCCAGATTCCCATCCCTTCGCCTGGTGAAAGAGAAGTGGTGGTGAAAAACGCCGCCATTGGCGCCAACCCTTTGGATTACAAGATGCGTGATGGTTCTTCTGGCTTGGCGCCCTCTCTCACCTTCCCCTGTGTGTTAGGGCGTGAAGCAGCAGGCACGGTCATCTCCGTGGGTTCCGCAGTGACGGAGTTCGCCGTCGGCGACCGCGTCTTCGGTATGCGCGTGGCTCCAGACATCCGTGGTACCTATGCTTCCCACAGTGTTTTTGATGCCTCCAACCTTGCTCATACCCCTGACTCCCTTGGCGACGCCCCTGCCGCCGCGCTCAGTGTTGCCGCTCTCACGGCACGGGTGATTGTTGAGGATCTCGCTCAGCCCACTGTGGGTGACGTTGTGCTTATTCACGGTGCCGGCGGAGGAGTGGGCCAGATTGTCACCCAGTTGTGTGTGCAACGCGGAGCCACGGTGGTAGCCAGCGCCTCCTCCCGCCATGCGGAGAAACTCAAGCGTTTTGGTGCGCACCACCTTGATTACACGCAGCTCAACGTCTTTGATGAGGTGCGGACACGGTATCCAGGGGGCGTCGATAAGGTCATTGATGGCGTGTATTTTGGTACTGCTGAGGCAGACCTCACTGTTGTGCGCCCCGGTGGCACTGTGGTGTTTATTCCTACTTTGGCGGATACCACTCCGGCTGAGCAGCGGGGGATTGATGTGCGGGTTCCTTCGGTTCAGTGGGATACCCAGGCAGCCGAGGAGCTTGCGGAGGCTGTGGCTCGTGGTGAGCTTGAGCTGCCTATTGGGCTGGAGTGCCCTCTTTCTGAGGTGGCGCAGGTTCATCGAATACTGGAAGATGGTCATGCCAACGGCAAGATAGTCATGACGGTGTAAGGCGTCGTTAGGGTATCCTGATTCCTAACTGTTGTGTTATTCCATACTGAAAGGACAATTCTCATGGGAATAAAAGACAAGCTGACCAAGATTTTCGGCAATGAGAAGAACACGGATCAAATTCTGGATAAGGCTGAGGCTCTGGCTACTGACAAGCTGGGTGCTGACAAGGCGGACCAGATTAAGAAGGTGCGCAACGCCATTGATGACAAGGTGGGCGAGAAGCAGGGCGATGCTCCCGCTGAGGGCGACGCCCCGGCGAACTAGCCTCTTCATGCGAAAACGGTGAAATATCTTTCATAGGGGTGTTCAATAAGAACTATGTCGCTTCATGATTCTGCTCAATCTAATGATCCCGTTTTCCGTGACTTGAGTAAGGAAGAGTCCTATCAGTATCTAGCCCGCGAGGACGCCCAGCCAGGGCGCATTGTGGTGCGCCGCAAAGATGATATGGACATCTTCCCCATCAATTACGCCACCGATGGGGAGAACATCTATTTCCGGACGGCCGAGGGCACCAAGCTCTTTACTGTTCGCCTCAATGCTGATGTTCTCTTTGAGAATGATGGACTGACCGACGGCGTTGCGTGGTCTGTTGTTATTAAGGGGAATGCTCAGGTGATTACCTCAACGGCTGAGATGGTGGCTGCGGAGGATTTGAATCTGAAGCCGTGGGCTCCCACCCTTAAATACAACTGGGTGAAGGTGGTTCCTACCGAGATCACAGGGCTCGCCTTTGTGCCCGCGGAGGAACCCGAGCGCTATTAGTCACGCTCTCCCCGGTGGCTTATCTCAGGCTCTCCCTGGTGGTTTGTCCCTTGTGGTTTATCGCCACCAGGTGTCTGTGGGTGATGCTGGCAGATGTCGCTTGTGCTGTCCTTTCTCCCACCATGTTTCAATGACGTCCCGCGCGGTCTGCGGGACGTCTTTTCCTTCTAAATAGTCATCAATGTGCTGGTAGCTGACGCCGAGGGCTTCTTCATCGGGCAGTGCCGGGCGATGTTCCTCTAAATCTGCCGTAGGTACTTTCTCCCAGGTGGACGCGGGTGCCTCAAGATACTGAAGAAGCTGTGCGCCTTGACGTTTATTCAGTCCGGCGAGGGGTAGTACATCGGCTGCGCCGTCCCCAAACTTCGTGAAGAACCCTGTGATGTTTTCGGCTGCGTGATCGGTTCCAATCACCAGGAGGTTGCGCTCACCGGCAATGGCATACTGTGCCACCATGCGAAGCCGCGCTTTTACATTGCCCAGGTTGAAATCACCAAGCCCATCTGTTGGTTCCACCCCCTGCTGGGTCGCTTTACGGCTTGCTGCGTAGTCTTCCGAAAAAAGCCCGCGGCTGACAGCGGCGTCGATAGTGCGCGTGGCCTCAGCAATGTTTACCGTGACACGCTTGTCAGGCTGAATGAAATCAAGTGCCGTCTGCGCATCGTCTTCATCTGCCTGCACGCCGTGGGGAAGTCTGACAGCGATAAACTCCACCTCAGCCTCCACACCGGCTCTGGTACCGCCTTCCACTCCGGCTGCGTCAACGGGACCGGCTCCCGCTCCGGCCTTGGTCTTGCTGGTAGCGCCCTTGCAGTCAGCACCTCCAGCTTTCGCCTCAGCGCGTAGCTTTTCAACAGCTCGCTGAGCCAGCTTTCCCGCCAATGTGGAGTCCTGCCCTCCCGAGATACCCAAAACAAAACCACGAGCATGGCTGGTGCGCAGATAGTCCATAAGGAACTGTGTGCGCGCCTCCACTTCCTGCGCCGGATCTATCACAGGCTTCACCCCGAGAGTCCGGATAATGTCCATTTGCTTGAGTACTTTCTTATTTTCAGGCACTGTTTCACCTTAACCGGGTGGCATAATAACCGGGCATGACATCCAGTATGACGGAATCAGTTTCCGAACCTGAGGCTCGGATTGCAGGAACACCCATCACCTTGGTGGCTGCTGTGGCAGCACTGGGGGGCTTGCTCTTCGGCTATGACACTGGGGTGATTTCTGGGGCGCTGCTCTATATGAATGACACCTTCACAATGAGCTCCACCCAGGAAGGCTGGGTGACAGCCATGCTCTTGGTGGGGGCTGCGCTTGGAGCTGCCACAGGTGGGCGCATTGCAGACGCTTTGGGCAGGCGTCTCACCATGATTTGTGGCGGAGCTCTCTTTGTGTTGGGTGCTATCTGGTGTGCCCTCGCAGCAAGCGTGTCCATCATGGGCTGGGGGCGCCTTATCTTGGGGATTGCTGTGGGGGCAGTCTCCATTGTGGTGCCCATGTATATCTCAGAGATGGCTCCTCCCGCCCAGCGCGGCCGCCTAGTCTCCCTCAACACCTGGATGATTGTGGTGGGGCAGTTGGCGTCCTTCCTGGTGAACTCCCTGCTGGCAAGTTCCGGAAACTGGCGTCTCATGCTGGGCCTGGCGGCGGTTCCGGGGTTAATCTTCGGCGTTGGTATGTGTTTCATGCCGGAATCCAAAGGGGCAGTCCAGCAGCGCGTCTCCTCCCATGAGTGGGCAGCTCTCAAGGAAAAGTGGGTGCTGATTTCTGTGGTTATTGCCATCTTTATTGGGGTAACTCAGCAGATTTCCGGTGTGAATGCGGTCATGTATTTCACGCCCACCATGATGAATAAGGTGGGGATTCCCACCGATAATTCCATCTACACCTCCATTGTGATTGGCGTTGTGAGCGTGGTGGCCTGTTACGTGGGGCTGCGCATTGTGGATCGCGTTGGGCGCCGTCGCCTGCTTACCGTGGGGCTTATTGGCAACATCACCTCCTTGGGGCTTCTGGCAACTCTGTTTAACTTTGCCACTGGCTCTACGGCCGTGGCTTACCTCTGCCTGGGGCTTATGGCCCTTTTTGTGGCCTTCCAACAGGCTGCTGTCTCCCTCACCACCTGGCTTTTAATCTCTGAGATTGTTCCCCTCCAAGTAAGAGGCGTGGGCATGGGCATTGCTGGTTTCTTCCTCTGGGTAGCTAACTGGGCTGTGGCTCAATTCTTCCTCCCGATGGTTGATGTCATCACTGGCGCCGGAGCTTTCGCCGTCTTCGCGTGCCTGGGGGCTGTGTCTCTGGTGTTTGTTCGCCTGTGCGTGCCCGAGACTACCGGCCGTGATCTTGAGCAGGTGTCTGCTGAGCTGAAATCTCGCTGGAGCTAGACTCGGTTGCAGTCAGGTTCCGTGCTCCCTCGGCTGACCTCACCGGCAGCGCCCTTCTGAACTCTCGAGATTTTGGGTAAAACTCACTTCTGAGGTAGCATGGTGCCTCGCGCTGTGAATTTTTGAGCTAAAGACAATGGAAAGGAGCGCCCGATGAAGGTCCGCAATTCGCTTCGGTCGCTGAAGAACAAGCCGGGCGCCCAGGTAGTGCGTCGCCACGGCAAAGTGTACGTGATTAACAAGAAAGAGCCTCGTTTTAAGGCTCGCCAGGGCTAAGCCTCCTCGGGCGCTTTTCCTTATCGACGCCCGCGGTAACCCCCAGCCTTTCTCACCGCCTCTCCTGGTTCGCAGTACCGGGGAGGCGGTTTTTCTTGCTCTGCGCCGTTCTCCCCGTCTCCCGCGGCGCAACTAATGAGGCGCCTGAGACTCAAGACACACCAAGTAATCTCGTGATACTGTGACATCACCCTGAATAAAAATTTATTATGAGCTTTCTCACACTCTCACCCTTGTGTCCTGGAGATTCTCCCGGGTGCAGAGCGCGCTCAGTCTTCAACGTTCTTCCCTTGCGCGCAACATCTAGGCGCTCCCGAAAGTGCATCCAGGGAATTTCATGGCTGTAACTACTACATATAGTGCTAGTTGCAAGATTAATCCCCAAAGTCTAGTGTTGATTGAGTCATCAGGGGAGCTCGGTTACTGCGGGTTCCACAGAATTTAGCGCTTGTGTTTTAAGGAAGTGTTCCATGCCGATTATCGTCTACACCAAACCTGCTTGTATGCAGTGCAAGGCTACTCAGCGGCTTCTGGATAACTCTGGGCTCCAGTACGAAACCGTGGACATCAGCATGGATGATGAAGCCAGGGATTACGTGATGGCTCTCGGGTATGTTCAGGCTCCCGTGGTTGTCGCTGGCAATGAGCACTGGTCCGGTTTCCGTCCGGAGCGGATTAAGAGTATTGCAGCCCAAGTGGCTTAATCCGCACCGCTCAGATGCCGCCCCGCCGAGGGCGGCTTTTGTAAATTCCCCCACTGGTACTCAATGAGCTACCTAGCCCGGCTCTGCGCCGTTGAGCCCCGTGTGCGGTTCAACTCCGTGCCAATCAACCTCGTTCCAATTAACCAACTCCCGTTCAACTCCTCACTAGCACTTCCTAACCCTCCGCTCTTCCCCACCTGCAACTAAGAGAGACACCGTTTATGAGTATTGCCACCCCCACCAGGGAGAATCAGCAGCTGGATTATCACGCTCTCAACGCCATGCTGAATCTGTATGACGAAAACGGCCAGATCCAGTTTGATAAGGACAAAGACGCCGCCCGTCAGTTCTTCCTCCAACACGTCAATCAGAACACTGTGTTCTTCCATGATTTAGAGGAGAAGATGGCGTATTTGGTGGATAACCACTACTACGAACCAGAGGTTCTTCAGAAGTACAACTTTGCCTTCGTCAAGTCCCTCTTTAAGCAGGCTTATGCCCATAAGTTCCGTTTCAAAACCTTCTTGGGTGCTTTCAAGTACTACACCTCCTATACCCTCAAAACCTTTGATGGCCAGCGCTATCTGGAACGCTTTGAGGATCGTGTCTGTATGGTGGCTCTCACTTTGGCGGATGGGGACGAAGCCCTCGCGCGCAATCTTGTGGAGGAAATCATTAGTGGCCGCTTCCAGCCAGCTACCCCAACCTTCTTGAACTCTGGGAAGGCTCAGCGCGGGGAACCTGTTTCCTGTTTCCTTCTGCGTATTGAAGACAATATGGAGTCCATTGGCCGTGCTATCAACTCTGCGCTCCAGCTCTCGAAGCGCGGCGGCGGGGTGGCTCTCTTGCTGTCTAATCTGAGGGAGGCAGGCGCACCTATCAAGAAAATCGAGCACCAGTCCTCGGGCGTCATTCCAGTGATGAAGCTTTTGGAGGATTCGTTCTCTTACGCCAACCAGTTGGGCGCGCGTCAAGGCGCCGGTGCCGTGTATCTCCATGCGCACCATCCGGACATTCTGAGCTTCCTGGACACCAAGCGAGAGAACGCGGATGAGAAAATCCGTATCAAGACGCTGTCTCTGGGTGTGGTTATTCCGGACATCACATTCCATTTAGCAAAGCGCAAGGAGCCAATGTACCTGTTTTCTCCCTACGACGTGGAGCGCGTCTACGGCAAGCCTTTTGCAGATGTGAGTATCACGGATAACTATTACGACATGGTGGATGATGACCGCATCCGCAAAACCCGTATCGACGCCCGCGCGTTCTTCCAGACGCTTGCAGAGGTGCAGTTTGAGTCTGGGTACCCCTATATCTTGTTTGAGGATACTGCTAATAAGGCAAACCCCATTCCCGGGCGTATCACCCATTCCAATCTCTGTTCAGAGATTCTTCAGGTGTCTACTCCTTCGGAGTTCAACGATGACCTTTCCTATAAGAAGATTGGTCAGGACATCTCCTGTAATTTGGGGTCCTTGAACATTGCCATGACAATGGATTCCCCAGATTTTGCCACCACCATTGACACTGCCATTCGTGGTCTGACGGCTGTATCTGAGCAAACCTGCATTGATTCGGTGCCTTCTATTCGGGAAGGTAACTTTGCTTCCCACGCTATCGGTCTGGGGCAGATGAATCTGCACGGCTATTTGGCGCGGGAGCACATCTATTACGGTTCTGAGGAGGCTTTGGACTTCACGAATGCCTACTTTGCCGCTGTGATGTATGAAACTCTCAAGGCTTCTCATCAGCTTGCTGTGGAGCATGGTCAGGCTTTCACGGGTTTCAAGGAGTCCCAGTACGGTACTGGAGAGTTCTTTGACCGTTACAATCCGGATGAGTTTGCGCCTCAAACGGAGGTGGTGAAGAAGCTTTTTGAAAAGTCCACTATCCATACGCCTTCGGCGCAGGAGTGGGCTGAGTTGAAGGCTGCCATTATGAAGGACGGTATTTATAACCGTTATCTCCAGGCGGTACCTCCTACGGGCTCTATTTCCTATATCAACAACTCCACGTCCTCTATTCACCCCATTGCGTCCAAGATTGAGATTCGCAAGGAGGGCAAGGTGGGACGCGTGTACTATCCCGCTCCACACATGGATAACTCCAATCTGGAGTACTTCCAGGACGCCTATGAGATTGGCTATAAGAAGATTATTGATACCTACGCCGTGGCCACGAAGTACGTGGATCAGGGCTTGTCTTTGACGCTCTTCTTCTCAGACAACGTCTCTACCCGTGACATTAACCGCGCCCAGATTTACGCGTGGACCAAAGGTATCAAGACTCTCTACTACATCAGACTGCGCCAGCTAGCGCTTCAGGGTACTGAAGTAGAAGGCTGCGTCTCCTGTATGCTCTAGCGCCTTTCTGCTCTCGTATTTCTCCCTTGACGACGCCCGCCCTGAGGTAACCTTTCCTGGTTGTCTCAGGGTTGTGTTCATAAACCCCCAAAAGAGGGCACTTTTGTCTTATTTTGTATCACCTGCAACGCAGTCCCGCAGTTATCCCTAGAGCTCAGGGGGTTGAAGATAGGTAGCGGGGGGGGGGTATCATAGCCAAATACAGGAAAATCACAGTATTCTCGCAGGTTAATGGAAGGCTTAGGCAGGGGTACCCATGCGCAACGCAGGTTCTCTTAAGATTACTGCCAGGCTTTTTGCTTTGCAGAGTGCTCAGAGTGCTCCTGAAGCCTGTAAGAAACTGACATTGAAAGCTCATAGAAAGTGAAAATGATGGAATCCAGCTCCATGCGAGAGTGGGCACAACGAGTTCGCCTACCCTTCGTGATTCTTGCCGTAATATCCCTTGTTCTGGCTATGGTCACGATATTAAGTCCAGGCAAGGCTGGAGCTGTCGACGCCACGGCAAAGGTGACGCCTGGTAAAGATAAACTCCTCTCCGTATCGTACAAATACGACTCAATTACGGGATTTGCTCCAGGAGCAATAATTCCTGATAATAAAAAAGTTAACTATTATTTGGATTCCTCTTTAGGGTGGGGCATCCCTAATGCGCAAAGAGGGAGTACTAACAGTGTAGTAAACGTTGGAGGAAGAGAATTAACGGCGGATCAAATCTTCGCCAGCGATGATATAGAAATTCTCTGGTTTTATTGTATTGAGCCAGGGGCATACCCTATGTCCTCGGAAACTAACCAGTTTAGAGTTGGGACATGGAGTGACTATTCTCCAAATCTTAAATACGTTGGAGTTCTAAAACCTGGTACTAACGAGCCCGCAATCGAATTAAGTCAACAGGCTACTGTTTTCTGGAGTACTGGACAAAAACACCAACTGTCTAAGTCAGTAATAAGTAATTTTAGATTTGGAGAAGGTAACAATGCCGAAAAGGTTAACTGGGTTGTTCATAACAGTTTTCCGTATAAGAGTATTGAGCAAGTTCGATCTGATTACCAAATTCCAAGTTTGGATGAAACTCAAGCTGTTCAGGCTACGCAGAGCGCTATTTGGTACTACACTAGTGGTCTGACACCGGACTTTAGCACCCTTGACTCCAATGCCCAAAAGTTATTTAGTATTTTAACAGGCCCTGACAATAAGGGAATGGCTGAGTCGGAAAATGGAGACGGTTCAACCGGATTACTTGGTTTAGACGATGATTTCCAAGCGGTAATTTTTGTTGAAGGCGAGCCGAAGAAGGAACAGCCTAAGAATCCGAAGCTTGAGTTGAAGAAGTATGTGTCTGCTGATCCTGAGGCGCCGGTTACCAGTGAGAAGTTTAAGGATGCTCAGGATAAGGGTAAGCAGAATGCTGCCACGGTTGAGGTGGAGCCTTCTTCTACGATGTCTATTTATTATCGGGTGACTAACCGTGGTGATGTTGATCTTAAGGGTGTTACTATCACGGACCTTGTTACTGGTGGGGATTCTAGAGACGAGATTCAGAAGGCTATTAATGCTGAGCTGGCTTCGGTAGAGCCTTTTGATATTGCTGTGGGTAAGGCTGTGACGGTCAAGATTGAAGTGCCTACTCCGAAGGGTTATGACAAGGTTCACCGTGACGAGGCCCAGGCTCAGGGCACGTCTGATGAGGCGACACCTCAGAAGGTGGTGTCGAACAAAGATGAGGTGAATGTTAAAACCCCTGAGCCGTTGAGTCCGCAGATTGCTACGCGGGCGAAGTTGGAGTCTGAGAAGGGCCAGATTGTTGCTGGTGCTGTGGTTGAGGACACGGTGTCGTTTAGTGGTTTGGTTCCTGGTGCTTCGTATA
>JAEYUQ010000021.1 GCA_023432405.1 Actinomycetes bacterium | reverse complement strand
GGCTTCTTTCGTCGCTGCGCGGGGTACCCGCGCGCCAACGTGGGATCCTCGCGCCAGCATCTGGCGAGAGGGAACTAACGATGAAAGGAGTTGCAGATGGCCAAACCGCCTGAACGCAAACCCGGTCGGGAAAAAGAAAACCCCGGCGCCAGCTTGAAGTCGACAATCACGCTGGCAACCGAGGTCATAGCCTTCTTGACCGCAATCGTGAAGCTCATTTTAGTGATCTTCACGTAAGGGTCTTTGTACCCGGCACCCTCACAGTGCAGCAACACTGTGGGGGTGTTTTTTAATCCCAGCAAGGTCGTGGTAGATCCCTGCTGTTGTTTGCAAGTATAGAACCCAATCGGAGTCACCGCAATAGCCGGACTATACGGATACCTTTGCTCTCAAGGTGTCCGGAAACGATCGAAATCGGACACCAAGCCTAGCGGCCGCGCACAGCCGAAATGTGATACCACATAGTGTTCCACAATGGTGTCCGTAATCAATTATGTCCGAAATCCTGCATCACACCGTTATCGGACGTAAGAGACCACACCATAGAAGGCCAAGGACAAGCACTCCAAACACGGGCCACTATGATGCTGCGGCCAGTCTCCATGTGCGTCCCTGTTGCTTGAGTGCTGGGTTAGTAAGGTGGAGCCATGAAAATCGGGTATGCAAGGACAAGCACATCAAAGCAAGCTTTATCCCTCGACGCGCAGCGGGAATTACTCCAGCAAGCAGGCTGTGCCCCAAAGAGGATCTATACCGATCAGATTAGTGGTGCAACCTGGCGTCGGGCCGGCTTACAGGCCGCACTTGATTATGCGCGACCCGAGGATACGTTGGTGGTGACACGGCTCGATCGGCTTGGCCGCTCCTTGCGGGAAATGATCAATCTCATAGCAGAACTCGCCGACAAGGGGGTACACGTTCAGGTGCTGGATCCAGCACTTGACACCTCACGGGAAGCCGACAAAGTCGTTATTCATGTCTTAGCAAGCCTGGCTGACTGGGAACGCCAAATCATCGTGGAGCGCACAAAACAAGGAGTTGCGCACGCACGACAGCAAGGTCGGATGCCGGGGCGAAAACCGAAGCTGACCAAAGATCAAGCAAGACAAGTCCAACGCCTGATTGCCCAGGGAGAGCGCGTCACCGATATTGCTCGAAGCTTCAACGTTTCCAGACAAACAGTGTATCGAACAATCGAACGGGCAAGCGGGGATGTGTCGTGACAACTGTCAAGTCATCCTGGCAAGCGGTCAGATTTTCCTAGCGCAATATCAACCTAAGGGATAGATACCAATCCACGTGCCACAGACATATTTGGGTTGCAGCGCACAGTCGTTGCGGTGTGGTCACCGATTGCCGGCAGGGTTCTCAAGCAAGTGTGTCACTGAGGCGGCGGCGGTGGGACAATTATTTTAAATTGCTCGCCCGCTGGTACGAATACACAGGGTTATACGCTCCGAGTGATACCACCAGCATGATGATGCCTACCAGTAGGAGTAAAAGCTTGACGCTCACGCGAATTGAGTTTCCAGTAAAACGCACACATACCCACACCCACTTGTGCCAACCGGGCTTCCCCGGGGCAAGCACCACAGGATCGTATCGATACCGCTTAAGATACGACAGAATAAAGATAATCGAAAGACCAATCCACAGCATCATAGCGACACTTCCTTTCACGGTAACGGATCTTGACTCTGACCGATGATCAGTTGGGCGATTGCTTTGGGCGTTGGCGCGGTGGCAACGCACCATTGTAGAGTCCTTCGTTTTGTGAGGGACTTTGTTTTACTCAAAGTCAAAGTGGAGTTGGTTGGAATCAGAGGGAGGTTCCAGCGCGGCCGCGACTGCCTGAGCGTTCCAACCGTGTTGCAGGGCAGCCCGAAGTCGTATGGATCGGGCGTAGCGCTGGCGGGAGTCAACAACACGCTGTCGGCCGTGATGGCGTCCTCGGTCGCGGGCGCTTTGGATGTTTTCGGCTTGGCTGGTGACACGAAGGTGGCCATCGCCGACTCGAACGCACAGCGGCTCGTTGCATTCATGCTCTGCCACGTCGCAGTCTCCTAGTGCCACCCCTGACACAAGCAACGCGAAGCGGTGAGCGCTCAACGTTCTTGTGCGTCCTTGGTGCTGCCATGTGATCCTACCGTAGCCGTCAGGTTTGGAGATTGATCCCGTCCAGTACCAACATCCCCGCCCTGGCGCCTTGACGATCTTCCTGTGAAACGCTGCTATCGCAGCCGCAGTCGGGTGTAGTGCTTTCGCATCGTAGGTGGCTGGTGCGGCCGGTTCTGGTTCGGGCATTCCCGGCAGCAGGGGTTGTACTGCAAGTGGTGTAACCAGCATCACGGTTACCTATTCGTCGTGATTGCCTTCGTGCTGTTTACTGGTGTGCTGTTTCGGGGAGGTCTGGTGGTGGTTGTCATCGTTGGCTTCGTGGTCGTGTGGTGTGGCCTCGTCAATGAGTTGGCGCACATGCTTGCGGCTGATGCCGAGGATGTCTGCAAGTTCTGTTGGCTTCTCGCCCAGCTTGACTAACTCGTCTAACAATTGGCCGAGCTCGTCATCGCGCTTGGCTTGCTTCTCGCACCAGGCGTCGAGTTTTTTATGGAGATCGACGCGGCGTTGGAGTGCGGCGGTGATTTGTGAGGACCGCTGACTACGTCGCATCACGACCGTTCTCATCTGTTGCTCACTCATAGCAAGCATCTTGCAGCACCACAGTCTTGCGCGCAAGACACTCACACCCGCAACCACACCAACACACACAACGCTTTCTGCGCATTCGCGCAGTTCGAGCGCTTCGCGCTCTCAAAAAGCCAATACACCTTATGCACTCTTAGTATCGACGGTGGTTTTCTTGCTAGACTGATGCCGTGATGTCGTTGCGAAAGATCAGTGCAGGCAACGGGTATGAGTACCTTTTGCGCTCTGTTGTGCGCAATGATGAAGACCAAAAGCCCATCAAACTTGCTGACTACTATGCGGCGAAAGGTACGCCTCCTGGGCGTTGGATTGGTGCGGGTGTGGCTGGTTTTGGTGGACATATTCGTGAGGGTGATGTCATTCGAGATGATCAGATGGCTGCACTTTTTGGTGAAGGTTTACACCCCGATGCAGACCTCATGATTGAAAATGGTGCGACTTTTGAGGACCTTAAGATTGGTCGCCCGTTTGCGATTTATACCGGTAGTGATCCGGTTTTGGAAGCGGTTCATCGCGCTGAAATGGCGGTTAGGCGTGATTTGCACCGTCTGCCCACGAAGCAGGAACGAAACGATCTTGCGGCACAGATCGCGTCACCAATGTTTGTTGATATTAACGGCAGTGCACCACAATCGCAGCGCGAAGTGCTCAACTGGATTAACCAACGACAGCAGAAAGTGCGTCAAGCAGTCGCCGGGTATGATCTGACTTTCTCGCCACAAAAGTCGGTGTCTGTGCTGTGGGCGCTGGCGGATGAAACAACTGCATCAAAGATTGCCGAGTTGCATCACCGCGCGGTTGCGCAGACGCTGGAGTGGGCAAACGATCATGTTGTGTTCACCCGGCGAGGTGCACGAGGCATCGAGCAGATCAAAACGAGAGGGCTTATTGCTGCGGAGTTCACGCACTTTGATACCCGCAGTGGTGATCCAGATTTGCATTCGCATGTGGTTGTTTCTAACAAGGTTCAAGGTGAAGATGGGAAGTGGCGTTCACTGGATGGGCAAGCGTTATTTCAGCATCATCATGTTCTTGATTTTCGTTATACGGCTACGTTGACTGATTTGTTACAGCGTGAAATGGGGTTGAGTTTTCACGCGAATGAGCGCGGGGAGGCAAAAGAACCGGTTTATGAACTTGATGGTGTACCTGATGATCTCAATGTACTTTTTACCAAGCGTCAGCAACTTGCCAAGCCTGTCTATGAGCGTTTTGTTGCTGAGTATGTTGAGCAGTTTGGGTATGCGCCGAGTTATCAAGTGGTTCGTGGTTTGTGGCAAAAGGCCATTTTGGAAACCAGGAATGCGAAGCAACCGGCCAAAGCATTGAATGATTTGCGCGCGGAATGGCAGCTGGAAGTGTGCTCGTCGCTGCCACATGGTGATGCCTTGCTGGAGGCAGTGCGTGGTGTTTACGGGCGGGGTGGTGATGATTCTCGCCCCGTGTATGACCCGGCTGTGCATGATTGTGTGATTGCACAGGCAGCTTTGGCTACTGTGACTCGTCGCAGAGCGACGTTTCAACGGTCGCATGTTTTAACTGCTGTGCTTGGAAAGCTTAATGGTTACCGATTTGATGATCCGGAGGCATTGGGGGATGCAAGTGAGCGCATTACCGATCAGATTTTGTGCGACACTGGTGTGCCGCTGGACGCTGAAGATGCTCAGTTGCTGCCCGCAGCGTTGCGCCGCGCGGATGGAAAAGCGATCGATTATCGCGCCAATCAGGAGCGTTTTACTACTCAGGCGATCTTGGATGCTGAACACCTCGCGCTTGAAGCGGTGACGACACCGGTAGCCGTCTATGTTCCCAATCGTATGATTGAGGATGCACTTGCGGCCCATGAGCGCGCCCATGGGTGGGCGCTGAATGCCCAACAAGCAGAGCTCGTTTACCACCTCGCAAACGCTGGAACGCTAAGTGCAACAGGTGTCGGTGCTGCAGGTACCGGCAAGACTGCGAGTATGCAGGTGCTGGCGATGGTGTGGCACGAGCGGGGCAATGCGGTGCACGCGTTGGCACCATCGGCGGCCGCGGCTGCTGTTTTGGGTGATGATATCGGTGTGGAAGGCCGCACGATTGATTCGCTGACCCGCGCGTGGCGGGCACACCACAGCGTCGAAAATCTGCCGGTGCATATTAACCGTGGCGATATGCTGTTGGTGGATGAGGCGGGCATGAGCTCCACGGAAAACCTGGCAACGCTAACTGAGATTGCGCAGGCAACCGGTGCGGTGCTGCGCCTTATTGGGGATCACAAGCAGCTCGACGCTGTTGAAACTGGTGGGCTGTTTGGCGCCATGACGGCTGTGGCCTCTACCGTGCAGCTGACTGATGTGCAACGTTTTGGTGATGATCTTGAGCAGGCAAACGCGTCGCTGCGTCTTCGAGATGGTGACCCCACGGCACTGGACATCTACGAACGCCGCCAGTGGATTCATTCTGGTGCCCGCCAGCACGTCTTAGACGACGCCGTCGCCGATTTTCTCAATGATGAACGCCTTGGGCGTAAAAGTCTGATTATCGCTGCGACCAACGCTGATGTTGATCAGCTCAACGCAGCGGTGCAAGCAGATCGTATTGCCCGTGGTGTTGTCCATCTAGGTCACGTCGTTACTCTCTCCAGAGGTGAACAGGCAGGCATTGGGGATACCATCATTACCCGCCGAAACACTCGCTTCACGCCTGAAGGCGGTGTACCGCAGCGGGTGACCAACGGCGATTTGTTAACAATCAATGCCATCGGCGAGGACGGTGGTATCGTGGCCACCGACCGGGCAACCGGTGAGCGTAAGGTTTTGCCCGCCCACTACGTGGCTTCACACGTGCACCTGGGGTATGCGTCCACTGTTTACCGCGCACAGGGGGCAACTGTGGATGTGTGCCGCGCGGTCATCGACGACTCGGTCAATCGCGCGGGATTCTATGTCGCCATGACCCGCGGCAAATATGCCAATCACGCCTATGTGGTTACTGAAACACCGCTTGATGAGACTGCCGAAGATGCTCATTATTTTCATAAAGGCGACGCCACGGCTCCCACAGCCCGCGAGGTGCTGTCGAGGTGTATTAATCGTGATGACCGCCAGCGTTCAGCAACAGAGCAGCTCTTGGCCACGCAGGCTCAAGACCCTCAGGTGCTCGCTGAGCGGTGGTTGGCAGGACGAGACATTGCCATCGATCATTTCATTGATGCGCACCTTCCTGGCTATCTTGACTCTCTTCCCCACCACTGGAGTCGTGACCTTGAGGACGCTGACGGCGGGGATGCCCCGATTCGTCAGACCTGGCGAGAACTGGTGCGCCACGGTGTTGATCCCCGCACTGTGATGGACGGGGCAATTCGTCACTGTGACGGTTGTGAGGATATTCAGCGGGCACTGACATGGCAGTTGCGCCAATACGTCCCAACCACTGAGGCTGACCCTCTGCGTCTCCCGCCGGTATTTGCAGGACAAGACACCCAGCTTCGCGTCTGGCTGGGCCACAACCGCAAACAGGTTGTCACCACCTTGCAGCCCACCCCACAGCTTCGCACCAACGAGCAGGCACAACAGGCGCGGGCCGTGCTCGACAGGATCGCTGTCCCGAATGCTTCGCAGCGGCAGGGCGCACAACCGTCTACTTCTTCGCAAACCTCCGGGTCTCCTCTGGCGGCATCCACGAGGAACAATGCGCCGACTCGTGGACTGTAGAAGCTCGTGGATACCACAGGCCCTTACAAGGATCTGCTGGCCTGTGAGGGTATCTCGCGTCGGTGTGTGCGGTAGAAAGCTCGCGTGAGGGTTCTACATTCCCATCGCTGGTGCGGCTGAGATGACAGGTGCCAGCACATCTGGGGCTGCTGTGGCGCTGACTTGCGCCGGTGCAGCCTCCACACCCCCGAAGCCTAAGGCATCCAACGGCTCACGTCCGATAACTAGACCTTCGTCAATCCCAAGCTCGTGTGCATCAGCTAGACGGTCGGCATGTGTCATCGGATCAGGATTAACCAGTGCATCCAGGTCATTGACATCCTGCCCGGCAGCATCGAAAGCAGCATCGACGTCGGCCGGGCCATGTACCTCGGGCTGATCGTGGATCTCATCAAGAACTGTCATGACAGCTAACCCTGCGATGGTGGCTGTGCCAGCCACCACGCCGGCGGCAGTAGGAAGATTGCGCCGACGGTACTCAGCGGCTAGCCGATCCCGATCGGCTTGCTCCCACTGGGAGCCGCGCTCACGGTAGCGGATCACCGTCTCGCGCACGAGTTCTCGGGTGGACAGGCGTTCAAGACCGCGTGAGCCTGGTGGCAGGGTGCGGGCATATCGTTGCGCGCGCATACTGTCTTGCAGAAAGCTCAGCATCTTCACGATACGAGCCTCAGCCCGGTTTATGTTCGTCGTCATCGTTATGTCGGTCCTTCCGGGGAGTAGCTAGCAAGCGGATTAGCTGTAAAGTCCTGGCGTTTAGTGTCGCTAAAGACACCACCATCTGCCATCAGGTGTGCCATGTGGTAGTCGGCGTGAACACGCAGAAACGTTTCCAAAAATGTTGCTGGTTCGTCGCGTCGTAGCTGCTCAAAGCGTTGCCACAGCGCTTCAAGACGCACGACCGCATGGGGATATTTCCACCACCGCCCGTTCCAATTGACGTCCTTTGCGCGGTGGCCAACCACCGGGTAGAGCGTGACGAGGAAGTCCGACACAAAGTGGTACACGTCCGGAAACGCCGGTTCTACACGCTCACTGTAATTATCTGCGGTGTTATCAATCGGCAAAGTGTGGAGGTTTTCATCAGGGTCAAAACCATCATCGTTCATACTTTCTGTTCCTTTCGTGTGCTGGTCACCCCAAGGGCGTGGCGGATGGGTTGTGGCCATGGGCGTTTCCAAAACGGCACCAGCTCGACAATGACGGGACGCCGTTTCGACGAGAACACGACAGCCCGCCACTGCTGGAGAGCAGCAAGTTCAGCCTTGGTGACAATCTTGCGTTCGTGGTAGGAGGTCGATGTACTGCGCCCATCATGCGATGAGCTCACAGAGGTGGTGGGCATGGTGGCCTCACCGATAAGGTCTTCCATTTTTCGCAGCATCACGTCGTCTTTCACACCACCGCCGTACATCAGGATGCTGGCCGCTGACCATAACGCTTCCATGCCTTGTTCACCCCACACCCGCACACCTTGCGCGTAGCTTTGCAAAATGGTCATCACAATGATGGAGCGGGATCCATAATGGCTGTAGAGCTGTGGCAGTTCCGGCCATTTCACCACGTTTGCGGCCTCGTCAAGTGCTGCCACCAGCGGCACAGGCAGCCTGCCTCCACACGATTCACCGAAGCGTTCTGCTTCCTGCATGACGGCGGCCACCAGTGCCGTGGTGAGCGCTGCGGCATTATCTGCACCGTCCTTGCTCAATATATACAGCGTCGGTGTGCTGTCACGGATGAAGTCACAGGCGCTAAAGCGCTTGGCTTGAGGATCAGGGGTCACCCACTTGGCTGCAGCCCTGCGGCCCAGGGGTGCGGCCATCGTCTTTGCTTGCCCGTACACACCGCCTTT
The DNA here is from genome assembly GCA_023432405.1 of Actinomycetes bacterium. Lineage (GTDB taxonomy): Bacteria > Actinomycetota > Actinomycetes > Mycobacteriales > Mycobacteriaceae > Corynebacterium. Next base: position 81,668 of record JAEYUQ010000021.1, on the reverse strand, counting down.
GGTGACCTCCGGGAGTAGCCCAGTCGCGCGTAGCGAATCGTTTTGTGCGACCCATTCTGGGTGCTGCGACAGAATTTGTAGTGGGGTTGGATCACTCGGGTCTGTCACCCAACTAAACACATCCGTAATGGGCCGTCTGTCCAGGGCTGCCGCCAAAAACAGGCAGGACAACAGTTCACGCCCAGCATTGACCCAGTAGGCATTCTCGGCGGCGTGACCATCGCCCAAGGCAGCGCACCGAAAGATGTCGGCAAGAGCTTCTGCTTGAGCATCCATCATGTCAGGGTCACGACGAACCATATCCAGCGGATCGAAATACCAGCGCTGCTGGTCCACGCCGCAGGCAATATTCTGAGGGTCAAACACCCACACCTGTCCGCGCGCGCGAGTAATCGTGATCGTGTCGTCTACAATGTCGCGCTTATTCGATGTCGTGACCACCACACCTGGGGCATCAACAATCGCTGGAATGACCTGCGAGGTGGTTTTACCCATCCGAGGGCCGAAGATGATCAAAAAGAGGTCTTCCCACGATGCCCACATCTGCCGTTTCGGGTGGCCTGGAACATGCCCGAACATCAACCCTGGCTGCTCGATGGGTGCTGGCTGCTGAAACCAGCGCCGTGCTTGTTTCTCCACGAACGCTTTACTGAGTGTCGAACGGTCATCAGCCCCACCAAGCCAGCGTTGCGCGTCGTCAATACGAGCCGACGATGTGCGGCTGCACATTCTGCTGCGAACCCACCAGATCATACCGACACTCGACCCGGCGAGCAGCACAAACACCGCAATGAAAACCGGGTGCAGAACGGTTTTGCCGCGCAGCAGCAGGATGAGTGCCGCAATCGGGTTCCAGCTTGTCTGCCCAACATCGACAACACGGGAAGTAATCTTGGCGGCGACTACACCACACAAGACAACCACCAGCATGAGCACCAGCATGAGCATGTGTGGCTCCAGGCCTGGCTTGGAACCAGTGTGCCGAACATTTTTCGACGCCATTGGTCAATCCTTATTTCTCGTCGCTGTTGTACTGTTGTGGCTGGTAGCCGCCAGTGATGTGCAGATGACTGACTTTCCACCACCCAAGTTCCTCTAAGGTGGCGCGCACAATGTAGAGATACCTCGCAGGCTGCTCGCGAGCATCGTCATGCACGGCGATGCTGACAACATATTGGCGGTATTGCGTGCGGTCGTGGGCAGCAGGCAGTGGCTCGCTGCCCTCACGCACGTCCACGTCGGCGTGCGCCTTGTGGTCCACCCATGTGTCGAATTGCCGGCCCGGCAATTCGTAGAGTTGAGGGGTTGTACCAATCCTCGCGTTAAGGGCAGGCGTCATCAGTGGCCGTGCCCGATCAATCGCGTCATACATGGAAGAATCCCGCTGAAAATCCCACCCAAACATCGCCTGCACCACCGACCGGCCCACAGCATCCACACTGGTTTGATCCACCCCTGTCAGCGGGGCAGGCAGTTCAGGTTGCTCCCAGGCTGTAGGAAATGCCTCAGTGATGCCCACGTCAGTGCCGTCAACGTCCGGGGTTCGACTGCACCCGGAGAGCATCACCGCAGTCACGGTGGCGGCCAGAAGAAGGTTGCGAACGGTCATGACTTACTCCTTGTCCTTGTTGTGTTCCTTGCCGTCATCGGCTGCTGCTACTTTCTGGCCCACCCGATACACCCGGTGCGGTTCCGTGGTGCGAATAGGGTATTCACCGGTCTTGACACCATAGGTTTGTGCCTCATACCACGTTTCCTGGCCGTTGTTTTCCCCAGCATAGATGGCAACATGATGGGGATTAGCCCCATCAAAAAGGTAAATGAGATCACCAGGGGCCCGCTCATCCCACGGAATCTCATGCAGGTTAGGGTCGACAATCTGTGCGCCGGTGTAGTGCGGCAAAATAATCGCATTATTCGAGGCGACCGCAACCGCCCGCAACACCAGGCCGGAACAGTCATACCCGCCGCCGGTCGGACCATTTTGGTCACCACCGCCCCACACGTAGGGGTAGCCGAATTCCTTTCTCGCGGCCTCCAGGATCGCTTCGTTGAGCTCGCCTGCATCCACATCGCCTCCACCGCTGTGTGATCCGGTGGTCGAACAACCACTCGACCCGGCCCCTATGGAGGCACTGCCGAGCGCTTCAATTTCTTCCGGTGACAGTTCTTCACCAGCACCAGCAAACCGCTCGACTAACAGCCGAGCTTTCTCAGCTTCGCGTTCGTAGACGCCTGTCCCTGTGGCGTTGCCCTGCACTTTAGAGGCTGCAGCACCCACGCTCAACCCGTGATAGTCGATCTTGGATAGTGCTTCATAAAACTTTCTGGCCTGCACCGCCGGGTTCATCAACTCTTCCACACTGCCCCAAAAGCCCACCTGTTGCTGAAAGGTGCCCACTGATGCGTGGTCGTGGCCGACCGCGTCATGCGGATAGTTCAAGGATGTGCGAAGCTCTTCCGGGGTGGCACCCGAAGCACCAGCAGACTGATAGGCACCCGACCCATCGTTGGCATACACCTGCAACTGTGACTCATGCTTGGCGGTGGCCACCGCAATGATGCGGCCTTGTTCATCAACCCCGAGAGCTTCACCGACGGCGACAATCTGCTTAGCAAGCGCAAGCTGGCGGCCGGTAAGCTGTTCACCACCGATATTTGCCCCGCCACCAGCATCCGCAGGTTGCCCCAACCCAGACGACGCCGCAGCCTCGGAAGTCTTCCCCGTATCGTGAGCACCTGTACCTTCTGCCGCTTTGTCCAGCCACGGTTTGGGGTCTACTTTCCTGCCACCACGAGCCCGATCGCCCTCGATGACCTCAAAGTGCAGGTGCGCACCCGTCGATTGGCCAGAATTGCCCATGTTGGCAATGTGCTGGCCTTTGGTGACATGATCGCCGGTGGTGACAAACACACCGCCAGGATTCATGTGGCCGTAGACAGTCTGGATTTGCTTGCCCTCGATGGTGTGGTCGATGACCACCCACCCACCAAAGCCTTGAACTCCGTGATCGGCGGCAGCCACCACAACCCCGTCGGCAAACGCATAAATCGGTGTGCCCTCAGGCCCGGCAATGTCCAACCCGCCGTGGCCTTCATCCGCACCGGTGACAGGATTGATGCGAGGACCAAATGGGGAGGTGTGCCGTGTCGTCGACAAATCGGTGGGGTAAGCAAAGTCACCATCACCGACACTCGACCCGCCAGCAGTGCCGTTTGGGGTGCACTCATCGCCGCCGCCAAGCACCGACACCACCAAAATCACCAGCAGCACGATCAGGGCAATAAACGCTGCAAGGACCTTCTTCATCTACACCTCACCCGTGGCAAAGAAGTCAGCAAACCGCACGTTCGTGTCATGCAACCGGTATTCGATCTCGGAGGGAAACAGCACCGTTTGCACAGGAATACCAGGGGAACCGTCCTTAGATGGTTTGATCATAAACCGGCCACGCCCCGGCGGGGTCGCACGAGCACCAGCAGTACGACGACGCTTCGGGGGCGCACCCTTACTCCAGGAGGTGATCATCTCGGCCTCTGCTGGGGAAAACTCCAGCCGGGAAGACAAAATATCCAACTCTGAATTCGGCAACCCACCACAAATCACCATGCCCGCACGCTCAATGAAACCCATCGCCGTTTTCCGGTCTTCCTCTGTCGGCAACGCTTCCAAGTCTTTAAACGTGTGGGTGATCATGTGCAGTGCTGTGGCATCCGTGCGGTTCAGGCGGGTGAGCGCATCAACCTGCCCCACCATGCCCGGTGCCGAGGCCAAAACCTGCCACATCTCATCAAGAGTGGCCACGAAATACCGCTGCTTAGCAAGCCCCACGTCCGCCAGCAGGTGGGCCGCCTCAATCGCCCCGAACGCGGCCGACCAGCACGCCATCATCACAGCAGCCTTCAACGCCTGGTCACCACGATCAATCGCGGACACATCAATGCACACCGCCGTGGCATTCGCATCAATCGGCGTTGAGGTTTGATCAGCGAAAATACGTCCAGTCGGCCCATCGAGCAGAGAATTCAAACTCAACACGAGCGCATCCACACGCTCATCCCACGCCTTTTCATCACGAGCACGCCCCAGCGTGCGCAGCCGCCCACTGCCACGCTCCAAACGGTCAATCAAATCCTGCAACACAGGCGGTTTTGCCCAATCAATCTCATGTGTCGCATACAACTCGCGCAGCGCCGCTGACACCAGCATGGACTCAAAATCAGCCATCGGCTCACCACGCCCCAGGCCAACAAGGGTTGCCACCATCGCCACCTGGCGGCCGTGGATCTGCTCTTTAGCCCGCACAATCACCGCATCCAGCGACCCGTCACCACGACGAGCGTTTTCGGCCTCCAGCTGCGGCACAACACGACCAAGGGCACCCACATCCAGCGGGTTGAGATGCCCGACACCGTGGCCGACAGTAATTACCTGGCCACCAACTTGCTCACAAAAACCCACATATTCGCCTTTAATATCCCCGGCGATCATCGGGCAGTGGCCAGCAGCCACCGACCCCATGAGCATTTTGCGAATCAACGTGGACTTGCCCAACCCAGGAAGCGACAACACGAACGTCGACGGGTTAGCGATAATACCCTCACGAAACCACGCCAAAGGATCACAGGCGACTTCCGCACCAGTGGTAACATGCCGCCCCAAGGGTGTACCAATCACCGGGGCTGCCGCCCCCACCACGTTTGGATTAAAACCACAGCCTAAGTTCGTGGTGGTTTGCCACTGCTCCGATCCGGACTGCACCGCCACAAAACCTGCACCTTTACCCTGTAGGCCTCTCGGCCTGCAGCCGTGGTATGCCCGTTCCCCACGGATGATACGCTCACCTTTGGCCTCACGAACCCCGTTCGAGATCCGGTGCGCCACATCTTTGTTAGTCTTCAACCACCGCCGATACGCTCGCCCTTTTGCCGACAACCACGGTGGGCGTTCACACACATCAAAAAGCACCTGTTCGTGTAGCAGTTCCATCGCCTGGTTCTCGGAGTGTTCCTGTGAGCTCATGACAACGCCTTTCGTACTGCCGCAATATCACTGTCAGTAATCTCGTCAAACGCCCACAAGCCCAGCGGCCACGACGACCACCAATGCGCGGCCATCCGCCCACGGGCACGCCTGCCCCACAACCGAACCTCCGACGGCAGCGCCACAAACACCTCTGACACCCACACCGCAGCCTGACGCGCATCCGGGCACCGACCCACCACCAACGCGACCTGTTTGGCACCAGTGCCCACATCAAAGGGACGAGCAATCACCGTCAAGCGGGTGTTAGCCTGCCCCAACACCCACGCGTGCAACGCGGCAAGAGCATCATCATGGGCAGGATCATCTCCGCACGCCACCATCACGATGGCCTCCACACAATCCTCATGGTGCACCAGCTCGGCATCAACACGCACAGTGCGCTCACACACGGCAGGCCAACTGCCCTGTGTCCCCAGCATCCACGCCAGCTGCGCACACCACTGACTTCTCGACCACATCCCCCCGTCATGGCCGATAACACGACGAATCTGCTCTGCATCCCCAGCAACATCAGCAAGAACCTGTGCTGGAGCGTTGCGCTGCTGCTTGGACACCAACGGCACCGACAACCCAAAATGTGAATGCTGCGCATCAACATGCCAGCTCACCACCGTAGTAAACTCCAAGGCGCACAGGCAGGCCAGCCAATCCGGCTGCGCATCGTGGCCCACCGTGCCTGCAAGTTGCAGCCGGTGCCGTGGCCCCGGAACAACCAACCCTGCCACCTCAAAGCCCAAGGCATCCCTCAGCTCAATAAGATCGCTACCATCCAGCACGCCGCGCTGCTTTTTGGTCGTACCCGTTTTCTTTTTCACAACCATCATCAGTTCGCCACCTGTGCCGTCGACGGCTTCGACCACGGAATCTGCCCCACACCCAGCGAGGTGATAAACCCTGCATCCTGCTGATAGGTCATCGGGCGCAACACAATCGAACAGCCAGCACCAAGCTGTTCAACATCGTGGCGCAACCGGCGAAGATCACCATCACGATCAACCGTTGCCGTGACAAACAAGCTGTATTGGCCCAACTGTGCACCACGCGCCTGTGCACGCCGGGCTGCCTCCGTGTGCTCTAACCGAAGCTCAGCAGATGCTGACCGAATCTTTTTCGACGAGTTCGCCGCCACCAAAGCATCCTTGTGCTCGGCTTCTACCTTGGAGGCACCCTTGCCCGCGTCAAAAGGCCTATACACCAGGCACACACGCTTGCGCTCCACACGCGGATGCGGAGCAATCAAACCCTGCAAAATATGATCCTCAAACGTTGAACGAGGCGCCTGCCCCATCTCCCACGTCACCGACTTGACCTGTTCATGGCAATACTCGCCACGCCTGGTCACAGCAACCTGAGGCCCCGCGTCCTCCCACGCCACATTATGGTCAATCCCCAGCACCCCCATCGCCTCAAGATCAGCCTCAGTAGAAGGACAAAACCGGGCGTGAACACGCCCAACCACATCCGACGCCGACATAGGTCTGGCCAATATACCCGCCCACTGCAGATCTTCATACATGCCAGGCAAGCGTGTGCCCAACACATCAAGGAATTCGTCATCAGAGTTCGTGCCGCGCACCTTAATCGTCACAGCAATGTGCGCTTCAATCTCCGGCACACCGCCCACCAACGTGGCCGCCGCTTCTGCCTGCACCTGGCGGGCAATCCACGGGGCATCATCATGCACCGTGGCCGCTACCTCACCACGCACCAGCGCACCAGAACCAGGGCGCGTGGCAACAACCGTGGCAGCACTGACAACGTCACCCGGCATCGACAATCCTGCCAGCCACCTGCCCCAATGAGCGGTCTGCGCATTACGCTCGGCCTGGGTCATGGCTGTCTGCCCAGACAATTGCGTATCAAGCAGCACTGTGGCCTCACGGCGTGGCCGATCGTAAACCACCCCAAACGCGTTGCCATTACCGTCAATGCCCTCTAAAAGCTCTGTACGTGCCAACGTGCCCGGCAGCTTGTAGGTGCCACCAGGAACCTGTGACAGACGACCAGCAATATACACATCCTCGCCACGATGGCGACGCCTTGCGTCTTGACCCATCATCTGTAGCGACGTGGCCAAGGACCGACCACCAACCCGAAACGTCACCAACGCCAGCAACACCAGCGTGATCGGTGCGATCACGGTAAACGCAAACGTGCGCTGGCCGGCCATAAACATCAACAACATGGCCACAAACCCAACACCACCGACCACCGTGGTCTTCATCGAATAACCACCCAAGCCGGTACGCCGTGAAGGCTGGCCGAGCGAAAAAACTGGAATGTCCATCTCAGTTGTCCCCTTATATCCTGCCTACCTCGGAATTTGCCCGTGATAGCCACCGGCTCCGAGAGAGTCATCCAAAATGCCTTGAACATGCTGAACACCACGCGCAGCTGTAGTCGCCACCACACCAGTAGCCCGCAATCCCACAGCTGCACCATTGGCCACACCACCTCCGGACTGCGCAACACGGGATCCAACACGCTTCGCAACACCAGCCGCCTGGGAAACCCTGCCACCACCAACAGCCGCACCCTGCGGCTGAGCTGCCTGAGAAATCCCACCTGTGCCACCGCCGGAACCACCGCCACTAGGAGCAGCACCCTGCGGCTGTGCCGCCTGGGACGGGCTGCCACCACCACTAACACCACCACCGCCACGCGGTGCACCAGCACTTATCGAAGCACCAGCCAAACCGGAACTACCAGACGCCCCGGATCGCCCAGCCGCACCGGCAGCAGCCTTGCCCGCACTACCCATAACCCCAGCAACACCCGCCGCAAAGCCACCTGCAGTACCAAGCACAGCAGCACCCCCGGCCATGACCGGGGCCGCACCCCCTCCACCGGCCTGGGCCAGTGCAGGAACAATGCTGCGCACCAACGCCGGAGCAATCAGACCAGCAGCACCCACCATCACCGTGGTCACAAGCGTTGAAATCAACGAATCATCAGCATTCGTCGCCCACCAAAACATCACGCAGTACAGCAACGCTGACACTGGCTTGAAAATCACCGCCGCAATCATCCACGCGGTAATGTGCTGCAAACCAGCCTTGCCAGTTTGAGTAAAACTCAACGCCGCCATCAGCGGCGTCAAGCCGGCCGCCAACGGCAACAGCAACGCGCGCACCGCCAGCGCAACGATTTGCACCACCGAGCCGGCTAAGGCAACCAACACCATGCAAAACGTGAACACAGGACCCAGGTCAACCCCATCAAATTGCGCAATGGCAAACGTGTCCTGCGGATTGGTGCCAAAACTGGCCATAATCCAATCCCCCAGCGCATCGCTGGCAATCACCCCACCAGCAATTGCTGGAACCACCAACAGCGAGTAGATCAGATACGCGCCGATCGTGCGGCCAAGATCTTCCACCCCATCGGCCAGCCCCATACGCCGAGACGCAGCAATGCGTCCCCCGCCAACAATGATCGACGCGATCAGCGCAAAACCACTGACCGCATAGACAATGTTTTTAACCCCCTGCACATTAGCGTTCAGCGCCGCCTTATCAATCCGATAATCCGTCCACAGCGTAAGCACCGTTTCCAAGGCCTGCGCGTTGCCCTCCAGCATGGCCTGCACGAACTTACCAAAAGGGTCTTTCCAAAACTTCGATACTTTATCCCCAACAATATCGAAGGGCTTTTCTAACTGGCAGCCAAACGAATCGAGGGTACGCCCAAGTTTGCTGCCAGTGCCCTGGTCTTGTTCATAATGCTCTGCAAGGCGTGCAAACTCCTCAGGATGCTGCTTTTTTGCCTCCTGAATTTCCTTCTCCGTTGTAAGAAACGAGTCATCTTCGATGACGCCGTCCTTCCTGAGCTGCGAATAGGCGGCCGAGTCGTACGCGCGAGAACGACACTCCGCATACACCTTGTCGCCGGTGGACTGAGGCTGCGCAAACGCAGAGCTCGCCGTAATGATCGCGATCAATACGACGGCCAGAACAGCAGCGAGACGCCGAAGGATCACGATCATGAATACCGCACCTCGTGCTTGTCCGGCCAATGCTCAGGGGCAGGCGTGTTGTTATACCGCTGATCTGCAGTCCCTGTGAAATCCGCATGCCAATCACCATCACGCCAAAACAATGGGATCTCAGCGCCAACACCCGGCTCATCATCTGTCCCATCCAGACCGACTTGGACTACCACGGCATCATCGGTACAGCTCGCAATCCGGAAAAAATGCATAGGCAGCACCAACCGAGGACGCATATACGGCTCACTCGGCCACCCCTCACGCTTCGGATTGTCCCTCATCGTCGAAGCACTCGTTGACCACAACGCATCCACTACGTTGTCTCCAACCTCATCGGAGCGATCGGGGAAGCCATAGCCGAGTTGGTTCAATGCTGCGACGACCGCACCATCAACAGAGTGGGCATACCCGCCTGGCACGCCGTCTTTCATCGTCGTAGGACCCGCTTGGCTATTGACAACCAAATACCGAGCCTTCACATATTGGATCTGTGTCTTGCCCGCAAGCGTCACGGTCGGATCGGAACACTTTTCCATTCCGTCTTTGAGATCGTTTTTGGCCGGAAGATCCCCCAAGGGATCCACCGGAGTCCATACCGGGCGGGTGCCGTAGAGCTCCGTGGAATACCGACCAGGCACAGCATGCTGGGCATCATCAAGTCTGAGATACGGATCCGTCCACGAGCGCCGATCACCATCAACACTCGCCCCACCAGCACGCTCTTCGATCGACCCCAGGCGCCCAGCACCACCGACCACCGTCTCCGTCACCGTAGACGGTGCAGCCTGCTCGACAGGTTGCGATTCAGTTTCTGACCCACACCCAACCAGCAGAACAGCGCTCACCACAGCACACGCCACCACCCGCCTGTCTAAGAAAACCGCAACCATTACTGCTCCTTGCTTTCAGGACCGAAAAGCGTAAAACCGTCAGTCGAGTCAACCGGGGTGATATCGGGAGCTTCATCAAGCGTGGGCAAAACCACCTTCCACGTGTCATTCATCCACGCCAGCTGGGTGGGATAGACCGCCAATCCAACATCGGGATACTCGGCAAGCAACCCAATCAACGCCTGCTCGTCGGTGTAATCCACCATCTGAAAACCCCGATACACTGGCGGGTTTTTTGCAACCCCGTCAACGCTCATCAGCACACGACCTTGGGCCCACTGATCCCTCCCCGGGGAGGGGGCCAACATCAAATTGGACACATCAGTCCATTGATCATCACTGGCTGTTGCCATCCACACCTGGGTAATCATCGCGGCCATCACCGCCCCTTGAGGTGTATGGGCGAATTGGTGCGGCACCGGTTCGAGCACCCCGGGACCATCATCGGCCGACGCCACAGGAAGTCTTACTCCCGCTTGTTGACCCCATACCACCCCTACAGGGGCTGCCGCCGTGTCCACTGCTTCACCGCCACCACCTGTGCACCCCGCCAGCATCGCTGAAACTGCAAGAATCACTACACTCAGTCGTTTCCGCATGTCTTCTTCCTGTTCTTTCCACTGAAACTGCGTAGTCATTAGGCAAACCACAGCGCTAAGTTCACCGCGTTTGCTGCCAGCAACACCCCAAGCCCAATTCGGAGTGCTTGGGACTGTGCCGTCGTCGCTGAGACTGCTTCCCCGCGTTCCCTGTCGAGCACCATCAGCGCACCGAAAGCAATCACCGCACCAATCGCGCACGCATCAACAACAAACAAGGTAATCTGCAGCCACTTCCATATCTCAGCAGCCACTTCCACAGGGGGCTGCTGAACACTTTGAGGCGGTTCAGCAGCCAACACCGTCGGAATCATCACAGAAACGCCGAAACAATCGACGCCGCAGACCCAATAATCAGGCACCCAATGCCCACTCGAAGCGCGTTGGCTGTGGCTTCTTCACTCGTGCCTTCACGCCTGGACAACACCATCGACGCACCCACCGCAATCACACCGGCAATCGCGATCACCAGCCCGATATACATACCAAAATTCAGCCCTCGATCAACTTTCTCACCAAACCCACTCGGGGCCTGCGGCTGCAAATTCTGGCCAGGCATCTGCGCCAAAAGCATCTGGGTATTCAATCTGTCCCACACGTTCACTGTTCAATCTCCTCTACATTGTGATTGTGCTGCTGTGTTTCTGCTTGCAATTCCGCCAGCGCTAACGCCTCGGCCACAATGGCCTCCCCCATACACAACACCGACGGGTGCACCGGCGCTGACGCATCAACGTGCTGCCCTTTCCTCCACCCACGTTTTTTCACCGGCGCGTCTGGCACTGGGTCATGCGGATCCCACGACGGGATCTCAGAAGGCAGATGATCTCGCCACCACGGCTGATAGGCAATCTCCCACAAATTCGGAGTCAACTTCGTTAACACCCGGATCTTTTCTTCCACCACCGACGAGTACCCCCCTGGGGCATCAGCCACCACCGCAAGCCCAAGCACCTGACACCCACCAGCTAACCCTGCTTTCGCCTGCAAAACGGCATCATGGGCAGCCTCCAAACCTGCCAGGGTGCTACGGCTGACAACCACACACCAGGGATAGCGATCCGCCGCAGGCCACCGCCTGCCAGCATCACCCGCAGCTGCGATAGCATGCGCCAAACTCGTCACGCCAGCCCCACCGTGCGCCCCGACAAACCACACCAGTGGATCCCAGTCCAGCTCATCGCGTTTCACAAACAGCGGCTCGGCCCCGACCTCCAGGCGGCGGCGGATCTGGACACGCTGACCACCTGCGCATTCAACGGGATCCATCAGTTACCTTCCTTGCTCGTGAAGCCAGCCCGAAAGATAGCTAGCCACCATGTCGGTATTAAACGACTGCATCACAGACGCCGATCCAGCATCACCCGAGGCATACCGCTGTGCAGCAGTCTGGCTACCAAGATCAGCAGCAGTCGCTGTAATCCACTCCCGGGTCTTACCAACAGCGGTGCCACCATCAGCCGTCAACGGCTTAACCGGATATAACACATGAGCACTGCCATGGGTCACCGACTGAATCGCAGCCTCACTAACAGCCTCAGGACTCAACCCCAAAACGTCCATCTGGTCGAAAACCTTCACCGACTGTCCCACAGCAGTCTTTGACGTCAACACCTTGGTCGACGCTTTCTGCAACTGGCGGGCTGCCACCAACGCGGCAGTCTCCGGCGCAGAAGACCCCGCAGCAGCAAGCTCCGCAAGATTGGCAGGACTAATCATTTCCCGGGCGATACCCAGGCCTGCACCAAACCCCATACCGCCGATCATGCCCACACCCACAACCACATCACGAGCAATCTCAGCGGCAACATCAGCAGCAGAACCAACAGCCTCCTGCCCCATCACACCACCGGCAGCAACAGCATCCTCCGGTGCCGTCGCACCAACAGCAATATCAGCCCCAGTCGACAACACACCAGAAGCCGCCGCAAAACCAGACTCAAGCAGACCAGACAAACGCTGCGACCGCTTCGTTGCCTTCGACGCGTCCGTGGTCGAAAAACCACCAGCCCCGAAATCAATCGGAGACGTCATCTCAGCAGGACCCGCAAACGACACCGCAGGATTCAACACATCCGACACCGCAGCAATCGACGCCTCAGGATCAGTAATGTTCAACCCTTCAGCCGTGCCCACCACCAAGTCCTTCAACGCACCACCGACCGGCATATCACAGACCAAATCCCCATCAGTACACCAACTAACCGTGCGATCAGCAAGACTCCCGAAATCCTCACCCGTGTGATTAACCCCCAAACCACCACCTTGCATACGATCAAGCTCTGGGGACGTAAACGAACTCATCGACGAGACATACTCGCCATCGGTACCCGGCACAGCCGCAGGAACCGAAGCACCAGACACCACCGTAGAAGACCCCGGGTCACGCGTCGGATCAGCAAACAAAGCCACACCAGCCACGTCCTCCTCCGGGAACACCTCACCATTGCCAATCTTGCGGGCAACAGCACTCGCAACTTCCGCACCCTGGCTATACCCAACTAAAAACGCTTTGGTATCCGGACACTGGTCATGCAACTGCCCAAGAACAGTCGACATACGCTCCACACCAATAGCCACCGAGTCCTCATAAGACTTCGCATTATCCAGCGAGTACACCGGCACATACGCCCCACCCATCGAGCTGGGATAGGGAATATACGTACGCCCAATCACAAGATCATCACCAGCAATTTCCACTGGCTCAACGGTCTGCTCGCCGGAAACCGACGGTGTTACAGACGTCGTGGACGGCCACACATCGTCGCTACGCACATCGGCAGGAGCATCCCACCCCTGGGCAAGCTCCTCCATGTCTGCTTCAGCAGGAGACAACTCACCATCTTGAGCCGCTTCAGCCTCCTCCACTGAAATACCCGCACTCGGATCAGCATCTTTCCCATTAAGCTGCGTCGTCAATGGAAAACCAATCTGGGATGCCATCCAGCCGGAATCCTCGGTCGACTTCAAGCCCAACGCCGAATCACCCGACCCATTCACCATCACCAAATGCACCAGCGGACAAGCCTGCGTTGGCCGTGGTAACCCTGTTTCTTCCGCATGACCCGGAACCACCGCCAAACCAGAAACCAATACGGCAACAGCCACACCAGCCACCGGGGTCGTACGGAACTTCGCACCCTTCATAGCGCATCATTCCTTTTCTTTCACAGCGCCAGGAGCTCCTGGCTTCGAGATTGCAGTTTCAAATTTCGCGATCTCCCACAACCCATCAACGCGTTCGCCGGTCACCGTGGAGGCATACACAGCCAAATCACCATCCGGGGTTTTCGAGGACACCACGACCGTGACCACCGAGTCTGCAGCCGTCGGGGTCACCGTGGCACACCAGCGCGTTCCTTGCGGAGCAGCCGTGGTGAGCACATCTTTCCAGTTCTGCTCACGCAACGCCGAGGACGGACTCAACGTTGCCAGCAAAGATTTTTCATCGCGGGAGTAATAGGCCTGCTCAAACCGAGCAACCGCAGCAACAAGCGTTGAGCGTTCTTCCGGGGCAGCAACAGCATCCGGGCAACTACCAACAACCAACGACCGTGTCGGATCAGTCGATGACCCGCCCGTGAAACCGTCAACCACAGCTTTAGCTCCCAGCACAATAATCACCAGCAGACAGGCCAGCCCACCAGCAACCAACACCACGGTCTTCCGCCCTAACGGATTACGACGAGCCTGCCGACCACCCGGTAATCTCAAACCCTGGCGAGATGATGACAATTTCCGCCCCATCACCGAGACACGATCGGCACCAACATCCGCACGATCCGACTCATCAGCATCCAACTCACACTCAACCTGAGCATCATCGTCATCATCATCAACCAGCTCGTCAGGTGCTACAGCGGGCTCCTGGCCGCGCCCATGCACATCATCAGCGCGTAAGGATTCAACCCAACCCACGTGTCCTACCTCCCTTATAGCCTGCGCGGCTTACACCCGATCCACGTGGACAGCGATTTCATTACCATCAACAGCCACAGAAGCATCCGTTGGGACATGAGCAAGCACACCCTCGCGCACAGCGTGCACTTCCCGCGGCGTTGCCTTCGCGATCACACCACCAACAGCATCATTGGCACGCACCAGCACGTCAGGCACAACCGTGATCTTGTAGTCTTGGGCACTCAGCGTCACACCATCACTGTCCCGACTCACTGCGATAACACCACTGACCCTGCCATCAGCACGAACCGTTGTCGTTGCCGTTGCAACATCGTGCACAGCCACATACCGATGCTCACCAAGATTGGCGCGCACCTGCACACCAACAATCGCACCCTTTGGCGCCATAACGACAGGCCTCAAGACTGGCCGGACCTGCCCAGTTTCCTCAGAAACTGGTACCGCTTCCTGCCCCTGAGGCTCAGAAGCAGGCTGTTGAGCTGGCACGTTAGTTCCCACCGGCTCACCACCACCAGCACTACCACTCTCACCACCACCAGCAGCAGGAGTATCAGCAGGAGCGACCTGTGTATCAGCAGCACCATCCTGCTCATCAACCGGGTCGTCTTCGTGGTGCGCTTCTTCTGTGCCCGGTTGCGCAGCACCAGTCACCGTCGTAGCATCCTGCGCCTGGGCATCCTCGGCCGGTGATGTACCCGGCTGGGCAGGTGTGGTGCCTCCGCTATCACCATCACCATCTGACCCAGGGGTTGAGATAGTCGTCGTACCCGGCTGGGCAGTCATCGACCCCGAAGCCTCCGGAACATCAGCCGTATCATCAACACCCTGCGTCGTCACCGGCGACGTACCAGGCTGGGCTTCATCAGCAAGAGCAATGCCCGCACACGGGGCAGAAACCACCATCACAGTGCTCACCGCCGCGGCAAGCCAACTCAATGAATAGCGCATATTTTCCTCCACAAGATAAAAGTCAAAAAGGGAATCAATACAGGCCATGGCCTGCAACTGAACTGAGAATTGCAAGGAACAAGCAGCAACGGAAAACACCCCGTCAACTACCCCCTGCCCTGCGCTAAAGGGGGACCCTTCGCGTCATAGTCATGACCGACACTCACGACCAAAACCTTTCCTAGAAAAACAACACGTCACATCGCCTCCAGCACCATCGGCTGGTCACGTCAGCACATAGCGCTCCACCCCCTGCTCAATAGCGAACTGCCACTTATCGTCACCCGAGTACCCACCCGACTCACGCGCCGCCCAAAAATCAAGAGTCAGCTGCGAGGAATCCAGATCACGCCTGGTCACCACCCGCCCATCAGACAACCGATACGACCACCCCGCAGACTCACACCCCTGACGGTGTGATGCGACCAACCAGTCCGACCCAGGCGGGGGAGGCGAATCAACCGGCACATCATCACGCAAACGAGCCATCACCACAGCCAGCAAATTCCGCACCTGTGAGGGCAACTCACGAGACTCCAACACCTGTCTGACCTGGTCCGTGCGCCACCCCGCATCAATACGCTGGGCGATCGCCCGCCCCACCTTCACAAGCTGAGACGGCCCCATCGCCTGCATCGGCACCGGCAACACATCCCGCGCCAACCCAACCAGCTCATCCTCAGTCGAATCGCCGCCAGTCGATAGGCTGGAAGCCTCCCGACCCTCCGAGACGTCAGAAGACAGCAAAGCAGCCGACGACGAAACCATCCGAGAAGGCTCATCCACCCCAGCCGAGCCGACAGGCGAGGCCCCACGCGGCGCAGCCGCGCCCGATTCCGTTGGTGGCACCGGAAGGTCGTCTGTGGGGGGTAGGGGGGATAGGACTGGTGGTTCTATAACTGGTGGTTCATTAAGTGCAACAGGTTGCACCTTCGAGACGGGGTATTTTGCACTTTCGAGACTCGTAAGTGCAGAATTTGCACATTCGTCCTCACCTGCGGTTTTACTCGTAGGTGCGGATTTTGCACTTTCGAGAGAATACGACTGATCCAGATGTAAAATGTAGCGATTCGACGTCCGCCGAATACCACCATTGCCCTGACTAAAACTGCGCCGCTCCACCGAGATAAGCCCAAGCTCTTCTAGCTCTTTGAGATACGAGATGACCGACCGCTTCGAGCAACGAGCCCTGGCAGCAATCTTGTCTTGGCCCGGAAAACACGAATCCCGTTCATCTGCATAGTCGGCGAGCGCTAGCATAACCAACGAAGGACCAGGCTTAAGCCCCTGGAGATCATCCAGCACCCAGGCGACAGCTTTCACACTCATGCCATCACCGCACCTTGAACACCAGGGCGCAAGTCACTACACTGACAACCACATCGATTGTCCAATCGTTCTGGGTGCCTCCCGCTACCACGGGCGGCATCTTTTTTTGACTAAACACGACCAGCCTCCAGGATCTTTTCGACCGAAGACTGCGGAATGCGCCATCTTCCAGAAGGCAATCTCGTAGCTTCTGGTACTTCGCCCTTTGCGCACCATTCACGCACAGTTTGCCCCGAGGGTGCGCCAGGTAGCTGCTCACCAAATTCCCGTGGCGTTAGCCACGTTTTCTTCGTCAGTGAAGTTTTACTTGACTCCATGCGGATAAGTTTGCATTAACTAGCTTCGAATTACAAGTATTTCTTGCTTTTGTTGCGATTCAGTCATTTCTTGCGTAATATCTCCATACAGAAGGAAAGGAGCCAAAAGAAATGATGACAGCCGACCAGGCAATCGGCGCTAAGGTAAACGAGTTGCTCTTCCGCAATAGGCGGACCCGCAAACAACTCGGCGCATATCTAGGCATCACTGGCACTGCTATAAGCAACAAGGTTTACGGGAACAGCAAGTGGTCGATGGATGACCTCTTTGCCACCGCCGACTTTTTCGGCATCGACATAACCGACCTACTCCCCCGAAAAGCCAGCACACAGCAAGAAACCCCCGATCCGCTTTCGCGAACCGAGGGTTCCACATTGGTAGCGGGGGCCGGATTCGAACCAACGACCTCTGGGTTATGAGCCCAGCGAGCTACCGAGCTGCTCCACCCCGCGACGCGCTGCAAGGGAAAGCCTTAACGCCCTTCCAAGCAACGAGTCACCACTGTAACATTTGGAGCAGTAAGCGCCAAATCGGCTGGTAAAGGAAGCCCTCTGGTAGCACAAGCTCTCATGCTCTCCCGAGGTTTTCCTTTCACTAGGGCTTCGTCCTGGCATTAGGACTGAGCAGCCTGGTAGGCCTTTACTGCAGCATCGAGTTCATCAAGAGCCCTGCCATATTCCTCATTGGTGCCGTTCCGTGCCTGCTCTAGATTGCGAAGGGCGTCGTCGATTTGGGAAATAGCTGTTCGCTCAGTCCCCGAACCTGGTTTCAACGCCGATTCCGCACTCTCCTGCTGAGACTTATTGTCGTCGTTTGATTGGTCGGTTTGTTCTTCCGGCTTAGGAAGCCCAGCTTCTTGAATATCTTGAGCCTCACGCGGATCCACACCTACTTGCTCCAGAGCCTCAGAAATTGTGGGAGCGTAGCCAATCTTGCCTTTGTAGCTCACAAGAACTCGAAGCAGCTTGGGGAATGCAGAGGCCTGATTCTTACGCTGAGAGTACACAGGCTCTACGTAGAGGATTTCTCCCCCTCCCACGGGAAGAGTCAGCAGATTACCGTTCCTCAAGTCATTGCTGCCTTCCCAAAGCGTCCGGTCTCGAGAGATCTCATCAGAGGACATCATGGTGTCCTGCGCCTGCTTAGGACCTTGGGTCTGGGTATCCGTGGGGAGTACACGCACGGTGATTTGGCCGTAGTTCTCCGGATCAGAGGACACAGCCATGTGCGCCGCCAAGAACTCGCGCTGGAGGCCGCGGAACGGAGTGATGAGCTGGAAAGAGGGCTTATTCGTTTTAGGATCGGCAGCCACAATGTAATACGGAGGCTGGTCAAACTGCTTGAGACTTTCGGCTGCAGTGGGATCTCCGGGAACCGACCAGAATGCATCAGCAGTGAAGAACACCTTGGGGTCATCCACGTGATACTTAGCCAAGAGCTGACGCTGGACTTTGAAGAGATCCTCGGGGTACCGCAGGTGAGCGCGAAGCTCATCAGATATTTCTGACTCAGGCTTCACAGTTCCGGGGAAAGCCGCAGTCCACGCCCTAAGAACAGGATCCTGGGGATTGAACTCGTAGAGCTCTACGGTGCCGTCGTAAGCATCAACTGTGGCTTTTACCGAGTTGTTGATATAACCGACTTCATCATTCACCAGAACCTGAGTGGTTCCATTGGGGTTATCCGCATCCCGCGTGGTGCTACTCAAAGACGTGTTCTCAGAGTAGGGCAAAGAGCGCAACGTGGTATAGCCATCCACAATCCACTTGATGCGACCATCGATGACAGCGGGATAGGTCTTGGAATCAGTGGTTAACCAGGGTGCTACCTCATGCACACGCTGCCGAGGATCACGCTGGTAGATGATCTTGGAGTTCTCTCCAACACGATCTGAAAGAATCAAATTCAGTTCTTGATACTTCAGAGCATAAGCAGCCTTGGTAAAGATGTTCCCGATGGGAACACCACCCTTGCCGTCATAGGTGAAGGTAGAGGTATCGGTGTCATATTCCACGGGACCGTTGTTAGCGGTTGCTCCCACAATGGAATAGTCAGCTCCATCTCTAGAAGATGCAATCACCGGGCCGTAGTAGATACGTGGCTGATCTGCACGGATACCAATCTTGTCCGCACCTTCATTTTTCTTCGCCGCGTTTGATGCCAAATCAGTGACACTATAGACAGGGTAACCACCACGGGTAGATCCCACATCGCGAGCTACCTCATCAACCTTGTTGGCCTGAGCCGCAATAAACCCATTGCCGTGGGTGTAAACAGTATGACGGTTAATCCAGTCCTGCTGGTTTTCCTGAAGCCTGTTGGGATCAAGTTCTCGAGCGGCCACCACAAAGTCACGCAACTGCCCGTCCTGCTCATAGCGATCGATAGCTAAAGCCTCGGGGAAACCATAGAAGTTACGGAGCTGTTGTTGTTGAGTGAACGTAGCGGAGAGAACATCGGGATCGAGGAGACGGATGTTGGACAAAGTAGCAGAGTCCGCAGCCACCGCGTCATCGTCTGCCCCTCGAGCACCCCAATCCTTTTCATAGGTGACCTTGTCATCCGTCAAGCCGTAAGCCAAGCGGGTTGCCTCAATATTTCTCCCGATATATTCGGCTTCTTTTGAAGCACGGTTTGGCTTTACTGAGAACTGCTCCAACATCAGCGGCCAGGCTGCGCCCACTACCAGTGAACTGAGCACCATGAGAACCACTGCCAACACCGGAATCCGCAGATCCTTAAACACAATGGATGCAAAGAATGCGGCGGCCACCACCACGGCAATCACCATGAGGATAATGCGCGCAGGAAGCTGTGCATTCACATCAGTGTACGACGCCCCCGTAAAGTCAGTGTGACGGTTTCCTAGCAGGGTGTAGCGCTCCAGCCAGTACCTCCCAGCCCTTAGAACCATCCACACTCCCACCCAGCTGACAATCTGCACACGAGCTGCCGGGGAGATACCTCCCTTCTTATCCAGGAGCCGGTTCCCCAGAGAGATAGCACCCGTCATGTAGTGCCCAGCCACGGAAATAATCACTGCAAGTAGAACCAGGGTGGACAAGCCACTTAACAGCTGCACCCATAACGGCAAACTGAAAGCATAAAACCCTAAATCCAAGCCAAATTGGGGATCGGTATGCCCGAAATCTTGACGATTAAGGAAGAGGAGAACCGTCTGCCAACTACTCTGAGCGAGAAAGCCAGCCATGATACCCACCAACAGTGGCAACACGGTAAGCACAGACTTAATACCCCGATTGAGCATCTCACGGTACTGGTGGATGGGCGAATCTGGATCAATCCCCGCGATAGTCAAGGGGCGATATTTCCATACCAAGAAGCCGGATAGCCAGGAAATAAACCCTGCAACCAGGCCTACAAGAAGGAACAGCACTACCCGCACCAATAATACTTTGGTAAATACGGAGCGATAGTTGAGCTCACCAAACCACTGCCAATTGGTAAACAATTGCACTGACACAGGTATGCAAAGACCAATGAGGATCACTAACACTGTGATGACAAGTGATCGTTTAGACATCTTCATGGTAGGCATGGGCGGTCTCAGGGGCGTCGCCAAGGTGGAACTCCTTATGATGATTGCTAAAGCATAACGCTCCCCACTCTACGTATTTTCCCTCTGAATGACCATAAGAGGACGTCTTTTCCGGCCCCGCTTGTCAGGACCCCTTATGATGCTCATGCTGAGACAAGGAGACTGGAAAAGACCTCCCCTTGAAGCCCGACAAGCTGTGAGAGCTGACCATAAAGAAGGTGGCGTCATGACTGAGTATGAACCCGATGAACAGTCCCTGAACAAAGCAATGCTTGAGGCAGTGGAGTTTGTTCATGCCGAAGGGTGGGATCAACCACCAACGCTTTTCGGGCTGGTTCCCACAGACCTTATCAGCTCAGTATTGGGCGAAGAGGAGGATTCCAGTCCTTTGACTCTCGTGGTTCAAGAGTTACCCCAAAACCTCCTTGCAGGTAGCCCTGAGCTTGTGGAATACGTCAGCAGAGCAATTTGGCCAGAGGATATTGCGGGGGTGATATTGGCTCAGGAAATCCGATTCCGAGATATTTCTTCCACCTCCGATGATGCTCGCCCTGCCCGTCTATTCAGTGGAGTATTGAAGAATGGTCCAGCTGTAACTCTGCTTCAAAACCGTCCTACCGAGGAAGAACTAGAAGAACAGGGAATCTTTGCCCAGGACAATATTGATTTACGAGGTGGTCCTTCGGTGGCACCCGGAGTTATTTCGGCGCTGCGATACAGCCTTGAATCCGAGTAGATGTCAAGTGCCGCAAGAATAAGCGCTGCAACACTGACTCCTGATTCTGAGGACTCAGTGAGGCTTCCTCCGATTAGAATGAAGAATCGTGACCTGCAGAGCACTTCTCATACTCATCATGTCTGGCGTTACAGGACTCGGACTACTTACCGGATGTTCTTCTTCCCCTGACGACGCCGCTCAATCTACGGAGTTGTCTTCCAAGGAGGCGACTCCTAGGTCCTCTGCCACCGAAAACTCAGACACATCGGCTCCAGAGTCCACACAGACATCACAATCTGAAACCTCTCAGGAAGCTCCCACCGACGAGTCAGATGAAGAATCCGACAATGGGGTCGCAGAAGTGGCTGAACGCTTTTCCACCCTTGCTCCTCCCAGCCTTTTTGAGCAGTTTGACACCTGCAGCCCCAGCGGCCTGAAGAATTCCTATCAATGCACGGGGGCCGAAGTCGGACAGTTCCAGTTCTTTGAGAACGCCTCAAAAGCGGCATCCACCACACAACTTCTCACCGAATTGCGCTCCTCCAGAGTTGTGAAAGACGATGGTGACCGCGTGGTGGGATGGTCCACGCTAGGAAGTACAGCCGTTATCACCGTGGTGGACAATGAGACTAGCCAGATTATGCAGCAGATGGTCAGTGCCGATCAGGATGATCCGGAGCAGAAAATCAAGGATCTTGGGCTGGTAGAACCCGAAGATACAGTTGGAGATAGAGAAAACGCTGAGACAGATGACGAAGAGGCCCATGCAGGCACTCGCTCCACTGTCTCAGCTGAAAGTACCGAGACCACTAAACCTAATTCTGCTGACAAGTCTTAAGCGGCTTCCCCTTAGAAAACGCCTCCATCTGAGCGATAGCATCGTGCAAGGTACTAACTGAGACGATTTTCATGTCGCCGTGTTCCTTCCCTACCGCTTCGGAACAGTTTTGCGCCGGAGAGAGAAATAGTTGGGCTCCTGCACTGTGCGCTGCAGCCACTTTATGTTCAATTCCCCCAATAGGGCCTACTTTTCCTGACTCGTCGATGGTTCCGCTTCCAGCTACGAATTTTCCACCATTGAGCTGACCGGGACTGAGCTTATCAATAACAGCCAGCGCAAAAATGAGCCCTGCACTGGGGCCTCCCACCTCGTTCAAGTTGAAGTGGACATCAATTCCTGTTGCAGAGGAACTTGTCAGATACACACCTATATACGAGGACTTTTTATTCTGGGGATTGGCCTCAACCTGGATCGGCACCTTTACTGAGCGCTTATCCCGCACCACAGTCAGCGTGATGGTACTTCTCGGCTTTGCCTCCTGAACTATTTTTTGTACCTCTTGAGGCTCAGTCACCTCAGTTCCGTTTACAGCACGAATGGTATCTCCCTTGCGCAGCTCATCCTCCGCAGGAGAATCAGGCATCACCTCCGCCACTGTCACTCCCAAGGGAAGATCGAGATACCTCAAGGCTGCCATTGTGGCCAGAGCCTCAGAGTTAGTGAACTCCTCTTTGTTGCGGGTATCCACTTCTTCCTGGGTGAGATGTTGAGGAATCACCTGATCCAAGGGCACAATGCTGGCATCCGAGAAGGCCCATAGTCCAATAAGTTGTGGCAAGGTCATGCCGGTGGTGACAGCTACCGTTGTCATATTCAAATTGCCGGTGGTGGAATCCAGCGGAGCGCCTTTAATATCCACTACCGGGGTGCCATCGACGTCGCCAAGGGTATTGAAGGTGGGTCCTGGGCCTTCAGCAGCATAGGGAACTGCCAAAGAAATATCAGTTCCTGGGATTTTCGGAATTGTCAGCAGAAGCGCTAGAACAATAACCGGAATGGCTCCCAGAGCCAGAGTTCGGGTATGACGTGACACCCTCAAAAGCGTACAAGGAACCGCAAACTCATGATTGCTTAGGTGCCGAGGTGGCACTCTCGGGACCAGCAGAACCACCACGCGCAGATGCGTAGAAACATTCGTGGGTGAACTAACGGTGTGGGCAGTACTACTCCCACGTAGGTACCTGCACTCGTGGGCAGTTTCACAGCGAGCAGCACATATGAAGAGAACTGCCCCTCGGAAGAAAGCGCTCTGTTCGCTCAGGGCGAGCACATAACTCCAGCAGGTGCCGGTAGATTAGAGGCATGAATTCTCGCGGATTTGGATTTAGCTTCGGAAATAACAACGACGATAACGACGACGATGACAACAAGAACAACGAGGACAATATGTCCTTTGGAGCCTTTAGTTTTGGGTTTCCAGGTGGGGCAATCTCGGGGGGTAATTTAGGCGATATCCTTAACCAGTTTGGACGTATGCTCACGGGAATGGCCACTCCTGAGAATTCTGAGCAAGAGCCTGTCAATTATCAGCTTGCAGAACGAATTGCACGTCAGGAGTTAGGGCGAGTAAGCCCAGTTACAAGCGGAGAGAAGAACGCCGTCGCTGAGGCAGTCCGCCTTGTTGAGCTCTGGTTAGAGGACGCCACCACTCTCCCCGCCTCCAACGGCACAGTAGAGGCATGGAGCACCGAAGACTATTTAGCTCAGACAATGCCTGCCTGGAAACGCCTCGTCAACCCAGTGGCTGAGAACATGAAACAGGCGCAGATTGACGCCCTTCCAGAAGAAGCCCAACAGATGATGGCCCCTATGCTCTCTGCTTTTGGGCAGATGGCCACCATGAACTTTGGAATGCAATTTGGCAACGCTCTAGGTGATCTTGCTAAACAGGCTCTCACCGGCTGTGACTTTGGACTTCCCGTTGCACCAGCACACACCATTGCTTTGCTTCCACACAACGTGACCTCCATTGCGCAGGAACTGGACGTGGAATCCCGCGATGTCCTCATCTACTTGGCTGCCCGCGAGGCAGCCCACCAGCGTCTTTTTGCTCATGTTCCCTGGCTGGTAGAGAGGCTTGTCTCCTCTGTAGAGGAATACGCTGCGGGATTAGTCATCGACAACTCCAACATTGAGGAAGCAACACGGGAGTTGCACCTGGATTCCGTGGATCCCGCCCACATTCAGGAAATCATGGCGCGACTCCAAGGTGCGGACCTTTCACCACGGATTACCTCTCGCAATGCCGGGGCAGTCTCACGCCTAGAGACTCTTCTGGCGCTCGTAGAGGGTTGGACGGAGTTTGTTGTGGAACAGGCTCTGGGTGAACGCATCCCCGCTACCGCTGCTCTCACCGAAGCATGGCGACGTCGCCGGGCAACGGGTGCTTCAGCCGAGCAAGCTTTCGCCAGTGTGGTGGGTATTGAGTTTGCCGCACCCAAAGTCTCTGACGCAATCACCCTCTGGCAACGGGTGGATAATGCGGTGGGCCAGGAGCGGCGCGATGCAGTCTGGAACCATCCCGATTTCCTCCCCACTGCTGAGGACCTCGATTCCCCAGCTGAGTTCATTGATGGCTTATTAGATACCAGTGACATGAACGATTTTGATCCCATTGCTGAGATTCAAAAGCTGGAAGCCGAAGGCAAAATCGGCGCCACCGAAGATAAAGAAAACCGCGCCACCGACCATAAGGAGGACGGCGCCACAGGCACCCAAGACGATACCGCCGCCAAGGAGGACGGCGCCGACGGCACTGAGAACGATGAGGGCGGCGTCGCCTAGGAATCCCCGAAGCGCTGATAGGCCTCTAGATAACCTTGGGCCCGCTCAAAGCGTGGGGCTCGCTGTGCCCACTCCCAGAACTGCTTGCTGTGCGCTGGGATGAAGGTGTGTGTCAGTTCGTGAATCAGCACTGAATCCAGCACATATTCCGGAACCAGCTTGAGCCGGTCAGAGATGCGTATTTCTCCTGTTGCCGTCTTACAAGACCCCCACCGGCGTTGTTGGTTGCTCACCCACCGAATACTTGAAGGACGTGCTCTGTTCTCTAGGAACATTTCATTGAGTTTCTCAGCACGAGCCATCAGCGCAGCATCTCCCCCGACTTCCGCCGAGGTCCGCTTCCGCAGAAGCTTGCTAACCAGCTCGTATATTTCTTTCTGTTCATGCTCGGGTGGCATACCCGACGGAACCCGAACCTCAATGGTGTACTCCCCTCGAAAACCTGCCTGCATGGTTTTCCTACGCTTTTCAGACCGGATGATCTCCAGCTGAAACGGATGGAACGGATCCGACTTCATGGCGCTCCAGTCTAACCAGCTGGAGGGGAAAGATGAAGGGTAATTCTCAAGATTCCATCACCGGCGCTAGAAACCGGCAGAACATCGACACGGGGCTCGTGGCTTTATCGCCCAGCGCCCAGGTGATTGTGCGAGATTGCCAGCATATCCAGTTCGGCGTGGACCCATCTCAGGCTGCAGTCCTAGAGATGCCTCAAGCACGTGATTTAGCGGAGATTCTCCAGAAGACTGTCACCCCGCTGCCCTATGAGGATCTCTTTCTCGCTCTCCGGAGCTGTGGGCTGAGCTCCACTCAAGCCTGGAGTATTCTCTCTGATCTGCTGGACTATCGAGTATTAATCCCCTATCCAGAGAGTGCTTTTGTCACCATCGTTGGGCGCGGACTTCTCCGGGATACCCTCAGCGAGCTCTTCGCGTCCGCACAGCTTTTCCTCAGAAGCCCTCGCGTGGGTCAAACCCTGACTTCCTACTTCACCCAGAACTCCCCAGACATCACAGTTCTCGCTCATCGAAGGCTCAGCACCATTTCTGAGGCGACGTGTCTTGTCCAGAATTGCCCCACCATCATCCCTATTGAACTTATCGACGGCCGCGCGGTCATCGGCCCACTTCGCCTGAACGGGCGAGGTGCCTGCCCCCTGTGTTTAGATCTTCACCGCACAGAGTGTGATCCCAGTTGGGTGCGCGTGATGAACTCCTTGCCACCGCTCACGCATCCGGAACCGATTGTTGCCACCGCAGCAGCTGCTGTGGGTTCAGCTATCACCCAAAAAGCCCTCGGACGAGTCATTGCCCCTCCAGGGGCGCAGGACTGTGAGCTAATCCCGGGATCCGTGTTCCTCGTTGATCCGCTTCAATTCAGTATTGAGCACTATCGCATGAGGAAGCATCCACGCTGTCCAGCCTGTTTCTCACACTCCAACCAGATTCCCGAGCCGATCAAGAACAGTCCGCATTACCGAAACTGGTCTAGTATGCCCACCAATGATGTACCAAAGCGATCAATCTTCACTGGCCCTACCCCGGGGATAGTGAGTAGCTCCTCGAGAGAAGAAGGCATGGATTCTGCGATTGCCAGAAGTGTGGCATCGGAAAAGACGATGTAGGCAGGAACATTCATCTGACGAGCAGTAGCCGCACGCCAGGAGCGCAAAGCATGAAACACTGCATCATCTACTGATTGTCCACAGGTCTGATGGTGGCCTAACACCTTGTCAGCAGGTGAGGTGAGCTTCTTCCCACACGCCGAGCAGTGCGTGGGACGCCCCCATGTGGAAATCCGAGCACCCGTGGCCCCGGAAGCGACAGGAGAGCGGTGCGCGGCGACGTCGTTAAGGAATCGAGAGGGCTCCCGGACAGCTTTGCCACCCTCTCGTCGCGCTGAAGCCCAGGACAAGAAAAGCTGTGTGCGCGCACGAGTCATGCCTACGTAGAGAAGCCGACGCTCCTCCTCAATAGCCTCCTGGCCTGCCTTGATAGCGTGGGAAATGGGGAGCAGATTCTCGCTGAGCCCCACCAGAAAAACAGTCTCCCACTCTAACCCCTTAGCCTCATGCATACTGGCCAGCGTGACTGCATTGAAGCTTCGAGGGGTATGAGACTGCGAGCGCTCGTAGAGTTTTCGGACTAAACCTGCAAGGTCAAGCTGAGGATTATGTTGGGCGAGGTCACGGCAGAGCTCCTGGAGAGAATTGACCATCTGCCAGCGTTCTCGTGCCTGCGCCCCTTCTGGGGCTTTGGAGCCGTGACCTGTCATAGCAAGAACCGCTGTAACCTGCCCAAAGAGATCATGAGGCGCCAGGGATTCCCAACGCTGAGGATGCGCTGCCGCCTTCACCAAGGCATTAAGGGCGGTCTGAATCTCCTTGCGTTCAAAGAACTTTGTTCCACCTTTGACGTGATAGGACAATCCGGCGTCGGCTAAGGCCTGTTCAAAAACTTCTGATTGCGCATTGATGCGGTAAAGAATGGCAATATCTTCAAGTTTTGTTCCTTCGGCAACACACTTCTTAATGTGCTGTACCACTCCCTGAGCCTCTGCTGTGTCATCTGCGTAGCCCTCACAACATGGTTGCGGACCGGCCGGAAGCATACCTTCCAATAAAACCTTGGTGCCTGCAACCCTTCCCCTTGCCTGAGAAATGAGACGGTTAGCGGTGTCGGCAATCTGCGGGGTAGAGCGATAATCCCGTTGAAGCTTGACGACTACCGCGTTGGGATAGGTGCGTGAAAAGTCCAGGAGGTAGTCCGGAGTGGCGCCAGTAAAAGAGTAAATCGTTTGATTGGCGTCACCGACAACTGTGAGATCATCACGATCTCCCAGCCAGACTTCCAACAATCGTTGCTGGAGGGGGGTAACATCCTGGTACTCATCCACAATAAAGCTGTTGTATTGGGATCGGAACTCTTCAGCTACGGCTCGGGAGTTTTCAATGGCTCCCACCATTTGGAGCAGGATGTCGGAATAATCGAGGAGAATCTCTGAACCAGAGAATTTAGCGTCCTCATAACGTTGATAGATCTGAGCCACTTTCTCGGGGTCTATCGGTGGAGTTCGATGTGCTT
This sequence comes from Actinomycetes bacterium, assembly GCA_023432405.1. Taxonomy (GTDB): domain Bacteria; phylum Actinomycetota; class Actinomycetes; order Mycobacteriales; family Mycobacteriaceae; genus Corynebacterium. The sequence goes on along the minus strand of JAEYUQ010000021.1, from coordinate 53,643 downwards.
GAAGTACACGTTCTGGGTATTGACTCGCGGTAATCAACATAGATTTCGCCCAATCAATTTCACCGAGAATGTCCCGAATAGTGTCTGTATTGGTCTCTATTCCGGTAGATCTCATGGCTCGAGCAACCAGGGAAAAACTGTTGGTGAGAAATTCGTATTTGGCTCTCCCAGCTATCAACGGCCAGAAATAGCGAAGTTGACGGCTTGCGGCTGAATGAAATGTGGAGGCTTGAACGCGGGGAATACCCATCTGCTTTAGGCGCTCACGCATCTCACGGGCTGCTTTATTAGTAAAAGTCACCGCTAGTACCCGTTGGGGGCTGACCAGCTGTTGATCAATAAGATGCGCTATGCGATAGGTAATAGTACGAGTTTTACCTGTTCCCGCGCCCGCTACGATGCAGACCGGCCCGCGAGGAGCAGTGGCGGCACGGCGCTGATCCTCGTCGAGACCGCTGAGATCAATCATGCGCGGGCCTCCTAGGATTTCCTAGCGTCCTCGCCATAGACGCGGCGGATATAGAGGAGACGGTCACCAGGTTCCACTGATTCTGCCTCGGGGGAATCCACACGGTACAACTCACCGGAACGCACTAGACCGAGCACAATATCTGCCAGGTGCCGCGGACTGGCACCAACTTCATCGGAAGACACAGCGCGCTCAGCAATAGAGAAGCCCTCGTCGGGAGACAGCAGATCTTCCATCATTTCCACCACTGACGGAGTTACAGTGGCTAACCCCAGCATCCGTCCAGCCGTTTCTGAAGAAATGACCACTGAATCTGCCCCAGATTGCTCCAAAAGATGCTGACTTTCATGTTCCCGCACACTGACCACGATGAGCGCACCTGGAGCTAATTCTCGAACTGCCAGAGTTACCAGAACAGCTGTGTCATCAGTGCTGGCTGCAACTACCACTGCTCTCGCGCGGTTGACACTCGCTATCTTCAGGATGTCTGATTTTGTTGCTGATCCGTGAATGGTCACGAGCCCCTGACTTGTTGCGCTGGCGAGGGCCATCTCATCGGTGTCAATAACAACGATGTTGGAGGCAGGAACGCCGTCGGCAAGGAGAGCAGAAACCGCAGAACGCCCCTTCGTTCCATATCCGACAACGATTGTGTGGTTGCGCACTTTCTTCCTCCATTGCTGAATCTGCAAAGAACGGCGTGACTCTTCCGTCAGCACCGAGAGCGTTGTTCCCACCAAAATCACCAGGAAGGTAATACGGAAGGGAGTGATAATCACGATATTCATCAGACGTGCTTGCTCGGTGACCGGAACGATGTCACCATACCCTGTGGTGGACAGAGAAACTGCCGAATAGTAGAGGGCATCAAGCAGGCTCAGGGGCTGATCCAATCCCCCGTTCTGATATCCATCCCGGTCAAGATAGGCCACTGCTGCTACGACAATCAAAAGCACAACAGCATAGAACAGGCGCCGGATGATAAGCCACCACGGCCCTGGAGCCACCGAACCAGGTATTCCGATGATTCCAAGCAGGGCATGATCGGGAAGCTCACTGATATCAAGACCGCGTTGGAAGCGTTCTCGGATGCGCTCCGGCATTCCGGCCATAGGACCGTACTCTCCTCTCCACTCCGACGCCCCTGGGGTGGTTCGTCAGGACTTCGCCGGCTATGAAGCCGAGCTACAGGACATCTTAGCGATTGGGATTGCCACCGAGGAGATCTTCCAATTCGTCCTGCGAAGGAAGATGAGGAGCAACTGTGTTACCCGTAGCAACATAGAAGAACTGGGCGTGAACGCGGGGGGAGGTCTCTCCCGATTGCTCGCGTAGGTGCTCCCAAGCCAGCTTGTAAACAGCCAGCTGAATCTGAGCCGCCTTCATCTTTTCTGAACCAGGCGTTAGCTCCTCCCCAGTTTTCCAGTCAAGAATGCTCCACGAACCGTCTGGCTCTTGAAACACAGCGTCTATTTTGCCTTTAATCAGCCGTTTCCCTAGACGAAGGTTAAAAGGTTGTTCCACAGCAACAGGCTTGCGATCTGCCCAGGGACTCTTTAGAAAATTCTCCTTGAGCCGTTCCAGATCTGAATGCATAGCCTCGTTGTCAAGCTCGACATCTGGATCGTCAATATCCAAGGTGGGGCTAACACCGTAGTGTTCTTCCACCCATGTATGAAAGTCAGTACCCCGAATACGAGCATTATCGGAAGGTTCGAAAGGAATGGGACGCACCAAGTTACGAACAAAACGCTGAGGGTCTCGTTTCACTCTGACCATGTCAGAGGTAGTTACAACTTCAGGAAGAGACACCTCAATCTCTGAGCCCGTATTTCTCTTTCGCTCCTCAATAAGCGCATTAACTTCCTGCTCCCACAGATTGTGTGAAGACACCCCATCAGAAAACTCAGAACTATCAGATGATTGAGATTCCGCCACGAAACCAAGAGAGGTATCGGCGCTCACACCAGAAACCCCCAGCGAATCAATAGCATTCTTAACCATCTGAGCACCGGACCTGTGAGAATCCTCAACCACGAAACGTGGATACCACCTATCCGCAGCCTCGGGCTGACGTTCCTCTTCCTGCCACTGAGCATATTCATTGGCATCAAAGGTCTCCGAAGATGATGTCGACGTGGTCTCAACGGGGTCAGAACTGTCTAGATCCCAACGCTCTACGAACTCGGGGAACTGATCGTGAAGCTTCTGGAAGGGAAAAAACGGATTAGGAGATTCTTCCGCACTACCGGACACTAACAAGCACTTTCGAGCGCGGGTGATAGCCACATAGAAAAGACGAATTTTCTCTTGGTAATCAAAGTCTAAAATCTCTTCTCTGTATTCTCTATCCGCATTTTTGAGGTTTGTATCGCTGAGACCAGGCTTTTTAGCATATTTACCAATATTACCCGGAACAAAAATAGGACGTTTTTGCATTGGAGAATCAATGTCAGTGAACTTTAACCCAGCAACAGGAGGCAATGGTTTATCCATAAGCTGAGTGGGAATCAAGTCAACAGCGGTCAACCAGGTGCTAGGTCTCGTAAACCCTTTGGTTATATTCTCGCTTGAACAACCATAAGTTTTAGTACTAGCCTCAACAACAGCGACGGTGTCCCATTCTAGGCCTTTAGCTTTATGGACAGTGAGAATTTGTACTCTTCCGGATGCCGTTTCAACCTCACCAGAATCTAGATCTCCAGAAAAATGAGCACCATCTTGGCGGATTTCTTCAGGAACACATAGGTAGTCAACAACATCCCTCAAGCTAGCGCCGGAAACCTGCGAGTAACCTTCAACCTCAAGCAAGAGTTGGTCTAATTGAGCTATACCAAACCTTGCTTTTTCAGAATTCTCTTGAGAAAGAATTTCCTCTCGGATTCCAAAGAGAGAGATGATACTCATAAAAAACTGCCACGGCGACTGTTGTGAACTCAACTTTCTCAACAACGAAAGTCTTTGAGCGAGATTACGAACTCGTTTTATGCCCTCAGGAGATAAACCAGTATCGCCTGAAACAATGCTTAATGTTTCTGAAAGACTAATGGGAACAGAATGCGCCTCCTTATATACTTTTTCAACTTTCTTTGCAATATCTATACTAGGATCTGACTGTTGATCACTCCTACTTTTTCCAGCTACACCCCTGGTAGAAGCTAACCTGCTTAACTTCTCAATATCAGCGAACCCAAGGCCTACAACGGGCCGAGTAAGAATACGAAGCAAAGCAGCGTCACTCTGATCAGACACCACGATTCTGGCGATGTTGACGATATCGGCTACCGCAGGGTAATCCAAAAGGTTCTTCAGACCGACTACTTCGCAGGGAACTCCCCGATCTCTTAGCGCTTCGGCGTAGGGATACGCCTGCCTATTCTTTCGGACAAGAATAGCCGCACTAAAATCAGACGACCCCTGGGAAAGGCTACTCAGATACTGTGACTGCAATTTGTCAGCAACCCAATCAACTTCTTCCTGGTTGTGGGCAAAGTAACGTAAAGATACCTGACCAGAATCCGAGCGCTCACGAGAAGTCAGCTCGGAGACAAACCTCTCCCGTGTCTGCCCAAGAATCTCGTCGGAGACCAGGTTTGCAAGCGTTAAAATTTCTGGGGGGTTGCGCCAACTAGTTGTCAGTTCCAGTTTCTGGGCTGGTTCCAGCGATTCAGGATCGTCCTGAGATCGATTAGGGAAATCACTAAGGAATTGGACGAGATTATCAGATGCTGCACCATTCCAGCCGTAAATAGACTGCATAGGATCTCCTACGGCGGTGACTGCAGTACCAGAACCTCTCCCAAACAGATGACTCAACAGAACGCGATGAGCATAACTTGTATCCTGATACTCATCCAGCATGACAACTTTATACTTAGTGCGTTCGGTTTCACCAACAGAGGCAACCTCAGTAGCAAGACGAGCAGCAAGACTAGTCTGTATGGAAAACGTTGTCGCTGAATCCTCGGACAATTCTCTATTGAAACTATCAATGAGACCTACAAGCTCTGCCCTTTTGCGCTGAGCTTTTTCAATATTGTCTAGAGTTTTAGAAGTAGTATTTTTGGGATTCGCTAGAGACACACTTTTTATATCTCTAACCAACTTTAGGGATTCGTCACTCACCTCTTCCGCGGTGAGCAAAAACTTCTCTAGATTATTTTTAAGGTTCCAAAAAGAGCTAAGCGCAGTAACCTCTTTTTCGTCAGTAAAGTAATCAGATAGTTCTTGGTCATGGATAAACTCCCTGAGCCATTGATATAACTCAAGGTCATTAATAACCCTCGAAGCCGGATCAAAGGAGAGCAACATTCCGTAATCTCGCACCAGTCTTTCCGCATAGGAATCATACGTAGATATCGTAGGAGACAAGTCTGTCACATACGACTGATGAAAAGATGTCTCGGAGTTCACTATCGGAAGTTCACTAAAATGAGCACCTAGCTTAGTTAAAGATTCGTTAATTTTATTTTGCAACTGTCGTGTGGCTTTTCGCGTGAAAGTCAAACCCAAAATTTCATTTGGCTTTGCTATTCCGTTTGCAACGAGCCATGCAACGCGGGATGACATCGTTGCAGTTTTCCCAGCTCCTGCTCCGGCCACCACCAGAAGGGAACCCGAGTTATAACAAATGACCTTAGACTGCTGTTCAGTGGGAATAAATTTTTCTCCCAAGAGGGCGGCAAGCTGTTCCGGCGAAATATGTTTCATCATTCTATCTCCTTAGGTTGAGAATCACTTATTTTCTTTCCTCAGCGGACATGAGCTACGCAAAGGACATTTTTGACACCGAGGGCTAAATGCGTCGTAATTCCGAGCTACCATTTGTGCCCCCTGCGCATCCTCCCATATCATGCCGATAAGCTTCTCAAAGTTATCCCTTTGCTCGTCATTAGTCACATCAGCTCTATACTCAAATTTAGTGTTGCCATACACATGCCCCGGAACGCAATTCTTCGGGAACACTAAAACTGGATTCTCTACTTTGCCTGATGCAGGCTTAATGGAGACAATATCTCCATCTACCGATATTTGCCCATTCCTTATCGCTGAATCATATGCCGCTAACTGAAGTATATAGCTTTTAGCATATTTCTTATCGCCGCTCTTATAGTCGACAATTCGATACTGTTCTTTTCCTCCATCGAGATTAGAACTACTCTTTTTTTCCAGAAGATCAATCTTTCCATGAAGCTTAACGCCATTCGCCAGAATTGCATTGACATTTGCCTCAACAGCAATTTTTTCATAGTTGTCCTTACGGCTTGCCTCTATCCATTCTTGGGTATGATCAAGAGCCGCTTCAAATTCTTTGTACTCAATTTCATTTCTCCACATTGGAGCATGAGATATCGAACGGTACACTTTTAAAATCTGTTGCTTAATTTCTTGCTCATCACAGTTTGATTCGAGCGCTTCAGCATAGATATGAATGAGAGTTCCCAACTGCAAATTAATATTTGATTCAGTTGGCAAAAGCCTCTCGGCTACTGCCCCCAGCGGACACTCAAAAATATCCTTAATCTTTGATGGTGACAGGCTCTTGACCTCTAACGGAGTATTAGTGGAAGGCTCCCTCGTGCTCCACCACTCCTCTGGATCGGCCGCTTGGAATCCTGCTGTAGCTAGGCGCGCAAGCTCCAACGCCGCCTGCTGTTTTTCACATTCCGGCGTGTTCTCAGTGGTCACTACCCGTCGTAGTTTCGCGATGAGCGATGTGGAATCAAGCACACCTATATACGCATCTTCCAACGGTGCATTCTCTTCAATCGAGGTATTCAAGCTATGTTCCAACTCATAGAACAAACGCGAGGGCATGGTTTCTTCAAGTTCAGAGTCCACCGCTACGATGAGGAGCTTGTCTGTGGCCCTTGTTGTAGCAACATGAAGAAGGCGACGTTCATCCGCAATGCTTTCTACGGCTCGATCAATGTAGATAGTGGTGTCGATGCCTTCGTCGATCAGATCCAGGAACTTGTTTTCCTTGAACACTGTGTCTCCACGGTAAGGCTTGGGCCATTGATTGTTCTGGACGCCTGCGATAACCACATTCTTCCATTCCCCATCAACAGCACCATGAGCTGTGATAACAGTAACGGCATCGGGATCTCCTTGGCGGCGATCTCGCACTCCCGTTGGCAGATCTTGACGTGTGATGTGATTAATGAAGTCACTGACTCGTGCGGCGGGCTTTAACTTCAGGAAATCCGCCAAGGCATCGAAGAGGTCAATGACAGCGTCTAGATCTTGTTGTGCCTGTGCCCCTCGAACTCCACCTCTCAGGGCAGTATCTTGTAGTGCTGCTGCCAATCCGAGTTTGCTCCAGATGTCCCAGACAACAAGATCTAGTGGCTTGTTGAGCACATAAGCAGAGTTTCCAGCATCAAGGATCTCTTTAAGGGTTTCCAGGGCCTTGAGATCCTTCTGGCAATTCGCGGTTTCGAAACTAGTCTTTACCTCTTCAGAAATAGGTGTATGGGATTGCAGTAACTCACTGAGCAAAGCACCACGTTGCGTACTCCGATCTGACTGCGAGCGAATCGACTCCTGGAAGTCTACTGCTGTTGTATTAGTCGTTCCCGCCTGAACTCCCAGGTTGTCATCATCGCTATCAGCGCCGGCATGAAGGTCAATCTCACTCTTCGTATCCAGATGGTGATCCAGCACCCGATATATCCGCCGAAATGCCGCTTGATCAAGATCTGGAACCAGGCCGGATGCCATTTTTTTCAATTTCGATGGACTCAGCGGAGACGCCACAGATTCCAAAGCCAACAGCAGATGAGCTACCAAAGGCTGTTCAGTGAGAAGAAGATTGGCAGATTCCACGTGAACCGGAACACCAGAGGTATTCAAAGCACGCTGAATGCCCGGAATGTCCTGGGCAGAACGCACAATAACCGCCATGTCGTTCCACGCCACTCCCTCAAGCAGATGAGACCTACGAATAAAGTCCACTGTGAGGTTGCGCTGCGCGCTACCACTGAGCACCTTCACTAACTGAGTGTCTGGGTTTCGGAAACTGTCAGTCAGCATCACTTCATGCTCAACTGGTGTCTTGAGCAAGAAATCATTGTTCGCACCGCGGAATTTGAACACAGATTGATCTGGATCTCCAGCAATAACAACTTTGTTGGCTTCAGCAATGAGATAACTCAGAAGTTCAGCACCTCGGGGATTGAGATGCTGAGCATCGTCAATAAGAATGGTGTCAAAGGGAAGCTCTTGATCCTCAGGGGAGAACCCACCAGTCTCGAGAGCCTTGTTCCAGGCACGAACAGCCGCACCGCTCAGTTCCGCTTCTAAGTATTGATGAACGGTGCCAGACTCGCTATCCTGAAGGCTCATCACCTCCTGCAGTTGGTTCAAAAACACCCCAGCAGAGGTCCACCGTGGCTCGTTGTAACGCTGACCTAACTCCTGCAGTTGCGAGGCTGACACATCCCGCTGAATGACCTGGAGGAGGAAGTCTTTAAGCTCACGCGCAAAACTCACAGTGGGGAGAGCTAATCGTAAATCCTCCGGCCAATTATCGGGGTGATCTCGAAGATCACCTCGCAACAAATCCTGAATAATCGCATCAAATTGCGCCCCAGGAAGTAATCCAAATTTTTCCTGTGCAAGTTTCTGAAGCAACCAAAATGCAAGCGAAGTCACAGATCGCACAACAGGGGTAGTCATGGTGGTACTGCCCTTTAGCCTCCGAGAAAAGTCCCGCCTCAGGCGAAATGCTGCCTTCTTCGACGAAGTAACAAGCAAGATTTTGTCGATAGGCACCCCACTATCAACCCTCGCCACAGCGGCATCAACAAGAAGACTAGAAACCCCGGAACCTGCTGAGCCAAGAAGCCTCCAGCTACCTGACCCTGCAATAAGAGCTTGAGCATCCTCACCCCACTGACGTGGGGCAACCGACAATTCTTCTTTTGCGAAACGAATATGAGGCTTTCCTTGAGAAGGATCTTGCGTATCAAAAGCGCCTAGGCCAGAGGAGTTGTGCTGTAAATTCATGTCTCTAAGAATAGAGCGAAGGTTAGAGCAGTTTCTGCACATTCGAAACTATATTCGAATTTTGTGCCAACCCCCTTCGCAGTAGCCCAGCATGAACAAGAAGGCGATACGCTCCAGCGCGCAAACACAAAAGCTCAATATTCGGAATATGCCGGTAACGGTGGAGCAACCCCAGACCAGCGTTTTCAGCAATGAGATTGTCCACAATGGCCAGCGCAGCGGAATACCCTGCCGGACGCAACAGCGGAAAGAAGTCGGTCAGCGTAGGTTGATGAGTGCCTTCGCTAATAAGACTACTGACCACATCTCCGTGGCACAGATGGTTATCACCTAGATCACAACGAGTCCGGCGAGCTGCAGCAATCAACTCTTGGGCAAGCTCATAGGACGGTTCAGCCACAGCCTCATCATCAACGGTGCCCACAACGGTATGTAGAGCGACTTCTCCTGATAAGAGTTTCTTGTCAGGACCATCCTCCGGGGAAGGGGCGTCGTCAAGGAACTTATTACTACATTCTGAGAAAGTATCTGACCACGCCAAAGTATCTGCACAGGAGAAAAGATCCCAGAGATTGTCACCCCGAGAGGCCGAAGCTTCGGAAGCAGAAAAAGGCGAGGCAATCCCACTTTGAGAAAGCTGGAACTCTTTTCTCAACCCAGATTTCTTCTTCAAGCCAGGTTGAAACACTCTGGAGACAGGTATCTCTCGTAACGCTTTCTCCAGGCGTAAAGCCACGGCCACATGCTCATCTGCACGGCGAGTCAAACTTCCGGGAAGGTAGTGGGTAGCCTGCCAACCAGAAAAAACATAGCGGCCGTCACTTGCGCGGATGGGGTGCGCAATCTGCACGCCAGGAACCTGGAGGCAGGCTCGAACAGAAGCGATTCGAGCGGAATACTGAGGATCCTCCACCGAGGTAAGAACATAGGAGCCAATCTTCCAACCGTTATTCCAGGCGCGCCCAAGGCGTACTGGAGTTTCGGCAGGAAGACTAAAGGCACGACGCACCAAGTCTGGAAGAGCAGGCACCTGGCTCATGAATTAAGACTTCTGCCCACTGGGATAGGGCCAGGAATTAGCAGTACACGTGAGATTGTTATCTGGATAAACCTCATTTTTATCCAACTCATATAACTGAGAATTATTCAGGGACAGAGTCTGCTGCATCATTATCGGCGCCAAAGCACCTTCCCTGGAACAAGGCTCATGGCGCGCATAACCTAGACCGTGACCAAACTCATGGTTGATGAGATATTGGCGGTATGAGCCCACATCCCCTTCGAAAGGCACCGCCCCGCGAATCCACCGAGCATGATTGATGACAATGCGATCCCCCGCCGAAGTAAAGCAACTAGTCTCTAGCCGCAGGTCATTGCCGCACAGTTCGTGAGTGGTGTCCAAAGAGGTGAGCTGAAAACGGTAATCAGGATTCTCTGAAGAACGCACATGAATAAACCGGAAGCGGGAATCCGCCGTCCAGCCTTTAGGGTCAGCCAAAGTTGCATCAATCATCTGAGAAAGCGCATCATCCCCACCCATAGAACTGGTATCGACACCATCTTCAACTTCCACACTGAACCGGATAGTCTTCTCTCTTCCCTCACCCACATCCAGGCCTGGAAGACCAACCTCCCTATACGTTTTGTTACCAGTCTGGGTAAACGGCCCCCCAGGAGGAAGCTGAGTGATGTCCTTAAGGAAAACCTCTGACTGCGCAGGATCTGGGCCTTCCCCCGCGTCCACAGGAGCAACGGTTGCCTCGGGTTGTTCAGCTACAGCAGCGTCCTCGGAAGTAGGCTGCGCCACCACATCCCATAACACCAGCACAGTGATGACGATAAGTACAGGAATGGCATAGGCGCGCCACCCGTATTCTCGGGCAAAACGGACTAGAAAAGGATCCTGTGAAGCCATAGGTGGTTCTTCTTCTCAGCTCGACGTGGAACAGATACCCGGAGGGGCGTCGCCCAGGCAGATGGTGACTCTGGGAAATAAACGCTCCGCGAACTACACCCCAGCAAAACCTACTGCCTGGGGTGACGGGCGACCAATCTGGACATAAGCAATCTGTGAATTGCGCACCAAAACCTTAGCGCCTTTGGTATCTGTCAGAGTGAAAATCCCATCTGGATTCTCAAGAGCTGAGGTGACTAGCTCTACAGCAGCGTCGTGGTCTTGATCAACGGAAACAGTGAGCTCCCGAGGAGAATCAATGAACCCAATTTTGATATCCACGTTGGTACTTCCCTTCCAGCTGACATTCACAACACCCACTCTCGCGGTAGGTCTTGAAACCTTAACCTCCGAATAGATGTCACTATCATAGATAGCCTCGATAGTATCGAAGACGTGTCTCACAGATCTTCAGGCGTTGATAATACATTCTCCCGACCAGGTAACCGCCCACGTGCCACCTTTGATGAGCTTGGCGTGGCAGCCGAAATTACAGAGGCCTTAAATGAGCGCGGGATTCATACCACCACGCCTATTCAGGAACTAACACTGCCGTTGGGCTTGGATGGCCATGACATCATTGGGCAAGCGCATACGGGGACAGGGAAAACTCTTGGATTTGGAGTACCGCTTCTAGATCGACTGTTTGATTCCGCAGATATCCCTGAACCGAATGGGACTCCCCACGGTCTCGTTGTGGTTCCCACACGAGAGCTCTGCATTCAGGTGTGTGATGATCTCACTGCCGCTGCTGCCCATCTCCCGCTCACGGTGACCGCTATCTACGGCGGTGCCCCCTACGACCCTCAGGTGAAAAGACTTCGTGTGGGCGTGGATGTGATAGTAGGCACTCCCGGACGCCTCTTAGATCTGGTTACCAGAGGGGATCTGACTTTAGACGAGGTAGCAATTCTGGTTCTGGATGAGGCAGATGAGATGCTGGATTTGGGGTTTCTCCCCGATATTGAAAAAATCCTTTCTGCGCTGACACATGAACACCAAACCATGTTGTTTTCTGCCACTATGCCAGGCCAGATTCTTACGATGGCGCGCACGTTTATGCATCAACCTGTGCATATTCGGGCTGAAGAACCAGATACAGCTCAAACCAATGAGAACACTCGGCAGGTTATTTTCCAAGCACATCAGATGGATAAAGTGGCTGTGATTGCTCGGGTATTACAGGCCGAGGGGCGCCGACGAACCATTATCTTCACACGAACAAAGCGCTCAGCAGCACGGCTTGCTCAAGATTTAGCTCAGCGAGGGTTTAGCGTTGCAGCAGTCCACGGAGATTTAGGACAAAAACAAAGAGAAGAATCCCTGAACGCTTTCCGCACTGATTCCGTAGAAATACTGGTGGCCACGGATGTTGCAGCCCGTGGTATTGACGTTGAAGATGTCACTCACGTTATCAACTACCAAACCCCAGATGATCCCCTCACCTATGTTCACAGGATTGGACGAACAGGCCGTGCCGGGCATAGCGGAATAGCTGTGACCTTAGTGGGATACGATGAACTGCTGAAGTGGCAGGCCATCAACGATGAGCTGGAACTTGATCTTCCAGAACCACCGCAGTGGTTCTCTACTTCGGAACCCCTGTACGACGCCCTCAACATACCGAAAGATGCCAGCGAGGTAGTCGGACCAGCCAAACGGGTTGTTGGGGCGACACCCCGCCACCGTAATATACAGCCAAGCGGTACTCCCAGCAGCCGGAGAGGTAGCTACTCCCGTAACCAGCGAAACCGATCCGATAGGCTAGCTAGCCGACGAACAAGAAGAAGGAGTTGATGGTGGTTCAATCTTTGCGCAGCACAAAGAGGGACTGGATCATAACGGGAGTCATCACGCTGTTGGCATTGCTGTTAGTGACTCTGGCAGTAGTAAGCGCTCCTATCCGCCGCTCCTCTCTTACTGCTCTCAACACTCCTGAACAGGAAGCCACTATCACCTCCATACCCACTGCTGTGTCCGAGATGTGGCGTGTATCTGATGCATCCTCTTCCCCTCTCCCTCTGACTGTGGAAGATCGTGTCATCACTCTTGACACCTCTGGAAAAGGATCGCTTATTCAAGCCACCTTGCCTTCTGGAGAACCCTCCTGGACATATCAGCGAGATCTGGCCGTGTGCGCTATCTCTACCGCCTGGGGAAATGTTGTGGTCACGTATCAGAATCACCAGGAGGGTTGTGGAGATGTCGTGTCTATTGACGGTGTCTCGGGAACATACGGCCCCACACGCAGCTCGAAGTCTCCCCAGAAAATCGTGCCGGTGAAATCTAATGACAATGTGGGCACCTATGATTCCTCACGCTTAGAGCTGTGGCGTAGTGACTTGGTTCGCACCGTGGAATATGGGGAGGTTTACACGCCACAGGAACCAGATATGCAACCACGAACGGGCTGCACCCTGAGCTCTGCGCTGACACGAAAGAACCTCCTGGCAGTCACTGAAACCTGTGATGGGCGTTCCTATCTTAGGTTCCAAGACACGGTTCCAGAGGATTCACGGAAACCTGAAATGCTTGGCGACGTCGCTGTTCCCAGCACTGCACGTCTTGTTGCTGTTGGCGAATCCGCTGCGGCAATCTACACCGGCTCAGAGATCATCTCCTATTCCCAGGATGGAAAGGAACTTGCTCGATCATCCGCGGCACCGGCTTCCTCTGTGGAAAACCAGGACTTGTTTGCTGCACACGTACAAGATCTCAAGCATTATATGTCGTGGTTCGACGGAACACGCCTGTATCTTTTTAACCCCGAAAGTTTAGCGGTTGAGAATGTGATTGAGGGAGCCGTAGGCACGGGGATTGAGATTGCCGAGAAATTGCTTGTTCCCACGGCCGAAGGCATTGCTGTGATGGACCCCGTGGATGATACCCCCGAGTACGTCATCCCTCGGCCTCATCCTCAAGCAACATCCCTGGCCCTGGCTGGGCCTCACATTATTGAAAAGAGCGGCACTGTAATCACCGCTCTGGGGATCTAAAAATCACCGCTCTGGGGGACTAAAAACCCTGAGCGCCACAACTGCTATCCAGGCAGTGACTATCTCAACACTGACCACTCAAGGTGTCTTAACCGCGCTGTTCAGCAGCCCAATCCACGGAAGGCTTCGTGAACATGAGAACAAGAGACACACCGGCAGAGATGATGGTAGCTACGCCCAGAAGAGGCATTCCTCCCCTAAACATATAAAACGAGATCAGGACCAGAATCATCTCCAAGACAACAACTGGTCCTCTTCCCCACAAATGCCCGCGAATCAGGGAGAGTCCGCCAGCTACCACTGCGCCAAAAACGATAAAGAGAAAGATTGCAGTTCCAAGCCCTACGTAGTGAGCTGTTCCAGAATCTCCAGTGATAACCAGAGAAGGATCTTCTTGTCCGGAAAACTGCCGGATAAGAAGGAAAACGGCGTATCCCAGGCCCATGAAGGATTGGACTATAGCAATAACAGATGCCCACTTAGTTACAGATGGTGGAGTTGTAGTCACAACTGGCAGTGTATATCCCACAGAATCCACTGTCTCCGGAGGGCAAGTACAAATCAAAAACGGGTTCGTTCTCGCCGTTGAGTTCTACCCCCGATTTGACGCAAGAGTGATGAATAGTTCAGTGTTTTCTTCAGTATATACACTGGTCAAGTTCATGGAACTCAAGAAATTCAGCATCCTCAGGCCTGTCGCTAGCGTCGATAGGCCGATTATTTAATGTGACTTACAACACATTTTCAAGTTTAACTCTAGAAAAAGCTGTGTTCGCGTGCCATTATCTTTCCAGTAGCGAGAAAGCGACCGGTTGATAACCGGTTGTTAACGTGGGTGTATAAAAACCGGTACCGCTGGAAGAGATTCCACTGTTGGCAGCCTCGAGCTGCTCACATGACCTCCCCCGGCATGTTGCGGTACCAACCTGACTCATCTCAGCAGCCATATCCTGGCTGGGTCTTTGTGCGCTCTAAAACAAGTGAACAAAAGATTTTATAGGCTTTAAAGGAGAACATCATCATGGATTGGCGTAACGAAGCTGTCTGCCGCGAAGAGGACCCGGAACTGTTTTTCCCCGTAGGCAACTCGGGTCCTGCCTTAGCCCAGATTGCAAAAGCCAAAATGGTGTGCAACCGCTGCCCTGTTACCTCTCAGTGCCTGCGGTTGGCTTTAGAAACCGGTCAGGATGCCGGTGTGTGGGGTGGCATGAGCGAAGAGGAGCGTCGTGCCCTCAGGCGACGTCGTAACCGTGGGCGTACCCGCACCCGCGTTACCGTCTAAGTATGACGAGTCTCCGGCGATTTCTGCTCAGCGTGGGATTCTCGATACGATAAGCACTACACCGTAGCTATTCAAGGAAAAGGAGAATATCGTGAGCAAACGTGGCCGCAAGAAGAAGAGCCGTCGTAAGAGCAAAGCCAACCACGGCAAACGTCCCGGCGCTTAGACGTATCTATCATTGCTCATCCCGTTGTTTCCTTAAACAACGGGATTTTTTCTGTGGAATTCAACTGTCCACAGGCCCCCTCAGGAAAGCTGCGTAAATATCTGTACCCTAATGCGCTCACGCAGTTGAGCTGGAGCCGTAACTCCAGTGCATGACCGGCGAACAATGATCCGAATCTGTTCCTCATTCAGTAAGGAGCGATAGCACGAAGGGCACTCCGCTATGTGTTGGCGGATATGAACACACTCTTCAGGGGTCAGATCGCGACTGTTATCTACGAGCTGCAAGATCTCTTCAAACCGCTGTCTGCATCGGGATACATCCGTCATAGTATGCGCCTTATTTCTTCCCTGAGGTCTTCTCTGCCTGGTTCACACCAATGCCGTGAGCCTGAGCTATATCTTTCAACGCACCGCGAAGCTGTTTTCTTCCCCTATGAAGCCGACTCATCACAGTCCCCAGGGGGGTATCCATAATCTCTGCTATCTCTTTGTAGGCCAAACCCTCCACATCTGCGTAATACACAACCATTCGGTATTCCTCCGGCAGGTTGTTCATAGCATCTGCAATCTCCTCATTAGGGATACGATTGAGAGCCTCAACCTCCGCAGATTCCAAACCAGTGGAATCATGCGATGACGATGCATATATCTGGTGATCAGTGATGTTTTCTGTGGAGGTCTGAGAAGGAGCACGCTGAGCTTTTCGATAATGGTTGATATAGGTATTGGTCATGATTCTGTATAACCATGCTTTAAGGTTGGTCCCCTGCTTAAAGCGATCAAAGGCCTGAAAGGCCTTCACGAAGGTCTCCTGTACCAGGTCTTCTGCATCAGTGGGATTTCGCGTCATACGCAAAGCCCCGCCGTAGAGCTGATCCAACAGCGGCAGTGCCTCCTGCTCAAAGCGACGCTCTCGTTCAGTATCAACCATGCCGAACTAACCTCTCTCATGCAGTGCATGGCATAAAACCACCACACACCGGATTCAATGGTAGCCGAGACCTCCATGAGATAACGAAAAAGGGCTCTCACCGCCGCAGCGGCAAAAGCCCTTCAGCCTCTCTAAGAAAAGCGCACCTACACGGTACTGAAGACTACCTCTATCTTCCGTACCCGGTTACTTGGTGGAGTCAGCAGTCACCTTCACAGTTAGAAGTGTGGTAGAGCTATCCGGGAACACCACCAGTACATTGGCATTCAACCAGGAACCGTCAGTAACTCCTGCCGGAGCAGTAACAGTCAAGGTGCCTTTCTCATCGGTATCGGTGACCCAGCCCTGCGCACCATTGCCATGAATGAACGTGGTGCCCTCTGGGAAGGTTCCGTTAAGGGGAATAGACACAGACTCTCCTGGCTTAACGGAGGAATCTGCATAACTCAAGGTTGCCTGGTCAGCCTGGCCTTTACCCTTTTCTGGAGCAACAACAGTGACAGTGATGTTCTCAGTGAGATCCATCTTGTTGGTGGCCTCTTCAATAGCCAAAACAGAGAGAGTCAGCTGAGAGCCTGGGTACAAGCCTGCAACAGGGGTGACACTCAACTCGCCGGTTTCACGATTGATGCTGAAGTCCCAGTTGTCGAGATTGTCCTCTGGGACAACATAGATAGCTGGGGATGTCGCATTCTCAGGAGCAATCGTGACAGTCTGCCCAGCGACAACCTCACTATTGGGATAGCGGACATCGAAGGTGGAGGCGGCTTCCTCAGCAAGCACAGCAGGAGCAAGTGTGAGAGCCACTGCAGCAGCAGCGCCAAGAGCCGAAAGTTTGGTGGCAACAGCCATGATGATAGGTTCCTCTTCTCCTAGAAACAGAATGTCTAGGGGCACAGCCTACACTCAAACCTGGGAATTTCCTAAGAAAAGCTAAATTTTTCTTAGAATTGCCTCTGAGGGGCCCCTGCCACTTTCTCTTCCACCCAGAGCGTCGCGTGCCCCAAACCTGAAGGAAGCTGGATTCTATGATAGACGCTGTGAGCGCATCAAATATCTGGACTGCACCGACTGCACCTGGTCCTGTGACCTGGACTCAGGAGATACCTGGTTCCAAGTCCATCACCAATAGAGCCTATGTTCTGGCTGCTTTAGCGGATGGGGAAAGCAAACTTCTGCGTCCCCTGAGAAGCCGAGATACAGATCTTATGGCAGCAGGTCTTTCTGCTATGGGCACTCACATTCGCTTCCATAAGGACACCTCCCCTACCGGAGAATCTATAGAGGTGGCCACAGTGACACCTTCTCCTCTTCACGGTGCTCACGTCGATTGTGGCCTTGCCGGAACGATTATGCGCTTTCTTCCCGTGGTAGCAGCACTAGCTGAAGGAACCGTAACCTTCGATGGAGATCCACAGGCACGGCGTCGTCCAGTGAAAACAACACTTACTGCGCTGCGTGATCTCGGTATCACAGTCACCGGGGACGCCTTGCCCTTCAGCGTTGAAGGTCACTACCAACCAGAAGGCGGAACAGTGATTATTGACGCTTCCGCGTCCTCCCAATTTGTCTCTGGACTTCTTCTTGCAGCTGCCCGCTTTAGCTCACCTGTCACCGTCATGCACAAAGGTGGCGCACTCCCTAGCCAACCCCACATAAACATGACTGTTGAGATGCTTCAAGCCTGCGGAGTGGAGGTCGATGCACAGCAGAACCAATGGACAGTCTCACCAGGCCCCATCAGCCCTCACACGTGGGTTATTGAGCCTGATCTCTCCAATGCGACGCCGTTTCTAGCTGCGGCCGCTGTCACTGGTGGCACGGTAACAATCCCCGAATGGCCGTCAAAAACCTCTCAACCCGGTGATGTTATCCGAGAGATTCTGGCTCAGATGGGCTGCAAGGTTGCACTCAAAGACGGGGCTTTAAGTGTGACTGGCCCACGTCAACATTCCCTCCACGGCATTCACCTGGATATGTCGGATATTGGGGAGCTCACACCTACTGTGGCAGCTCTTGCAGCTGTAGCAGATACTCCCTCCACGCTGAGAGGGATTAGCCACTTACGAGGGCATGAAACAGACCGTCTGGCGGCACTACGCTGTGAGATCAACGGGCTAGGGGGCGCTTGCGAGGAGCTTGAGGATGGACTCCACATCACTCCGGCTACCCTCCACGGTGGCACCTGGCATTCCTATGCTGATCACCGTATGGCCACTGCGGGTGCCATTATCGGCTTGGTAGTGCCTGACGTGGCCGTAGAGGATATTGCCACAACCTCAAAAACCCTTCCTGGTTTTTCTGAGATGTGGGAGACCATGATCCGTGGTTACTAGACAAAAAGGACACCGTAGTCAACGCTCTTGGGATGAGTCAGATGTGCGTATCCGCCCCGGCAGAGGGAATTCTCGACCACGGACGAAGGACAGGCCTTCCCATAACGACGCTCGCTTTGGAATGGTGACTGCGAAAGATCGTGGCCGTTGGAGAGTTCAGCTGGATGCTCAGGACATCCCGGTGACCTGTATGCGAGCCCGAGAGCTGGGGAGAAAAGCCATTGAGGTTGGGGACAGAGTAGGTGTCGTGGGAGACACCTCAGGGAAGAAAGACACACTTGCGCGCATTGTCAAAGTAGAAGAACGCAAATCTGTGTTACGCAGAACAGCCGATGATAACGATCCCTACGAACGGATCGTGGTGGCTAATGCAGAGCAACTTCTCATTGTCTGTGCCATAGCTGATCCCGTACCCCGCGCCGGTTTTGTCACCCGAAGTCTCGTGGCAGCGTTTGCCGGACATATAGCACCGATTATTGTGCTCACCAAGTCCGACCTGGGTTCACCAGAGGCTTTCGCTGCAGAATTCAGGGATTTGCCGGTACCCATAGTGCTAGCTGGGATTGATGACGCCACAGAACCTCTCATGGAGTTAATCCGAGGGAAAGTCACCGCCCTCATCGGCCACTCGGGAGTGGGGAAATCCACGCTCATGAACCGGCTCATTCCCAACGCACATCGCCAGACAGGTGAGGTATCTGGAGTGGGTAAAGGACGCCACACATCCACACAGTCAGTGGCACTACAGCTTCCAGACCACAGCGGATGGCTTATAGACACCCCGGGTATCAGGTCTTTTGGTCTTGCTGGAGTGGAAGAATCTCAGGTTATTGAGGCCTTCCCAGATCTCAGTGCAGCTATCGAAGACTGCCCACGAGGATGCACTCACCTTGGCCCCCCGAATGATCCTGAATGTGCTCTGGATGCTCTCACCGGAGTTAACGCTCGACGAGTTATTGCTGTACGCAAACTCCTCAGAGGCCTCGCTACTCTGGATCAGTATTAGCCAATACTAGGCTGACGCCGGTCACATGAGCTCAATGAGAAAAGGAAGCTCCGTAGGATCGTAAAAAGCCAAGTAATTATCCAAGGCATCCCCCACCGTTAGTTCGGCTGCTTCATCCCCCATGTCTGCCATGTCAATAACCTCAATAGCTGCCGCCGTGGCAGATTCAGAGTGTTCGCTATCAATATGAATGGCAGCAAGTTGATCCTTCGTTATCTGGGGTGGCGTGAGCTTGAGCACAGCGGCCCCCTGCTGCGGCTGCACACTGATACACTCTTCTGGCACGTCTGCCGAGACCACCACTCTACGGTGCGGAAACTGTGTTTCATCCCCGATAGCGAGTAGACGGAGAGAGGCCTCAGCGGCATCTTGGAAAGCAGAAAAAGAGATCTCTTCTTCATCACCAGAGGTGTAGAAATCCTGGAGAGCGGGTGTCAGGGCAAACCCCCACCCTGCTCTCACAGGCATAACACCGGAATCATTCAAGGTCCCCAGCATCGAGAAGGTTGCGGGGATGTAGACACGCATCAGAACTCTCCAGAAAGATCCAGCAGTCCCTGAATTTCTACGACGGCACGGTCAAATTGCTGGTAAAACACTCCGATGAGCCCATGCTCAATGGCAGCCCGAATGTTCAAAATGGAATCATCCACTAAGACGCACTCGGAGGGGATCAAACCCATTGCCTCAATGGCCTTATCAAAGGACTCCGTGCTGGGCTTCTCGGCGTCTATCTCTCCAGAGAGCAGAACATGATCGACAAGCCCACGCCTCTGCCACTCATAAATAGGGTCAGCTGCTTTTCCACCGGGGTCGTTAGACAGGATGGAAATACTCACACCATTGAGATGTGCGGCGTCTAACAGCTTGGCCCACCGAGCCTGATCCTCGTCAGTCCCATCCAACACACCAACATAATCGACAATTAAACCTCGCACAGATAACCCTTTCTGAATGCGCGATCAGCTGACCTATCGTACTATCCCCTACCTCCCTGGCTGTGGGGTAGCGAGATGAAAACTAACCGTGGCACAATAATACTCAGCTCTCCACGTGTTCGCCGCCCCTCACTCTTTTGGAGCGATATGTCCACGTCTGCCCTGGAACCAATCCCAGGTTTTACTCACCTGAAAGCAGTACCTACCGAGGCCCATACCACGCCCGACCGCCCCGGTATTTTCTCTGCTCATTCTACTTCTCACACGTCTGGAAGACGCACTTCCCCTTTCCTGAACGACGTCGCTCGTATCAGGATTCGTTCCTTGGTCACTATTGCCTTGGAAATTATTTACCAGTCTCGGCCAGCTGACCATATGGACAGGAAGTATTTTGATTCAGCAGCTCGGTTCGTTATTCGGCAACAGAGGAGAACTAATCAATTTTGCGGATCAGTAGTTCTCACATCGTGCCATATTCTGCCCAGCTCTCATGCCACCGACGGCGGACTCTATGAGGTATTTGGAACCTTCACAAAAATGAAAACTCCACGTGCCTACACCGCAGTGGTGAGCTACAACCCACCACAGTGTGTGATGAAGAGTTTTCACATTCTCACCGAGCGCAGGGCATAACGCCCTGCGCAAAGCTGGAAAGGCTTAGTGGTCCTCACTCTTGGAAGGCTGCTGGGCTGGCTCACCCTGTTCTCCCGTGGCGGATTCGCCGTTGCCGGTAGGTTGTTGATTGGTCTGTGCAAACTGCTTGCGCAACAAATACAGCTGACGGACGGTTTCTTCCTTAATGGCTTCGTTCATGGCAGTGAACATTTCACTGCCCTCATGCTGGTATTCCACAAGAGGATCGCGCTGAGCCATAGCGCGCAAACCAATACCCTCTTTGAGATAGTCCATCTCATAGAGGTGCTCACGCCATTTGACATCTATGACAGGCAGAATCACACGGCGTTCCATTTCGCGCATATATTCAGGACCCACCATCTCGGAGACTGCCTCTTCCAGTTGCTCATACTGGGCGTGAGCATCATCCAAAATGGCTTGGCGGAGGTTTTCTGCCGAAAGTTCCCCAGAAGCGCCGTACTCAGAGCCGTCGATAAGGGATTGTGCATCGATGGAAGGACCGTAGAGTCTGTCCAAAGCTTCCCAGAGCTCATCCAGATTCCAATCCTCCACATAGCCTTCAGAGGTAGCGCCATCCACATAGGCGGAGATTGTGTCGTCAATCATGTTCTGGATGTAGACAGAGATATCTTTAGCTTCCAGAATTTCGCGCCGCTCACCATAGATAACTTTGCGCTGTTCATTGAGAACTTCGTCATACTTAAGAACATTCTTGCGCATTTCAAAGTTTTGGTTCTCCACCTGCGCCTGAGCGCCCTTAATAGCGTTGGTAACCATCTTGGCTTCAATGGGAACATCATCTGGCACGTTGAGGCGGTTCATCATGTTCTCCATCGACTGCCCCACAAAGCGCACCATCAAATCATCGCGCATGGAGAGGTAGAAGCGAGTCTCTCCCGGATCTCCCTGGCGGCCAGTACGTCCACGAAGCTGGTTATCAATACGCCGAGACTCATGGCGCTCCGTACCGATGACGTACAGACCACCGGCCTCACGGACTTTGTCACCCAACTTCTTGGATCGCTCCTGCAACTTGGGCATTTCTTTCTCCCAAGCCTCCTGGTACTCCTCTTCATCCTCCACTGGGTCAAGACCGCGTTCACGCAGCTTGATATCCAGGAGAATGTCTGGGTTACCTCCCAGGACGATGTCCGTACCACGACCCGCCATGTTGGTGGAAACCGTCACCACTCCAGGCAACCCTGCCTTCGCAACAATTTCGGCTTCCTCGTCATTGTGTTTCGCATTGAGAACATTGTGCTTAATACCGCGGTGGCGAAGAAGCTCAGAGAGATACTCTGAACGCTCAACCGAAGTGGTACCGACCAGCACCGGCTGCCCCTTCTCCTGGGATTCCACAATGTCTTCCACAACGGCAGCAAACTTGGCTTCCTGAGTCTTATACACACGATCCGCCAGATCAACACGCTGGTTAGGGCGGTTTGTGGGGATAGGTACCACGTCCAGCTTGTAGATCTGGTGGAGCTCCGCAGCTTCGGTTTCTGCCGTACCTGTCATACCGGCCAATTTGTCATAGAGCCGGAAATAGTTCTGAAGAGTGATAGTGGCCAGAGTTTGGTTTTCGTTTTTAATCTCAACGTGCTCTTTGGCCTCAATGGCCTGATGCATACCTTCGTTGTATCGACGGCCGCTGAGAATACGTCCCGTGAAAGCATCCACAATGAGCACTTCACCATTGCGGACAATGTAGTCCTTGTCGGGCTCGAACAGCTCTTTGGCCTTAATGGCGTTGTTGAGGTAGCTCACCAGTGCCGAATGTTCGGGAGCATAGAGATTGTCAATACCCAGCTGATCTTCAACAAATGCCACACCGGGCTCTAGAACGCCTACGGTGCGTTTACGGCGATCCACCTCATAGTGAATGCCCTCTTTCATCTGAGGAGCCAAAGTGGCGAAGACGTTATAGTACTGAGAATTTCCGTCCAAAGCTCCAGAGATAATCAGTGGGGTGCGCGCTTCGTCGATAAGGATAGAGTCAACCTCGTCCACAATGGCATAGTGATGCTCACGCTGAACAAGATCGTTCAGACTGCCCGCCATATTGTCACGCAAATAATCGAAGCCGAACTCATTATTGGTGCCGTAGGTAATATCCGAGCCGTAGGATGTGCGACGATCATTCGGGGTCATATCGGAGAGAATGACACCCACGCTCAGCCCCAGGAACCTGTGAACACGACCCATCCATTCCGAGTCACGTTTCGCAAGGTAATCATTGACCGTGACAATATGGACGCCCTTACCCTCAAGTGCGTTCAAATAGGCAGGAAGCACACTGGTCAGAGTTTTACCCTCACCCGTTTTCATCTCGGCAACATTGCCAAAGTGCAGTGCAGCACCACCCATAATCTGAACGGGATACTGCTTCTGACCCAGCACTCGCCAGGACGCCTCACGAGCCACAGCGAAGGCCTCGAGCAGGAGGTCATTGACCGTCTCACCATTGCTAAGACGCTCCTTGAACTCCGCCGTTTTTGCTCGGAGTTCCTCATCCGTGAGCTTTTGATAGTCATCTTCCAGCGCAATTACTTCGTTGGCGATGGACTGGAGACGCTTGACAGTACGTCCTTCACCCACCCGGAGCAACTTGGACAATCCAAACACTATGTACGTCCCTTGTCGTTCGATACGGAAAAGATAGTTAGCAAAGACTGATTGTACGCATGACGGATAAAAAAGCGGCAACCACGACGCAATGTTGCGTTCACGGTTGCCAGCTCACAGAGTTTCCTTGGCTAAGGAGAGGTTTTACTCCTCCTCAGGAACCAGAGAAATCAGCCCGTAGTCAAAGGCATGACGCCGGTAGACCACAGACGGCCTCTTAGTTTCCTCATTAATAAAGAGGAAGAAATCATGCCCCACCAACTCCATTTCTGACAGCGCCTCATCCACGCTCATTGGCTTGGCAGGATGTTCCTTGGTGCGCACCACACGGCCTGGCTCGTTGAAATCCACAGAATCTGCGTAGGGATCCACGTCATACTTGCCCACCTGCTGAGATTCGGCTGCCTCATTCACTAGCTCAGCTGCCGCTTCTCCTGCCCCCTTGGGAGCACGATGTCCAGAGCGAGCAATGGAACGACGTGCCTTCACTTTGCGAAGAGAGCGCTCCATTTTCGCGAGAGCTGTCTCCAACGCGGCATAGAAGCTATCCTCCTTGGCCTCGGCGCGAGCCAAGTGGCCCTTCCCCGTAGCAGTAATCTGCAAACGCTGATTATGTGCCTCACGACGCGGATTAGGCTCATGCTGCAATTCCACATTGAAATAGGTCAAGGTGGGATCCAGCCGAGCGATTTTGGCCAGTTTGGTATTTACCCGTTCTGCGAAGTGCTCGGGAACATCCACGTTTCTACCTGTGATAGTCACCTGGACATCGGCACTCAGAGTGTCATCGTTCTCAGCAGGTGTAGTCATCTGCCTGTACCTCCCTCGTATCGGGTCTTAGCATTCACGTCCATAGTACCTCTGGACACACCCGCGAAGGCGATCTCTTAAGGTCTTCTCTAAAATTCTTAAGCAGCCGCTAAACACAGCGCAGCAACCACTGTGACCTGCGAAAATGCTAGTGCCCAGGCCGTTGCCGCCAAGGTAGAACCCGTGGTCACCACGTCATCAATAAGAACAACCGGGTGATGAGTAGTTACCCCCACACGCACTGATCCCAACACATTGTGTCTTCTATCTCGCGCAGTGAGTTCCTTTTGGTCATGCCGCTTATTCATGACAACCAGACGTTGAGCGGGCAATCCAGAACTGCGACACATATCCCAAACGTGGTCACCACCGCGCCGAGAGGCTTTGATTCGCCGTGTAGGTGCAGGAACCAGAATAATCTTCTCTGGTATGTCCCCTCTGGCCTGGAGGGTCTGCACCCCTGCCCCCACTACAGCACCAAGCAGGGGCCGTATAAAGCGATTGTTGTGTTCCTTCATGGCCACAATCACTTGACGACGTCGCTGGCTATACGGCCCCAGCGCAAAAACAGGGATGGGGAGATGAACAGAGGTTTCAACGTGGACGGGTGGACGAGCAAAAACAGTTCGGCAGTGGTGACAGAGCCGAGTTCCGGGAGAACCGCAGGCTGCACAGGATTGAGGAAGAACTAATTCCCACATCGTTATCCAACCCCTACGTCACATCTCCACGAGGAACTCCTGTTCCACCTGCCAACAAGGCAGCGTACTTGGAGGTGCGCCGCCCTAGCCTACAATCACGGGCACGGCGTTCAGCCCAGCAAGTCCCGGAACTTCTGTCCAACCGTCTTTCTTCAGGGCACTGACGGGACGCTGCATTAAGGAAGTAGCCGTGGTGGCGTAGATCATCGTGGACGTTGCTGCAACCGCAGTAATCTCGTCACCAAGCCCATCCTTGGGTGAGGCTGTCAATAACGCACCGTCTGCGCTAAGGGTATAGACCGGCTTCGATGCCACAGTGGTTCCCAGCACAAGGGATCCATCTGGCGCCCAGGCCACAGCCACCACAGCCCCTTTCAGTGTGGGAGCCAAGTTCACTAGGTTAGTAACTCGTATCTGCCCATTACCATCCTTGGCGACGACCCCCACATACAAGGTCTTGTTCACAAGAATGGCTACTCTAGCTCCCGATCGAGACACAACAGCTGTGCTGATACTCAGCCTGGGCGGTTGTAGATCAGGAGATTGACCTTCGGGGATAAGCTCCTGCGGATAATCAAAGGGAACTTCTGCTGTTAAAGGAGCAGGATCAAGGGAATCGCTGGAATCCGAAATTCGCAGAACCTTACTGTGATCTGTGGCGGGATCTGCCACTATCCAGACTGTCCGACCTGAATACTCCATACTGGGAGCCGAAAGCTGTGCATAGTCCAATTCCACTGTTTTGATGGATTGGGTTGAGTCCCCAGTGGTATCTCCCATCTGGGGTAAGACGCCTAAACGCAGGGTCTGCACTCCAGCACTAGGGGCACATACAGCTGCTGCACCATCTTTGCCTCCAAGTGCGACAGAAAGGATTTGAGGGCATAGCTCCTCGGAGCCCTCTGGTATTTGGAGCCCATCAGAAGTTATTGTCTGCAGCTTGCCGTCCAGCAACACGTGAAGGTAGCTCTGTGCCGATTCTGCGGTGGGGTTGTAGTTGGCAAAATCTTCCGGAATGAGTTGTTGCGAGTCGTCTACTGGGGATTCCACTGAAGGCACTGTATCCAGAGTAGGAAGAGATCCGTCTGCTGGCGGTTGAGCGTGACCACCTTCAGCACTCTTCAGGTCGAAGAATTCCCCATCGAAAGTCAGACCATAAGGTCCTGCAATGTTGAGCCTTGCTAAGGTCCACACAACGGATGCGGCGAAGAGCTTGCGATCATTATCAGAGAGAGTAGCCAACCCCGTGAACTCATAGTTTCCAGCGTCAGCACCCACAAAGGCAATGCTCCTATCAACGGTGAAACCTCGCAGCGCCGGAGCTAGAAGTGGCGATGGGCCATTGACCAGTAAATCCAATACGGCACTCGCTCGGCTGAGCTCGTCGCTTCGTGAAAAAGCTCCCCACCGAAGATCTGGAACCAAACGACGTCCATCAAAGTCCGGATAGTACAGGGTAATCTGGTTCCAGTTTTTGCTGAACTCTTCAAAGGTGGTGTAAACGGCGTCGGGTAGCTGATCAATGCGCCACTGTCCGTCTTCCTTACTAAGTGAAAACGAGACGTCAACCTTAGTGTTATCACCGATGCGGAAGAGAGAATCACCCGTGATTTCCCCTACCCAGGAAGCAGTGAGAGTAACAGTACAGGAGCTGCCCAACCGACTCTTGTCATTGACGGTGATACGTGGACGAGAATCTACAATGAGCAGTTTCATCGTAGAGCCGGTTTTCCCTGCAGTTTCTGGCTTCCATGCTGATGCAACATCCTGAGTAAGGAACTGGCGAGCCGCAGCATATTTCTGGGAGGGATCGCTTGAGTACTTCAAAAACTCCCGCATAATTTGATCTGGCTCTGCGTCAGGAGAAGGAGCCCTCACTATTTGCTCTTCTGAGAGGCCAGGACGGTAATCATGGAGAGCCTCTGGCTCAGTTGTGGTCGGTAACCCAGCACACGAAGCCATCATCAAAGATAAAGCCACAAGCATGGATACAGGTATGAGCGCATATCGAGGAACGGAGAGTTTTCGTGTCAGGTTCACAGATCCTACCTCCAGCTTTCAGAAGATTCTTCGAGACTGTTCTGAGCCATGTCAATACCTAGAGATCCCGCCACCATTGCTTGCTGAGTTACCTCTCCAGGAACCTGCTGCGAAGCCTCCGGTAAAACTTCTGCGGGAGCCTCCACAGACATCTGTTGCTCAGGTCCATCGGATGAATACTCCCCGTCAGGCGTGCCGATCTCTGTTTCCTCCATGGGGAGAGGTTCAGGGATTGCAAGCTGAATAGCCGAAGTGCCTATGGGGTGTCCTTGGCGACGAGGAATCGTTAATAAGAACATGGACCCTACATGAAGCTCTCCTATAGCTCTCAACTCACCACCGTGAATCTCGGCGTCTTCACGGGAGATAGATAGTCCAAGTCCTGTTCCACCAAAGTGACGTTGACGTGATTCATCTGCACGCCAGAACCGTTCAAAAACAAGATCTTCTTGGCCTTCCTTAAGTCCAACCCCATGATCCACCACTGCGATTGAAAAGGAGGTGTCGTTACTGTCCAGATAGACGTCGACGGGTTTACCTTCAGAGTGATCCAGGGCATTGGACACGAGGTTGCGAACTATGCGCTCGATCCGGCTTCTATCAACCTCTGCCAGAATCTGCGGATGTTTGTCTGCATCATCCACAGGAAGATGCAAGCGAAGTGGCACAGAAAATTTGTCTGCTAAGGGGCGAAGTGTTGCAAAGCAGGTTGTCAGAATTTCAACGACGTCTTCGGTTTCCGCCTTGAGGGTCACTGCGCCCTCGTCGTAATGGGAAATATCAAGCAGATCGGTAAGGAGGTGTTGGTAGCGTTCCACGCTATCGTCTAGCAGTTGCCATGCGCGTTGGGATACCGGGCTTAAAGAGTCAAAGTCCCTACCAAGAATATCCGTTGCTCCTCGAATACTAGTGAGAGGAGTTCTCAGTTCATGGGAAACATCTGAAGAGAAACGCTGCTGTAAATCACCATAATCTCTCAGTTGAGCTATCTTCGAGGAAAGGCTTTCTGCCATAGAGTTGAAACTCTGTGCCAGGTTACCAATTTCATCGTTTCGCATGACTTTCATGCGGTCTTTCAAGTGATTATCTGCAAAACGATTCGCCACCCGACTAGCCTCTTTGACTGGCTTGACTATTTGCTGAATCCCCCACACCATAACGCAGAAGGTAATCAGGAGAGCCATGAATCCTGCAATAGCAATGAAGAATCTCAGCTGACCTATCGTTTCCCAATCTTGTTCCGCCGAGACAACCAAATATATCTGAAGTCCTGGGATTTCCTCTGAATCCACTGGGCTACCGATGATAAGAGCTCGATAGGACGCGCCCTCCGCAGGGTGAACCTCGTCGAATTGGTATGCGACGTGATTCTGGGCAACCAGCTCCTGCAGCCCTGGAGAAACGTGGTAATCCTTGAATGTGGAGATGGTCTCACCATTTTCATCCTGAGCCATGAGGATAGGATTATAAATACTTTTCACCTGAGAGGACTGAGAGGTGGAACTTGTAATTTTGGCCTGCGCCGATTCTAGGCGAGATTTTATTGAGCGAGTCACCCCCATTTGACTTATCTGCTCTTCCACATCTTGACGCACTCTAGTAATTTCTTGATCTGCAAATTCTTGGCGGGCTTGAATAACGTTTTGCGAGACAAGCCACATAATGAAGAACCCGAGAACAACGAAAGCGCTCAAAAGCATGACAAGCGTCACGCTGATGATACGTCGAGCGATAGACGCATTGAACCACTCGCGGGCTACACGAAGGAACCTTTCTAGGCGCCGCGTGGATGACACAACAGCAGAAACGGCACAGTCTCCTTTATATCCAAAGTGCGGGTCTTAGCAGTTTTCAGCGTGCGATGACATCTGCACCTGTTTTATATCCCACCCCGCGGACGGTTAAAACAATTGTAGGATGGTCTGGATCTCTTTCAATTTTCTTGCGCAAACGTTGAATATGGACGTTCACAAGGCGGCTATCTTCGACATGGTCATCACCCCACACCTCAGAAAGCAACCGAGAGCGTGTAAACACTTCACGCGGTTTACTTGCCAGGGTGGTTAAAAGACTAAATTCGGTAGGAGTAAGGGGGATTTCCTGTCCGTCTCGGGTGACAATGTGCTCCGGAATATCCACCACAAGGTCACCGATCTGAAACACATCTTCTTGGTGATGTGGAAGCCGAGCCTGAATACGCGCCAGCAATTCTGGTGTTTTAAATGGCTTGGTGATGTAGTCATCCACACCCATGTTAAAGCCAGACACCAGCTCATCCACACCAGTCTTGGCGGTGAGCATGATGATGGGCACTTGAGATTCTGCCCGAATGATTCGGCACACGTCCATGCCATCCATACCTGGAAGCATGAGATCTAGGAGAATGAGATCCGGTTGAGCAGATCGAAATTGAGAAATGGCGCTTAGGCCATCTCCTACAACGAGGGTTTCATAACCTTCGGCTTGAAGAAGCAATGCCAAGACCTCAGAAATCGAGGGGTCATCATCAACAATGAGTATCTTTTTTGCCACATCAGCCTCCGGTCAAACCATCACCACAGTGTGTGTGAAAGCACTCATATCCATCACCGCAGAAAAGCCCAGCACAACAGGAGCACACTATGGTTCTCACTACATCATATTCATGCAAGCAAACACTGTGGTGCCAAGTCTAACAATCCACTTCATCAGTGCCAGGGTCTATCGAACACGGGTCATAGCCATGCAGGTGCGAGCCACATCCTCGGGGCTGTCCTGAGGTGAGGCTACCAGCCAGGTAGAGCCCCACGAGCTCTCAGCGAGGCGTCGATAAGCTAGGGAGGTTCTAGTTTGAAGATCAGCGTCAGACTCGTAGATGTCAAGAGCTCGATCGGCGTTCTGGTCAGCCCGGTGCCGCGCCCTTTCAGCAGCCAAATCCGTCTCTGTAGCCAACCAAACCTGGAGATCAGGACGCGGGAGCTGGAGAGTACCGAATTCCAACTCGGCCACCCAGTCCACAATGGAATAATCCTTCAAGCGGGCCGCTGAATAGGCAGCGTTGGACGCCACGTATCGATCTAGGAGAAGCACCTCGGAAGAATGAGCGTAATGGTTCAACAACTCCACCGCCTCGGCTCGATCCAAGGCGAAAAGAGTGGCCATACCATAGACGGACTCAATAAGATCGCCCATCCCGTTATGGAGGGCACGGTCAATCAGCTGAGCTGTGAGAGACTCCTGGTACCTGGGGAAACTCACACATTCTGCGTGGAAACTGCGACGAAGAGCCTGGACGAGGGTATTTTTACCAGCTCCGTCAATTCCTTCAATAGCGATGAGCATGGCAAATTAGGCCAAAGCCTCGAGAAACAAATCTACGTCCTCATCCTCGCTGAGATCCTCCAGGACTTCTGCTGCAACCTCGCTCAGTTCCTCGGAGCCACTCCCGATGAGATCACGGATAAAGGGATAGTCATCGGCAACAGCTCCCGCCGAAAATGGTGCACCTCTCCAGATGGCAGCCAAGGTAGCCGCTGCTTGACCGTTGAGAACTTCATCCTCGGAAGCTCGATCTACAAGCGCAAGCCGACACGCATCATAAACCGCCTTGACGACGTCCTCCTCCTCAAGCTCAGCTAAATCGGCAAGGAAGTCTTGATTTGCGTCTTCATCGAAGATGCGCACATCCCAGGTGCTCATGGTGATGATCTCCTTCGGGTAGAACATGGCTCAGAAGAATCTGAACCGGAGTATGGGAAGTTGTACCACGAAAAACCGCTGAACGTCCTCTCGCTATGCTCAGCGTGCACCGTGGTTCGGCTCACTAGCGACAACAACACGCCACTTTCTTCTGAGAATCTCCGAGATTACGCAGTTCCTGCTGTGGCAAGAAAATAGTGACCTCCACCACTGAAATCAATGTGAGGATCCGAGGCTGGAATCCAAGCCGCCTCACCAGGAGTCAAGGTCAGGACGTCGCAACAGGGTGTGTTGAGCGCTGAGCCTGACTTCTGGGAAGGACGTAGGGTTACCACACCCGAGGTACACAACACTATTGCGGGATAGCCCGGGGTTCTCACGGAGACACTGTCACCCTCTCCCCTTTCCTCGCCTGCAGTAGGAGCCTGAGCAGACAGCAAAGTGAAATCCTCCACAGGAACACGGAAATGTCCGTCACAGGAATGCATCACCGGATCTGGATTGACCACAAAGTCCACCACTCGCATAAGCTCTGGAACATCAACGTGCTTTGAGGTCAAACCGCCGCGCAACACATTATCTGAGTTCGCCATCACCTCCACTCCAAGCCCACGGATATAGGCGTGCAGCTGACCTGCACCCAAGAAAAGTCCTTCCCCCGGCGTAAGCTCAATGTGATTAAGCATGAGGGAAATCAATACCCCAGCATCTCCCGGATATCGCTCATTGAGTTCCACAACGTGCTGAAGGGTTACCCCCATCCAGTCCGAGCGTTGAACCAGAGGACGAGCACAGGTAATAACGGCGTCGATAAGGGAAGTGCGCACACTCACCGGAACAGTAATCCACGTGGTAAACAGTGCTCTCAAACTATCGTGGGGAGACTCCGGATCAAGGAGAGTGATATAGCGATTCAGCTCGGAACAGTGAAGCTCCTCCAACAGGGCTCGCGTGTCATCGAGAGGACGAAACCCAGCCATCGCGCTAAAAGGAGTGAGAGCCACCAAAAGCTCCGGCTTATGGTTGGAATCTTTGTAATTGCGGTTATCAGAGGCCAGCGGAATACCAGCGTCGTTTTCCCTCTCAAAGCCACTACGAGCCTGCTCACGAGAGGGGTGTGCTTGAAGAGACAAAGGCTCATCAGCAGCAAGAAGCTTCAGAAGGAAAGGTAGCGTGTCACACCCAGCTGAGCGAAGAGCACTCCCCAGAGAGGTATCGGGATTATTCGCAATGATTTCACTGAGAGGGACTCCTTCTACTGTGCCAGGATTACTGGGATGCGCCCCAAACCACAGCTCTGCCTCTGGATGCTCAGTGGGAGTGTGCTGGCCCCGCAACTGAGCAAGCAAGGTGTGTGACCCCCAGGGGTACGCACGCATGGCGCCTTCCAGTTTCTGCATCAGAT
This sequence comes from Actinomycetes bacterium, assembly GCA_023432405.1. Classification (GTDB taxonomy): domain Bacteria; phylum Actinomycetota; class Actinomycetes; order Mycobacteriales; family Mycobacteriaceae; genus Corynebacterium. The sequence goes on along the minus strand of JAEYUQ010000021.1, from coordinate 21,658 downwards.
ACGAATCCTTACCTGTCCGCCCGGATTACTGAGAGAGCTTCATGGACAATGCTATCTACCTCGGCGGCGGTGGGGGCTTCCACATTGAGCCGCAGCAACGGCTCAGTATTGGAGGAACGAACGTTGAACCATGCAGGGGTACCTGTGAGCTGAACGGTGACTCCATCAAGGCGATCCACTGATTCAGTGCGATCCGAGAATGCCTGAAGAACAGCGTCCGTGCGTTCTTCCTGATCATCCACTGTGGAATTGATTTCTCCAGAAGCCACATAGCGTTGGTACTGCTGAGCCAAGTGGGAGAGAGGAGCGTCCTGTGCACCTAGCTCCGCGAGAACGTGCATGGCAGCAAGAATCCCAGAATCAGCATTGAAGAACTCCGAGAAGTAATAGTGGGCGGAATGCTCGCCACCAAAAACGGCACCTGTTTCTGCCATTTTGGCCTTAATAAACGAGTGTCCCACACGGGTGCGCACGGGATGGCCCCCGTTTTCTGCGATAACCTCTGGCACGGTTTTGGAGGTGATGAGGTTATGGATAATGGTGGCTCCGGGGTTCTTCTCCAAATACTGCTTAGCAATAATCGCGCAGATGACGGAGGGGCTAACAGCATTGCCCTGTTCATCAACCACGAAGCAACGGTCTGCATCACCGTCAAACGCCAGACCAATGTCAGCCTTGGCTTCTCGAACAAAGCGTTGTAAATCTTCCAAATTCTTGGGTTCTAGAGGATTAGCTTCATGGTTGGGGAAAGTACCGTCTAGGTCAAAATACAGCGGTTCAATGCGCACCGGCAGATTCTGAAACACTGCGGGAACAGTTAAACCACCCATACCGTTGGCAGCATCCACGGCAATTGTCAGGGGACGAATCTGGGTAAGATCCACGAGACTATTGAGATAGCGTGAATAATCCCCCAAGACATCACGAGAAGACAGCGTTCCTGGAGTTCCGGAATACTCTGGAACCCCGGAAATGAGGTACTCCTTGATCTGCGCCAAGCCTGTTTCCTGTCCCACAGGACGAGCTCCTGCACGACAAAGCTTGATGCCGTTATATTGCGCCGGATTATGGCTGGCAGTAAACATTGCCCCGGCACACTGTAAAGCACCTGAGGCGAAGTAGAGCTCATCAGTGGAGGTCAGCCCCAGAAGAACAGCATTGATTCCCTGGCTCAGCACCCCTTGGGCGAAAGCCTCAGATAGCTCTGGTGAGGAGGTTCGCATATCGTGACCGATAACGAGAGTGCTCTCCCCTTCCTCACGGAGAAGATACGCATAGGAAGCCCCCACCTCGGCGATAAAATCGGCGTTGAACTCAGCGCCAACCACACCGCGAACGTCATAGGCTTTGATAACGGCATCAACAAAGTGGCGATCACGCATAGGTACACCTCAATACACAGATCACGATAGGTTTCATAAAGCTGGAATATCGTCCAGCTTAGTGCTTGGGCACATCGGGAACGACGTGCAAATGCCCACGGCCACGACGTTTACGATACACAGGATGGTTGGGCACAAAGCGGGGGTCTGGCTGAGGCTGAACCCGTGCTGATGTGCGTTCTGGGCTGGACTGGGCAGTCTTTGCCTCTGAGAGATCATGAGCAGCTTGAGCAATACGCACCGCCTCCATGAGCTCTGTGAGGTCATCATCGTCATAATTGTCAAGCTCTACATCGCCCACCCGCGAGAGCTCCCACCCTACCGGCGGGGTGATTCGTGCGGCGTGCTTGGCGCACAAATCCCAGGTATGGGGATTGGGTATGGGCGATAATGGACCCACAATCGCCGTTGATTCCGCGTAGGCATAGCTCATCGTGGCAACGGCCGGACGGTTACAACCAGGATGGGAACAACGACGGAATTGACTCACAAGGCGCTAGTGTAGTCCGTCACACTCATTCCTGAGAGTATTCACGCGCCAGGAAACGGCGAGCCTCTGAAACCTGAGTGACGTTTGTTAATAAAGTCTCCCCTATGCGGATGCGAGTTTCCCGGGATTATCATGGCCACGGACTTCGGGGCACTCTCATGCCGGATGGAGTGCCGCGACACCGGAGCAGGTCCCGCCTTTTCGACGCCGCTGTCTTGGAAGCCTATGCACCCATTCAGGCCGATTATCCCGATCAACTGGCAGGCTTAGACATTGCTGTAGATATCATTCCCCGCATGAGACTTGACCCTCAGCTCAGTGTGGTTCCTGAGGGCGTGGTGGCAGATGGATCAGTGCCTTTAGGAAAGCTCATTACTGCTGGAGTGGATACTGCTGGAAACCCCACTAGAGCCAGACTGGTGATTTTCCGTATGGCCGTGGAACAAAGAACCCGCACAACAGAAGAACGCCACGAGTTACTCTCAACAATCTTGACAGCACTGGTGGCGGAATATCTTTGTATTGACCCTCACGATATTGACTCTCGCTTCGAGTGGTGAGGTAGTTCTAGAGCCCTTGAATACGGCGCTCCTTGAGGCGTTTGCGATCCTGGGCTGACAGCCCACCCCACACTCCGAAACGTTCGTCGTTGCGCAAAGCGAACTCCAAGCACTCGTCACGCACTGGGCACGCCTTGCAGATTCTCCGCGCCTCGCGGCTGGAACCACCTTTTTCTTGGAAAAATGCTTCGGGATCAGTCTGGGCGCACAGCCCTTGAAGATGCCAATCGGCGTCTATCGCCCTGAAGAGACGATCCAGGCTGTACCTGGGATCATCATCACCGCCCGGGACAATGGCGTTACCAGCCACGTCTTTCACGCCACATCCTTTCCCCGTTACATCACAACGGTATCACCCGCGATTACACATCATCGCATAGTGCAAACCGCAAATAACAACACTGTGATTACACACGGAACACTAGATATGCGCAACCCAATCAGATGGATTGATAGCAAAATAAGTACCTAGAGCACGCCTAACTTAACTCAGTTATCAGCAGTCACAGGAAGGGGGAAACAGATGGGGGTAGCACATATTGTGGTGGAGCCAGTACTAGAACACCAGAAAGCCTCTCACTAGGCATCGCTTGAAAAGCGAATCCCAGTGTCTGGAATAGTGATTCCCGGCCACACTCGCATTCCGCCCAAAAGTTCGCATCGTGCTCCGATGTGAGCTCCTTCTCCGATCACACAGTCTTGGATTCGAGCATTGGCCCCAATATGCACTCCCGAGGCAATAATGGAATGTTCAATGACAGCGCCAGGCTCGACAGTGACTCCATCAAAAATAACCGTGCCGTCCAAGCGACATCCGGCGCCAATCTCTGATCCTCGTCCTATGGCAGTGCCGCCCACCAAGATGACACCGTCTTTCACACCGGCTGTGGGATCCACGAGGGCTTCTCCTGTACGGCCACTGAGCAGGGGTGAGGGAGCAATTCCGCGCACCAGATCTGAAGAACCGCGCACAAAATCCTCAGGACGGCCCATGTCTCGCCAATACGCATGATCCACGTGCCCGTACACGCGCGCCCCAGAATGGAGCAGAGCTGGAAAAGTATCTCTTTCCACTGACACTGGACGCCCAGCCGGAATCGCCTCGATAACCTCTTTCCGGAAGACATAACACCCAGCATTAATGTGATCGGTGGGCGGATCCTCCGTCTTTTCTAGGAAAGCTAGAACCCGTCCATCGGCATCTGTGGGGACTGAACCAAATGCTCGAGGATCAGGAACCCGGACCAGATGTAGCGTGACATCAGCGTTGTGCTGTTCATGCGTTTGGACAATGGCCTCGAGATCTGTTCCGGCCAGAACATCTCCGTTAAAAACCATGACGGTGTCGTAACGAAGTTTGTCGTAGACATTTCGGATACCGCCACCCGTACCCAGGGCGGTTTCTTCCACCACATACTCGATGTCCAGCCCAAAATCTGCCCCGTTACCGAAGTACTCTTCAAAAACCTCAGCTTTATACGAGGTGCTCAGAATGACGTGATGAATGCCAGTCTCAGCAATCCGCGCCAAGAGGTGTTGTAGGAAGGGGTAGCCAGCGGTAGGCAACATCGGCTTAGGAGTTCCCACCGTCAAGGGGCGCAAACGGCTACCTTTACCCCCAACCAAAATGACGGCATCGGTCTGAACTGGATGAACCATGACGTTCTTTCACTCGGAGTGGACATTAGCTTCCCCATTGTGACGCATAAGTCAGCGCGGGTGGACACTATTTGGGAGTTTCGAGCAGTAATTTTCTTGGCTACTGGGTATCTCTAGACCTGCGGTGCAGTTTCAAGCCGAGCAGCTCCCGCAACCTGAGCCCGACTTTCAAAACCAGACGGATGGGCGCATTGTGCCATCCAGATAGTCTGTCAGCCTGAAATCTATAGGCACTGTCATGGTGAGCGGCGTAGGTAAGCCCATAGTGGGCATCTGCACTATGCCCTTGAGCATGAACAATCAGCGCCGAGGGACAGTACACATTCTGATACCCTTTGCGCCCAGCACGATCCCCCAGATCAACATCTTCCATATACATGAAATAGCGCTCATCAAATCCGCCGAGGCTATCGAAAGCATCCCAGCGCACCAGTTGGCAGGACCCTGAAAGCCAGCCTGCCGAAAACTCCGAATCCATATCGTGATTGTTTCGGTATGCACGGCTCCAAGGGTTATTGGGCCACACGGGAGCAAGGAGGGCATGTCCAATTCCATTCCGGAGGGTGGGAAGTGCCCGGGCTGAGGGATAGGTGGAGCCATCTGGTTCTAGGATGCGCGGTCCGATGGCTGCAGCCCTCGGATGACGTTTCGCGCAGGCTATAAGCTCGTCAATACTGCCTGGTGAAAACTGAACATCCGGGTTAGCAAAAAGAAAGAACTCTGGGTCTATCTCTCCGCTGCGGCGACGCCCCTCCAGACTTCGAGCAGCCGCATTAATGGCGGCCCCATAACCGATATTCCCCCCTGTAGGGAAAAGCTCCACGGACTCTGAGACTGCCGCCTGAGGAGCACCGTCAGTGGATCCATTGTCTGCCATGATGACTGTGGTACTCCGAGTGGTCGCAGCATCGAGGGACTCTAAAAAATCTCTGAGATACGAACCGGGAGAATAGGTCACAGTGAAGACTGCCAATGGCAGCGCCGGAGAGGACGTCATAATGGAGTTATGGTACCGGCGACGGCGCGTCGGATTCCGTTGCGCCACTCAGGTAAGGGGAAATCCGAACTGAGAACAGACCACAGAGGACGAGGGGCCGTCGTCACGGAAGAACGTTGAGCTTCATATTGCCGTGAGCTTATGGGCTGCACACGACTAGGATCAGCCCCCACGCAACGGAAAACTTCCTGGGCAACCTCCCACCACGATGCCTGACCTGCTCCCACAGCATGAAGAATCCCCCTTGGACGGCTACGGACCACTTCCCACAAGGCTCTGGCAAGATCCACAACGAAGGTCGGGCTCCCCCACTGATCATCAACCACGAAGACAGATTCCTGTTGGGATTCCAAGCGAAGCATGGTAGACACAAAATCCCGGTGATTGGGCAACACCCGCCCGGAATAGAGCCAGGCAGTGCGGATAATGGTGGCTGCTGCGCCGGAGTCCATAACTGCTTGCTCCCCGGCTGCCTTGGAACGCCCATATACAGAATCCGGTTGTGGAGGATCCTGAGGGGTGAGAGGACGATGGATGCCCACAGATCCAAAAACATAATCCGTGGAGATGTGAATCAGGTGGGCATTCGCCTGGACACAACGCTGCGCTAGGGCTCCCACCGCCTGATGGTTCACTAGCTGGGCCATCTGAGGGTTCTTTTCTGCCTCATCCACAGCGGTATAGGCCGCACAATTAATCACAACATCCACCCAGGAAGGCACAGGCGGCAGCTTCTCCTCTGACATATCAAAATCCGAACGAAAAGCCCAGGTGGCAGAGATATCTTCAGGGATTGTCAACGCCAGCGCTCGCCCTAGTTGCCCTCCTGCGCCAGTGATCAGAACTTTGAGTTTTCCCGCACTTTCTGTCATGCTGAGCTCCCAACGAGTAGTTTTCAACTATTATGAGCCAATTGATTCGGTTACATTAAAGAACCAGTAAAGAAGGCCAGTGAACCTACGGGGTGTGAGTTGAGCGAAAATGTACGCGCCTTATCGGCTCGAAAGGCTCGTGGCATCAAGGAAGCTCCCGTTCTCAAGATGCCACAGCAGGTGGGTCCCCCCTGGTTCAGGGGAGTAATCGCCACTCTAGCGATACTTGCCGTGGTGACGTCCGGGGTAGGTTATGGAACTGTAGGCCAAGTGGGCAATGCCATCAGTGATTCCTTCACCCTTCAGAAATTTGAAGGCAACGCCGCCGATGGCGCTATGGATATTTTGCTCGTGGGCTCCGACTCCAGAACAGATGCTCAGGGAAATGCTTTGAGCCAGGAGGAGATCAACCTTCTCCACGCTGGTGATGAAGAATCAGAGAATACAGATACCTTGATGGTGATCCGTATCCCCAATGATGGATCTTCCGCCACCGCTGTCTCTATTCCCCGTGACTCCTACATCCATAGTGATCTCTACGGAAACCTGAAGATTAACGGTGTCTATTCTGCTAGCAGGGATGAATACCGTGCCCAAGCGGCCTCAGAGGGCATGACCGATGAGAAGCAGATTGATGACAATAGCCAACAAGTAGGACGTCAGGCACTTGTCAATGCTGTCTCCGATCTCACCGGGGTTCACATTGATCACTATGCCGAGATAGGGCTGTTGGGCTTTGTTCTCCTTACCGACGCCGTGGGTGGCGTGGAGGTCTGTTTAAATCAGGAAGTCAATGACCCCTATTCTGGCTCCAATTTTCCTGCAGGCCGACAAACACTGAGAGGCTCTCAGGCGTTAAGCTTTGTGCGCCAGCGTCATGGACTTCCCCGAGGAGACTTTGATCGTATTGTCAGGCAGCAGGCCTATGCGGCTTCTCTGGTGAACAAAACACTGTCTGCTGGCACGCTTTCCAACCCGGTACGGCTCTCTGATCTCGGCACAGCTGTGAAGCGATCTGTAACCATTGACCAGGGGTGGGACGTGATGAGCCTAGCGGCCCAGCTCCAGGATCTGGCCAGCGGTAATGTGAACTTTTCCACCATTCCCGTTACCTCTGTGGACGGCGTGGGGGATTATGGGGAATCCATTGTGACCGTGGATCCTCTGCAGGTGAAGGCATACATGGAGGAGCTTCTGCAATCCTCTACCTCCAGTAGCACAGCTCCTTCTTCCTCCCAGCCACCGGCATCCAGCGAGGCAGTCTCCCAGAGCACCGCATCAGCCTTGATGGGCAGCACCGTCAGAGTGCTCAATGCCGGAAGTATCGAAGGCTTAGCTGGAAAAATTGCTGAGTTTCTTTCTGCCGGACAAGTCCAGGTGACAGAATCTTCCAATGCTGCACCTGGAATGTACGCTTCCAGTGCCATTCTTTATGGCCCTGGAAATGCGACAGCAGCAGAGGCGCTGGCTCTTGCGCTGGGAGGTCTTCCCGTGGAAGAAGACGCTGGTATGAGCTCCACGGAGCTTATTGCAGTGGCGGCTGATGACTATTCTGGCCCAGGCCTCGAACAGACCATCAGCACTACCGAATCCTCTAGTTCACCAACACCGGAATTGCCCATGTCCAGTGAAACAGTAGGACAACCCGGAACAGACTTTGGACTAGCGGATTCCGGCCCCACTATTAACGCAGGAGGCGACGGCCCTCAGTGCGTGAATTAGGGCATAGCATCTCGTAGACAGTTCAGTCATACTCTGTGCCCGAGTACCTGTGGACAGGAGACAAACTACGAGGAGGATTCTAAGAAATCCACAACGCTATCCCAGTCACGGTAAATCTGACTGAGGCCGTCATAATAGGAGCCCTTGAGCTTAGAGAGACTGCGCTCGTAATTAGTGACAGGCATCTCATCAGGATAGAAAACATAAGCTTTGCCCTGCTGTTCTAGTTCCTCGATGTAGTCTGCCATCTGGTTGTACCGCTCGTGACGAGTATTAAGGAGCTCTGCCACCTCGGGGTAGTTGTGGAAAAACTGGCGTAATACCTGGGGGGAAGACGGAGGCTGACGGCGGAAACCGCGAGGGCGAGTGCGGATGATGAGAAAGCGAGAAAAGCCATCTGCCTCGGCAGCGTCTACCGGCACACCCCCCGAGGTTCCCAGTGCCCCGTCTACATAAGGAGCACCGTCGATATGGGGCATGACCATAAACCCGGGAACAGTGGAGGAGGCACGGACGGCCAGGAGAAGCTCATCTAGGCTGTCGAGGTCATCAGGACCAAAATATCTGGTTTCTCCGGTGTCAGCTCGAACCGTCCCAATGCGAAATGGTGTGGGATTGTCCACGAAGGCCTGATAGTCCAAGGGAAACTCTGCATCAGGGGCGCTGGCCTCTTGGTAGATGTACTCGGCATCAAAATATCCCTTACCGCGCAAAACTGTGTTTAATCCGCCAGCTTTAGGGTTAGCCCCAAACTCTACAAAGCTCTCTCGGGCTCGAGTACGGTCATGGGAGAGGAAGTTGACAATATGGCTAGCACCTGCAGAGATACCTCCAACCCATCCAAAAGTCACATGATGGGCAATGAGCTGGTCAATCACTGGGGCAGTGTAGGAATTTCTCATGCCCCCGCCTTCGCAGATCATTGCCACTGAAGGCGCGCACAGACCCCATCCCTGCGGATGCGGAGGAATCTGCTGGCCTTTAGCGGCCGTCGAAGGAACAGTACAATCAGACTGCACACGCTGAGAATCTGAGCTATTGGTCACAGCAGTGAACCCTACCTCCGTTATTTACTCACCCCGCAGAAGTCGATCCCGCAAGGCATGATCTTTACGCTCTACTTCTTTTTCCATCTCTATCTGGTAGCGCACCATCCGCTTTTGAACCCGGGGACTACTTGTTCCCACAATCCGGGCTGCTAAAAGCCCTGCGTTCTTAGCGCCATCAATTGAGACGGTGGCCACCGGAACTCCTGAGGGCATTTGCACGATGGAGAGCAAAGAATCCAATCCGTCCAGATTCTTCAGAGCCCGTGGCACACCAATCACCGGCAACGGAGTTACAGCTGCCACCATCCCCGGAAGGTGTGCAGCCCCTCCTGCACAAGCGATAATGCAACGCAAACCGCGCTTATGAGCCCCTTTCGCGTAGGCAATCATTTTTTCCGGAGTGCGGTGAGCAGAAACCACTCCCACTTCTATAGCAATCCCAAACTCGCTGAGAACCTCAGCAGCAGGACTCACCGTGGGCCAATCCGAATCCGAGCCCATAATGATGCCCACTAGCGCGTGCGAAGGAAGATCGTGCACTGGAACGCTCATAGTTTCCCCTCAGTCCTCTTGTATTTCCCGGAGTGCGGTTGTCACATACCTCTTATTTTTAATACCACTTAGCATAGACAATGAAATGTGCAGCAGAGAGGGCATCATCCTTGACTTTTTCCACATCATCGCCACTCATCGTGACATGACCTAGTTTCCGCCCGGGGCGCCAGGTTTTCCCGTAGAGGTGAATTTTGGCCTCAGGAAACTTCTTCCACACCTCAGCCATGCGCTCAGAAAGAGGAAGCTCAGGGGAATTCTCCGCACCCAAGGTATTCACCATGACAGTCACGGGAGCAGTGAGGTGAGTTGAGCCCAGAGGCATATCCGAAACGGCCCGAAGATGTTGCTCAAATTGACTTGTCACGCACCCGTCCTGAGTCCAGTGTCCAGTGTTGTGTGGACGCATTGCTAATTCATTGACTTGGATTTCCCCTGCAGTGGATTCAAAGAGCTCTAGCGCCATCACACCCGTCACTCCCAGAGTGGTAGCAACAGTGCGTGCCATTGCTTGAATCTTCTCCTGATCAGTGTCACTCAGCCCGGGGGCGGGAGCAATGGTGAGATAACAAATGCCGTCACGTTGAACAGATTCCACCACCGGCCATGCCCTGACCTCTCCCGAAGGAGTACGGGCAACCATTGCTGAAAGTTCTCGTGCGAGATCAACTTTGCGCTCGGCCATGAGATCAACGCCCTGCCCCAAAAGATCTGTGACAAGCTGTTCTAGTTCTTCAGAGGTCTCCGGGAACCACACCCCATGTCCGTCATAACCGCCTCGGCGGGCTTTGAGGCAGACCTGTCCCTCTACAGAGAGCCAAAAACTCTGAACATCGTCCACAGATTCAATGGCTGAAAATTCTGGTACAGGTATGCCTTGTGCAGAGAGGTTCTGACGCTGGATTAACTTGTCCTGAGCGTTAATGAGAGCTTCTGGCCGGGGCTGAACATTGAAGCCCTCGGCAATCAGTGTGTTGAGATAATCATTGGGCACGTGCTCGTGATCGAAGGTGACAACCGTACTGCCCTGGGCAACGCGCCGAACGTCATCCAGATCTGTGTAATCTCCCAGGAATACATCGGCACAAACTTGAGCCGCCGAGGCATTCTCTGCCCCCGCGAGAAGCCGAATAGATTGCCCTAGCTCTATTGCTGCCGTCTGCATCATACGAGCCAGCTGCCCATCGCCAATAACCGTGACGACGCCCCCACCATCAGGATGAGCAGAGAAGTTTCCGTCTAGTGTTGTCGAAGATTCTGCGCTCTCATTCACACAGTCCACTATAGGTGACCACCTCACCAGCGAATGTTCACAGTAGCTGATCTAACAGCTGAACCGCTTTCCGGGCTTTCGGAATACTGTTGAACCACAACACGGCGGGATAACCTGCCACGCCTAATCCGATAGCGGAGCCTTGGCGTTGAACTCTGGTGATGGAGTCCAAAGGAATGGAGTCCAGTTTTCCACCCAGAGTTGCTGGATGGGAGAGAATACGGCGATTTGTAATGATGAAACGACGTCGACGTGCGCGCAGAAAGGGAAGTACTAGACGCCACAGCAGGAGGAAGAACCAACCGAATACAAGGATGGAGCGGCCGGCCGGGTTAAAAGCAACTCCCGGATGGTCCAGAACACCAATGCCCATCCAGCAAATGCCGGTTATGAGTATGGCCTCAACAACTGAGAATGTCAGGTCAAACATTGATGAGGTGACATCGAAATACACTCTTTCTCGGGGAGATAAGTCGAGGCCTGCCATGCGCTACACCCTACCTAGAACACAAGAGAAATGAACATTGTGCTCATTGTGGGAAGGTACAACCCTCTGCAGCACGAAGATGTGTGATGTCTCCGGCAGAAAAACTCTGCACCCCCCGAGAGGTCTGGACAACGAGTTGACCTGCTGAATCTATCTGCACTGCGCGCCCGGTTACAGAACCAGGGGCGGCCTGTGCAGGAAGATCAACCCGCACCTGGGCTCCCAGAGTGGAACAGCGACGTCGATACGTGTCCAGAAGAAGATCACGATTATGTCCACCTCGGCTCCATTGGGATAGCCAGTGGGAACACTCCAGGAGAACATTGATGGCAAGGTCCGTGGGCTCATGGGCCATGCCCTCTATCTGGAGAGAAGTGGCGTGAGGAACAGGAAGCTCCTCAGGAGTCAGCGTCAGATTGATTCCAAAGCCTAGAGCCACTCGCAGGGGATCGAAACTGGCTTGAGCAAGAACCCCACACACTTTCTTGCCCCCAATGAGAACATCGTTGGGCCACTTAAGGTGAGCGGTATCTCCCACAGCAGTGACAATGGCCAGCCCCACAGCCAGGGGAAGAAGCCCTAAATCATCAGTCCGATGGGTGGGAGGAGTGTAGAGCAAGGAACAAATCAGTTGCTTGTCCCTGGGTGAAAACCAGCGTCGTTGAAGACGCCCTCGCCCTTGCGTTTGATGACGAGCAAAAAGCGCTTGGAGCCTGGGAGAATCATCACCTGGAAGCTCCCACTCCAACACATCGGTGTTGGTGGAGCCGGTGGTATCAACAAGCTCAATGCGCGAATAGTGACCTGAGCTAACCAGAGCACCGCGAAGCTGAGACAAATCCAGGAAAACCACTCCCCAAGTGTACTGCGTGAGGGTTTCTACCTCGGGGCTTCACAGCACAGCTAGGTGCTACCTGCTTTACTGGCTGCGCCTGACGTTATGCTAGCGGGACAGGGAATCTAAACTAGGACGCATGACTTCACCGGGACAAGGGATGGGAGCCACGGCTTCCAAGTTGGCGCAGCTTGAGGTGCTCTTGCAAGAAGCAGAGCACCCCGTAAGCAGTGAAACCGTATCGGCTCTGCATGAGGCGGGACGACGTACCGCCCGTGAGCAGCTTATGGCTCTGTTTGACGACAACTCTTTTGTAGAGGTTGACGCCCTCGCTAAACATCGGGTCACCCAGTATGGGATGGATAGGCAGAAACCTGCCACCGACGGCGTCGTCACGGGATACGGAACAATAGACGGCCGGAAGGTTTGCGCCTATGCGCAAGATTCCACGATTTTTGATGGACAGCTAGGGGAAGTCTACGGGGACAAAATTGTCAAAATCTATGAGATGGCGCTTACCTCTGGAGTGCCTCTTGTTGCTTTTGTCGATGGCACTGGAGCCCGCCCTAAAGAGGGAATTGTAGCGTTATCATCCTTCGCTAAGATTTATGCGCTGATGTCTCAGGCTTCCGGGGTAATCCCCCAGATAGCTGTGGTGAGTGGGCAGGTGTCCGGACCTCATGCCGTCCTCCCTACCCTGGCCGACATCTCCATATTCGTGTCCGGCAGCACGCTTTTCACCACAGATCCCTCCGTGATCTCTACTGTGAGCGGATCCCAGGTGAGTGCTGAGACAGTGGGAAGTACTTCCATCCACGCTAGCAACTCGGGAATTGCTGCTCTGACTGTTCCCAGCGATGCCGAGGCAGTGGATACAGTGAAAGACGTACTCAGCTACCTGCCCTCCAATAACCGTGCCGACGCCCCTCGTGATGAGTCCGCAGTGATTAGTGGAACGGTTCTGGGGCAAAGCTCAATGCGGGATCAGAGCTTAGACGAAATCATCCCGGATTCCGATCGAGAAGCTTACGATGTTCATTCCGTTCTGGAGGTCCTGGTTGATGAGGGGTCGCTTCTAGAACTTCATGCAGCCTACGCTCCTCATATCGTGACTGCTTATGGGCGGATTGAAGGTCGGCCCGTAGGGATTGTGGCAACACAGCCGACTGTTTTGGCCGGATGTCTGACCGCTGCTGCTGCTACCAAGGCGTCAAGTTTTGTGCGCTTGTGTGACGCCTTTGCTATCCCGGTGATCACCGTGGTGGACTGTCCAGGCTTCGTTCCCGATGCCGAGGCTGAACAAGCTGGATTAGCTCGCGCAGCAGGAATCCTGGCAGCAGCCTATGCAGACGCAACGGTCGGTATGCTCACGGTCATTACCCGCGCTGCCACCAGCACTGTTTATTCTCTCCTCGGCGCCAAGGAGCTCGGAGCTGATTTGGTGTTTGCCTGGCCCACCGCACATATCACTGTCAGTGACCCCACCAGCGGTATTGAGAACATCTATGACTATGAGCTGGACAATGCTAAGCGCAAGGGGAAAGATGTGGATGCTCTGCGCGCTGAGCTTGAGGAAACATACCGCGAGTACACCGTCAACCCCTACCGAGCTGCAGAGCTAGGAATAGTGGATGCCGTCATTGTTCCCTCCGAAACACGAGCTCATCTCATTGAGGGGCTTCGCTTAGTGGAGCGCAAAGCTGTGGCTCAACCTCTGCGCAAGCACAGCAGTTTTGCCCAACTATCGGGATTCCCCCAGTAGCAGGTTTCTCGGGGAGAACCGAATCAACAGCAAGGGGCTCCCCACTCCGAGAACACCCACGAGTAACACAACGAGAGGTCATGGTGACAAGGCACAGTGATTGAGTTTGAGATATTGAAAGGAACCCTCGATGAGGATGAATACTCTGCTCTGAGCCAGGTTCTCGAATCTGTCTCTGCCCGTCCACGCGGACACGTGACTACAAGCACTCAGCACAATCTCTGGGGTTCCCGAACTGATCATCGAATCTCGCAACGGGTTTTCAACCCCGGCGCCTTCCGAACGGTAACTTACTTCTGATGCGTATCGTGCTCGCCTCAGGCTCCCCGTCTCGCCTCTCACTCCTGAGATCTGCTGGCATTGATCCTGTTGTAGATCCGGCTGAGGTGGATGAAGCTGCTCTCCAAGAGCAGCTGAAAGAGGAATCTCCCTCTGAGGTTGTCAGACAGCTAGCGGGGGCAAAAGCGTATGCTGTGGCACCCCGCCACCCTGAGGATGTGGTGATTGCGGCAGATTCCATGCTCCTTCTTAACGGGCAGCTCCAAGGTAAGCCCCATAGCTACGAGGTCACCTGTCAGCGTTGGGCCTTGCAAGCTGGCCGAACAGCACAGCTCCTCACAGGCCACTGCGTGATTGCACCCACGGGAACAGAGATTTCTGAGACAGTTCAAACAGCCATCTCCTTTGCCTCAGCAGAACCACAGGATATAGCCGCTTATGCAGCCACTGGTGAGCCACTTGAATGTGCTGGAGCGTTTACCCTGGAAGCCTTGGGCGGATGGTTTATTGATGGCATTGAAGGGGACCCTTCCAGCGTCATCGGATTGTCTCTTCCCTTTATAAGGAAATCTCTCTATTCCCTGGGATTCAAAGTCTCCGATTTCTGGACCTAAGAGTCAGGCCTAAGTGTCAGGCCTAAGTGTGTGCTTAGACACTCAAACCCGCGTGTGTGCTTACACAGTCAAAAGACCCTCGTCTAGTACCTCAGGAGCAGTATTAGCAGAGGTAGATTCTTCCGAAGGCACTGTCTCCTCAGTGCTCACCGAACTGTCATCCTCAGATTCAGAGACTTCAGAATCTGACTGTTCCCAGTCAGATGACTCGGAGCTGTTTGTCGAAGACGTATCATCCTCCCCCTCTGACTGGGACTGGTCTGTGTCAGAGATGGTTTCACTGCTAAGAGGGGTAGGTTCTGAAGGCGCCAGACTCGACGACGAGGGCGCAGTTTCCTCCTGTTTCGTAGTTGGGGCCAGGGATGAAGAATGAACAGTAATCTCATCCCAATTTTTAGGCGCGGAGCCTTTATAAAGATCTTTCAAGAAGTCCTTAATAGCGTCCCACATAAATGGCACGACGGTTGCCATATAAGCGGTGGAAAGATGAGAATTATCTCTATACACCACCACGTTGCCAATAATTACCGGGCACGTTGTATCGGTACACAGCCACCGAGAAGAATCCACGGTGATCATATTGTGGTACTTCTTCAACTCAGCTTCAGCAGGATTGACCTCCGCATACACATCAGAACGCTTCATGTTGCACTCAGTAGGATGCTGAGGATCACCAGCGTTAGCAATGCAGTCCGGGTTATTGCGAGGATTGCCTGACTCGTCTACAGCCCAGGGGTTATCACGCAGTCCAATCATGGGGATGTCACGCTCATCCAACCACTCCCACAAAGTTGGGTATGCGGAAGGAATGGCCTCTCGACTCCCATCCCACTCCACCAAGGGTCGAGTTACCGTGGTGAAAACCAGATCCGGAGGATTTTGATCAATGAACTGCAACACCGTCTGATTCCAATCAGTACATGCCTGCTTGAACATTTGATCGTCATCAGAAACATAGAGGGGACAGCCTTGGCGCACGAGCGGAATAATCTTGATGCTCTTTTGCTTAGCAATAGGATCTAGAACATTCACATACTGTTCAGAGTGAGATCCTCCCACCACATACATGGTTAGCTTCCCGTTAGGATCCCCAAAGGTGCAATGCTCCATCCGATTAATACCGGGTACGTCCATAGGATCTGACTTTGTGCTAGCAATACACCCACGAGCACCTGGAAGTGGCGGCAGTTGGGAGACAACGTCGAGGGAAGGCTCATAGGGACGATCAGGAACTTTGGCACCATAGAGAGCCGCAGCTCCCGGATAATTCTCATCACTTAACTGATACTGCGCCGCAGTCTGAATGCGGTGGTTCCAGGCAACATTAATGCTCAGCATTCCCGCCATCATCACAACAATGACGCAACCTCCAACGGCCCGCCACCGTGGTGCCCAGGAGGATCTCAGAGCAGCCCAAGCCTTAGACAAGCGCCGTTCTGCACGGGTAGGCCGCTTAGCCTGCTGCTTGAGTGGAAGCTCCACATATTTGTATGTGCAATGTGCCAGGAGAAGAGAAAGCGCAATAACCGAGCATCCAAGGAGAGTACTGGGTCGTTCCTGATCAAAGTACACCGTGGCAACAATGAGCAGTGGCCAGTGCCACAGATAGAGGGAATAGGCTATGGAGCCCAGCCAGCGAATTGGCTTACTGGCCAACCAGCTCGCCACGCGGCCGTCGCCAAGGACAACGAAGGCAGCGCCCCCCAAAGGCACCAAGGCTTGAGGTCCGGGGAACACATCAGCCCCATTAAAGAGGACTGAGGCCGAAAAGATCATGGCAAGGCCAATGATGGTACACAGTTCACGCAGATACTTGTTGAGCTGGATCTTGGTGAAATAGATGAGGAGAACTGCGCCAAAGCTCAGCTCCCAAAAACGTGTCCATGTGGAGTAGTAATTAAGCCCCTGGTCCTGGTAATGAAGGTACGTGGCATAGGAGAACGAAGCGATGGTGGCCACAACCAAGATGGGGCCAGCAAGACGCTCAATATCCACAACCCTGTCATGCTTGATGCGCTGCCTGCGTATAAACCATCCACACCCTAAAGCGAAAAAAATAGCTATCAGGTAGAACTGTCCCTGAACAGACATAGACCACAGGTGCTGCAGAGGACTCACCGTGTTAGAAGCGATGTTGTAATCGGCTCCTTGGGATGCCAGCTCCCAGTTCTGGTAGTAGAGCAAACTGGCCGTGAGCTGTTTGACAATTTCATAGCGGTTCAACGAAGGAACCAACCACTCCACCAGTCCCACGATGCCTAAAAGCACCACCACAATGGCTGGCAGAAGGCGCCGGATAGTACGCCAAATAGGCCACCAGGGATTTAGGGACGCCGAACGCTTCGATACATACCGCAGTTGGGAGCCCATAAAGAAATAGCCAGAGAGTAAGAGAAAGACATCCACCCCGCCGGAGACTTTCCCAACGAAGACGTGAAATACAACGACCAGTGCGATGGCGATGCCACGGAGGCCGTCCAAATCATAACGATATGATTGCGACTTCACTCTTCCTCATTTCTCAACACGCCCAAACCGAATTGCACTCTACTCGCTAACTGTTAAAAGACGTTCACTAAGAATAGGCTTTATTCTGATAACCGCATAACCGAGGTTTCGGAGTTGTCTGCACCAGCCAACTTTGCCCTGGCTTTTAACCGTTGAGGAGAGGTTTTATGTCACTCCAAGGAGCTTTTGCTGCAGATGACAACCCAGCTTTTAGGGATTATGCGCACCCAGAAGTACTGGTGTCAGCCTCCTGGCTCAGCGCCCATCTGGGACGTCCAGGCCTCCACGTTATTGAAACCGATGAGAACTCTCAGGTTTACGATATTGGGCACCTTCCCTATGCCCAACGCATTGATTGGCAGCGAGACCTCACCAGCCCTATCACTCGCCAACTTATCGACGCCCGCGCGTTTTCAGCACTCATGCAATCTCTCGGAATTCACCGGGAAGACACAGTCGTGATCTACGGGGATCGCGCTAACTGGTGGGCAGCTTTTACTTTCTGGGTATTTAAGCTCTTCGGACACGAGGACGTCCGCCTTCTCAACGGAGGACGAGATGCCTGGATTGCAGAAGAACGTGACACAACTTTCGTGGTGCCACAACCAGAGCCTTCCTCCTACCCCATTGTGGAGAGGAATGACACAACCTACCGCATTGGTGTCACCGAGGTTCTCCGTAATCTTGACAGTATCGCCGTGGTGGATGTTCGCAGTCCTGATGAGTACCACGGGGTGACCCCCGCACCAGGTGTCGCTGTCCGACGGGGACACATTCCCGGAGCTATTAATAT
Source organism: Actinomycetes bacterium (assembly GCA_023432405.1). Classification (GTDB taxonomy): domain Bacteria; phylum Actinomycetota; class Actinomycetes; order Mycobacteriales; family Mycobacteriaceae; genus Corynebacterium. The sequence continues at coordinate 3,824 of JAEYUQ010000021.1, read as the reverse complement.
CCCCTGGAATACCTCCGTCCACGCGAACTCACGGTTCAAGTCTCGCAGTACACTCAGTGAACTCTATGCAGACATAATTGATGCCCACTCCCCCGCCACAGTGTTCTATTGCCAGTACGGAGATCGCTCTGCGCATAGCTGGTTTGTCGCGCACTACCTGTTAGGGCTAAACAATGTCCGCAATTACGACGGCTCCTGGGCAGAGTGGGGAAACATGATCGGTATGCCTATTGAACGTGACCTCACCGTCAGCCCCCTGTAACAGCCCCAGGCTCGAACTCCTAAAAAACTGCCACAGATACCACGAAGGGCTAGTGCCCGTACCCTAGCACTAGCCCTTAACAGCTTGGTTGGGGAAACCTAGGAGTTCTTTTCAATCACCCGACGGATAGCCTCAGCAGCTACCTTCTCCTGGATACCCATATCCAACTCAGAGGTGAATCCCACACAGGAGTTGTTGATCTCGCCCAACACGTAGGTGTCTCCACCATCGGGGGCGTCGTCAAGCATGAAGTCCGCAGTCCAAATGAGCGGAACGTCATTGCCTTCGCCTAGTTTCTCAGCGATAACAGGGCGAGCCTTGGCAAACATCTCCATAAGCTCGGGCCAGGCTTCCGGCTTGTCATAGGTGTACTTTGCCCCGGAGAACAAGGTGGCCGAGAAGTTCTCTCCACCTTCAGCAGGCTTCTTATGAACAATAAAGACGGGATCCGAACCCACCATGAGGATGCGAATTTCCCCTTCCACAATGCGGGGCATGAAACGCATATCCACCAACATTCCGTTATCCCCCACGATGTACTGATCGCAGAAGTCCATGAACTCGCCCAACTCACGGTCCTCGGAGTGGTTATCCACCGCCTCAGTACACTTCAGCTTGGTATCCAGAGGCAACGCAGTACCCGGTTCCACGCTCTTCGCAAGCTCAGGATCTGCCAAACGCACACGCCAGATTCCTTCACCCGTTGAACCACGGTTTTGCTTGAGAACACGCTCACCATAGGACAGGGACGTGGGGAAAGTCTTGTGGAAAGATTCCACGTCATAGTAGGCGGCGGTATCGGAGGGCACCAAGGGAGTGTCGTTGAGCTTGACAAGGGCATCTTTCGCGCCATACGACATCATGTCTGCGGGAGTAGACATACCTACCAAACCGGCATCGGCTAGGCGGGTGAGCAATTCAAAATATCCTTTTTCCCCACCAGGAATGTTGCCTGGGTTGACGCGGGAGATATAGGCATCGAAGTTTTCAGAGACCGTGGTGAAGATGTCTTCTACCTGCTCCGGGTGGTAATAAATGACTTCCGAATGCCAACCTTCTGCCTTGATGGAGTTGACGATGGGCATAGTGTCCTTACGGTGCCCGTCGTCCCCTTTGTCACTTCCGCCTTCAACTTCAAAAACAACAATTGCTTTATGCACGGAGGATCCCTTCTGTGTCACTACTGTTCTCTCATCTGGTGCTTACCCTGTGATCTCAGGTGTGGAAAACAGTGATAGCCGCACCACCTCATCATGGTACGGAGAACTGGTTATGACCGCTGTAGAACAGCCAGACGATTTACTCCGTCTACTACCCCCGCACGCCGAGCTCTCACAGGAAGTGCCCAGTTTGGGGGATGAGTAGCCCATGCATAGACTTAAGAGGTTCGTTCTCACCGGCAAAGGTTCTCACAGGCCAGAGAGGTTCTTATGATTAACAAGGTCTTAGTGGCCAACCGTGGCGAAATCGCGGTACGGGTACTGCGTGCGGCCCGCGACGCAGGGATCTCCTCAGTTGCTGTCTATGCAGACTCTGATATCAACGCGCCGTTTGCTGCTATGGCCGATGAGGCCTACACCCTCGAGGGGGACACAGCGGCTGAGACCTATCTCAACATGGACAAAATCATTACAATTGCCAAGCAATCGGGAGCAGATGCTCTTCACCCTGGATACGGGTTTTTGTCCGAGAATGCAGAGTTTGCTCAGGCTGTCATTGATGCCGGGATAACATGGATTGGCCCGTCTCCCCAGGCTATTGCACTCCTTGGGGATAAAGTGGCTGCTCGAAACATTGCGGAAAAAGTTCATGCCCCTATGGCTCCTGGGACGACAAATCCAGTGGCGTCCACGGAGGAAGCCATTGCCTTCGCTCAGGAATACGGACTTCCCGTAGCCATTAAAGCTGCTTATGGTGGCGGCGGCCGAGGAATGAAGGTGGCCTGGACTCTGGAGGAGATTCCTGAACTCATGGAATCTGCCACGCGAGAGGCAGAAACTGCTTTCGGACGTGGGGAGTGCTTCATTGAGCGCTATCTGGATCATGCCCGCCATGTGGAGTGTCAGGTCATTGCAGATCAGCACGGCAATGTTGTGGTAGCTGGCGACCGGGATTGCAGTGTGCAGCGCCGGTATCAAAAGCTGGTTGAAGAAGCTCCTGCACCCTTCCTCACACAGGAACAACGCACCCAACTTCACGACGCCGCGAAAGCTATCTGCCGTGAAGCTGGCTACTATGGCGCCGGAACCGTGGAGTTTCTTCTGGGCCGCGATGGGCTTATATCCTTCCTTGAGGTAAATACTCGCCTCCAGGTGGAACATCCAGTCACCGAGATGACCTCGGGAATTGATCTGGTTCGAGAGCAGTTCCGCATAGCAAACGGTGAACCTTTGCGCCACCTCGAAGATCCCACTCCTCGAGGCCATGCTTTTGAATTCCGTATTAACGGTGAGGATCCTGCCCTAGGCTTTCTTCCTCAACCTGGAACCATCACCACATATCGAGAGCCTTCTGGCGTTGGTGTCCGCGTGGACTCAGGAGTTACTCAGGGCACGGTTGTTGGTGGGAATTTTGATTCCATGCTGGCCAAGCTCGTGGTCTATGGAGAAGATCGTGAAGAGGCTCTGGAGCGTGCCCGGCGTGCTCTAGATGACTTCACTGTGGAAGGCTTGCCCACCGTTCTTCCCTTCCATCGGGATATTGTTACTAATTCTGCTTTCACCACGGACTTCAGCGTCAGCACAACATGGATTGAGAATGAGTGGGTGAATACTTTGACGCCCCAGGAGACTTCCGGGGATATCTCTCCTGACGCAACCCCAGAGAATAAAGAACGGGTGGTTGTGGAAGTCAATGGACGTCGGGTGAAAATAGCTCTCCCCGCAGGCATGGGACGCACGCACGCTACTCCCCCTCGCCATCGACGCCCCTCAAGCACCTCCTCTGCCTCTGCTCCTGCTGGAGCTGCTCCGAATGATGTCACCTCTCCAATGCAAGCAACTGTGATTACCGTTGCTGTGTCTGAGGGAGACACCGTATCAGCCGGTGATGTGCTGGCGGTGCTAGAAGCTATGAAGATGGAAAACCCTGTCAAAGCTCCCCATGACGGAACCGTGAAACATCTATCTATTTCCCCCGGCGATACAGTTACGCGCGGGGCCGTCCTTATGACAGTTGAATAGTGGTGTCAGGCTGCGGTTCTAAAACCTGATCTGACACAGGATTGACCGCGGCCTCAGCCCCAGAGGAAAACACCGCACCTATAGAAAAACGTCTCGGTAGCCTCTCCCTTCACAGAGAGAAGATACAGAGACGTTTGTTGCGATATAGCCGTTTTAAGAACCACACAGGGCGTGGTTAGGGCTCACCCGGTAGTGGATGTTGTACTACCGGGGTGCGAAAACCGTGACTAGATCTTACGCGGAGGAACTGAACGCTGACCCTCACCGTTGTATGCAGACAGCGGGCGAATCAGGGAGTTGTTCTCGTTCTGCTCCACAATGTGAGCGGTCCAGCCGGTAATGCGGGACATCACAAAGATTGGAGTGAAGGACTCCACCGG